>NZ_JBIGLT010000003.1:0-987950 GCF_043658315.1 Variovorax sp. VaC1 | reverse complement strand
CTGTCCACGTCGACCTCGACCGGCCTGAGCACGGCGACGAGCAGCATCAGCAGCTTGTCGACATCGACTTCGACCGGGATCAGTAGCCTGTCCACGGGCGTCGTCAGCTTGTCGACGGGCCTGAGCACGGCCACCAGCAACGTCAGCAGCCTGAGCACGGCGGTCATCTTCCCGGCCGACTACCAGCAACTGCTGCGCAGCGGCCCTGCCGACTTCCTGGTGACGCACGAAGCGCCCGCGGTTCACCCGCATGGCTGGAAGGCGATCGACGAACTCGCTGAGGCGCTTGGCGTTCAACTGGTGGTCCATGGACACCATCATCAGAACATCGACTATCTCGCGGAAGGAATGCAGAGTGCTGCAGCACCGTTTCGCGCCTTCGGCGTCGACATGGGCTCGCACCTGGCATGGCCGCTGCACTCGCAGGGGCGGCTTGAGTCGGATGGTCTTCCACAAGACTTGTTGGATCTCGCTACCCAGGTCTTTGGCGCAGAGGCCCGAACCTGGCTGGACAAACCTCATGAGCTGCTCGACGGCCAGACGCCCGCAGCGTTCGCTGTTGGAGGCGGCTCGGAAAAGGTCCGATCAATGCTCAATGCCATCCAGCACGGCGGCGTCGTATGAGGCGCGATAGGAGCGGCTTGAGAGGTTCAGGGTGATCCTGTTTCTCGACTTCGACGGCGTGCTGCACCCAGAGGGGGAAGATCACGTCCTCAACGGCGGCGCCGACTTCTGCCTCCTGCCGCGCCTGGAGGCGTTGCTGCGCGAATTCCCGCACGTGAAGATCGTGATCAGTTCATCCTGGCGCGAGCAGCTTCTCTACAAGACCTTGCTGAAACCGTTCTCCAGCGACATCCGGGCCCGGATTCTTGGGGCCACACCGCACTCGGGCTTCGGGCTTCCCCCTCCGTACAAGAAGCGAGAAGGAGAAATCCTCGCCTGGCTCCAGATTCATGAATCGGTCGAGGAGCCATGGGTCGCGCTCGACGATGCCTACTGGCAGTTCGACTAGGCTCGCGCAGGAGGAGCCTTCCTTTCTGGCGGATGAGCCCGCATTCGCGATGCCTCCGGCAGGCGTGACTAGTTCGCCGCAAGGGCGGAGCTAGGCGCGCAAGCTTGTGCTTGAGGACTTGTCACGCAGTTTGTAGTTGCACTTTTCATCTCGAGGATGGCGAGGCTGGCCGTTGGGTGTGGATCGCATTCCGAGGGCGTTCGCCGCGCGCTATGCTCATTCGAGCAAAAGGAATCGAACGGGAGCCGCCATGACGCGCACGACTACTCGACAAATCAATTTCGAAACGCTGAAGCTCCGCGGTGCCAGTGCAGTGGTAGTCATCAAACTGATGATGGCTGCAAATGACATGTCGTACGCGAATCAGAATCTGGCCGACTATAAGGCAGCCGTTGAACGCGGAGACCGGAACGTGCGTCCGAATGGTGGGTTGTATTGGGTGCGCTTGCAAATTGCGCACATGTCCGAAGCCTTCGTCATCATCAATCAGATTAGAGATACCCCGGATCTGATGAACTTCGTCGATCAGTGCGATCGCCGAACCCGAGAGTCATTCGCCAATCTGCTGCCATTTCTGCATGGCGGAGCGAAGCACGATCAGTTTCGACAGTTGGTCGAGAAGGTGCGAAACAACGTGGCGTTTCACTATCAGTGCGACAAGCTGATCGGCAAGACTATCGGGACACTTGCGTCCCGGTCGGGTCATCGGATCTCGACCATCACGCGTGGCGATGATGTGCGGCTGTGGCATTTTCAAGCAGCAGATGTAGTGCTCGACACTATCGTCGTGCGGGAACTGTGGCAAGTGCCGTTGACGAGGGCCGCGATCGACGGTGCCGACGAAGCGGCGTGGAATACACACCTTATGTTCCTCGATTTCATGGACTTCGCAGGTGAGTTCATCTGGAAGTACTGCGAGACTTAGGTCCTGGTTACGGAGGTGTAGCCTGATGGAGGCAATGTGGAAAATCGCATGATGGCGCCTGCTTGGATCAGGTGGTAAACCCATTGAAATAGTCAAACTGGCACTCTGAGTCATCAGCAGAATATCCGCTTGGATCTGTAGGCTTGGACCCACATAGCGCTCACCGCGTCAGCGAAGCACAAGCACAGGCAGCGTCGAGCGAGCCAGCACGTGCTGCGTTTCGCTCCCCAGCAGCAGCCGCTTGATGCCCTTGCGGCCGTGCGATGCCATCACGATCAGGTCGCTCTTGTATTTCTTCGCCGCTGCGATGATCGATTCGGCCACCAGGTCGGAGTTGGCCGTTGCCGTGCGCACCCGCACGCCGCTTTGCTTGGCGCGCGCACTCACGGCGTCGAGCATCTCCTGGGCCTTGTCTGCCCATTGCTTCTCGATGCGGCCAATGTCCTCAGCAGAAAACGTCATCGAACCCTCGAAATAGCTCCTCGGGTAGCGCGGGATCACGTTGAGCGCGACGAGGTCGGCGTCGTTCTGGGCGGCGAGGGCGATCGCGCTGGTCACGGCCTTCTTCGAGAGCGTGGAACCATCGGTGGCAACGAGGATGCGTTTGAACATGAAGGGTCTCCGAAGATGTGGTGTGCCGCGAGCTTAGGCAGGCGGTGGTTTCGGGGGTTGACGCAGATCAAGGAGCACCGCGAAGCGCGCCCTTAGCCTCGCTCGATGCAAGCTGCGCTCGCCTCCATTCCCTCGCATTCATTGCCCATGCCGCCCCTGGGCGAGCGCTGGCGCGTGCTCGACGATCCCGCGGGATGGCAGGCGTTCGGCCATGTCGTGGAAGGCGATGCGGCCACGGGCACCTGGGAGTCGCAGGTTGCGGTAGACGGCATGCACTGCGCCGCCTGCGCGTTCACGGTCGAGGCGGCCTTGCTTCAGGTGCCCGGCGTGCAAGAGGCACAGGTCAACGCAGCGAGCCGGCGTGCGCGCATCGTGTGGTCAGCCGCGGCCACGCGCCCGTCGCGCTGGTTCGAGGCTTCGGCTGCCGCCGGGTATCCGCTGGTTCCCGCCGGCAGCCAGCCCGCGAGCGAGCAGCGCTCGCGTGAGCTGCGCATGGCGCTGTGGCGCTGGCTGGTCTCGGGCTTTTGCATGATGCAGGTGATGATGTACGCCTACCCGGCCTACGTCGCGCGGCCCGGCGATATGACGGCCGATGCGGCGCAACTGCTGCGCTGGGCCTCCTGGGTGCTCACGCTGCCCGTCGTGCTCTTTTCTTGCGGCCCGTTCTTTCGCAGTGCGTGGCGCGACCTGCGCGCCAGGCGGATCGGCATGGACTTGCCCGTGGCCTTCGGCGTGCTCATGACTTTTGTCGTCAGCAGCGCCGCGACCTTCGACGGCGGCGGGCCGCTGGGCCACGAGGTCTACTTCGACTCGCTGACGATGTTCGTCTTCTTCCTGCTCACCGGTCGCTGGCTAGAGGCACGCCTGCGCGACCGCACGGCCGGATCGCTCGAGGCGCTGATGCATCGCTTGCCCGACAGCGTCGAGCGCCTGACCGCCGATGGCAGCTGGGCGCGGGTGGCGGTGCGGCGGCTCGCGGTCGGCGACGTGGTCCGGGTGCGCCCTGGTGAGGCGTTCCCGGCCGACGGGGTGGTGATCGAAGGCGACACCAGCGCCGACGAAGCCCTGCTCACGGGCGAGTCACACCCCGTGCCGCGCCCGTGCGGCGACCGCGTACTGGCCGGCAGCCACAACCTGTTGGCGGTGGTGCGGGTGCGCATCGAATCGGTGGGCGAGGGCACGCGTTTCTCGCAGATCGTGCGGCTGATGGAAAGCGCGGCCCTGCACAAGCCGCGCCTGGCGCTGCTGGCCGACCGCGTGGCACGGCCCTTCCTCATCGTGGTGCTTGCATCGGCAGCGGCCGCTGCGGCGTTCTGGTGGCCGGTGGACCCGGGCAAGGCGGTGATGGTGGCAGTGGCGGTGCTGATCGTGACCTGCCCCTGCGCGCTCTCGCTCGCAACACCGGCCGCCATGCTCGCCAGCGCGGGCGCTCTGGCACGCGGCGGTGTGCTCACGTCCAATCTGCAGGCGCTGGAGGCATTGGCTTCGGTCGACACGGTCGTGTTCGACAAGACGGGCACCTTGACCGGCGACGTTCCTCGGCTTGAGCGCGTCTATTGCCGGCAGGGCTTGCGCCCCGGCGATGCACTGGAAATGGCGGCCGCGCTCGCCGCGCAATCGCTGCACCCCATTGCGCAGGCTTTGGTGAATGCATGGAACGCGCAGTTCTGCGCGCCGCCCGGCTGGACCGTGGCGCACGTCGGCGAGAGCGCCGGCCTCGGGCTCGAAGGCCTGATGCGCCGCAGCCGCGACCATTCATCGAATGCAGGGCAGAAGATGCGGCTCGGGTCAGCCGCCTTCTGCGGCGTGCCGTCGCTGCAGGTAGAGGCCGCGCAAGTCCATCTGGCCGACGCACAGGGGTGGGTCGCCAGCTTCGTGTTCGCCGAAGAGCTGCGCGCGGATGCCGTCGCCGCTGTGGCCGCATTGCGGGAACAAGGCTTGACGGTGCGGCTGTTGTCGGGCGACCGCGAGGGCGCGGCCAGGGAGATCGGTGCGCGCGCCGGCATTGCCTTCGCGCAGGGCGGCTGCACGCCCGAAGACAAGCTCGACGTGCTCTGGCGATTGCAGGCCGAAGGCAGGCGGATCGCAATGGTGGGCGACGGCCTCAATGACGGCCCCTCGCTGGCCCGCGCGAACGCTTCCTTCGCCTTCGGCCGCGCGGTGCCACTGTCGCGGGCGCGTGCCGATTTCGTGGTGCTGGGCGACAGGCTTGTGGCCATTCCCGAGGCGATTGCGCAGGCACGCCGAACGCTGCGCACCGTGCGCCAGAACCTCTTCTGGGCCGCCGGCTACAACGCGCTGTGCGTACCGCTCGCCGTCGCCGGCTGGTTGCCAGCGTGGTTGGCCGGCCTGGGCATGGCCGCAAGTTCGCTCGTGGTGGTCCTCAATGCGGCGCGGCTCACCGCCCAGGCGAAGGTGGGCACCTGATGGACATCCTCTTCCTGCTCATTCCGTTGTCGGTGGTGCTGGTGCTCGCGATTCTCGGCGGGCTTTGGTGGGCCATCGAGCGCGGCCAGTTCGAGAACATCGACGTCGAAGGCGATCGCATCCTGCACAACGATTGATTTGCATCAAGTCCGGGGAGCAGGGTGGCAGAGAGACTGCCCACCATTCACTCAAGGGCACGACGATGCAAGCAACGAACCCACCCGCCGCGATTTACGACGACACCGTCGTACGGCAGTTCGCTCTCATGTCCGTGGTCTGGGGGGTGGTCGGCATGCTGGTCGGCGTGATCATCGCCTTCCAGTTGACATGGCCCGAACTCAACCTCGGCATTCCATGGCTCAGCTACGGACGACTGCGGCCGCTGCACACCAACGCGGTGATCTTCGCGTTCGGCGGCTGCGCGCTGATGGCGACCAGCTTTCATGTGGTGCAGCGCACCTGCCAGGTCCGGCTGTTCGCACCCGCGCTGGCGTCCTTCGTGTTCTGGGGGTGGCAGCTCGTGATCGTGGCGGCCGCCATCAGCCTGCCGCTGGGCTACACCCGGGGCAAGGAGTACGCCGAACTCGAATGGCCCATCGGCATCCTGATCGCGGTGGTCTGGGTGGCTTATGCGATCGTGTTCTTCGGCACCATCGGCAAGCGCCGCGTGCGCCACATCTACGTGGCCAACTGGTTCTACGGCGCTTTCATCATCGCGGTGGCGCTGCTGCACATCGTGAACGGCGCGGTGGTTCCGGCCGGCTGGATGAAGAGCTACTCGGCCTACGCGGGCGTGCAAGACGCGATGGTGCAGTGGTGGTACGGCCACAACGCGGTCGGCTTCTTCCTCACGGCCGGCTTCCTCGGGATGATGTACTACTACATCCCCAAGCAGGCAGGCCGCCCGGTGTACTCGTACCGGTTGTCCATCGTGCATTTCTGGGCGCTGATCTTTACCTACATGTGGGCCGGCCCGCACCACCTGCACTACACGGCGCTGCCCGACTGGACGCAGTCGCTGGGCATGGTGTTCTCGCTCATTCTCCTGGCGCCGAGCTGGGGCGGCATGATCAACGGCGTGATGACGCTCTCGGGTGCCTGGCACAAGCTGCGCACCGACCCGATCATGCGGTTCCTGATCGTCGCGCTGTCGTTCTATGGCATGTCGACCTTCGAGGGGCCAATGATGTCCATCAAGACCGTCAATGCCCTGAGCCACTACACCGACTGGACCATCGGCCACGTGCACTCCGGCGCGCTCGGCTGGGTGGGCTTCATCACCATGGGCTCGCTGTACTACCTGATCCCGCGCATGTACGGCCGAACCGAGATGCACAGCGTCAAGGCCATCGAGGTGCACTTCTGGATGGCCACCATCGGCATCGTGCTCTACATCGCCGCCATGTGGATCGCCGGCGTGATGCAGGGCCTGATGTGGCGCGCGATCAACCCCGACGGCACGCTCACCTACACCTTCGTGGAAAGCGTGAAGGCCACCTTCCCGTTCTACGTGGTGCGCCTGATCGGCGGGCTGCTCTACCTGTCGGGGATGCTGGTGATGGCCTGGAACGTCTGGATGACCGTCATCTCGGGCTATTCGGTGCGCGCCGAGATCCCGCCCCCTGCCATGGCCCACGCCTGAGGACCCGAGGACACACCATGAACCCGAATACCCCCAAGTCCGCAGGCTTCAGCCACGAGAAGATCGAGACCAACAACCTGCTGATGATCGTGCTGATCCTGGTGGTCGTGGCCATCGGCGGACTCGTCGAGATCGTGCCGCTGTTCTTCCAGAAGTCCACCACCGAGGCGGTGGAGGGCGTCAAGCCGCTCACGCCGCTGCAGCTCGCCGGCCGCGACATCTACCTGCGCGAGGGTTGCTACAACTGCCATTCGCAGATGATCCGCCCCTTCCGCTCGGAGACGCTGCGCTACGGCCACTACTCGGTGGCCGGCGAGTTCGTCTACGACCACCCCTTCCAGTGGGGCAGCAAGCGCACCGGGCCCGACCTGCACCGCGTGGGCGGCAAGTACAGCGACGAGTGGCACCGCATTCACCTGAACAACCCGCGCGACCTCGTGCCCGAGTCGAACATGCCGGCCTACACCTGGCTCGAAAAGAACCAGGTCGACGCCGAATCCCTGCCGGCCCACATGCGTGCCCTGCGCCGCGTCGGCGTGCCCTACACCGATGCGGAAATCGACAAGGCCGCGCAGGAGGTCACCGGCAAGACCGAGATGGAAGCCACGGTGGCCTACCTGCAGTCGCTGGGCCTGGCTCTCAAGTAAGCAGCGAAGGACCGAAACCATGATCGACATCACCACCTTGCGCATTGCAGCTACCGTCGTCTGCTTCGTGCTTTTCATCGGCATCGTGATCTGGGCCTATTCGCGGCGCAACGCGCGCGACTTCCAGGAAGCGGCCCGCCTGCCGTTCGAGCAGGACTGAAGGGAGAACCACGATGAGCGATTTCATCAGCCATTTCTGGTCGAACTACATTGCCGTGGCTTCGCTGCTGAGCATCCTGGGCTGCGTGCTGCTGCTGTGGATGACGGCCCGCAAGCGCGTGCCGGCCAACGCCGACAACACCACCGGCCACGTCTGGGACGAAGACCTGCGCGAAGCCAACAACCCGCTGCCGATGTGGTGGATCGGGCTGTTCGTGCTGACCATCGTGTTCGCCCTCGGCTACCTCGCCATCTTTCCGGGATTGGGGAGCTTTCGCGGCAAATCCGACTGGAGCTCCCGCGGCGAGTACGAGGCCGAAGTCGCCAAGGCCACGCAGGCGCTGGCCCCGGTGTACGCCCGCTTCACCGCCATGCCAGTCGAGGAGATCGCGCGCGACCCGCAGGCCAAGGCCATCGGCGAGCGCCTGTTCATGAACAACTGCGCGCAGTGCCACGGCTCCGACGCGCGCGGCAGCAAGGGCTTTCCCAACCTCACCGACAACGACTGGCTGCACGGCGGCACACCCGAGAAGATCGTCGAAAGCATCACCAAGGGACGCATCGGCACGATGCCGCCCATGGCGGCGGCGGTCGGCACGCCGAACGACGTGAAGAACCTGGCCAACTATGTGCTGAGCCTGTCGGGCGAGCCGCACGACTCGGTGCGCGCCGGCCTCGGCAAGTCGAAGTTCACGGTCTGCGCGGCCTGCCACGGCATCGGCGGCGTCGGCAACCAGGCGATGGGCGCGCCCAACCTCAGCGACAAGATCTGGCTGCACGGCTACGGCGAGGCCGCCATCGTCCAGATGATCAACGAGGGCAAGCACAACCAGATGCCGGCGCAGGAAGGCCGCCTCACCGAGGCGCAGATCAAGCTGCTGGCGTCGTATGTGTGGGGCTTCTCGAACACATCGACAGCCGCGCCGCCGGTGGCGGCCACTCCCTGAGGCCGCGGGCGCATGACGCAGAAGATCATCCCCATCGCCAGCGCTCCGGCCGCCGAGGAGATCGGCCTTTACGAGGCCTCCAGGAAGATCTACCCGCGCACGGTGCGCGGCATGTTCGCGCGCTGGCGCTGGGCCATGGTCTTCCTGACCCAACTGGTGTTCTACGGCATGCCCTGGGCGGAGTGGGGCGGCCGGCAGATGGTGCTGTTCGACCTTGCCGCGCGCCGCTTCTACATCTTCGGCGTGGTGCTGTACCCCCAGGACCTGATCTACCTCTCGGGGCTGCTGGTCATCAGCGCACTGTCGCTCTTCCTGTTCACCGCGGTGGCGGGGCGCCTGTGGTGCGGCTATGCCTGCCCGCAGACGGTCTACACCGAGATATTCATGTGGGTCGAGCACAAGATAGAAGGCAACCGCACCGCGCGCATGCGGCTGGACGCCGAGCCGATGTCGCTCGAGAAGCTGGTCAAGAAGTGGTTCAAGCATCTCGTGTGGATCGGCATTGCGCTGTGGACCGGGTTCACCTTCGTGGGCTACTTCACGCCCATCCGCGAGCTGGGCATGGCCTTCCTGCAGACGCAGATGGGCTCGTGGGAAGTGTTCTGGGTTTTCTTCTACGGCTTCGCCACCTATGGCAACGCCGGTTTCATGCGCGAGCAGGTGTGCAAGTACATGTGCCCCTATGCGCGCTTCCAGAGCGCCATGTTCGACCGCGACACGCTCATCGTCACCTACGACCCGGCGCGCGGCGAGCCACGCGCGCCGCGCCGCAAGGGGCCCGAGCCGCACACGCTGGGCTTGGGCGACTGCATCGACTGCGGCCTGTGCGTGCAGGTGTGCCCGACCGGCATCGACATTCGCGAAGGCCTGCAGTACGAGTGCATCGGCTGCGGCCTGTGCGTGGACGCCTGCGACACCGTCATGACGAAGATGGCCTATCCGCCGAAGCTGATCCGCTACGACACGCAGAACGGCATGGAGGGCCGCTGGACCGGCCGCCAACTGGTGCGCCGCGTGCTGCGTCCGCGCGTGCTGGTCTACACGGCCATCCTTGCGTTGCTGGTGACGGGGCTGCTCGCCAGCCTTGTCACACGCACGCCGCTGAAGGTCGACGTGGTGCGCGACCGCGCCTCGCTGGCCCGCATCGTGGAGGGCGGGCGCCTGGAAAACGTCTACCGGCTGCAGATCATGAACGCCACCGAGCGGCCCCAGCGCTACCGGATCGCCGCGCGCGGCATCGAGGGCCTGAGCGTCTCGCCGGACGAAGCGGTCGCGGTCGAGCCGGCCCAGTCGCGCTGGGTCGCGGTGCGATTGCAGGCGCCCTACGGCGCGGTGCCGGCCGGCTCCCACACCGTGCACTTCGACATCCGGGAAGAGGGTGGCGCGGCGCAGGTTTCTGAAAAAGCGGCCTTCCTGGTGCCGCGCTGAAAGGTCGACATGAACACAACGACGACAACGATGGAACCCGCCGCGCTGGCGTGGTGGCGCTACCCCATGCTGTGGATGGTGATCGCAGGGCCCGCCGTGGTGGTGGTGGCGAGCTTCGTGACGCTCTGGCTCGCGCTGAGCCGACCCGAAGCGCTGGTGTCCGAGGACTACTACCGCGAGGGCATGGAGATCAACAAGACGCTGGCCGACAAGAAGCTCATGCCCGCGCTCACGGGCCGCAACCATGCGGCCACGCCCGCGGACGACGTGCCGCTGTCGCCACGGGGGCCGGGGTCATGAACGGATGGCGCCAGCTCGCGGGCATCCTCTGGCCTTCGTTTCTGGTGGCTTGCGGCATGGAGGTGCTGGTGTTCGCGCTGTTCGATCCGCTGAACGCCTTCTGCGGTGCCGACGCACTGCGGATGTCGCGCCAGGGTGTGTACACCGCGGCGTTCTTTGTCTTCTGGCTGATGGCGGCGGCATCGAGCGCCTGCACGGTGCTGCTCGCCAGGTCGCCCGCGCCGCGGCGCCGCGAGGCACCGCCGCGAACCTCTTCGTGATGACCATGTCTTCTGTCGCCCTTGACCCCGCCTCGCCGGCCTTGCCCATCGATCTGCTGCGGCAGTTCGATGTTCCGGGGCCGCGCTATACCTCTTACCCCACGGCCGACCGCTTCGTCGAGGCCTTCGGTGCCGGCGACTATCTGCAGGCGCTGCGGCGCCGGCGAGACAGCGGCGGGCAGGCCGCGCCGTTGTCGCTGTACGTGCACATCCCTTTTTGCGAATCGCTGTGCTACTACTGCGCCTGCAACAAGGTCGTGACGCGGCATCGGGAACGGGGCCGCCAATACCTGGCCTACCTGGCGCGCGAGATCGCGCTGCAGGTGGCGCAGCTGGGGCGCGGCGCCACCGTGAGCCAGCTTCACCTGGGCGGCGGCTCGCCGACGTTTCTCGACGATGCGGAACTCGGGGAGCTGATGGCGCTGTTGCACCGCTCCTTCCTCTTCGAGCCCGGCGGCGAGCGGTCCATCGAGATCGATCCACGCACCGTCGACGCGCAGCGGCTGTCGAGCCTGGCCACGCTGGGTTTCAACCGCCTGAGCTTCGGCGTGCAGGACTTCGACCCCGCGGTGCAGCAGGCCGTGCACCGCATCCAGCCCGCATCGCAGGTCTTTGCGCTGATGGCGGCCGCGCGTGCGCTGGGATTCGAGTCGATCAACGTCGACCTGATCTACGGGTTGCCACGGCAGAACGATGCCTCGTTCGAGCGCACGCTGGCGCAGATCCGCGAACTGCGGCCTGACCGCATCGCGCTCTACGCCTATGCACACCTGCCCGAGCGCTTCAAGCCGCAGCGGCGCATCGTGGCCGAGGAGCTTCCCGATGCGGTCGCACGGGTGCGCATGCTCGCCCGCGCCATCGACGTGCTCACCGCGGCGGGCTATGTGTACATAGGCATGGATCACTTCGCACTGCCCGACGATCCGCTCGCCGTCGCGAAGCGGCACGGAAGGCTGCAGCGCGACTTCCAGGGCTACGGCACGCGGCCCGATGGCGATCTGGTTGCGCTGGGCGTTTCAGCCATCGGGCGCGTGGGTGCCACCTACAGCCAGAACGCCAAGACGCTCGACGAGTACTACGACCACCTCGACCAGGGGCGCCTGCCCGTGGTGCGCGGCCTTGCGCTGTCGCGCGACGACCTCCTGCGCCGCGCGGTGATCATGGCGCTCATGTGCCGCGGCCGCATCGACTTCGACGCCATGGGTGAGGCCTATGCGGTCGATTTCCGCGACTACTTCGCCGCCGAGTTCGCGGCGCTCGGACCGCTGGCCGCGCAGGGCGTGGTGCGGCTGAGCGACCACGACGTGACGGTCACCGAGCAAGGCTGGTTCCTCGTGCGTGCCGTCGCGATGGTGTTCGACCGCTACGCCCAAGCGAACCGCACGCGGTTTTCGCGGCTGGTCTGACCATGCAGCTCGCGCTTGCCAGTGCTGCGCTGCTCATGGGCCTGGCAGGCGGCCCGCACTGCGTGGCCATGTGCTGCGCCGCGCAGGCGGGCGTGATCCGCATCGTGCCGGCAGGGCCTGCTACAGGCACCCGGGCCGCATGGTCTGCGCCCGCGAGCTTTCACCTGGGGCGCATCGCAAGCTATGCCGTGGCGGGGGCCGTCGCGGCGGGCAGTGTCGACATGTTGGCGCAGGCCAGCGTTCAGGTCGGGGCCTTGCGGCCGCTATGGGTGTTGCTGCACGTCTTCGTGTTCGCATGGGGCGCGATGCTCGCCGTCGCGGGGCATCAGCCGCTGTGGGCACAGCGCGCGGGCCGCCTGCTCGAATCGCGCCTTCACCCGCTCGTCGGAGGCTCGCCGCTGGGCTTGCTGGCCACCGGCGCGCTCTGGGTCGCGATGCCCTGCGGGCTGCTCTATTCGGCGCTGATGCTGGCGAGCCTGGGCAACGGGCCGCTGCAGGGCGCCGCGGCGATGGTGCTGTTTGCCGTGGGCAGCGGCGTGTCGCTGATGCTGGCGCCCTGGCTCTGGCAGCGGCTGCGCGGGGGCGACGGCGCCGCACGGCAGACCTGGGGAACGCGGCTGGCCGGGGTGCTGCTGGCGGCCCTGGCGCTGCAGGCGCTGTGGTCGGACCTCAGTCTCGATGCCTGGTGCCGCTGAACCACGCGGTCAGCTGCGCGATGTTGAGTGCCGCGCTTGCGGCCTTTGGCCGCGACGCCAGTGAGGGCCGGCCCGGCCGGCGCATGGCGGGCAACAGCGCTTCTTCTTCGGCCATTTCCATGCTCAGGGCCCGGTGCCCCTGGGGCGTGATCTCGAGCACCGTGGCCGGGGGCTGGCGCATGCAGTGGTCGCAGTCCACGTGGACGGGAGGAATCAAGACCTTGATGTGGCCGGCAGCTTCCAGCACGCGCAGCCTGTCGATCATGGCGGGGTCATCTTCGGTCAGAGGAAGGCGCGCTTGCGCGAGCTTTCTCAAAAGATCCATGCACATCGACCTGTCTCCGTAAAGGCCTCAGTCGAGCGTGAGCCACATGATGAGCGACCGGAGCGCGGCCCACAGGACCAGGGCACCCAGCGCCGCGAAGAGCGCGATGCGCAACCAGAAGTAGAAGGACATGGGGAACCTCCCGGCCTGATTTTGCGGATGAATGAGTAAACAGGTCCGGCGTTCAGCGCCCGCCGTCGCGCGCGCAGGTGCTGAACCCGAAAAGCGAATAGGCCGGGCAGGTGCCGACCACGCCGGTCAGCAGCGGCACCACGCCGATGTAGCCCCACACGCCGATGGTGCCCATGGCAGCCAGCGCGATCAGCAGCACGCCTGCGCCGATGCGCACCGCGCGGTCGAGGGTTCCTACGTTGTTCGACAGGAAGGACATGGTTTTCTCCTTGGGCTCGATAGAAAAACATCTTGCGCGGCCACGCGGCGAAAGTGCTTGAGATGGATCAAGCTTCGAGCGCCGCCGCCAACGGCGTCAGCTCATCAGGGTGCGCAGGCTGGCCAGCGCCACCTTGGGGTCGGCGATCCCGTGGTAGATCGGGGGCACCTCGGTGTCCAGGCCCATGAGCCCGTACACCCCATGCATTGCGCCGCGCACCGAATACTCGACCGTGAAGACCACGTCTTCGGGAATCTCGACGTACTGCCCGAGCAGGGCGAAGTTTCTTGCGCCATCGGGGATGACGGCCGGCCGGTCCGACGCGCTGCGGCATTCGAACTCGCTGGTGATGTACGGCATCATCACCGGCACCACGGTCGTGGTGCGCCGCACTTCGTCGAGGATGTCCTCGAAACCCAGGTGGTGCATCAGCTCCGTCAGGATGTCCTGCCCGCTGGCCTGGGACATCGTCTTGGCGATGTAGTTGCCCTGGGTGTCGAGCAACAGGCCGTAGCCCCACAGCGTGAAGACGCCGTCGGGCTGGTTCTCGAAATGCGGCGCATGCGGCACCACGATCGACATCAGCCAGCTCGAATCCTTGAAGGTCATGAGCCCGCCAGTGCCGGGCGCGTTTCCCGAAAAGGCCTGGATGCGCTGGATGAGCAGCGGACTGCGCATCGTGAGCGTGAAGGACTCCCACTTGCTCTCGTCGACGTTGCCGCAGAAGGCCTCCGGCCGGCCGAAGCACGTCGCCTTGCGTGCCATGTTCCGCCACAGCGTCCATGCACCGTCGCGCTGGTCGCGCACCAGTTCCGGCGGCTGGTGGTCGTTGCCGTTGCGCGAGTCGGCCGTCATGGAGCCGATAGTGATGAAGGCGCACTCCTGCGCGCCGACCTTGTAGCTGAGCGGGTGGCCGTCCTGCACGCAATGCAGGGTATCGATCCGCAGGCCACCTTCGCTGCTAGTGTTGAAATCGGCATCGACCACGCGCATGCCGTAGTCGAAGCGCACGCCGTGTTCCAGCAGCCACTTCACCATCGGGCGCACGATGGTGTCGTACTGGTTGAACGTGGTGCGCCGCACGCCGCCCAGCGTGTGGATGCGCGGCAGCTCCTGCAGAAAGCGCAGCATGTACCGCTTCAGCTCGACCGCGCTGTGCCAGTTCTGGAACGCGAAGGTGGTGCGCCACATGGCCCAGAAATGCGTGTCCAGGAAGTGCGTGGAAAAACACTCCTCAATGCGCTTTGTGCCCAGCGCGCGCTCGGGCGTGGCCAGCAGGCGCATCAGCTCGATACGATCCTGGAAATCGAAGCCCAGATCGCTGGCGTCGAGGATGCGGTGGTTCCGGTCGATCAGCCGGGCGTGCGCGTCGGAGTGCCACGCCGCGTTGAAGTCCCGAATCTCGTCGCGCACCGTGCGGCTGGGCGCAGAAGGTGAGGGAATGCTCTCGAGCACGTTCCACAGGCAGGTGTAGGTCTCGTCGGTGAACATGCGGCCGCCGCGTGTCACGTAGCCTTGGTGCGCGTTGCCGGCGCCGTCGAGTGCGCCGCCCGGCAACGGCGCCTCTTCGATGATGCGGATGCGCGAGCCGGGCATGCCGGCGTCGCGGATCAGCAGCACGGCGGCCGACAGCGCGCCGATGCCGCTGCCGACGATGCAGGCTTGTTGAAAGCGGGTCATGGTGTGGTTCCTTTGGTGATGGGAGTTCGATACACGAGGCAGTGGCATCGGTGTCGAAAGAAGAAGCCCAAGACTAGGGATGCATGTCCGGTCCGGGTTTGCGCCCGGTCAAGCAATGGTGCGGCGGCATGCAAGCGAGCGGGCGATTGACGCAGCGCAAGGCCATGTGGCAAGCGCGGACCTAAGGTCTGCACATCGTTCACCGCTTGCCGAAGGAGCCCTCATGCAGACCCCAAAATCCATCCTGCTTCACCTCGACGGTTCCGCCCGCACGGTGGAGCGCATCAGGCTGGCGCGTCAACTGGCAGAGATCTTCGATGCCGAGGTCACGGCCAGGCCCTGCACCCTGTCGGCGCTCATGCGTTACCCGTTCGCCATTGAGGCCGCGGCGGAAGCCGTCGCGATCATGCAAGAGATCGACAAGGCGGCACGCGACAAGATGCACAGCACCTTCATGACGCACAGCGCGGGCTCGCAACGCCTGCACTGGGCCGAGCCCGAAAGCGACGGCCCCTGGGGATTCGCGCGGCGTGCACTCTATGCCGACCTGATGATCCTGGGCCAGCGCGACCGCAACGACCCGATGGACGGTGAGCTTCCCGGCGACTTCCTGCCCAGCGTGCTGGTGCAGAGCGGCCGCCCGGCGCTGGTGCTGCCGTATGCGGGGCCGATCGGCCCGATCGGGCGCAACGTGCTGGTGGCCTGGAAGGAAACCCGCGAATCGGCCCGCGCCGTGACGGCCGCGCTGCCCTGGCTGCGCACAGCGTCGCGCGTGCACGTCGTCACCTATGGTGAAGGCGCCGAAAGTGCCCTGAAGTGCCTGCAGGACTACCTGCGGGTGCAAGGCATCGTGAACGTCACGCTGCACCCCGGTGGCGACAAGGACGACGACGCGGGCAACAAGCTGCTGTCGTTCGCGGCCGACCTGAGTGCTGACATGCTGGTCATGGGCTGCTACGGCCACAGCCGGGCGCGTGAATGGGTCATGGGCGGGGCGACGCTGTCGATCCTTCAATGGATGACGCTCCCGGTTCTGATGTCGCATTGAGTCCGACGATATGCGCATCGATTTCCTGGGAGGCACTGGCACCGTCACTGGCTCGAAGTACCTGCTGACGCATGAAGGCCGGCGCCTGTTGATTGATTGCGGGCTTTTCCAAGGGCTCAAGCAGCTGCGCTTGCGCAATTGGGAGTCGTTGCCGGTCGAAGCGGTGAGCATCGACGCGGTGCTGCTGACGCATGCGCACATGGACCACAGCGGGTTTGTGCCGCGGCTGGTGCAACTCGGCTTCAAGGGCAAGGTGTACGCAACCTCGGCCACGCGCGAACTCTGTGAACTGCTGCTGCCCGACTCGGGCCGCCTGCAGGAGGAAGACGCGGCCTTTGCCAACCGCCACGGACACTCCAAGCACAAGCCCGCGCTGCCGCTGTACACGGAGCAGGACGCGCGCACGGCGCTCAAGCATTTCGAGGTGGTTCCGTTCGGCGTGGAATGCGCGCCGTGGCCCGGCTGGTCCTGGCAGTTGCACCGCGCGGGGCATATCCTGGGTGCGGCCAGCGTGCGGATCGGCTGGGAGGGCACGAGCCTGCTGTTCTCGGGCGACGTCGGCCGCAGCGACGACCTGCTCATGCGCCCACCCGAGGCCGCCGAGCCAGCCGACTACGTGGTGATCGAGTCGACCTACGGCAACCGGCGGCACCCTGAAAGCGACACCCTGACCGCGCTGGCCGCCATCGTCAACAGAACGGCCGCGCGCGGCGGCATTGTGGTGGTGCCGGCCTTTGCCGTCGGCCGGGCGCAGACGCTGCTGCATGCGATTCGCCTGCTCAAGCAGGCGCGGCGCATTCCCGACATGCCCGTGTACCTGAACAGCCCCATGGCGGCGGACGCCACCCGCCTGTACCAGCGCCATACCGACGAACACCGGCTGAGCGCGCAGGAGTGCGCGGCCATGCAGGGGCAGACCATCATCATCAATACCGAAGAAGAGTCCCGGCGCCTGAACACGCTGAGCTTTCCGTCGATCATCGTTTCCGCCAGCGGCATGGCCACTGGCGGGCGGGTGCTGCATCACCTGAAAGCCTATGCGCCCGATGCCAGGAACACCATCCTCTTTGCAGGCTTCCAGGCTGCAGGCACGCGCGGTGCGGCCATGGTGGCGGGCGCCGACGCCGTGAAGATCCACGGCGCCTATGTGCCGGTGCGCGCGGAGGTTGCGAACATCGAAACGCTCTCGGCGCACGCCGACCGCAATCAGCTGCTCACGTGGCTCGATACCCAGCGCGCGCCGCGCCGGGTGTTCGTGACGCACGGCGAGCCCGTGGCCGCCGATGCGCTGCGGCTGGCCATCGAAGAACGGCACGGCTGGCCGTGCACGGTGCCCGACTACCGCGAATCGCAGGAGCTTTGAGCGCTGCCGTGGCGTGGCAGGTCAGGGCACCAGAACCGCAGCGCCTTCGATCCGGCCCGCGCGCAGATCGTCGAGCGCCTGGTTGGCCTGCGTGAGCGCATAGGTCTTCACGTGCACCTGCAGCGGATGGGTCTGGGCGAAGTCCAGGAACTCGCGGGCGTCGGCGCGCGTCAGGTTTGCTACAGAGACTACGCTGCGCTCTTGCCACAGCAGCCGGTACGCGAAAGAGGGGATATCGCTCATGTGGATGCCGCCGCAGACCACCCGTCCACCTTTGCGCACGGCGCGCAACGCGGCCGGCACGAGCTCGCCGGCGGGCGCGAACAGGATGGCCGCATCCAGCGCTTCGGGCGGCTGTTCGTCCGAGCCGCCTGCCCACTTTGCACCAAGGCTGCGCGCAAAGGCCTGCGTCGCCTGGTCGCCCGGCCGCGTGAAGGCGTACACCTCGCGTCCCTGAGCAATGGCCACCTGCGCGATGAGATGGGCCGCGGCGCCAAAGCCGTAAAGCCCCAGCCGGCGGGCATGCGCGCTGTCGCCCGCGGCCTTGAGGCTGCGCCAGCCGATCAAGCCCGCGCAGAGCAGGGGGGCGATGCGGGTGGCATCGGCTTCGGGCAGGGTCAGCGGCAGGCAGAAGGCCGCCTCGGCGATCACGTGGCTGGCGAAGCCGCCGTTGCGGTGATAGCCGGTGAAGCGCGGCGCATCGCACAGGTTCTCGTGGCCGTCCAGGCAGAAGGCGCAGCAGCCGCAGCTGTGGCCCAACCACGGCACGCCGACGCGGTCGCCAATGGCATGGCCCTCGACGCCCGCACCGATCGCCTCTACCACTCCCACTATCTCGTGCCCCGGCACGATCGGCAGCACAGGCAGCGGCAGTTCACCGTCGACGATGTGCAGGTCAGTGCGGCAGACCGCACAGGCCAGTACGCGCAACCGCAGTTCACCGGGACCTGGTTGCGGGGTTGCGCGGCATTCCAGTTCAAGGGGCAGCCAAGCCGCGCCAAGCACCATCGCACGCATGATGCTCGGGTTTTGTCGGTCGGGCCCATTTTGCCGGGCAGGCACGCCCGAGGGGGCGACTTCGATCATGGGCATAACGGGCCTTTCTGGCAAAGGGATGAAAGGAGGAACCTCCGAGACGCCTTCGCAGTCGTCTCAGGCCATGTATTTGCCACCGTTGATCGACAGCGTGGCGCCGTTGATGAACCCGGACTCGTCGGCCGCCAGGAACACCACCGCGCGTGCGATCTCGGCCGGCGTGGCGAGGCGGCCCGCTGGAATGTCCGACAAGATGCGCGCCATCACCTCGGGCGCGACCGCCTCCACCATGGCCGTGTCGGTGTAGCCCGGCGCCACCAGGTTGACCGTGATGGCGCGCGCGGCGCCTTCGAGCGCCAGCGACTTGGTGAAGCCGATCAGGCCCGCCTTCGTCGCCGCGTAGTTGGTCTGGCCCATCTGCCCCGACTGGCCATTCACCGAGCCCATGTTCACGATGCGCCCGAAGCGCCGCTCGCGCATGCCGGCGATGACGGCGCGGCACATGTTGAAGCAGCCGCCGAGGTTGACGTCGATCACCTCGCGCCACTGCTCGGCGCTCATCTTGTGCAGCATGCCGTCGCGCGTGATGCCGGCGTTGTTGACCAGCACCTCCACCGGCCCGAGGGCCTCCTCGACACGCGCGACACCGGTCTCGCAGGCCGCGAAGTCGGCCACGTTCCAGCCGAAGACCGGAATGCCTGTGCGCGCGTGAAAGGCCTGCGCCGCTTCGGTGCGGCTTGCGAAGCTCGCAGCCACGCGGTAGCCCGCGGCCTGCAGGGCTTCGGCCGTGGCCGCACCGATGCCGGAGGTGCCACCGGTGACGAGTGCGACGCGCATGCTCAGGCGTCCACCAGCAGGTCGTTCACCACGACCGAGACGCCAGGCGTTGCCCAGGCAGCGCCTTGCACCGCATCGCGTTCGGTCCAGGAGTGCACCGTGCCGCGCAGCGTAACCTGCGAGCCCGTGACACTGATGGACAGCCGGTTCGCTTCGCGATCGGCCTGGCGCGAAAGCGCATCGTGGATCTTCTTTTCCACGTCGGCGGGGCTCACCTTCGGCTTGACCTTTACGAGGTTGGACACGCCGGTCACGCCCATGAGGTCGCGCACGGCGGCTTCGGCGGCGTTGCGCTGGTAGCCCCACTCGACTTCGCCGTCGAGCGTGAGCCAACCCATTTCCACCATGGGGCGGATCTTGCCGTTCGGCACGAGCACGTTCCATTCGAGCGCGCGCTCGGCGGCCATGGCGATGTCGGCGTCGGTGCGCTCGTTGTCGAAGGGCAGCTTCACGGTCATTTCGACCGCCATCGCCTTCACGCCGTGCACGCGCTGCACGGCGCGCTCCACAGCGTACTTTTCTGCATAGCTGGCGAGATGGCCTGTGAGGGTGACCACGCCGTCCTTGACGATGACGCCGATGTCGGAGGCCTTGAATGCGGGGTCCCAGCTCAGTTCGGCCTGGACATCGTTGCGCAGTTGGGTATCGGTCTTCATGGGGATTCCTTGCAATGAGTGGTAGGAGAGGCGGCCGTCGCAAGGAAATTGCAACGACCGTGGAATCCACTGTAGGAAGCAGGCGGGCCACCCGCATTGCGCTGGATCAAGAGCGGGCGCGGAACGCGCCCGGCAGCTCAGCCGATGTTTTCCAGCAGCAGGGCCTGCACCATGAAACGCTGGTTGTCGGCCAACGAGGTCTTGTCGCCGAGCAACTCGGCAAGTCGCACGGCAGGGTGGTCTTCCATGGCTGCGCCGTCGAAGACCGGAATGCCCGCGTGCTCGCCGATCTGGCGCACCAGGGCCGGGTCCAGGTCCTGGCACTCCACGGCCTCGTAGAGGCGGCCCAGCATGCGTGCCGTGTGCTGAACCTCTTGCGGCGAGCTTTCGAGCGACAGGCTCGACCGCATCGTGGCCACGCGCGCGCCCAGCTCTTCGGCGGCGCCGCAGAACAGCGCCTGCGCCGCATCGAAAGGGGTTTCGTACAGCAGGCCCAGGTTCTTGCCTCGCAGCGGCCTGGATGTGGCTCCCTCCAATGCGGCACGCTGAAGGATGCGCGCCCGGCACAGCAGGCTCGACACGTCCAGTGGCGAAAGCTGGGGCGCGGCCTCGGGCTCGCGGAGTCGGTTCGGAAGGCGCATGGGAATGGTCGATATGTGACGTATCGAGGCTAGTCGCGCCGTTTGCCTCGGGCTTGATACAGGTCAAAGTCGTGGGCGCTGTCCTGTGACTTGGTGCACAGCGCATGGCGTTGATACACGCCGGACACACACCATTCACCGAGCGTTACCCACCGATTCCGACTGTTGTCCGTGCATTGCCAGGGGCTTCCTAGCATCCATCCATCGACACGCCACCGACAACCCAGGAGTTCCAAATGCTCACGATCGCCACCCCCGAAAAGACAGCAACGGCCATGACCGGCCTGATGGCCACCAGCACCGCTGCATTCGCGAAGAAGGCCCCCGAAGCCCAGGAGCGTGCGGGCCGGCACACGTCCGACACCCTCCGGCTGCTGGGCGAGCAACTGAAGCCGCAGCGCCGTGTGGTGCACACGGGCGACGTGATCTACCAGGCCGGCGAGCGCTTCGGCAACCTCTACATCCTGAACTCGGGTTTCTTCAAGATCGTCAACCTCTCGGCGGACGGCCGCGAGCAGGTGGTTGGCCTGAAGTTCCGGGGCGACTGGCTCGGCTTCGACGGCATCGCCGGGGGGCGTTATTCCTGCGATGCCGTGGCCATGGACACCGGCGAGATCTGGGTCGTTTCCTACGAATCGTTGATGGGCGCCTGTGTCTCGCAACCCAACTTGCTGCAGGTGCTCCACAGCGCGATGAGCCGCGAGATCGCCCACGACCGCGATTCGCTGATGTCGGTCTGCACGCTGCCGGCCGACGCGCGCGTGGCCGACTTCCTGCGCTACTGGGCCGAGTCGCTGGCTGAGCGCGGCATGCGCACCGACCAGATCACCTTGCGCATGACCCGCGCCGAGATCGGTAACTACCTTGGCATGACGCTGGAAACTGTGAGCCGGGCGCTGTCGCGGCTGGCTCGCGACAAGGTCATCGGCTTTGCCGAAAAGGGTCGCCGCGACGTGCAGATTCCCGACGTAGGCGCCTTGTCGGCTTTCGTGCAGCGCTGCCTGGCGCCGGCACCTTCGATGCTGCAGTGAAAGGGCGGCGTGGCCGCCGCGTTCAGGCGCGGCCGGCCAGCACCCTGGAGATGGCCCGCGCCAGTTCGGAGCGCGTGTAGGGTTTGCGCAGCAGCTCCCAGTCCTGCGGCACCTCGCGGTCCGCATCCAGCAACTCGGACGAAAAACCCGACATCAGCAGCACCGCCAGCCGGGGAAAGCGCTGCTGCGCCTCGGTGGCCAGCCGGGTGCCGCGCATGCCGGGGCCCAGCGCGATGTCGCTCAGGAGCAGGTCGAAGCCGGCCTCGCCGCTGCTGTTCATGACCATGAGCGCCTGCTCGGCTGTGGCGGCGGTGGTGATCTTGCAGCCCAGCGTTGCCAGGAAGGTGTGGATCACATTGCGGACTTCGGCATCGTCTTCCACCAGCATCACGCGCAGGCCGGACGGGACCGTCTCGTCGGGGTGTTCTTCTTCCCCGGCGCCCTTTGACCTGGCTTCTTCCAATTGCGGCAGATAGAGCCTTACCGTGGTGCCCTGGCCCGGCTTGCTGTCGATGGCGATCGCTCCCCGGGACTGCTTGACGAAGCCATAGACCGTGCTCAGGCCCAGGCCGGTGCCGCGGCCGGCCTCCTTGGTGGTGAAGAAGGGCTCGAAGGCGCGCTCCTTGACATCTTCGTCCATGCCCGTGCCGCTGTCGGCGACGGAGATCGCGACGAAGCGGCCATGCGCGTGGCCTTGTGCGTCGTTGTGCTCGGTGTACAGCACGGCCGGCAACGACTCGCACATCTCGGTGCGAAACCGCAGCACGCCGCCCTCGGGCATGGCGTCGCGCGCATTGATCGCGATGTTCAGCAATGCCGATTCGAGTTGGCTCGGGTCGGCCAGCACCGGCGGGCAACTGGGCACGGTATCGATCTCGATGCTGATGCGCTGGTCGAGCGTGCGGCGCAGCATGTCGGCCAGCGAATGCATCAGCACGTGGGTGTCGACCGCGATCGGCTGCAGCACCTGCCGCCTGGAAAACGCCAGCAGCTTGCTCGTGAGTTCAGCGCCGCGCCGCGAGGCGCGCGTGGCGGCATTCACCAGTTGCTGCGCATAGGCGTCCTGCGCCAGCGCGGGCAGCTCCTCGAGGACCTGCAGGTTGCCCTGAATCACGGTCAGCAGGTTGTTGAAATCGTGCGCGATGCCGCCGGTGAGCTGGCCGACGCTTTCGAGCCGCTGTGCGTGGTTGAGCGCTTCTTCGGTCTGCACGCGCTGCAGGCTGGTGGCAAGCAGGCTGGACAGCGACTCCAGAAAGCGCAGCTCTTCGTCGCCAAAGCGCTTGGCCTCTTTCGAGCGCACCGACAGCATGCCGATCACGCGTCCGCGGTCGGACAGCGGCACGGCGAGCGCACTGATCAGGCCCGCATCGAGGTAAGCCTGGGGCACGGTAAAGCGATGCTCGCTCCGGTAGTCCGGCACCACCACCGGCCGACCTTGGGAAAGAACGAAGCCGGGTGGCGTGTCGGGCCGGTTGGCAACCCGCATTCCGACCTCTTCGCCGGCGATCAGGCCGACGCCGCTGGCCACGCGGAATTCAAGGCGGTTGTTATCGAGAAGCCACACCACGGCCACTTCGACCTGCAAGGCCATGGTGATGATTTCGGGCACATGCTTGAGCACCACTTGAAGATCGCGTGTGTCGACGGCAAGGCGGCCCAACTGGGCCAGGTGCTCGCTGTAACGGGCGCGCTGCAGCGCCTGCTTCACACGGGGGTAGGCACCGATGTCGCGGATGGCCGCCACCACAAAGGGCAGCCCGTGGGTCTGCAGCGGGCTTAGCGCGATCTCGACCATGACCTCGCTGCCATCCTTGCGCTTGGCCACCAACTCCATGTGCGTGCCCATGGGGCGTGGACGCGGGGCGCGGCCGTAGGCCTCGCGGTACGACGCATGGCGCGGGCGGATGCTGTCGGGCACCAACACGTCCACGTTCAGGCCGACCAACTCGTCGACGGCGTAGCCCAGCAGCGCGGCCGCCGAGGGATTGGCCAGCATGATGTGGCCCGACTGGTCCACCAGCAGCAGCGAGTCGGGGTAGGAGACGAAGAGCGAGCGGAAGACGCTGCCTTCCTCGATGCCCGAAGGCAGGCCCGGAATGGGCACGTCGAGCACGAACGGCGGGTTGTTCGCGGGGTCAGTCATGGGAAACGGGCGGCACGAGGATGTAGCCCGCGCCGCGAACCGACTTGATGAGCTGCGGGTCGTCCGCATCCCGCTCGATCTTCTTGCGCAGGCGGCCGACCTGCACGTCGATCGTGCGGTCGAAGGGGGCGGCTTCGCGGCCGCGCGTCTCTTCGAGCAGGAAGTCGCGCGAGAGCACGCGCCCAGGGTGCCGGGCGAAGGCGCGGAGCAGGTCGAACTCGCCGGTCGTCAGGGGTACCTCGTCGCCTTGCGGGTTGTGCAGGCTGCGCGCGGCGGTGTCCAGCCGCCAGCCGGCGAAGCGCAGCCGATCGGGGGAGGCGTGCACCGCAGCGGTTGCTGCGGTGGCGGCGGGCGTCTCGGGTGTCAGCCGACGCAGCACGGCCTTGACCCGCGCGACCAGCTCGCGCAGGTCGAAGGGCTTGGTCACGTAGTCGTCGGCCCCGACCTCCAGGCCCACCACCTTGTCCACGGCATCGCCGCGACCGGTCACGATCACGAGGCCGCAGCGCCAGCTTTCCCGGATGCGGCGGGCGATGGAAAAACCGTCTTCGCCGGGCAGGCCCAGGTCGAGCAGCACCAGGTCTGCCGGGTCCGTATCCATGAGCGCTACCAGCGAGCGGCCGTTGTGGACTTGGGTAACGCGAAAGCCATGGTCCTGAAGGTAGTTGGCCAGCAGCAGCGTGATGTCGACTTCATCGTCGAGCACCGCAATGTGGGGTGCAGGTTTCATGCGAGGGCAAGGAAATAGGGCGCGAATGTTGGTTGAAACATTCAGAAATCGGTCGGAGCGTAGCATGCAAGCCGTGCCGGCGGCAGGCCCCGAAAGGCCCGGTTTCTACCTACCTATCTACCTACCCAATTCGCCTGATTGGTACGCCTACTCGGCGCGCGCGGCGTCCCGCGCCGCCCAGCGCCAGTGCTCGATTTCGGGCATGTCGCGGCCGTGGCGGTTGATGTAGGCGCGGTGCTCCAGCAGCTTGTCGCGCAGGTGCTGCTGCACATGGCCGGTGCTGTCGCACAGGCGCGGCACGCGCTCGATGGCGTCGGCGGCCAGGTGGAAGCGGTCCAACCGGTTCAGCACGGTCATGTCGAAGGGCGTGGTGGTGGTGCCTTCCTCGCAATAGCCGTGAACATGAAAGCCGGGGTGATTGCGCCGCTTGTAGACCAGCCGGTGGATCAGCGCCGGATAGCCGTGGAACGCGAAGATCACCGGCCTGTCGGTGGTGAAGATGGCATCGAAATCGGCGTCGGACAGCCCGTGCGGATGCGCGCTGGGCGACTGCAGCGCCATCAGGTCGACCACGTTCACCACCCGCAACTTCAGCGCGGGTACTTGCCGGCGCAGCAGGTCGACGGCGGCCAGCGTCTCCAGCGTGGGCACGTCGCCGGCGCAAGCCATCACCACGTCAGGCGTCTTGCCGCCGTCGTTGCTGGCCCAGTCCCAGATGCCCAGGCCGGTGGCGCAATGGCGGCTGGCCGCGTCGATGTCCAGCCATTGCGGCGCGGGCTGCTTGCCCGCCACGATCACGTTGACGTAGTCGCGGCTGCGCAGGCAGTGGTCGACCACCGAGAGCAGGGTGTTGGCGTCGGGCGGCAGATACACGCGCACGATCTCTGCCTTCTTGTTCACCACGTGGTCGAGAAAGCCCGGGTCTTGGTGACTGAAGCCGTTGTGGTCCTGCCGCCAGACATGGCTGGTCAACAGGTAGTTCAATGAGGCGATCGGCCGCCGCCAGCCGATGCCGCGGGCCACCTTGAGCCACTTGGCATGCTGGTTGAACATCGAGTCGATGATGTGGATGAAGGCCTCGTAGCACGAGAAGAAGCCGTGCCGGCCGGTCAGCAGGTAGCCTTCGAGCCAGCCCTGGCAGAGGTGCTCGCTCAGCACTTCCATCACGCGGCCGTCGGGCGAGAGGTGGTCGTCCCCCGGAACAACCCGGGCGGTGGTGGTGCGCTGCGTGATGTCGAACAACGCGCCAAGCCGGTTCGAGGCGGTTTCGTCCGGCCCCATCACGCGGAAGTTGGCCGCGTCCGCGTTGAGCCGCATCACTTCGCGCAGAAACTCGCCGGTCACGCGGGTGGCCTCGGCATCGGTGGCGCCGGGCGCCTTGACCGCGACCGCATGCGCGCGGAAGGGCGGCATCGCCAGATCCTTCAACAGCAGACCGCCGTTGGCGTTCGGGTTGGCGCTCATGCGGCGTGTTCCCCGGGGTGCGAGCGCGGCGATCTCGGGCCGCAAGGCGCCGGCCGCATCGAAGAGTTCTTCGGGCCGGTAGCTGCGCAGCCAGCCTTCGAGCAGCCCGATGTGGTCGGGCTTCGCGTCGAAATCGGCCAGCGGCACCTGGTGCGCGCGGAAGGTGCCTTCGATCGGCAGGCCATCGACGCGGCGCGGCCCGGTCCAGCCCTTGGGCGAGCGCAGCACGATCATTGGCCAGCGCGGCCGCTCGTGAAAACCGTTCTTGCGTGCCCCCGCCTGGATGGCGCGGATCCGGTCGAGTGCGCTGTCGAGCACCTGCGCCATCAGCGGGTGCATCTGCGCCGGGTCGTCGCCCACCACGAAATACGGCTCGTGCCCGTAGCCGCGCAGCAGGTCGACCAATTCTTCGTCGCCGATGCGCGCGAGCACCGTGGGGCCGGCGATCTTGTAGCCGTTGAGGTGCAGGATCGGCAGCACCACGCCGTCGCGCGCGGGGTTCAGGAACTTGTTGGAATGCCAGCTCGCCGCGAGCGCACCGGTTTCGGCTTCACCGTCGCCGATCACGCAGCAGGCCAGCAGCGAAGGGTTGTCGAACACGGCGCCGTAGGCGTGCAGCAGCGAGTAGCCCAGCTCGCCGCCTTCGTGGATCGAGCCGGGTGTTTCCGGCGCGACGTGGCTCGGAATGCCGCCCGGAAAAGAAAACTGGGTGAACAGCCGCCGCAGGCCTTCGGCGTTCTGCCCGATGTTGGGGTACACCTCGCTGTAGGTGCCTTCCAGGTAGGTGTTGGCCACCACGCCGGGCCCGCCGTGGCCCGGCCCGGCGATGAAGATCGCATCGAGGTCCCGCGCATTGATGGCGCGGTTCATATGCGCGTAGATAAAGTTCAACCCCGGCGTCGTGCCCCAGTGCCCCAGCAGGCGCGGCTTGATGTGCGAGAGCGTGAGCTTCTCGCGCAGCAGTGGGTTGTCCATCAGGTAGACCTGACCCGCCGACAGGTAGTTGGCCGCGCGCCACCAGGCGTCGAGCAGCCGGAAGTCGTTCGGAATCGCCGGGGTGGAGGAGGGGGCCATGTCGGACTTCTTTCATCGTGGCGGAGCGACTCAGTATGGACATCTGCCCGCGCATCGGCTTGACCTTCGTCAATGCGGCAACAACCGATACGGTGGCCTTCCTGCGCGTTTCCTTGATCCCGCGCAAGCCTGGCGCGGCGGCGCAGCCTCAGCATTGGTTTCCGTGGCCACCGGCCGAGAGGACACCCCATGAGCACCGAAATCACTTTTCCGCTAGCGCTGTGCAAGGCGCAGTGGAGCATCTGGCTGCATATGCTCGAAATGTTCGAGACGCTCGGCGCGAACGCATTGCAGCAAGGCATCGAGGAAACCCGCGCCGAGACAGACGCCGTCATGCGCGCCGAAGACTGGCAGGCTCTGGCCATGACGCCGGTGTACGCGCTCTGGCCTCGGGCGGGCGAACAAGCGTTTGGCCATGCCTCGTCGTGCAAACCACCGGCAAAATCAACGGAAAGCGCGGCCACCCAGGCGCATGCGGCTGCCGGGCCGGCCTCGCGCCGCGACGTGGTGCATGACGCGCTGTGCAACCTGCACACGGCGCTGGCTACGGCACCGACACCGATGCCGCACCGATCGCATGCCAAGGCTGCGGCAACAGCGACGCGAAAAAAGATATGACGCTCTCGACCATCGCCGTCCACCTCGACCACACCGAGCGGTGCGAAACCCGCACCGTGCTGGCGGCGCGGCTCGCCAGACTGCATGGCGGCCATCTGGTGGGCATCGTGACGACCGGTGTGCAGCCCGACGAGGCACCCGCGTCGACACACACCGAGATGGCCGACTGCATCGTCGGCGCGTCGCTCTACCTGCGCAGAAGGGCCGAGTCCGTCGCACATGTGTTCCGCTGCCGCATCGCGGAGCTGACGCCCCCGTCATTCGATGCGCGGCTGGTGGATGGCGAGCCTGTCGATGCCGTGGTCGATCATGGCCGCACCAGCGACCTCATCATCGTGGGCCAGGCGGACGAGCGCGCCACTGTGGACGCCGCGGTGCGCCAGTTGCCCGAAGAGGTCATGCTGCATGCGGGGCGGCCCGTGCTCATCGTTCCACGCGCCGGTCGCTTCGACGCTGCACTCGACAGGGTCCTGGTGGCCTGGGACGGGAGCCGCGAAGCCTCGATGTCGCTGCGCGGCGCGCTGCCGCTGCTGCGCAAGGCCGCGAAGGTGTCCTTGATTTCGCTCCTGCGCGGAGGCGACGCAAACGCTGGCCGGACGCTGTGCCCCGCCGAAATGATCGCTTGGCTTTCGCGGCACGGCGTCCAGGCAGGCATCGAGCAGCGCTTGACCGCCATGCACTTCGCTGATGCCTTGCTGGACCACGCCACCACGATGCAGAGCGATCTGCTCGTGATGGGCGGCTACGGCCATGCCTGCGCGCGCGAGCGCATGCTGGGGGGCGTGACGCGCGATGTGCTGGCGCGCGCCGCCATCCCGGTGTTCATGGCGCACTGATGCGCTGACCCGCCAACTGGCGCGCCGGCCGCTCGCCGCATCACATCAGCCCGAGGCTGGCGGCGGCAATGACCGCATGCGCCCGCGTGCGAACCTGCAGCTTTCGGCAGATGCTCTTCATGTGCGCGCTCACGGTCTGCACGCTGATCGACAACTGGGCGGCAATGTTCCGTGTGACATGTCCCTTGGCGACAAGCTGGAGCACTTCGCGCTCGCGCGCCGACAGGACGGCTTTGGGCGGCTCGCTGCCGCGCTCTGCCCCGCTATGCCCAAGGCGCTTGAAGCGGATGAGCAGATGCCGCACCACGCTCGGTGATACCGCCGCTCCGCCATTCACGACCTGCAGCACGGCCTGCGTGAAGTTCTGGAACCAGGAATTCTTGACGAGATAGCCCGACGCTCCCGCCGCGAATGCGCGGTGCACGTGGGCCTCGTCTTCCAGCGTCGTGTGCACGATGATCTCGGCCGAACTGCGATGCTGCCTGGCACACTGGATGAGGTCGAAGCCTTTGCCGCCACCGAGTCGCACATCGAGGATCAGCACGTCGAATTGACAGTGCATCAGCAACCGTTTGCCTTCCAGCATGCTGCCCGCTTCGCCGGCGACGCACACCCGTGCGTCCCTGGTGAGTTCGTGGGCAATGACACGCCGTGCACCGGCGTCCTCGTCGATCAGAAGCACGCGCACAGGCCTGTCGGCCTGGCCGGCCAGAAAATCAGGCCAAGGATTCGACAGCGCTTCGCACGCGCTTTCTGAAGGTGGGCTCTCGAGCCTGGCAAGCCATTGGGGCGCTCCGCGGGTCAACGGCGGCTTGTCGGTGCTGGGCGGGAATGCGTCCAAGATCAAACTACCTCTGTCTTGCTGGAAGCCCATTCTTGAAGCGCGATCATCAGCGCGCCTTGATTTGCATCAAGTTGTGCGTTGAGTAAGCCCGTGTAGCAACGTCGAAATCAGGCCACGTGCGCGCTGGATGTCGTGCCATCGAGCGCTGCCTGCCTGGCGGGCCGCACGATGAGTCTGTTCACCAGCGTGGTCAGTCCTTCGGTACGGCGCGCGGCGCGCTCGGCGGCCTGCCGCTGGGCTTCGTCGGCCACCTTGCCGCGCAAGGTCACCACACCGTTATCCACACACACGTCGACGTCGCAAGCGTTGACGGCAGGATCCCAGTTGAGCTGGGCGAAGACATCGTGCCTGAGTTGAATGTCGGGGTTCATGGCAGTCCTTTCGGAGAACGGGCAAGTGAAGAGCGGGTGAGATCAGGTCTTGTCGGAACCCGAGGAACGGACCGAGCGCCTCATGGCTTCGAGCGTCCGAGCAGAGGCGTCCGCGGCCGCCTTGGCGGCGGCACGCGTGGCTTCTTCTGCTTTGTCGAGTGCCTCGCGCGTGGCGTTCGCGGCCTTCTCAGCCTCTTCCTTGCTGGCCTGCGCAGAGCGCGCGACCGATTCTTCGGCCCGGGCAAGGGCCTCCTTGGTCGCGAACGCAGCCTTGCTGCCTTCTTCTTCGGCGGCCCGCGCGGCATCCTTGCTTTCATCGAGCGCCTTTGCACTCGCCGTGGCGGTCTTTTCTTCTACCCGCGTGGCGGCTTGCGCGGCCTTTCGCGCGGCGCGGCGTATGCCTTCCGCCATGGCTTGCGACACCTTGCCTGCGTTGACCCTGCCTTTTTCCGCCGCATCCTTGGCGGCGTCTGCGGCCTTACGGGCAGCCCGCTCCGCGTCTTGCGCGGCCTTGTGCGCCGCCTCGCGTGTCTTCTTCTGCAACGCGCTTTCGGGTGGGCTCAATTGAGCGGGAACGGTGTAGTCCGCAGCAAAGGCTGTGGCACTGAGCGCAATGGCGATGGGCACCAGCAAGGCGCGAAATGTGTGAGAGGTGGTCATGGTGTTCTCGTTGAAGTGAAGGGTTGAAAGATTTGGGTTGGCCATTCGAACGTTCAAGCGGTGCCTTCCAGGCGCACCAGCAGAACAGGCACGGCGCTGCTTCTCACGATGCGCTCTGCGTCGCTGCCCAGCGCCAACCGGCTGAGACCCCGGCGGCCATGGGTGCCCATCACGATCAGGTCGCAGGCCGCTTTGCTGGCCTCTTCGATCACGACGTCAGCAACGCGGTCCTGCGTGACTTCGCGCATCACGGTTTCGGCTTCCACACCAGCCATCGTGGCCTGTGCAAGGGCCTTGGCGAGCACCGATTCCCCGTACTGGCGCATCCTCTGGAGGCCCGCCTCGAAGCTGGCGATCGTCGAGAGGTCCGCAAGCATCGGGAAGTCGTCGATGACATGCAGCAGCCGCAGCTTGCTCTTGAGCGCCGACGCCAGGTGAATCGCCTCCTGCAGGCCGCGATCGGCAGTGGAACTACCGTCCAGCGGAACCAGGATGTGCGTGTACAGGGACATGGTGTTCTCTCCTCGGGGCCGCCTGAAACAGACACCTGCCGCCGGCCCCGGCGCGACGGGCAGACGGATTTTTCGGCCATGCGACTCCGTCGGGCTTGCGCCACGTCAATATCGTTCGAACTCGACATTTGCCCAGGCCGTTCAAGCGCGGGCCGGGCGTTGACCTGTATCAAGGTTCAATACAGCCGCAGTCCGCAGAATGCTTCGCACTGTTCTTGAGGTACGAATGCAATCCTTGCTCTATTCCGGCGTTTTCGATCTTCCCTGGTGGGGTGCGGTGCTGGTCGCGCTGGCGCTCACGCACGTCACCATCGCTTCGGTCACCATCTTCCTGCACCGGCATCAGGCGCATCGCGCGCTCGAACTGCATCCTGTTGCCAGCCATTTCTTCCGGTTCTGGCTGTGGCTGACCACCGGCATGGTGACCAAGGAATGGGCGGCGGTGCACCGCAAGCACCACGCCAAGTGCGAAACCCCGGAAGACCCGCACAGCCCGCAGGTGTACGGCCTCAACCGGGTGCTGTGGGGTGGGGTGTTCCTGTACGTGCGCGAAGCGGCGCACGCGGAAACCCTGGAGCGCTACGGGCACGGCACGCCCGACGACTGGATGGAGCGCCGCGTTTATTCGCGCTACAAAATCCTCGGCATCGTGCTGATGGGCGTGGTGGACATGGTGCTGTTCGGTGCCGTGCTGGGCGGCCTGATCCTGCTCACGCAGATCGCGTGGATTCCGTTCTGGGCGGCCGGTGTGGTCAACGGCATCGGCCATTACTGGGGCTACCGCAACTGGCCCGCGCTCGACGCCAGCACCAACATTTCGCCGATCGGCATCCTGATCGGCGGAGAAGAGCTGCACAACAACCACCACGCTTTTCCGACCTCGGCCAAGCTGTCGAGCAAGTGGTTCGAGTTCGACATCGGCTGGCTCTACATCCGCACGCTGCAGGCCCTGGGCCTGGCCAAGGTGAAACATGTGGCACCGACGCCGCGCCTGGTCGCGCCCAAAGCGAGCGTCGACCTGGCCACGGTGCAGGCGATCATCCGTTGCCACTACGACGTGCTGTCGAACTACACGCGCTCGCTGAAGAAGGCCTGCGTCACGGAACTCGATCGCCTGCGCCGCCTGTCGCCGGAAGCCGCGCGCGCGCTGAAGTCGGTAAAGCCCTTGCTCGGCAAAGACGAGAGGGTGTTGGGCCCGTCGCGGCAGCTTCAGGTGATGCAGGCGTTGAATGCATCGCAGGCGCTGACTACGATGTATTCGATGCGCAGGGAATTGACCGCCTTGTGGAGCCGCTCCGCCGCGACCAGCGAGCAGCTTGCCCGGCAGTTGCAGGACTGGTGCCAGCGCGCCGAGGCGAGCGGCATCGCACCGCTGGCCGACTTTTCCCGGCGCCTGCGTTCCTATGCCTGAACGGCCCCGAACTCAGGAGACGCGAATGAAGCCGGTGCCCGCAATTTCCGCCGTGTGTGCCATGTCTGCCGTGCTGGCGTTGACCGCCTGCAATGGCCTGGCCACGCAGGCACCCGCCGGCAGCACGCTGGTCGGATCGCTCGCGGGCGTGGCACCGGGCAGCGTGGCGGCACGGGCCATGGATGACAACGACCGCCGCCGCGCGGCGAGCGCACTGGAAGCCTCGCCCAGCGGCGAGTGGTCGGCCTGGCGCAACCGCGAGACGGGTGACAGCTTCGTGTTCACGCCCACGCGCAGCTTCGACCAGCGCGGCACCCGGTGCCGCGACTTCAGGCTCGAGGTCGTGGTTGGCGGGCGGCCCGACAGCATCGGCGGCAGCGCATGCCGGCAGGCCGATGGCAGCTGGCGCATTTCGGGGTAGCCCCTGGGTGGGCAGGCAGCCATGCTCCGGCGATTCGATGTCTGCAACGGCGACGCCGATGGCCTTTGTGCTGCCGTTCAATGGCGGCTTCATAAGCCCGGCATCGCCGAACTTGTGACGGGGCTCAAGCGCGACATCGCGCTGCTCGGCCGCGTGCCGGGGCGGGCCGGCGACGAAGTGAACGTGTTCGACCTCTCGATGCAACGCAACCGCGACGACCTGTTGCGCCTGCTCGGCGATGGCGTGCGCGTGCGCTACTTCGACCATCACGCGGCCGGCGAGGTGCCGGTGCACCCCCATCTCGAGGCGCACATCGACGAAACGAGCGAGGTCTGCACCAGTCTACTGGTCGACCGCCGGCTGGGCGGCGCCTACCGCGCGTGGACACTCGTCGGGCTTTACGGCGACAACCTCGGCAAGGTGGCCGACCGGATGGCGCTGCAGGGCGGCTTCGAGCCCGGCGACTGCGCGGGGCTGCGGCGGCTGGGCGAGCTGATCAACTACAACGCCTACGGCGACGACGAGCGCGACGTGTGCATTGCGCCGCGCCTGTTGTTTCCGCTGATGGCGCGCCACGCGGACCCGCGCGACATGCTGGCGCACGAGCCCATCGTCGACGAAATCGATGCGGTACGCCGCAACGACCTGCGGCAGGCCGCGGGCACTGCCTCGTTCTGGCAGGGGGCTCACGGCAACGTGCGCGTGCTGCCCGATGCGCCGTGGAGTCGGCGCGTGCTCGGCTGCCTGGCCAACACGCTGGCCAACAGCGAGCCCGACCTTGCGCACGCGGTGCTGAAGGCGCAGGGCGACGGCTACGTCGTCAGCGTGCGCGCGCCGCTGGCACGTCCGCACGGCGCCCATGCGCTGTGCAGCCGCTTCGGCGGCGCCGGCCGCTCGCGCGCCGCCGGCATCGACCGGCTGCCGCAGGACGAGCTGCCGCGTTTCGTCGAGGCGTTCGCGACCGCATCCTGGGGTTAGCCCCTGAAGATGTCGAAAGGCTCGATGCGCAAGACCCGGCGAATGCCGAAGTAGCTGGAGATGGCCGCGATCACCAGCACCATGGCAAAGGCCAGGCCCAGGTTCCAGAACGTCACGATGGCGGCGTAGGTCGGCAACTGCGAGCGCGCGACCGTGATCATCAGCGTGACCAGGCCCACGCCCAGGCCGAAGCCGGTCAATGCGGTGAAGGTCGCCATGAAGAGGATCATGTAGACGAGTTCACGCCCCTTGGCGCCGATGGCCTTGAGCGCGCCGAACTTCTCGAGGTTCTCCAGGATGAAGCTGTAGAAGGTCTGGCCCGAGATTGATAGCCCCACCAGGAAGCTGATGACCGTCATGATCAGGATGTTGGTGCCGATGCCCGTCTTGTAGGTGTAGTAGTCGGTGATGGTCTGGTTGAACTCTTTCTGGGTCAGTGCCACATAACCGAGCTTCGCGACTTCGCGCTTGATGCTGGCCACGGCCGTTGCGTCGCGCGGCTGCACCAGCACGTACGAGATGGTGAAGCGCATGGTCGGCAGGTACTGGATCGCGCGGCTGTAGGTGGTGTAGAGCGTGGGCACGCCATTGAGGCCGTTCGATGCGACCCTGGCGATGCCGACGATCACGCCGCGGTTGTCGTTGAGCTCGAAGGTGGTCCCGATGCGGGGGTTCTCCAGTTTGCCGAACTCGGCGTCATCGACCACGAAGAAGGAGTTGTCGGCGTAGATGTCTTCCAGCCGTCCTTGTGCGATCTCGGGGCGACCGAGCAGGCTGGTGTCGTCCAGCCCGACCACCGAAACAGACTGGTAGGTGCCGCTGTCGAGCTTGACCAGTGCGCTGCCGATGAACAGCGGCACGGCGTAGCTCACGCCGTTCATGCTGCGCACGCTGTCCAGCAGGTAGTCGGGCAGGGGAATGGCGCTGGTGGGCGTGTTCACGGCCGGGTCCATGATCCACATCGCCGCCCCGACGTTTGTGACAGTGGAGTAGGCGCGGTTCAGGATGCCCGCGAACATGGCCGTCATCTGCATCATCAGGAAGACGGCGAAGGTGATGCCGATCAGGAGCGCCGAGAACTTGGCCCGGTCATTGACCAGCAGCTTGAAGCCGATGCGCAGGATGCCGCTGTATTTCAGGGTCATGGCGTGGCGACTTTCCCTGTATCGGTTTCGGCGGCCTTTGCATTCCACCAGCCGCCGCCGAGCGCCGCGAACAGCGCGACCGTGTCCTGGTGACGCTGGGCCACGGCGGCCAGGTAGGAAATGGTGGCGCTGTGAAACTGCACGTCGGCCGCCTGTACATCGAGGTACGCGACCATGCCCGCGCGGTAGCTGGCGCGCTGCAGCGCCAAGGCATCGGCCGCCGCGCGCTGCGCGTCCGCCTGCGCCTGAAGCACCTGCGCGTCATGCGCCAGCGCCTGCAGCACATCGGCCACCTGCGCGAACGCGGCGAGCACGGTCTGGCGGTAGTCGGCCTGCCGGGCGTCGTAGGCATCAATCGCGGCCTGTCGCTGGGCCCGCAGGGTGCCGCCGCGCAGCAGCGGCATCGCGATGGCGGGCGCAAAGCTCCAGTACCGTCCCCCGGCGGCCAGCAGGTTGCCCAACCCCGAGCCCGCGGTGCCGTAGTCGGCGCTCAGGGTGAAGCTGGGAAACATGGCCGCCGTCGCGACGCCGATGTTGGCGCTGGCGGCACGAAGCTGCGCCTCGGCGGCGAGGATGTCGGGGCGCTGCCGCAGCAGCTGCGAGGGCAGGCTCAGGGGCAGGTCTTGCGGCAACACCAGCTCGGCAAGGTCGATCTCGGGCAGCGAGGCCTCGGCCGGCGCGTCGCCCTGAAGCAGCGCCAGCAAGTGGTCGGTCTGGCTGATCTTCTGCGCCAGCGTGGCCAGTTGCGCCTTGTTGGACGCAATGAGGCTGCGCTGGCTCAGCTGGTTGGCATAGGGCGCCGTGCCCGCGCGCACCTGGGCCTCGATGCTGTGCAGCTGATCGACCTCCAGCGCAATCAGCTCTTCGGTCGCGCGCAACTGGGCTGAATAGGCCGCGCGCGCTATGCAGGCATTGACGAGGTTCGCCTCGAGCGCGAGGTACGCCGCCTTCGTCGTGAAGTGCTGGTTGTCGACCTGCGCGGCCAGGCCCTCGACGGTGCGGCGCTCGCCGCCGAAGACGTCCAGCGGATAGCTGATGCTGCCGCTCAGGGTCACTACCTTGTAGAGGGTGCTGGCCGCGCTGGAGCCCTGCACGGCCGGCGCCGTGCGTGCGCGCGTGGCGGCCAGGGCCGCGTCGACCCGTGGATAGAACACGCCGTTGCCCGCGCGCAGGTTGTCCTGGCTCTGGCGCAAGCTGGCCTCGGCCGACTGAAGCGTCGGGTTGTGCCGCAGCGCCTGCTGCATCGCGGCATCCAGCGAGGGCGATCTGAAAAGGCGCCACCAGTCGGCGGGCACACCAGCGTCCGGCATGAAGCGCTGCGACTGCCCGTCAGCGATGTCGGTCACCGCTGCCTGCGGCTCCCGCGTGTAGCGATCCACGCCGGGTGCCGCGGGCCGCACGAAATCGGGGCCGACCGCACAGCCCGCCAGCAAGGCCACGCCGGCTGCGGCGAGTGCGATCGTGCGCAGGTTGCGGGCCGGTGCATCGGGCTTTGTCATTTCTGTCCGATGAACACATCGACGAGCTGGCCCGGGTAGACCATGGTCGGTGTTTGCATCTTGAAGCGGAAGATCACGGGCAGCACCCGCAGGTCGACCTTCTCCTGGCGCTGGTTCGAGAGTTCGAGCTTCGGCGACACATAGGGCTGCACGCGCACGAACTCCAGCGGCACCTTCACGTCGGTGCCGCGCAGCGACATCTGGGCCTGGATGCGGTCGGGCGGTGGCAGCCGCGAGACCAGGATCTCGTCCACATAGCAGCGCACCGCCAGGTAGTCTTGCGGCGCGCTCATGACCACCAGCGGCGCCTGTCCCTGCGTGTAGCTGTCCAGCACGCCGAGCGACGACGTGTAGCTGCCGGCCGATGCGTTGACGGCCAGCACCACGCCGTCGGTGCGGGCGGTCACGGTGAACTTCTGCAGCAGCGCCAGCGCGGCCTGATAGGACTGCTGCAGCGCTTCGTACTGCCGGCGCTGGTTGAGGATGTCGTAGCTCCACGCCCCCGCACGTGAAAGCACGTACTGCTGGCGCGCCACTTCCAGCGCCGCGTTGGCCTGCCGCACAGCGTCTTCGGCGGTGTCGAGCACGTCCTTGCTGATCGAGTGCGGGTCGATCTCGAAGCTGGCGCGCCGCTTGGCGAACTGGTTGCTCGCCACCTTGAGGTTGGATTCGGCCAGGTTCACCTGCGCCTTGGCAATGGCCAGCACCTCCTTGCGCGGCTGGGCCTGGAGTTCGTTCAGCAGGGCGAGCGCGGCTTCGGACTGCAGGCGCAGTTGCTCGGTCGTGGCCTTTTGCACGGTGTCGTCCAGCATCACCAGCGGCGTGCCGGCCTTGACGGCCTGCCCCTCGTGCACGAGCACCCGCGCAATGATGGCCGAAACCTCGGGGTTGATGTTGATGTTGGCGCCGCCGCCCTGGTTGCTTTCGACGATGCCGTTCGCGTAGATCGCCGTTACGTAGGGATTGCTGACCGGCGCGTACGCGGGCGGCTGCGCCTTTCGTTCGATGCCGAAGACGTAGGCTGCCACCAGCGCGGCCAGAAGGCCGGTCACCGACAGCACGAAGATCAGTTTTTTTCTCATTCCGTGCCCTTGTCCAGCCCGGTGATGCGGCCGTCTTCCATGTGGACGATGCGGTCGGCGTACTCGTTGATGCGCGCGTCGTGCGTCACGATGAGGATGCAACGCCGCGCATCGAGCACCTTCTCCTTGACGAAGGAGATGATCATCCGGCCGGTGTCTCCGTCCAGCGATGCGGTAGGTTCGTCGAGGATCAGGATCTCCGGGCTGCTCACGATGGCACGTGCGATCGCCACGCGTTGCTGCTCGCCGCCCGAGAGCTTCACCGGCACGATGTCGCCGCGCCCGCGCAGGCCGACGATGTCCAGGAACTTTCTGGCCTGTGCGATGGAATCATGCCAGTCGAGGTGCTTGAGGATCAACGGGATCGCGATGTTCTCGGCCGTGGTCAGGCGCGGGAACAGGTGGTAGTCCTGGAACACGAAGCCGATGGTGTTCAACCGGAAATCGGCCAGCGCCTCCTTGCCCAGTGCCCAGATGTCGGCCCCTTTCACGTTCACGGTGCCTTCATCGGGCCGCAGGATGCCGGAGATCATGCTCAGAAAGGTGGTCTTGCCGCTGCCCGAGGGGCCGACCAGAAACACCATCTCGCCGAAATGCGCCACGAAGTTCACGTGGTTCACCGCGGTCATCCGCGCCTCGCCCTCACCAAAGTATTTGGTCAGGCCCGAGGCGATGACGGCCTCTTGTCTTGCGGTGACGGTGCTTGCTTCCATGGGCGGGGCGGTGGTGCGGGTGATCGGGTTTTCGGATCGCCTGGGGTGAGTCTTTGTGAGAGCAGTGAGTTCAGGTTAGGCGGCGCGCCTGTGGGCCTGCTTGATCCTGCGCAAGCAAGTAGGCAAAGCGGCGACAGACTTGACGCGGCGCAAGAAACCGGGGCCGGCGCTCCCTAGGATCGATCGACGGCTGTGGCTGCAATTGCGGCTGCAACAAGGGCTTCACTGCTTTGGTCGGCCTGTCTTACTTCTGCAAGGAGCATCTCGTGTACCAGCGAATTCTCATTCCCATCGACGGCAGCCTGGCGTCGGCACAGGGTGTCGAGGAGGCGATACGCGTTGCCACACCCAAGAGGAGCCGGGTACGGCTGCTTCATGTGATCGATGATCTGGCATACGCCTACGCCGATTACGCGTGGGATGGATCGCCGGAATTGCACGAAGAAGGCGCACGCCTGCTGGTGCGTACCGCCGAGCAGGTCCGGGCGGCGGGCATCGAGGTCGACCAAGTGCTGTACGACGCCTCCGACGGGACGGTCGCCGACCTCGTGAACAGTGAGGCCCACAAATGGCACGCCGACGTGATCGTGATCGGCACGCATGGCCGGCGCGGGTTGGGCCGCCTGTTGCTGGGCAGCAGCGCGGAACGGATCGCGCGCGAGGCGTCGGTGCCGGTGCTGCTGGTGCACGAGGCGGTGCCCGCAGCCGATGCTGCAGCCGGCGCCGTACCAGGCGGCGCAAGGCCAACACCGTCCGCCGAGCGCGTCTTGCCGACATCCGCGCAGGATTGAGCCTTTGCCTTCGGTCCGGCCTGTTCCAGATCGGCGAAGGCGAAAAGTGCTCAGCTCACAGGTGCGCCGATGCAGGTTTGCCGCTGCGCGACGAGCGGCGCGACAGGGCTCGGGCCGCGAACGAGCAGCACCGGCACCGTCGCATGGCGCAACACGTTCTCCGCGCTGCTGCCCAACGTCAACCGATCGAAGCCGCGCCGGCCATGCGTGCCGATCACGATCAGGTCCGCGGGCCACCTTGCGGCTTCGGCAACGATCAGTTCGAAAACGACGCCTTCGAAGGTGTCGTGCAGCACGGTGTCGACTTCCACGCCTTCGGCCTGCACGATCTGCCTGGCAGATTCCAGGAGCCCGAGTGCCTCTTTGCGCAGTGCCGGCATGCAATTGGTTGCCCAGCCGGCATAGACGATCGACAGCTCGTCGATCACATGCATCAGCCGCAGGCGCCCGTGTGTCAGCTTCACGATGGCAATCGCTTCCTGCAGCCCATGCGCCGAAGTTGCGCTGCCATCGAAAGGGACGAGGATCTTTTGGTACACGTCATGGCTCCTTCTGAGGTGCTGTGTTGTCGTTGAAGATCCGCCCTGTGTGCGCAGGATAGGCACGCGGCGCATGGCGGCGGTTGATCTGACGCAACGTTGGAGGCGGGCGCCAGTGGCGCCGTTCGCTTGATTCACGTCAAGCCGCATTCGTGCGGCGTGTCCAGAATGGGCCGCTATGCCATCCGGCAAATTGCGAGGAACCCCATGAAAAAAATACTGGCCCGATGCCTGGCCGCCTTCAGGCGGCGCGCACCCGTGCACACGCGCGACGAAGAGTTCGAACTGCTGCAGCGATTGCGCGAAGCCGGCCTGTGAACTGGCGCGTCGACCGTCGGGTGGGTTGACGGGAAAGAGCTGACGAAAAAGGGCGAGCCGCCCTCAGAGCAGGCGCATTGCCGCCCGGTGTGCGCGCCACTCGAGCAGCTCGAAGATGACCATGCCGGCCAGCATCGCGGCCACGAAGACGAGGGCCTTGGTTTCGCCCATTCCCAGCGCCACGAGGCCCGGCCCGGGGCAAAAGCCCGCGATGCCCCAGCCGACGCCGAAGAGCAGGCTGCCGACGATCAAACGGCGATCGATGTGGCGCGCGGAGGGCAGGCGCATCTCGGCGCCAAGAAAGGACACCGTGCGGCGCCGGGCCACCATGAACGCGACCATCCCGACCGCGATGGCGCCCGCCATGACGAAGGCCAGCGACGGGTCCCACGCGCCAGCAAGGTCCAGAAAACCGAGCACCTTGGCCGGATTGGCCATGCCGGAGACGATGAGACCGAGCCCGAAGACAAGGCCCGCGAGCAGCGAAGCAAGCTGGATCATGAAAGCCTCCTCAGGCGCCGAGCAGGTGGCTCACCACGAACACGGTGACGAAACCGGCGGCCATGAAAGTGACGGTGGCCGCGAGCGAGCGCGGCGACAGGCGGGAAATGCCGCAGACCCCGTGGCCGCTGGTGCAGCCCGACCCGTAGCGGGTGCCGATGCCGACGAGCAGACCGGCAAGAATCAACGCGCCGTACCCCGCGTCGATCTGCGGCCTGGGCAGCACGGCAAAGAGCAGATACACGCACGGCGCGCCGACTAGCCCGAGCACGAACGCCGCACGCCAGGCCACGTCGCCCTTCGACGGCCTGAGCAGGCCCCCAAGCACGCCGCTGATGCCGGCGATGCGCCCGTTGAGCAGCACGAACATCGCGGCCGCGACGCCGATGAGCACGCCGCCGGCCGTTGCGGCAAGCGGCGTGAAGTGATTCCAGTCGATGGCCATCATTCCTCCTTGGGGCAGTAGATACGGTAGAGAACCGCGAGGATCTCCAGCATGGCTGGGTCGGCCACGCGGTAGAAGATGTTCTTGCCTTCGCGGCGGGTGTCGACCACGCCTTCGTTGCGCAGCACGCCCAGTTGCTGCGACAGCGTGGGCTGGTGAATGCCCAGTTTCTGCTCCAGGTCGCTCACGCACATCTCGCCTTGCGACAGTTGGCAAAGCAGGAGAAGGCGGTCTTCGTTGGCCAGGAGCTTGAGCGCCACGACCGCCTTGCCGGCGGCACCGCGCAGGACTTCGGGGTCGATGGCCGTGGATGAGGTTTTCATGGGTTCGTGGCGTTGCTTGCGATTGATATATTATATTTAAATATATATTGTTTGTTGACCAACTGAACCTCGATGGAGGGAACACCCATGACAGCCCGCACGACGATCCAGGGTTTCTTCGATCCCGCAACGTGGACGGTCTCCTACGTCGTCTGGGACCTCGCGACAAAGCACGCCGCAGTCATCGACCCGGTGCTCGACTACGACTTCAAGTCGGGGCACACCCGCACCGTGGCCGCCGACAGGTTGCTGGCCTGCATCAAGGCGCACGGCCTGCAGGTCGACTGGATTCTGGAAACCCACGCACACGCCGATCACCTGTCGGGTGCCCGCCATATCCAGGAGCAGGTCGGCGGAAAGATCGCCATCGGCGAGAACATCCGTGCCGTGCAGGCGGCCTTCAAGAAGCTCTTCAACCTCGAACAGGGTTTCGTGCCCGATGGCAGCCAGTTCGATCATCTGTTCAAGGATGGCGAAGTCTTCCGGATCGGCGAGGTCGAAGCCACCGCCTTGCTGGTGCCGGGGCACACCCCCGCGGACATGGCCTATCTGGTCGACGGTGCCGTCTTCGTCGGCGACACGCTCTTCATGCCCGACCTTGGCAGCGCGCGCGCCGACTTTCCCGGTGGCGACGCGCGTCAGCTCTACAAGTCGATGCGCCGGCTGCTCGAGTTGCCGCCCGAGACCGTCATTTACGTCTGCCACGACTACCCGCCGGCATCGCGGCAAGCCGCCTGGCAGACCACCGTTGCGCAACAGCGGGCGCACAACATCCATGTGCGCGACGGCATCGGTGTCGACGAGTTCGTGGCGATGCGCACGGCCCGCGATGCAACCCTGGATGTTCCGACGCTGATCCTTCCGTCGATCCAGGTGAACGTGCGGGCGGGGCGGCTTCCTCCCGCCGACGACAACGGCGTCGCGTACCTGCGCATTCCGTTGAACGCGCTGCCGGTGCACCGCCCCCCGGCCCAAGGCTAGCCGGGCAGGGCAGGGCGGGGAGGCGCGAGGCGGGCTCAGTGCGCCTCGATCAACTGATCGAGGATGGCCGGGTTCTCCAGCGTCGACACGTCCTGCGTGATCGCCTCGCCCTTGGCCACCGAGCGCAGCAGGCGCCGCATGATCTTGCCGCTGCGCGTCTTGGGCAGGTTGTCGGCGAAGCGGATCTCTTTCGGCTTGGCGATGGGGCCGATCTCCTTGCCGATCCAGGTGCGCAACTCGGCGGCTAGGCGGTCCGCATCGGGGCCGGCGGGCCGCGGCTGCTTGAGCACCACGAACGCGCAGATCGCCTCGCCCGTGGTCTCGTCGGGTCGCCCGACCACCGCGGCCTCGGCCACCAGCGCCGTGCAGGCCACCAGCGCCGATTCGATCTCCATCGTGCCCATGCGATGGCCGCTGACGTTCAGCACGTCGTCGATGCGCCCGCCGATGGTGAAGTAGCCCGTTGCCTCATCGCGCGATGCACCGTCGCCCGCCAAGTAGTAGCCGCGCAGCTCCGGCGGGTAGTAGCTCGAGCGGTAGCGCGCGTCGTCGCCCCACACCGCGCGGATCATGCTCGGCCACGGCTTCTTGATGACCAGCAGGCCGCTCTCGCCGTTGGGCACGTCGTTGCCGGTCTCGTCGACGATGGCCGCGGCAATGCCCGGAAAGGGCAGGGTGCAGGAGCCCGGCACCAGGTCGGTGGCACCCGGCAGTGGCGTGATCATGTGGCCGCCGGTCTCGGTCTGCCACCAGGTGTCGAGCACCGGGCAGCGGCCGCCGCCCACGTGCGTGCGATACCACTCCCAGGCCGCCGGGTTGATCGGCTCGCCCACCGAACCCAGCACGCGCAGGCTGCGCAGGTTGTAGCGGTCGGGGTGCACGGCCGGGTTGCCTTCGGCGGCCTTGATGAGCGAGCGGATGGCCGTGGGCGCGGTGTAGAAGGCCGTCACCCCGTGCCGCTCGATCATCTGCCAGAAGCGCCCCGCGTCGGGGAAAGTGGGCACACCCTCGAACACCACCTCGGTCGCGCCGATGGCCAGCGGCCCGTAGGCGATGTAGGTGTGGCCGGTCACCCAGCCGATGTCGGCGGTACACCAGAACACATCGTCGTCGTGCATGTCGAAGGTCCACGTCGTGGTCAGCGCCGCGTGCAGCAGGTAGCCGCCGCTGCTGTGCTGCACACCCTTGGGCTTGCCGGTGGAGCCCGAGGTGTAGAGCAGAAACAGCGGGTGCTCGGCCCCCACCCATTCGGGTTCGCAAAGCTCGCTCTGCGCCCCGGTGATCTCGTGCATCCACAGGTCGCGTGGCGTCCACGCGATGGGGCCGCCGGTGCGGCGATAGATGATGACCGACGCCACGGCCTCGCAGCCGCCCAGCGCGATCGCCTCGTCGACCAGCGCCTTCAGCGGCAGCTGCTTGCCCGCGCGCACCTGCTGGTCGGCGGTAATGACCACGGCTGCGCCGGTGTCGGCGATGCGGTCGCGCAGCGCATGCGCCGAGAAGCCGCCGAACACAACCGAGTGCACCGCGCCCAGCCGCGCGCAGGCCTGCATGGCCACCACGCCCTCGACCGACATCGGCATGTAGATGACGACGCGGTCTCCCTTCTTCACGCCGCGCGCCTTCAGCGCGTTGGCCATGCGGCAGGTTTGTGCGAGCAACTGCGCATAGGTGGTGCGGGTGACCTTGCCGTCGTCCGACTCGAAGACGATCGCCACCTTGTCACCCTTGCCAGCGGCCACCTGGCGGTCCAGGCAGTTCCACGAAACGTTGAGCGTGCCGTCGTCGAACCAGCGGTAGTGCGGTGCCTTGCTGCCGTCGAGCACCTGGGTGAAAGGCGTCTTCCAGCCGAGGAATTCGCGCGCCAGCCGAGCCCAGTAGCCCTCATGGTCGGCGTCGGCTTCGGCCACCAGCGCGTCGTAGGCGGCCCGGCCGGCAACGTGCGCGGTGCGCTGGAGCGCCTCGGGCGGCGCATAGGTGGGCAGCTTGGGCAAGAGATCGGGTGCGTTCATGTCTCGTGTCTTTCGTTGGTTGACGACATCACGCCGACACGCCGCAAGCGTGCGCAGGCATGGAAGGGGGTGAGCGCATCGTGACGCTTGCGCGAAGAATAAAGTTTGCGCCAGCGCAAGCTTCGACCCGGCGCGCGGGGCCCTAATCCGCTCACCCGCACCCAAGGAGACACCATGGAAGACGACCTCGCCGCGCGCATCGCAGCGCATCCCCAGTATCTGAAACTCAAGCACCGGCGCGACCGTTTCGGTTGGACACTCGCGCTGCTGATGCTCATCGTGTATTACGGCTTCGTTCTGCTCGTGGCCTTCGACAAGGACTTCCTGGCGCGGCGCATCGGCGACGGCGTGATGACGCTGGGCATGCCGATCGGCTTCGGCGTGATCGTCTTCACCATTGCCATCACCGCCTACTACGTGCGGCGTGCCAACGCCGAGTTCGACGTCTTGTCCGAAACCGTCATCAAGGCCATGCAACCCGGCGCTTCGAAGGGTGCGCAGAAGGGCGTGAAGAAATGAAAGCCCGTCTCTTGCGCGCGCGTTCCGCCGCCTTTCTCTTCGCGCTGTGCGCCGCCTCCGCAGGTGCCCTTGCCGCCGGTGGCGACCTGGGGCAGCTTCAGCAGCAGCCGACCAACTGGACCGCCATCAGCATGTTCGCGTTCTTCGTGGTCGGCACATTGTTCATCACCAAATGGGCCGCCACGCGCACGCGCTCGGCGGCCGACTTTTACACGGCGGGCGGCGGCATCACCGGTTTCCAGAACGGGCTGGCGATTGCGGGCGACTACATGTCGGCCGCTTCCTTCCTCGGCATTTCGGCGGCGGTGATGGCCACGGGCTACGACGGGCTGATCTATTCGATCGGCTTCCTGGTGGGCTGGCCAGTCATCACCTTCCTCATGGCCGAGCGCTTGCGTAACCTGGGCAAGTTCACCTTCGCCGACGTGGCGGCCTTTCGCTTCAAGCAGGCGCCGGTGCGCATCTTCGCGGCCTCGGGCACGCTGGTGGTGGTGGCGTTCTATCTCATCGCGCAGATGGTCGGCGCCGGGCAGCTCATCAAGCTGCTGTTCGGCCTGGAGTACTGGATCGCCGTGGTCATCGTGGGCTCGCTCATGATGGTCTACGTGCTCTTCGGCGGCATGACGGCCACCACCTGGGTGCAGATCATCAAGGCGGGCCTGCTGCTGGGCGGCGCGAGCTTCATGGCCATCTCGGTGCTGTGGCACTTCGGCTTCAGCCCCGAGGCGATGTTCGCCGGTGCGGTGAAGGTCAAGACCGACCTGGCACTGAAGGACGGCAAGACCGCCCAGGTGGCCGCAAGCATCGGGCAATCGATCATGGGGCCGGGCAACTTCGTGAAAGACCCGATCTCGGCCATCTCCTTCGGCATGGCGCTCATGTTCGGCACGGCCGGCCTGCCGCACATCCTGATGCGCTTCTTTACCGTGCCCAGCGCCAAGGAGGCGCGCAAGTCGGTCATGTGGGCCACGGGCTGGATCGGCTACTTCTACCTGCTGACCTTCATCATCGGCTTCGGCGCCATCACCTTCGTGCTGACCAACCCCGACTTTCTCGACGCCAAGGGCGTGCTCAAGGGCGGCGGCAACATGGCGGCCATTCACCTGGCCAATGCGGTGGGCGGCAACGTGTTCCTGGGCTTCATCTCGGCGGTGGCCTTCGCGACCATCCTGGCGGTGGTGGCGGGCCTCACGCTGTCGGGTGCTTCGGCCGTGTCGCACGACCTGTATGCCACCGTCATCAAGAAGGGCGACGCGGGCAGCACGGCCGAGCTGCGCGTGTCGAAGATCACCACGGTGGCGCTCGGCGCGCTGGCGGTGCTGCTGGGCATCGTGTTCGAAAAGCAGAACATCGCCTTCATGGTGTCGCTGGCCTTCGCCATCGCGGCCTCGGCCAACTTCCCGGTGTTGTTCATGTCGGTGCTCTGGAAGGGCTGCACCACGCGCGGCGCGGTGATCGGCGGCTTTCTCGGGCTGGTGTCGTCGGTGGTGCTGACGGTGGTGTCGCCCTCGGTCTGGGAGGCCACCTTCGGCTACCCGGCCGGCTCGGCACTTTTCCCGTACACCTCGCCGTGCCTGTTCTCGATGAGCATCGCGTTCGTGGGCATCTGGCTGTTCTCGGTGCTCGACCGCAGCTCGCGTGCGCAGGTCGATCGCGGCGGCTTCCTCGCCCAGCAGGTGCGCTCGGAGACCGGCATCGGCGCGCATGGCGCCAGCGGGCACTGAATGGGCCCAGGCGCCGGCCATTGATTCACAGGCCCACTGACCACGGCAGGCGCCGTGGTCAGTCCGCGCCGATCAGCACCTTGACATGCGCTGCCGCGCTGCGGGCGAGGGCGCTGAGCGCATAGCCGCCTTCAAGGCACGAGACAACGCGCCCCTGGCAATGCCGCTGCGCCACGTCCATGATCTGCCGCGTGACCCAGGCGTAGTCTTTCTCCACCAGCCCGAGGTTGCCCATGTCGTCTTCCCGGTGCCCGTCGAAACCCGCCGAGACGCAGACAAGCTGCGGCGCAAAGGCATCGAGCGCCGGCAGCCAGCGGTCGGTGACGGCCGCGCGGAACGCGTCGCCGCCGGAGCGCGTGGGCAGGCCCACGTTCACCATGCGCGGGCCGTTGTCGTCCTCGCCCGAAAAAGGGTAGATGCCCTTCTCGAAGATCGAGCACATGAGCACGCGGTCGTCGCCGCGAAAGATGTCGGCGCTGCCGTTGCCGTGGTGCACGTCGAAGTCGATCAGCGCCACGCGGCGCAGGCCGTGCACGTCCAGCGCATGCCGGATGCCGACCGCCACGTTGTTGAAAAAGCAAAAGCCCATGGCTGCATCGCGCGTGGCATGGTGGCCCGGTGGGCGCACGTTGCAAAAGGCCGTGGGCGCCTTGCCGGCCAGCACCAGGTCGGTGGCCAGCACCACGGCCCCCGCGGCGCGAAGCGCGGCCCGCACCGTGTGCGGGTTCATGAGGGTGTCGGGATCGACGAAGCGGTGCCCCTCGGCCGGGGCCTCGGAGATGAGTTCGCGCACGTACGACATCGTGTGCGCACGCGCGAGTTGGGTGCAGGTGGCCAGGGGCGCGTCGTGCGGCGCCATGTAGTCGAGCAGCCCCGCGATCAGCAGCCGGTCGTGAATGGCGGAAAGCCGCTCGGGGCATTCCGGGTGGCCCGCGCCCATGTCGTGGCGCGCGCAGTCGGAGTGGGTGATGTAGGCGCTGAGCATGCGGGCTCCTCGGAAAACCTCGGAAGACCTGGGCGTTCCGCGCGGGAAGCCCGCTGCCGGCAGCGCCGGTTTGCGTGGGGGTTACTGGATCTTCAAGACGTTGTGGGTGCCGTTCGCGCGCTTGGGCAGCGTCAGGCGCAGCACGCCGTCCTCGAGCTTTGCCACGGCGTTCTTGTCGTCGACTTCGCTGGCCAGCGAGAAGCCGCGCGACACGCTGCCGTGGTAGGTCTCGCGAACGATGGAGCGGCCGTGCTTTTTCTCTTCGTCTTTCTTGATCTCGGCGGAAATCGAAACGTAGCTGCCGTCGACCGACACGCGCACGTCTTCTTTCTTCGCGCCGGGAATCTCGGCCGTGATGAGGTATTCCTTGTCGTTCTCGGCGACGTCGACGCGGATGTCCGCGGGCAGATCGGTCTCGTCGAACATTTGCAACGGCCGTGCCCAGCGGCGCAGCATTTCGGGAAAGAGGTTTTCAATGCGATCCAGGCGGGACAGTGCGGTGTTCATGCGCGATGCTCCATGAATGAGTTGAGGGAAATCCACTTTAGGCAGGCGCATCGGCGGCTCCGTTGCGCTGGATCAAGTGCGCGTTTTGTTACCGCGAGACCATGGCGCTGTCGCTGTCCGCGATCGAACAGGAGCAACCCATGCAGCCCTCGCACTTGATGCACTCCACGCGTCCCATGCCTGCCGCGTCACCCCATGGCCACCGCAGACCGCAACGGGCCGGGCTGGCGGCGGCCTTGCTGATCGCGCCGCTCGTCCTCTTCGCGGCCCTGCACGGGAGTCCGGCCCGGGCGCAGGGCCAGTCGCAGTCCCGGGGTGAATTGCTTTACAACATGAGCTGCGTGGCCTGCCACAACGAAAAGATGCACTGGCGCGGCAGAAAGCTGGTCTATGACTGGGACAGCCTCGAAGAGCAGGTGCGGCGCTGGCAGCAGGCCTCTTCGCTCAACTGGCGCGACGAAGACATCGTAGAAGTCGCCCGCTATCTCAACGAGCGCTTCTACGGTTTCACGCCGACGAGCACGACGGGCTTGCTGAAGTCTTCAGTTCCAGGACCATCCGCCGCAAGCCCGACGCGGGCGGCTCAGCCGCATCGGCCTTGAAGCCCATCGCGGCCGAAAGCTTCAGCATGCGCGTGTTTTCGCGCAGCACAAAGCCGACCAGCCGCTCGATGCCGCGGCGGCGCGCATGCTCGATCAGGCGCTCGAAGAGCAGGGCGCCCAGCCCCTGGCCCTTGAGGTCGGAGCGCACGATGATCGCGAACTCGGCCTCCACGTTGTCGGGGTCGCTCACCGTGCGCGCCACGCCCAGCGTCTCGGCAAGGCCCTGGGCATCGGTGGCCTCGGCAATGAAGGCCATCTCGCGGTCGTAGTCGATCTGGGTCAGGCGCGCGAGCTCGCTGCGCGGCAGTTCCTTGCGGGGAGAAAAAAAGCGCATGCGGATGTCTTCCGCATCCATCGATTCGAGAAAGCGCCGGTGCTGCGCCTCGTCCTCGGGGCAGATCGGCCTGACCACGATCGCGCGGCCATTCCAGGTTTGCGCGCGCACCCACTGGGCGGGGTAGGGCAGGATCGCGAAGCGTTCGGCACCACTCACCGGTGTGCGCGACAAGCGCACGCGCGCATCGAGCGCCAGCGCGCCGTTCTCGTCGACCCATAGCGGGTTGATGTCCAGCTCGGCCAACTGCGGCAGATCGGCGAGCATCTGCGACACCGCGATGAGCACGTCGTACAGCGCATCGAGCCGGGCCGGCGGATGGTCGCGAAAACCGGCCAGCAGGCGGGCAACCCGGGTGCGCGACACCAGCTCGTGCGCGAGCGTGCGATTGAGCGGCGGCAGCGCGATGGCGGTGTCGCCCGTGACTTCGACCGCGGTGCCGCCCTGGCCGCAAAGGATCACCGGGCCGAAAACGCTGTCGATGCTGGCCCCGACGATCATCTCCTGCGCATGCGGGCGCTGCACCGAACGCTGCACGGTGAAGCCGTCGATGCGCGCCAGCGGCCGGGCGGTTCGCACCGCGTCGAGCATCTCGCCGGCCGCGCGGCCCAGGGCGGCCTCGTCGGCCAGCCCGAGCCGCACACCGCCCACGTCCGACTTGTGGGTGATGTCGCGCGAAAGGATCTTGAGCGCCACCGGATAGCCCAGCCCGCGCGCGGCTTCGATGGCCGCCTGGGGCGTTGCCGCCACGGCCAGCGTGGGCACGGCCTGAATGCCGTAGGCCTGCAGCAGCGCCTTCGCTTCCGCTTCGCCCAGCCACTCGTGCCCGTCGGCCAGGGCCGCCTCCAGCGTTGCCCGCACCACGCCGCTGTCGGGCATGGGGTTGCGGCTGGCGCTCGGAGTCTCCATCAGGATCTCTTGATTGCGCCGGTAGGTCTGCAGCATCGCGAAGGCGTGCACCGCTTCTTCGGGTGTGGCGTAGTCGGCCACGCCCGCTTCTTCAAAGAGCTTGCGCGCCTGCACCACCGCGTTGTCGCCAAGCCAGGCGCTCATCACGCGCGAGGTGTGGCCGCGCACCAGCGGCAGACAGGCGCGCGCGATGTCTTCGCTGCGCACGATGGCCGTCGGCGCATGTACGAAGAGCACGGCGCCCGCCGATTGGTCGGCCAGCAATGCCGAGAGCGTTTCGGCATAGCGCTCCACCGGAGCGTCTCCGATGATGTCGACGGGATTAGCATGCGACCAATTGGGCGGCAGCAGCGCATCGAGGCGCTCCAGCAATCGCGCGCCGGGGTCGGCGAGCCTCACGCCTTCGCGCGCCGCCGCATCGGCGGCCATCACGCCGGCGCCGCCGCCGTTGGTCATGACGGTGAGCGTGCTGCTCCGGTTGCCGCGAAAGCGCGACAGCGTTTCCGCAGCGACAAAGAGCTCCTGCAAGGTGTCCACGCGCAGCATGCCGGCACGCCGGATGGCAGCGTCGTAGACCGTGTCCGAGCCCGCCAGCGCGCCGGTGTGCGAGGCCGCTGCCTTCAGGCCGTTGCCCGCGCGCCCGGCCTTCACCACGATCACCGGCTTGTTGCGCGCCGCCGCCCGCGCGGCCGACATGAACTTGCGCGGCGACTCGATCGATTCCACGTACAGCAGGATCGCCCGCGTGTGCGCGTCGCTGGCCAGGTGGTCGAGCAGGTCGCCGAAATCGACATCGCAGTGGTCGCCCAGCGAGATCAGGTGCGACAGGCCGACGCCACGGCTGCGCGTCCAGTCGAGCACGGCCGTGACCAGCGCGCCCGACTGCGAAACGAAAGCGACGTCGCCCGCCAGCGCGTCGGTGTGCGCAAAGCTGGCGTTCAGGCCGATATGGGGGCTCAGCAGCCCCAGGCAGTTGGGGCCGAGCAGGCGCAGCGTGAAGGGCCGCGCCGCCTCCAGCGCGGCCTGCTTCTGTTGCGCGCTCAAGCCCGCCGTGACGATCACCACCGCGCGCGTGCCGAGCGCGCCCAGTTCCGCGACCAGCGGGGCCACGGTGGCCGGCGGCGTGCAGATCAGCGCCAGATCGGGCGCGGCGGGCAGGTGCGCGGTGTCGGGGAAAACCGGCACGCCGTCCAGCGTTGCGTGCTTCGGATTCACGCCGTAGACCGGCCCCGCGAATTTGCCGGCGCGCAGGTTGCGCCAGACGGTGGCGCCGACGCTGCCGGGCCGGTTGGAGGCGCCGAACACGGCAACGGACGCTGGCGACAGCAGGCGATCGATATGGCGAATGCTCAAGGGCGGCTCCGTAGTGGCCGGCCATGGTGCGGGGCGGGGCAGGCCGCTGGCTTGATGCAGGTCAACCCGCTGCGATGCGGCGAGCGCAAGCTCCCGATGCGAAGGAACCGCCATGCTTTCCCATTGCCTTGAAGCCGCGTCCGATGCCGCCCACATTTGATCCATGGCAGGCGTACGTGGTCGCGGCCGAGGTGTCGATGGCCACGCGGGCCTCGGCCGAGTCGCTCGCCGCGTTGCGCGCGCAGCGGCTTGCGGCGCTTTTGACGGCGGCGGCCGGGCATTCGCCGCGATACCGGCGCCTGCTCGCCGGGTGCGATCCGTCCACCGCGCGGCTCGAAGACCTGCCGGTGTCGCGCAAGGCCGAGCTGATGCGCGATTTCGAGGGCTGGGTGGCAGACCCCGCGCTGTCGCTGCAGGTGCTGCGCCGCTTCATTGCCGACCCCGCGAACATCGCGGCGAGTTGCCTCGGCCGCTACACCGTGTGGGAAAGCTCGGGCAGCACCGGCGAGCCTGCGGTCTTCGTGCAAGACGCGCAGGCGATGGCGGTGTACGACGCGCTGGAGGCCCTGCGGCGCCCGCTGCTGCGCCCGCTCGACCGGCTGCTCGACCCGTGGAGCCTCACCGAACGCATCGCCTTCGTCGGGGCCACGCAGGGGCACTTTGCCAGCACGGTATCGGTCGAGCGTTTGCGGCGCCTGCAACCGGGCCTTGCCGACCGGCTGCGCGGCATTTCCTTCCTGCAGCCACTCGACAAGCTGTGCGCCGAGCTCGATGCATTCGAGCCCACGGTGGTGGCGACCTATCCCAGCGCGGCGGTGCTGCTCGCACAGGAGCGGCGCGCCGGCCGGCTCAAGGCGATGCCGCGCGAGATCTGGACCGGCGGCGAGACGCTGTCGCCCGCCAGCCGCGCGTTCGTGCGCAGCGCGTTCGGCTGCCCGGTGGCCAACAGCTATGGCGCCTCGGAGTTCCTGTCGCTGGCGTTCGAGTGCCCCTTGGGCGTGCTGCACCTCAACAGCGACTGGGCGATCCTTGAACCGGTCGATACACAAGGCCGCGCCGTGCCGCGCGGCCAGGCGGGCACCACGACCTTGCTGACCAACCTGGCCAACCACCTGCAGCCGCTGATTCGCTACGACCTGGGCGACCGGGTCACGCTGCTCGACACGGCCTGCCGATGCGGCTCGCACCTGCCGGCCATCGAGGTGCAGGGGCGCGACGACGACATGCTGCGGCTGGCGGGCGGCGCCGGAAGGCCGGCCGTGACCGTCGTGCCGCTCGCGGTGAGCACGGTGCTCGAGGAAGAGGCCGGCCTGTTCGACTTCCAGCTCGTGCAGCAGGGGCCGCACGACCTGCTGCTGATGTCCTGCGCGCAAGGCGAAACGGCCGGGCAGACCTTGCGCAGGGCGCGCACTGTGCTGGCGGCATTCCTCGAGGCGCAGGGCGCACAGGGCATTCGCATCCATTGCCGCAGCGGCGAGACCACCCGTTGCGGGCGCAGCGGCAAGGCCGCGCGGGTGATCTCGGAGGCGAACGGCGCGCGGGCTGTCTGTTGAATTGCATTGCCCCCTGGGCGTGCGGTTCGTTTCAGGTGCCACGAGGCATCGACCTGCGGCCCTCTTCATCGAGGCGCAGCGGGATCAGTGCGCCATCCAGACAGGAACCGTGGCCGATTCCAGCACCGTGCGCGTGGCGCCCCCCAGCACCAGTTCGCGCGCGCGGCTGTGGCCATAAGCGCCCATCACGATCAGCCCCGCGCCGATCTGCGCGGCCAGCGACAGCAGCGCCTCACCGGCGTGCCTGTCTTTCAGGGCCGCGTGCCCATGGGTCTGCCCGATGCCATGCAGGTGCAGATAGTCCCGCAGCCGGACCATCGGCGGCCCCGGGTCTTCGCTGTCTACCGAGCAGACCAGATGGACCTCTTTCGCCGACCTCAGAAGGGGCAGGGCGCTGGTGAGTGCATGCGCGGATTCGCGTGTCGGGCGCCAGGCGACCAGCACTCTTTCGGGTGCCGGAGATATCCTGCCGACGGAAGGAATGACCAGCGCCGGCTTGCCGCTTCCCAGCAGCACCGCTTCGACGAAGTCGCCGGGCACGTCGAAGCCGCTGGCGTCGCGCGGGTTGCGCTGCCCCAGCACCATGAGGTCGCAGGTGAGCGCATGGCGGATGAAGGTCTCGATGACAGGCTCGCCGCGCAGCTCGCGCCAGTCGGTGCGGTTGGCGTGGTCGTGCAGGAGCCGCTCGAACACGGCGGCGGCATGGGCGCGGTGGTCGGGGTCGATATCGCCCGACACCGGCATGGGAGACATCCCGCCGATCATGGGCAGCACCGCGAGCACGCTCGGGCACACCGCGAAGAGCGCGGTCAACGCCGACTCGTGTGCAGCCGCGAGCCGGTGCGCCAGCCGCATCCGCGCCTCGGCACGCGCGGTTCCGTCGAGATGGACAAGGATCGAGCGCAGCGTGTTCATTTGCGGGCTCCATGCGCGGCTGAGGCAGGTTGCAGGCCGGGCCGGGGTGGCCTGTGCAGGCCCCCCTTTTGCAACGTCGTTGTGCCCACCCCAAGGAGCAGTGGCGGCCCTGAACAAGACATTGCGCCTCGGTGCTGTTGTCCCGAAGGGAATCAGGACCGTGATGACCGCTTTCCGATAGCTGTTTGCCATGCTTTCTTTCTCGCGGATGCGCAGGCCCTACAGTGCCCGCCCCATCGCCCGGTACGAATGTGATGGACGTAATTCACTTTAGGAGTTCGCCCTAGGGGCCACCTTGCGTTGTATCAATTCGCTGCGAGGGCATTTGCCCATCATGGGGGCCCGCATGTTGATTTCTGGTGGCACCCATGACAAGCGACTCCATCAACAGCCCGCGCCTCCCGGCGCTGCCGGCGCAATCAATCAGCCACGACGTGCTGATGGAGAAATACGTCCAGCGGGATGAGCATTGCATCGATGACATCCATCAGCGCGTGGCGCGAGCTCTGGCACAGGCAGAAAGACCCGGACACCGCGAGATCTGGGCGTCGCGCTTTCTCCAGGCATTGCAAGACGGCTTCGTGCCTGCCGGGCGCATCCAGTCGGCGGCCGGCACGACACTGGCGGCCACGCTCATCAACTGCTTCGTGCAGCCCGTCGGCGACTCGATCACCGGAAACGACGAGGGGTACCCGGGCATCTATGTCGCGCTGGCCGAGGCCGCCGAGACCATGCGGCGCGGCGGGGGCGTGGGCTACGACTTTTCGCGCATCCGTCCGCACGGTGCGTGGGTGGCCGGCACGCGGTCGAGCGCGTCGGGCCCCGTGCCCTTCATGCGCGTCTTCGACTGTTCGTGCCGGACGGTGGAGTCTGCCGGCGCGCGGCGTGGTGCCCAGATGGGTGTGCTGCGTTGCGATCATCCGGACATCGAGGACTTCATCGCCGCCAAAGACCACGGCGAGCTAACAAACTTCAATCTGTCGGTCGGGCTGACCGACGCCTTCATGCAAGCGGTGTGCGACGACCGGCACATCGAGCTGGTGCACCGGGCCGAACCGGGGCCCCGCATCCGCACCGATGCCCAGCACCAGCGGGGTGACGGGCTGTGGGTGTACGGCGTGCAGCCGGCGCGGGCGCTGTGGGAGCGCATCATGCAATCGGCCTACGCGCACTCGGAGCCCGGCGCCTTGTTCCTGGACCGCATCAACACCGACAACAACCTGTCTTACTGCGAGACCATCGCCGCCACCAACCCGTGCGGCGAGCAGCCGTTACCGCCCTACGGGTGCTGCTGCCTCGGGTCGATCGACCTGACGCGCTTCGTGAAGAACCCGTTCGAGCCGTCCGCCCGCTTCGACGAAGAGGGCTTCTCGCGTCTGGCCGGCCTGGCCGTGCGCATGCTAGACAACGTGCTGGACATCACCGCGTGGCCGCTGGAGCGCCAACGCCAGGAGGCGCTGGACAAGCGACGCATCGGACTCGGCTTCACCGGCCTGGGCGATGCGCTGGTCATGCTCAACCTGCGCTACGACGCCCACGAGGGCCGCGATGCGGCGCGGCGAATCGCCCAGGCGCTGAGGGATGCGGCCTACGCCGTGTCGTGCGAACTGGCCCGGGAGCGCGGTGCCTTTCCCCGTTTCGATGCCGACCTTTACCTGAGCCGCAACACGTTTTCTTCGCGGCTGCCCGAGGCACAGAAGGCGCGGATTCGCGCGGATGGCGTGCGCAACTCGCACCTGCTGTCGATCGCGCCCACCGGCACCATCAGCCTTGCCTTTTCGGACAACGTGAGCAACGGCATCGAGCCAGCGTACGCATGGCGTTTTGCGCGGCGCAAGCGCCTGCCCGATGGTGGCACCGAGGAATACATAGTCGAAGACCACGCGTTGCGGCTTTATCGCCAGCGCATGGGGGCAGAGGCGCCGCTCGGTCCGGCCTTCGTCAGCGCGCTGGAGATGAGTGCGCTGGCACACGTGAAGATGGTGGCGGCCGTGGCGCCGTACATCGACGCGGGTATCTCGAAGACGGTCAATGTGCCTGCGGACTGTGCCTACGAAGACTTCAAGGATCTGTACATGCAGGCTTGGCAACTTGGATTGAAGGGCCTGACGACCTACCGGCCCAACGCCTCGACGGGCGCGGTGCTCGAGGCCCGTTCGCGGCCGTCATGCAGTGGGTGCGCGGCGCCGGTTCCGTCCGCATGAAGCGATTCAGGCGCCGAACCAGATAGCCGCGGCGCATGCGCAGGCCAGGCTGGCCGCCAATGCGGCCGCCACGCGCAGCGCATACATCCTGCCGCCGGCCGCCAAGGCCACCCCGCAACGCGTGAGCGTGTTGGTGCCCACCGCCACCAGCACGCCCCGCACGAAGTGATCCGTCGTCAAGGTGCCCGCTGCATGCAGCGAGGCGAGCGAGGCCACGGGCGCATGCGCATCGACCAGGGCAGCCAGCGCGATGCTGACCTGCAGGCCGGCGTTGCCGAAGTGCCGTTGCGCCGTGCCTACCAGCAACGCGACGAGTCCGAGCGCCAACGCAACCGCGAGCGCTTCACGCGGGTGCAGCGCGCTGCGTGTGCTTGCGGGCACCGTGGGCGCGACGGTCGACGGCGGGTGCGACATCAGCGGCAGCATGCCCACCGCCGCCGCGCCCGCCGCCCCGGCAAGTGCCACCGGCAGCAGCGCGACACCGGCCTGCGGAGACAAGGTCGTGGTCATTGCCAGGGCCAGCACCCAGGTCGCAACCGCCGACAAGGCCGCGCCACCGGCCAGCAGGCCGGTGTGCAGCGGTTGCTCGCGTGCGCGATTGCCGAACGAGGCCACGGTGGCCGTGCTCGACACGAACCCCGACGCGAAACCCGAGCCCAGCAGGCCACCGCGCACGCCGAGCCACCGCACCGCCGCCTGTCCCGCCGCCTGGATGGCCATGATGAGCAATACCATCGCCGCCAGGGGGCGGGGATCGATGCCGCCGAGCATCTCGATGGGCCGCGAAGGAATGAGCGGCAGCGCGATCAGCGCGAGCGCCGCCAGCAGAACACCGTCGTGCAGCTCCTGCTCGCTGAGCAATTCCGTGGCAAACCTGTGCAGCCTGCTGCGCGCCGCCAGCAGCAACGCCAGGCCCGCGCCGCAGGCCGCACCGAGCGCGGGTTCCACGACGCACAGCACGCCGATCAGGTAGGTCGCGAACAGGGCGATCTCGGTGGTCATGCCCGGGTCTTGCGAGCGGCTCTTCCAGTGCGACACCGCCGCCAGCGCGGCGACGAGCGCGCCGCCGATGGGGACCAGCGCCGCAATGGGCAGCAGTTGCGCGACCGCACCGGCCAGCGCCACGATGGCGAAGGTGCGCAAGCCGGCGGCGGCGCGCCGGTCGCCGTCGCCCTTGCGGCGTTCGCGCTCGATGCCGACCAGAAGGCCGATGCCCAGCGCCACGGCCAGCCCGACCATCGCAGCCGATGGGCTGGGAATGTTCATGGCTTCAGTGTCGCGCCGGGCCGCGCCACGTCAAGACTCGGCAAGCGCCGGTTGCGCCGCGCGATCGCGCGGATTTGATCTTCCGCAAGCCGGGACCACCGTGCGGTGCGCAGCATGCGCTCATTCACCATGTCCAGAAAAATCCTCTTGCTGCAAGGACACCCCGACGCGTCGGCCACGCACTTCGGCCACGCGCTCGCGGATGCCTACGCGCGCGGTGCGCAGGCGGCCGGCCACGAGGTTCGCGCCATCCGGCTCGCAGAGCTGGACTTTCCCCTGCTGCGCAGCAAGGCCGCGTGGGACACCGAGCCCGTTCCGCCGGTGCTGCAACCCGCGCAGGACGCGATCCTGTGGGCCGAGCACATCGTGCTGTTCTTCCCCCTGTGGCTCGGCGGCATGCCCGCCATTGCCAGGGGCTTCCTCGAACAGGTGCTGCGCCCGGGGTTCGCGCTGGGGCGGCCGTCGGAAGGCGGCATGGGCACGAAGCTGCTCAAGGGCTGTTCGGCGCGCATCGTCGTGACCATGGGCATGCCGGCGCTGGTCTATTGCTGGTACTTCCGTGCCCACAGCCTGAAGGCGCTGGAGCGCAACATCCTCGGTTTCGTGGGCATTGCGCCGGTGCACGAAACACTGGTCGGCATGATCGAAGGCATGAGCGACACCCAGCGCGGGCAATGGCTGCGCCAGTTCACGGTGCTGGGGCGCGAGGGCCGGTAGCGCCGTTGTGCCGGGCGATGCGGGCGTTTCTTGCGCTATCTCAAACGGCAAGGGTGCCGCGCCGCATAACGTGGGCGCCATGAAAGCACTCATCTACCGGGGCCCCGGCCTCAAATCGCTCGAAGACCATCCCAAGCCGGAGATCCAGGCGCCGGGCGACGCCATCGTCAAGATCCTCAAGACGACCATCTGCGGCACCGATCTGCACATCCTCAAGGGCGACGTGCCGACCTGCACACCGGGCCGCGTGCTCGGGCACGAGGGCGTCGGCATCGTCGAGACGGTGGGCGCGGGCGTGACGGCTTTTCGCCCCGACGATCACGTGCTGATCTCGTGCATCTCGTCGTGCGGAAAGTGCGAGAACTGCCGCCGGGGCATGTACTCGCACTGCAGCACCGGCGGCTGGATCCTGGGCAACACCATCGACGGCACGCAGGCCGAGTACGTGCGCATTCCGCATGCGGACACCAGCCTGTATCCGATTCCGCCGGGCGCGGACGAAGAGGCGCTGGTGATGCTGAGCGACATCCTGCCCACCGGCTTCGAGTGCGGCGTGCTCAACGGCAAGGTCGCGCCCGGCAGCACGGTCGCCATCGTGGGCGCAGGGCCGATCGGCCTGGCCACGCTGCTCACGGCGCAGTTCTATTCGCCGGCGCAGATCATCCTGATCGACCTGGACGACGGGCGGCTCGAGGTCGCGCGCCGCTTCGGCGCGACGCACACGGTCAACAGCGCCGACGGCAAAGCGGCCGAAGCGGTGCTCGCGCTGACGGGCGGGCGGGGTGTCGACGTGTCGATCGAGGCGGTGGGCATACCGGCCACCTTCGTGCTGTGCCAGGACATCGTGGCGCCCGGCGGCACCATCGCGAACATTGGCGTGCACGGGCACCCGGCCGAGCTTCACCTGGAGCGGCTGTGGTCGCAGAACATCGGGATCACCACGCGGCTGGTCGACACGGTGTCCACGCCGATGCTGCTGAAGACGGTGCAGTCGCACAAGGTCGACCCGGCGTTGCTGATCACGCACCGCTTCACGCTGGACAAGGTGCTGGACGCCTACGACACCTTCGGGCGCGCGGCCGAGACGCATGCGCTGAAAGTGATCATCGAAGCGTAGGGCGCATATGCGGGTGGGGTGGTTGGGAGCCTGCGCGCCCGACGTGCCTCTTCACTCGTGCCTCTGTTTTATTTCCATTCTTTTCAACGGATTCCGTCATGTCGCTTTTTCATGCCGTCGCCTGGGTCGACCACCACACCGCGCAAATTCTTCAATTCGACGCCGCGCAGGTTCTTGCGCAGCAAGTGAAGTCGCATGTGCACTGCACGCGCCAGCATGGCAGCACCGTTCGCAGCGAGCATGAATTCTTCGGCGAGGTCTGCGATGCGATGAAGGAGATCACCGAGGTGCTTGTCACTGGCTCCCACACCGCACTGGCCGACTTTCGCCATTACGTCGAGAAGCATCGCCCCGAGGTCGCGCACCGCATCGTCGGCTGGGAGACGGTGGGGCACATGAGCACCAACGAGCTGGTGGCCCTGGCGCGGCGCTATTTCTCGCCGCACGCGCGCATGGCAGCGCCCATGAAGGCCGGGTGAACCTCGTGGCCTTTCTCATGAAGATGCGGCACCGCATCGCCGCCCTGTGCACGGTGCTGACGCTCGTGGGCAGCGGCGGCACGGGCGCCCAGGTGGCCGGTGCCACGCGACTGGGCGCCACGACGACCGAGACCGATCAGGTCGTTGCCGGATGGAGCGCCAGGCAAAGCATTCTGGGGCGGCCCGTCTACAACGCCTCGGGAGAAAGGCTCGGCAAGGCGCTCGACCTGATCGTGGGCACCGACAAGCGCGTGACTTTTCTCATCGTCGAAACGCTCGGCACTATGCAGACGCACAAGCATCTGGTCGCCGTGCCGGCGGCGCAACTGCAGGTGCGGGGCGGGCGCCTCGTGCTGCCCGATGCCGACCGGCAGGCGTTGGCGTCGCAGCCCGCTTTTCTCCATGCACCGATCACCCGCACGCAGAGCGCGGTCGTCGACCAGGCGATGCAGGAGGTCGACAAGGCACGGCGAGCCATCGCCCAGCTCGAGCGCAACGCCCCGCAAGACGGCAGCGACGCCAAGGCGCGCACGGACCAGCAGATCCGGGAGCTGCGGCAGAACCAGAAGGCCGTGGAAGACAAGGTGGCCGAAATGGACGCTGCTGGCACGGCGCAATGGCAGGCGCTGGAAGCCGAAGTAGGGCAGGCCTCGGCGCGCCTGCGCAGCGCACTTCGCAAGGCATCGATGTGAGTGAATGAGTGAAGGGCCCGGGCCGGCCCATTCACCCGCACTCACGCACTCACGCACTCACGCACTCACGCACTCACGCACTCACGCACTCACGCACTCACGCGCCCGCGCCGAACAGCGCACCCGCTCCCGCCGTGATGCCCATGGCGAAGGTGCCCCAGAACGCCACGCGCCCGACGCTACGGGCGACCGGCGCGCCGCCGATCCTGGCGGCCAGCGCCCCGAGCATCGCCAGGAATGCGATGGCCGTCCCGATCACCCAGGGCAGCAACGACTGCGCCGGTGCCAGCATCACCACGGCAAGCGGCGTGGCCGCGCCGGCGGCGAAGCTGCCGGCGGAAGCCATGGCGGCTTGCAACGGGCGCGCGCTGAGCGCGTCGGAAATGCCCAGCTCGTCGCGCGCGTGCGCACCGAGCGCATCGTGCGCCATGAGCCGCGTCGCGACCTCGCTGGCGAGCTTGTATTCGAGGCCACGGCGCACGTAGATCGCCGTCAGCTCCCGCTGCTCCGATTCCGGGTCCGAAGACAGCTCGGCGCGCTCGCGCTCCAGGTCCGCCTTTTCGGTGTCGGCCTGGGAATACACCGAGACGAACTCGCCCGCGGCCATCGACATGGCGCCGGCCACGAGGCCCGCCATGGCCGTCGTCACGATGTTGGCGTGGCTGGCATGCGCCGCCGCGACGCCCACGACCAGGCTGGCCGTGGAGATGATGCCGTCGTTGGCGCCGAGCACGGCGGCGCGCAGCCAGCCGATGTGCTCGGTGCGGTGCAGCTCGGGGTGGGCGCGGTAGTGGAATGATTTCATCGATTGTTGTGGTCGTTGTAGTTGTGGTTGTCGTTCGCAGGCTTCTTAGCGCGAACCGCACCTGGGCAGCATGCGCAGGAGCGTGTCGTCATGCGTGACGTAGTGGTGGGCCAGTGCAGCCGCCGCGTGCAGACCGATCAGGAAGTAGCCGGCCGTGGCCAACGATTCATGCGCGTCCTTCAGCTGGTCGGCCAGCGCCTTGTCCGCCCCCACCAGCGACGGCACGTGCAGGCCGAACAGGACGATCGGATCGCCTTCCGCACTCAGCGTCAGCCAGCCCAGGATCGGCGTGGCGACCATGAAGGCATAGAGCGCGACGTGCATCAACCGCGCCAGCCTGTCTTGCCACTTCGCCACCGGCGGCTGGATGTCGGGCGCGGTGCCCGCGCCCCAGCGAACGGCGAGCCGGACCACCACAAGCGCAAGCACGCTCAGCCCCAGCAAAAAATGCAGCGGCTTGAGCCCGGCGCGCAAATCGCTGCCCTTGGGGGCAAACCCGCGCAGCTCCATGCTGGCATACACGGCCACCAGCAGGAGCAGCATCAACCAGTGCAGGCCGATGACCCATGCGCCGTAGCGGGTGCTCGAGTTCTTGAATGCCATGTTCTTCTCTCCTTCAGAAATGCGTGCCGACGATGAACTTGAGCACCCAACGATCCGAGTCCCGCGTCAGGCCCTTGCCAATGCCGAAGTTCACGTCGAAATGCTCGAACGCATGGTCCACCACCATGAAGAGCGTCTTGCTGTTCTTGCTCAAGGAATCGAGATGCGACAGCGGCCCCAGCTCGTTGTAGGTCTCGAACCCGACCTGCGTCTTGTCGTTCAGCGCGTAGGCCACCTTGGCGTCCACGTCGAGGGTGACGGGGCCGCCCCCGCGCGAAAGGCTCCAGTCGATGTTGGGGTTGACCGCCAGCGTCCATGGCCCCGTGCGGTAGCCGAAGATGCCCTTGAGTTCGGCGTTCCAGCCGGTGGGCGACACGCGCAGGCTGGTCTTGCCGACCTCCAGGTTGGCGCCCCAGAAGAACCCCTGTGTCTTGTCGTGTGGCGCGATGTACTTGATGCGCACCTTGCCGCCATCCACCTTCGCGCCGGCGTTGGGTGCGTGGCTGGTGAGCACGTAAAGGCCGAGCTCGACCGTGTCGCTCAGGCCGTAATAGAACTCCGGCGTGAGCCGAAAGACATGCGAGGGCGGCTGCTCGCCGGGGTAGCTCGGCGCGGTGGTGCCTGAAAACACGTAGTTGTTGTGCACGTCCATGCCGAACTGGCCGGGCGCGTTCATGTCGTCGAGATAGACCTGTATCTCTTCGGGTGCCGCCGCGGCGGGCGCAGAAAATGAGCCTGCAACGGGAAGAAGCAGGAGCGGGAAGAGGCGCAGCGCGCCTGCATGAATCGATGACATCACGATGGACCTTTGGACCAGGGACAAGGAAACCTGCCGTATGAGATGTGCGACGCGCGTATCCGCGGATGTGCACGGCAAACAGGCAGGAAACGGCGGCCATCGTCGAGCGATGGCGCTTGTCAGGTCTTCGGGGGTGGTGCGGTTTTGGGCGGACGGCGCCGCCACGGCCGTGTGCGCGGAGGCGCCCGGATGACCGCACGCAAGCGGTCGCGCAATTCGCGTGGCGCCGGTATTGCCAACGTGCGCAACGCCACAAGCAGCGGCAGGAGGGCCAGCACCAGCGCCATCAGGCCGTCAAGCCCGTGCTGAAAGACATTCGGCAGGTCGATGCCGGCACCGGAGGGCACGAACATCGTGGTTTCGTGGCTGGTGGCATGGTCGGGCCGCTCGTCGGGCTCGAACTGCGCGACCGCGCTCACAGCCCGGATGCGGAAGCCCGGCTCGTCTTCCCAGCCGTCTTCGCGGAAATGCACCGCCATGAATGGCTGCAGGGCTGTGAGCAGAACGCCGAGCACACACCACCACCCGACGTGTGGCTCGATGAGGCGCCGCATCGCGCGGCGAAGACACTGGCTCGGCATATCGATAGGGTTCGAGGGCCGCGAGCTTACGTGAGCCGATAGCTGCGCGCAAAGCGGGCCCCGCATAAATCCCCGAGTCGAAGAAGCGAATCGTTGTCGTTTGTAGGCCAGGCCAGCGCCGACGCGCTGGCTTGATCGCCGTCAATGCCTTCGCGTGCCGGCCGTACGAACATCGGCCTACCGTCCGATGTCCACCGTCCATTTCTTGCGCCGCCGTCGCGGCGCGCCACCTCGCGAGGCTCGCATGAACTTCAAGACCATCCTCGTTCACCTGGCCCCTTCGGTGCGTAGCGCCCAGCGCGCCGCAATGGCCGCCCAGTGGGCTCGGGCGCACGAGAGCCATCTTGTCGGCCTCGTGCCCACGGGCCTGTACGACGGCGTGATTCCGGTCGATGCGATCGCCACGGGCATGACCGACTACATCGTCGATTCGAGCGACCGCCTGCGCCGGCGCGCCGAGGCCATCGCACGCGAGTTCAGGGCTGACATCGCCAGGTCGGGCCCGTTGTCCTACGAGGTGAAACTGGTCGATGGCGTGGCGGTCGATGCCGTGATGCGCCACGGACGCGCGAGCGACCTCATCGTGCTGGGGCAGGGCGATGACGTGGACAAGAAGGACGCCGGAGCGCGCGAACTGGCCGAACAGGTGCTGATGGAAGCAGGGCGGCCGGTGCTGATCGTGCCTTCAGCCGGCGTGTTCGAGGGGTGCCCCAAGAACATCATCGCGGCCTGGGACGGCTCGCGTGAATCCGCCATCGCCCTCCAGGCGGCATTGCCGGCGATGCGGCGGGCAGGGCGCGTCATGCTCATCTCGCTGCGCCACCCGCACGACCAAGACAACACGCAACGGCTGCTGCTGCCGGACATGATCCAGTACCTGTTGCGCCACGGCGTGCAGGCGCGTGCCGAGTGCGAAGTGACCGAGATCGATCTCGCAGACGCGCTGCTGTCGCGAACAGCCGACATGAGCGCCGATCTGCTCGTGATGGGCGGCTATGGCCACTCGCGCCTGCGCGAGCGGATCATGGGTGGCGTGACACGGCAGATCCTTGCGCAGATGACGGTGCCGGTTCTGATGGCGCATTGAGATGGCCGGGCGCGTAGCCGGCCCTCCGCAACAACCGACAGCCATCGGGTCGCCAGGGTACGCCATGGACACCACCCTGGTCGATGCATTGCGGCAAGCGCTCCAGCAGGAAACCGGCCAGCCGGTCTTGCGCGTGGAGACGCACATCTCCTGGGTCTTGCTGACGGCAATGCAGGCCTTCAAGCTCAAGAAGCCGGTGTGCCTGCCGTTCCTGGACTTCAGCAGCGTCGAAGCCCGAAAGCACTTCTGCGACGAAGAGCTGCGACTCAACCAGCGCTTTGCCCCTTCGCTTTACATCGACGTGGCACCGGTCTGCGGCACGCCCACATCGCCGCGCATCGGTGGCAGCGGCACGCCCATCGACCATGTGGTTCGCATGCGGCGCTTTCCGGAGTCGTCGTTGCTGCGCAACCTGTTGGCGGCGGAACAGGTCCGGCCCGAATGGCTCGACGGTTTCGCGCAGCGGCTCGCCACGCTGCACGAGACAGCGGAGCGCATGGCGCCGGTGTCGGGCTTCGGCAACCCCGACCCGATCGCCAAGGCGGCGGTCGACGTGGTGGCTACGTTGCGGGCCCAGGGCAACGGCAACCGCCTCGCGGCGCTGGACGCATGGATCAAGGCGCAGAGCCAGGCGCTGCGCATGGCCTGGATCGCCCGCCAGCAGGCCGGTGCCGTGCGGGAATGCCATGGCGACTTGCACACGGCCAACGTGGTCCTGGTCGACGGCGCACTCACGCCCTTCGACTGCATCGAGTTCGATCCGGCACTGAGCCACATCGACGTCATGAGCGACATCGCCTTTCTCACCATGGACCTGAAGGCCCGCGGCCGCGGCGATCTCGCGGCTCGCTTTCTCGACGCATGGCTGCAGCACAGCGGCGACTATCAGGGCCTGCAGGTGTTGCGCTTCTACGAGGTCTACCGGGCGCTGGTGCGGGCCATGGCGTCGGGGCTGGGCCCGCGCCAGGCCGACGGCGACGGCACCGGGCGGCCCGACTACCTGGCCTGCGCAACGGAACTGATCGAGCAGCCGGAAGGCAAGGCCCGGCTGCTGATCACGCATGGCTTCTCGGGCTCGGGGAAATCCAGCGTTGCCCTGCAACTGCTGTGCGCCATGGGCGCCATCCGGGTGCGCTCGGACGTGGAGCGAAAGCGCCTGCATGGGCTCGATGCGCTGGCACGCTCGGCCACGCGCGGGCTCGACATCTATGGTGCGGAAGCCACCCGCCGGACCTTCGACAGACTGCGCGCTTGTGCACGCGATGCGTTGCTGGCCGGCTACCCGGTGATCGTGGATGCGACCTTTCTGCGCGCTGCCGAGCGGCACCGCTTCGAGGCACTGGCCGCCGAGCTTCGCGTGCCTTTTTCGATCCTGGATTGCCGCGCCGCCAACGCCACGCTGCGCCGCCGCGTCGCCGAGCGCGATGTGGCGGGCACGGACGCCTCGGAAGCCGGCCTGGCGGTGCTGGAGCGCCAACTCCAGACGCACGAACCGCTGGCCCCCGACGAAAGTGCGCTGGCCATCGAGGTTTCGACGGAAGACGCCGTGGACATCGCGCAAATCGCGGCACGCTGGCGCGCCGCGACCCTGAGCCACTGAGCCCTTACTGAATCTTCACTGGCTGGCGACCGTTCCGCTGGGCAGCTTGAAGCGCTCCGACTCTGTCTTGGCGCTTTCCGGCGCGCGGACCAGCAGCACGGGAACGGGCGACACACGCAGGATGTGCTCCGCGCTGCTGCCCATGACCCAACGGCCAAGACCACGGCGGCCGTGGGTGCCGATGACGATCAGGTCGGCCTTCGATGCCTGCGCTTCCGTGATCACCTGGTCGTGCACCGCGCCGTTGTTGAAGCTGTCGAGCAGCACCGTGTCGGACTCGACGCCTTCTTCGGCGGCCTTGGCATGCGCCTCTTCGAGCAGCTTCTTGGCGCCACCGCGCAGTTCTTCGAGCCAGTTGCCGGCATAGCCCGCATAGGCGTCCATGGCTAGGGCGAACGAGAGTTCGTCGATGACGTGCACTAGGCGCAGACGCCCGCCGGTGAGCTTGGCCACCTGGATGGCTTCGGCCAAGCCACGGCTGGACGTGGAACTGCCGTCGATGGGAACAAGAATGCGTTGGTACATGGCACGACTCCGATGTGTTGAAAGGATCAGTCCAGTATCCGGATGTACCTGTCGCACGGATTGACATTCATCAAGCGCGAAGCCTCGCCCCGGCCGGGCCTTGATCTGGAACAAGCCTCCGCGCCACCGGAGCCGCGACCCTTCAGGCATTCACAGGAAGCCACCCATGACCCACGCCACTATTCGCATCATTCGCCAGGAACACGCCGCACTCGCGGCCATGCTTCGCTCGACCCTCATGCTGCTCGAACAGCACCGCAAGACGAACACCATGCCCGACTTCACGACGCTGCGGGCGATGCTGTTCTATGTCGATGAATTTCCCGAAAAGCGCCATCACCGCAAGGAAACCGAGTTGCTGTTCCCGAAGCTGCGCGCCAGGACGCCAATCTCGCGCGAGCTGCTGGACAGGCTCGACGACGACCATGCCCGTGGCGAGCGCAAGATCCGCGATGTCGAGCACGCGCTGCTGGCGTTCGAGATGCTCGGCGAGCCTCGGCGCGAAGCCTTCGAGAGCGCGATCGGCCAGTACGTCGATTTCTACCTGAACCACATGGCGCTGGAAGAGCGCGAGATTCTTCCGCTGGCCGAGCGCGTGCTGACCGACAACGACTGGCGCGACCTGGACGAAGCCTTCGCGCAGAACCGCGACCCGCTCACCGGGCACGTGGCCGACCTGGAATACAACGCGCTCTTCACGCGCATCGTGAACCTCGTGCCCGCGCCCATCGGCCTGGGGCCGGCGCTTTAGGCGCCTTGGCCTTTCCTCGCGCCTGACCCGAACCGCCTTCCTCAGCGCGCCATCACGTAGGTGCCCGGTGCATCGCACAGCAGCGGCAGGCGGCCGCCCATGGCCGGCGGGCGGCGCCGCGGCCCCGAGTGGGAGGTCAGCCAATGCTGGAAGCCGGGCCACCACGAGCCCTCGACTTCCGTCGACACTTCGAGAAAGTCGTCGGGCGACACATAGGCGCTGTTTCTTTTGCGATGCAGCACGCGATGGCTGCGGTGCGCGTGCCCGGGCTCGCTCAAGATGCCCGCGTTGTGACCTCCCGAGGTGAGCACGAAGCTCACGTCGGCATCGCACAGCAGGTTGAACTTGTAGACCGAGCGCCAGGGCGCCACGTGGTCGGTGCGCGTGCCGAGCAGAAAGACCGGCGTGTCGATGTCGTTCAGCGACACCGGCTTTTCGTCGACCAGGTAGTGGCCCTCGGCCAGCGAATTTTCGAGGAAGAGGCTGCGCAGGTAATCGGCGTGCATGCGGTAGGGCATGCGCGTGCCGTCCGCATTCCACGCCATCAGGTCGGTCATCGGGATGCGTTCACCCAGCAGGTAGTTGCGCACCATGGGCGTCCAGAGCAGCTCGCCGGCACGCAGCGCCTGGAACGCGGCCGCCATCTGCGCCGCATTCAGAAAGCCCTGCTGCGACATGACGTCTTCGAGAAATGCGAGCTGGCTCTCGTCGATGAACAGGCTGATGTCGCCGGGCTCGGTGAAATCGGTTTGCGCGGCCAGCAGCGTGAGCGAGGCGAGGCGGTCATCGCGATCGCGGGCCATGGCCGCCGCCGCAATGGCCATTAACGTGCCGCCCAGGCAATAGCCCAGGGCATGCACGCGGCGCTCGGGCAGCACGGTTTCGATGGCGTCCAGGCTGGCACGAATGCCCAGCTGCAGATAGTCGGTCATGCCGAGTTGCGCGTCCGAGGCGTCGGGGTTCTTCCAGGAGATCGCGAACACCGTGTGCCCCCGGTCGACCAGGTAGCGGATCAGTGAGTTGTGCGGCGAAAGGTCGAGCACGTAGTACTTCATGATCCACGCGCTGACCACGAGCACCGGCTCCGCGTACACCGTCGGCGTCGTCGGTGCGTACTGGATGAGCTCGATCAGCCCGTTGCGCAGGATGACCTTGCCGGGCGTAACGGCGACCTCGTGTCCGGGCCTGAACGCCTCGGCCCCCACGGGCGGCTGCCCGAGGGCGCCGCGGCCAAGGTCTTCGAGCCAGTGCACGCCGCCCCGGAGCAGGTTGGCGCCGCCCGTGGTGGCGGTTTTTTGCAGCACCTGCGGGTTGGTCGCAAGGGTGTTGGCCGGCGAGACCATCTCCAGCCATTGCCGCGCCATGAAGCTCACCAGCTGCTCGTGATGCCGGTCTACGCCGGGCACCCCGTGAAGCAGGTCGAGCAGGCGGCGCCCGGTCGTTTCGAACGCCTCGCGGTACATGCCGAAAGGCCACGACGCCCAGTCGTCGGCACCCAGCCGGGGATCGTGCGCTGACAGCTGGCCGGGAGGAGGGAGCCGCCGCAGGGCAACCCCGGTGCTGCGCCCGGGCTGGGTGGCGAAATGGATGGCCCAGTCGGACCATGCCAGCATCTGCGCCGCCGGCGACATGCCGCCGACGAGCCGGCTCCAGGCCGCATGAAGGGTTCGGTCGAGATCGTTGTGGTCCTGGGTCACTTCGGGTCCTTGCGGGAAAGTCGCGACACCCGGTCTCCGGGCATCTCGCACCGAGTCTGCAAGGCGCGAGCGCCGTTCGGCTTGATGGGCGTCAAGGTGTCACCGGCGGGCGCCTCTACGCTGTGGAGAACGTGTCTTTGCGACTTTCGCCCTTCAACCCACCGGAGCTGAACATGCCGTCCAGGATCGTCGATCTCTCCGCCCGGTCCGAAGTCATTCGGGCCGAACCCTTCAACGCGCATTTCTGGAAATGCACGCCCGCCGAGTTCCGGGCCTACCTGGGAAGGCCGCGCGAATTTCTGCGCAGGTTGGGCATCGTGGTGCCGCGTGAGTACCGGATCGAGACCACCATCGAGAACCACGACTGGCTCGAAGACGAAGCGCCCGACTTCGAGAACGAGAGCGACAGCAACAACGACACGGTGATCTGCAGCATGGGCTGCGGTGCGGGCGCGCGCTCGGTGTACCGGGTCGTGAGCTATGCCCGCGACGAAGCCGCGACCGGCAACGTGAAGAAGGCGCTGCTGCACGCCGCGGGCCATCAGCATGTCGGCGAAGAAGGGCGGTCGTCAGGCGGGAAGAAAAAGAGCAGGAAGGCAAAGAAGCAGAAGAAGGCCAAGGACCGCCCGGAGAACGACGGCGAGTAGGGCGGGAACGGGAACGGGGCGCGTCTTTCTTGCGCCGTCTCCGTTTTGCCTTCAGTGCCGATGGCGTGCCTCTGCCGCCGCCTGGCAAGCCGTGCAGCGAATGGCGGTGGGCTGCGCAAACAGCCGCGTGCGGGGAATCTCGGCGCCGCAGTCTTCGCAGATGCCGTAGCGCCCGTCCGCCAGGCGCGCGAGTGCCCGTTCGATCTCTTCGAGCCGGGTGTGAGCGATTTCGATCTCGGCCATGTGCACGTCGGCGGCGCGCTCCGCCTCGGCTTCGTCGGCGTGGGACTTCACTTCGTGCTCGCCCTCGGCCGGTACAAGGTAGGCCGAGGGCGCCGAGGCGCGCAGTTCTTCGAGTACCTGGCGCTTCAACTGCTCGAGCTGCTGGTGAAGCGTGTGGCGATCGGTGGTGCTCAGATGTCTCATGGCGTGTGTCCTTGCGATGGAAGATGGGGCGGGGTTGTCGTGCATCAGGTGGGGTCAAGGGCGCCCGGTACGTGCATCCGGCATGCGCACCGCCACGTAGGCGAGCCGCTGGTCGCGCATCACCAGCAACGCGACGGTTTTTCCGGCGGGCACCAGCGCCAGGCCTTTCCTGAAATCGTCCACGCGATAGAGCTTGTCGGTGTTCAGGGCCACGATCACGTCGCCGATGCGCACGCCTTCGCTGCGGGCGACGCCGGAAGCCTCGCGCACGAACAGGCCGCTGTCGATGCGCAGCTGCAGCCGTTGCGCCGGCGAAAGATCGCCCAGGCTCAGCCCCAGTCCGTCGTTCCATTCGGGCATGGCCGCCGCAAAGGATGTTCCTACTGCCGCGGGCTGCGCCGCCAGGGCCACCTGCAGCGTGCGGCTCTTGCCGCGCCGCCACACCTCAAGCTGCATGCGGCTGCCGGGCTGGCGTCGCGCGATCTGTTGCGGAAGATCGATGAAGTGCGCGAGCGGCTTGCCGTCGAAGACCAGCACGGCGTCTCCCTGCACAAGGCCCGATGCCTCCGCGGGGCTGCCCTTTTCGACGCGGACCACCAGTGCGCCGCTTGCCGATGGCAGGCCGAAAGACTGGGCCAGCGCGGGCGTCACTTCTTGGAACTCGGCCCCCAGGTAGACGCGGCGCACGGTGCCATGTTCTCGCAACTGCCCCGCGATCTGCATCGCTAGGTTGATCGGCACCGCGAAAGAAAGGCCCATGTAGCCGCCGCTTCCGCTGTAGATCATCGAGTTGATGCCAACGACCTCGCCTCGGCTGTTGAGCAGGGGGCTGCCCGAGCTGCCCGGGTTGATGGCGACGTCGGTCTGGATGAAAGGAATTTCGCCCGCGCCGCCCAGGACGCGCCCAACCGCGCTGACAACGCCCGCCGTCACGCTGCCGTGGAACCCGAAGGGCGAGCTGATCGCCGCAACCCAGTCGCCGGGCGCGACCGCCGAAGAGTCGCCGACGATGGCCACGGGCAATCCGCTCGCGTCGATCTTCAGCAGGCCCACGTCGGTGCGCTTGTCGACGCCGACCACGCGCGCCGTGAAGCGGCGTCCGTCGTCCAGTTGGACCTGCGCTTCGTCGATGTTCGTGACCACGTGGGCACTGGTAAGGATCAGGCCGTTGCTGTCGATGATCACGCCCGAGGCGAGGTCGCGGATCTGGCTGATCCGGGCGCTTGCCGGCAGGGGCCAGGCCAGGCGATCGGCGAAGTCGCGTTCGGGGGCGATCTCCAGTTCGATGTCTTCCGAGTTCTCGTCGCGCCCGATGCGCAGTGTGCTGATGTCGACCACCCACGCGCTGCGGCTGGCAACGAGCGACGCGAACTCGGGTGCCGGCTGAGGGCCGGCCGGCATTGCGGCACGCGTCGCGGCCGTCGGTCCGGCGGCGCAGGCCGAGAGAAAAACGCCACAGGCGAGCAGGCCCGCCACGCAGGCGGCGCGATGGCGCCAACGGCCTGCGATGTGGAAGAGGGCTGCTGCATCGAACACACGCATAGGTCAGACCGCCTGGGGTGACAAGGTGGCGGGGCGCACGATGGTGCGCGAGTCTTCCGCGCTCTGCACGGCAGTGCCGAATGCCTGCAGGCGGGCAGCGCAACTGCCGTCATCGACCTCGTGCATGGTGAACGCGGTGGTCAATAGGGGCGCGCGCCCCAGCAGCTTTCCGATTTCGGCCACGGCGTTCGGTGCGCCGCGCCCGCCCATGACGGAGATCAGCGCCACGTCGGGCAGGCGCGCGCCTTTGCGGTCCACGAAGGTGCGCATCGGGGCCGCCAGCCGCTGCCCCCAGATGGGAGATACCAGCACCACGGCCTTGTAGTCGCCGGGCGGCGGGCCGTCGTATCGGATGGCCGGCAGCCGGCGGAAGAACGAGTCGATCAGGCAACGCAAGTTGCCGAGCACGCCGCTTCGGGCTTCCTCGTCGTAGATCTCAGCCATCTCCCAACCCTGCTGGCTGCAAAGAAGTTGGGCAAGCCGACGGCAAGTGCCGGTGTAGGAGTAGACGATCACAAGGACGTTGTTCATGGTTGCCTCTGCTGCGTTCATGTGCAGCCAATTTAGGCGCCATGCACCACCACCGGCTTGATGTGGCGCAAGGCAGGCAGCGGACCCTGCAGCCACCATTCGGTCATCGGAAGTATTCCGTCGAAGGAGCCACCATGAAAATCCTGCTCGCCATCGATGGCAGCGACTACACGAAGCGCATGTTGACCTACCTGATCGAGCACAAGGAGTGGTCGAGGGCGGGGCACGACTTCACCGTCTTTCACGCGGTGCTGCCCGTGCCGCACCGCGCTGCGGCTTTCGCGGGGCCCGACATCGTGCATGGGTACTACGAAGATGACGCACGCATGGTGCTCGAGCCTGTGCGCGCCATGCTGGCCGGGAACGGGATCGAAGCCCGCTTCGAACACCGCATCGGCCACCCCGCCGAAGAGATCGCCGCACTTGCGCAGAAGGGAAAGTTCGATCTCGTGATCATGGGCTCGCGGGGGCACGGCACCCTGACGAACCTGGTGCTGGGTTCGGTTTCCACCAAGGTGCTGGCCGCGTGCACAGTGCCGGTCTTGCTGGTGCGCTGAATGAATGCCGTCAACTTCGCGCGGGGCGCGATCGTCGCCGCCTTCAGTACATTCGCATTGGCGAGCGGAACGAGTTCCTGGTCACAAACTCGAGCATCGTGCCTTGAGCGCGCGTCGTCGGCAGCGCACGGCTCCGACTTCGTGGCCGCCGCTGCGCGACAGTCACCCGCGGTGGTGGGCGTGACAGTTGCAGGCACGGGAAGCGACTGGGCAGCGGCCAGCGATCAGCACACGTCGACGCAATGGGGCCGCAGCTTTGAGCGCAGTTTCGCGTCGGGGTTCATCTTCCGACGCGACGGCTACATTCTTACGAGTGCGCACGCGGTGACCGGTGCTCAAGCGATCTCCGTCGTCACCGAAGATCAACGCCGTTTCGATGCCGAAGTGCTAGGCATCGACCGCCGCACCGATGTGGCGCTGTTGCGGGTCGTGGCATCCGACTTGCCGGTTGTCACTGTGGGCCGCAGCAGCGATCTCTGCCCAGGCGAATGGGTCGCCGCGATGGGAGCACCTTTTGGCTTCGAGCGCAGCGTGACCGCTGGCGTTGTGAGCGCCAATCCGCGCTACGTGCCAGGTGGGAGTGGGGTACCGCTGATACAAACCGACGTCGCGCTCAATCCCGGCAACTCGGGTGGACCATTGTTCGATGAACGAGGCCAGGTGGTGGGTATGAACTCGATGGCTTACTCCCCGGGCGGGGGTTACTCCGGTATGTCGTTCAGCCTGCCGATTGACACGGCAATGCGCATTGCGGACGAGCTTCGTATTTCCGGAAAAGTAATGCGGGGGCATATCGGTGCTCGTATCCAGCCGCTGACCGTGGAATTGGCGCCGGCGTTCGGCCTCGATACCGCATTGGGGGCGCTCGTGGTGCGCGTCGATCTGGACAGCCCCGCCGAACAGGCGGGGCTTCGTAGCGGCGACGTGGTGCTGGCCGTCGATAACGCCGCCGCAATGCCTTATGCCGACATACAGGATCGCGTAGCCGGAGCCCGCAAGGGCAGCCTGCTCGCACTGAAAGTCTGGCGTCACAAGGCGCTGTTGACGATGCAGGTAGGCGTGGCCGAAATCCCACCAGACCTCGCACCTCGGCTGACTGCAGATGCCTTGCCGCCAGAGACGCGTTTTGGGCTTGAACTCTTGGAGCGAAAGGGTGTGCTTGGCATCAGCCTGCTGGACCCAGGTCTCATTGTGCAATCGGTGTCAGGCTCGGCTCAGCGGGCGGGATTGCGCTATGGCGACATGCTGATCGCGGTCAACGATGTGCAAGTGGCCGGCTTGGCAGATTTCGATGCGGCGATCCGGTCCATCAAGGAGACCGATACGGTCGCTTTGCTGGTCCTGCGCGGCTCGGCCCGCAGCTACGTGCCAATTCTCCCGCGCAGCCCGCAGCGTGCCGCTGTCGCGCGAGGCGTCAGCGATGCCACCGCGCGAACGCCGTGAGGCTTGTCCAACGGGAAGGTCCGCCAGCTGTGGCGCTCTGATCTTCGACCCGGCAGGACAACTGTTGCTTTGCCACGCGACCAACAGCCGGTACTGGGACATTCCTAAGGGTGTTCGCGCCGGACAGGAGCAGGGCGCGCAGGCCGCTGCGCGCGAAGCGTTCGAGGAGTGCGGCCTTCGGCTGCTGCCCGAACAATTGAGGGAGATCGGAATATTCCCCTATCGCAAGAACAAGGACCTTTGGCTCTTCGCAACGTTGGTGGCGCACTTCGAGGCGAAATCCTGCGTGTGCTCCAGCTTCTACATCGACCGTCAGGGGCGCCTGCGCCCCGAAATGGATGGCTTCCGGTGGGCCGCATTCGAACTGCTGCCGCAGTTGTGCGCGCCCAGTCTGGTCGCCGTGCTGACACAAGCGCTCTCGCTGGCCGCGATCCATGGGCAGTTGCTGTTCGAGGTAGGCCCGGTTCATACGGTGATTGGGCCCGGCAATAGTCGCGGAATTGATCCTGCGCAAAGCCGCGCGCGATCGCTCGCCCAAGAATGATCGCAGGCACCACCATCCACCTGCAACGAGGTCGTCCCATGAACAACATCACAGTAAGCGGAGCCCTGCGAATCTTGGGGTTCTGCATCACTACGCTCTTGGCCATGGGTGTTCTCGTGCTCGCTGGTTTGAATGAGCGCGACTCTGCGTCGGGCAGCCTGATCTCCGCTCCCTACACAACGAAAGACTCACGATGAACTCCAGCCGCACTTTCATGATCGCGCTTGCCGCGACGGGCGCTGCCGCCTCCGCCCCCAATTCTTTCGCGCAGACCCGGCTTGATGAAAAGGATCCGCAGGCCGTGGCCTTGGGCTATGTCGCTGATTCGTCGAAGGCCGACGCCAAGAAATTCCCCAAGCACGACAACGCCCAGTTGTGCAACGGCTGCGCACTCTGGCAGTCGAAGCCGGCAGATGTCACCGGCAATTGCGCTCTGTTTGCGGGGAAACCCGTAAATGCAAAGGGCTGGTGCAGCGCTTGGTCGAAGAAGGCCTAGCGCCGGTCAATGGCAAGACGGCATGACGTCGCAGTTCTTCACCGATGCGTTGGTGATGGCCGAGTAGCATTTCGGCAAGCTGGTCGCATTACCTCATCACTCGACCAAAGAGGTCAGTGCGGCAACGTGAACCTCCTGGGCCTGCCGAAGGAAGAAGATATCACCGGCAGCAAGAGTCATGCTAGCAAAGCCTGGTGCAACTCGGCCATGGCACAATTTTTCGCTTCACTGAAGACCGAGCGCATGGATCGCAAGGTCCATTGGACTAGGAACTAGGCATTGTGAACACCTCGGCTGGTTCTCTTCGGACAGAGTACCGATTTCCGCCTTCAATCGACCCACAGGGGATGCGGACAAAAAATCGGACTGTCAGGAGGTAGTTTATGTATTCGCACGAAGACGGAATTCGAGCGGTCGAGCTATACACCGAGCTCGGCAAACGCGTCAGGGCGACCATTCCTCGGCTGAGTTATGGCGCTTGGTGAGCTAGGCGGAAGCAGTGCTGGTTGTCTCCGCTTCCGCGTTGCACCAAGCCACGTGCTTGAAGCGTCAAGCTGGCCGACAAAACTGCCCACGGCACAGCAGACAAATGCTCGGCCACTGTCGCGTAGGGTAGCCAGCTCGCGGTGAGCGTTTCCAAGACGCGCTGCTCGAAGTCTTCGCCTGTCCGAACGAAAGAGTCATCCCAATCGCACCAGTAGATCCGCGATCGCCAGATGATGAAATGACTCTTGCAACCCGTGTGGCGCCACACAGATGGGTAGAGGCTGACCGTTTGACCCTCCATGTATACACGCCACGCTGGCCCGGTTCGACGGTCCAGGTTGATCGTCAGCGTTTCGCCGCAGCCGTCTGGGCATCGCAGAGCCAGTGAACGGTCCACGCCGCGGCGAACCAGAACGGCGTGCCCAGGCGCGGCCAGTTGCTCGTCGGCATCGTGCCGGTGTTCTACGAGCCCGCGGAAATTCAATAATTTGGCGCGTTGTTTCATGCGGCCTCACGATATTCAAGACACTGGGCTCGGACTCCCTCGAGCAACTGGCATCCGAGAATCCAAGCCCAGGTGCGGCGTGCCGAGTCGGCTTGCGGTGCGTCTGCGTCCGGCTCGAACATTGCGCGACGCAGCAGATACAGTGCGAGCGTGATGGCGTAGTCAACGCCCGGGCTGCTGGCCAGTGCCACGTGCCTGGTTTGCAGCACCGCGTCGCGCAACCACGGCAGCGAACCGTCCGGCTGAGCGGCTGGCGGTGTAAGCACGTGGCGCACGGCGAAGAGGTCCTTGACCGTTGCTAGCCATTGGCCTTCGTCAACGCCGTACTGGGAAGGCGGCATCTGGAAGGCAATCCATACCTCCATACACGCCGGGTCCGCGCTGGGCGGCCCCAGGACCACTCTTGCCAGATCGATAATGATCGTGTCTTCTCCACGCACCCGTGCGTTGTCTGCGTGCATGTCGCCATGCACAGGAGCCTTCGGCCAGATCCGCGTCGGCAGGTTCAGGAAGGACTCCCAGACAGCTTGCGGCTCTCGCACGAATCCAAGACCGGCAGCAGCCTGCAAGTAGCGCTTGCGCACATTCTGATAGACGAACACCTTGCACAGCGCTGGCGCGATCGAGCCAACTTCACTCTGTAGCGCTGCCTCGGGGGCCCGCCAACCCGAAAGGGTTTCCTCGAACAAGTTGGTAATGGCACGCCCGGCCCGGCCCTCCAGGATCAGCGCCCAAAACGATTCGGATCGGGTGACGAAGCTACCGACGAGGATGCCAAGATCGGTGCCCACGATGCAGCGTCTCGGCTGCAGATTGGGCCGCAAATGCCAGGCGATATGACTGTCTGCGTAGCGCTCGTAGCACTCGCGTTCAGTGACGATGTACGCAGCACGATCGAGCTTGGCAAAGAACGGAAGAGGGTGCGGGCCTGCCATCGAGTTCGACAGCGTTGCCTGCACCAGCACTGTCATTGCGGAACGGCCGCCTGTCAGCGGGCTCAAGGCCACCGAATCGCAGTCGGCGAACGCGCGCTGCAGCAGAAACGTCTGCGCCTCTGTCAGCAAGAGACCATCCGGCCTGTGGATATGAAGTCCCCGGTTGACTGCTGGCCCGGGATCGTGGCGTGCAAAAATCTCTGCTATCTCTGGAGGCGTCGCGCCAATGCGGTATTGCACTCGGTCGAGAGCAGGCCCCTTGGGCAGGAGTTTTTCGAGCTTTTCCTGTACGAAGCCGTGGGCTAGGCTGTCGGCCAGCATGACGACCACATACAGGCCATGGTTGAGGGCGTGGGCCACGCAGTCGAGCACAGCCGTCACGGCCGACACCTTGGGCGGCATGGCGCACAGCACGAGCCCACGAGAATGCGCCAGATCAAGAGCCCCGTGCTGGAAGTCTTCAAGTTCCACTTCGCACAACGCCAGCCCCCGATGGGCGTGCTCGGTGCGGTGGGTCGGTTGCGGCGCCGCTCCCAGCCACAGAACTTTGGCACGCTCAGGTCGGTGAAGCATCATGTGCGTACCGACAGTGTCCAACTGTCGCCTCGTGCAAGAGCGCCTTCCGCCGAACACACGATACAGTGCGGCCGCGGTGATAGAAGCTGTGGCCGTGTCGAACCGCGCATGCCGTCGTAGTGCAATAGTCGCGCCTCGCCGGGATAGGAGGTCACCGCGGACAGGAACATGGCGACCGCCGCCGACGTGATCATGCCGTTCAGTGGCATCACGGCAGGTTGCGGAACGGATGCGTTCTCGAAATAGGGATCGGCCCTGCGCTGTGCAGGAGTCATCATCTCCCAGCGCACCTGCTGGCCGTCGATGCCGTCGGCGCAGACCAGGCAGCCCAAGCCTGGCGCCAGCATTTGTGCACGTCCAGTGACGGATGCCAGTCGATCGGCCTCGACCCGGATGGCCACACCCATATCGATCACGGGGATCAGGTATTGGTAGGCGAGCTGGTTGAGGACCGCTCGGCTGGCCATCGAATCGGTGCAGCCGAAGATGAAGTCGACCTCGAGTAGTTGCGCCGCCAGCGCGCTGCACGTGATGTCGCCGACGCGGGTCTCACATACAGCGGAAGGATTGATCGTCGTGATCGCGCGCTCGGCGACTTGCACCTTGGGCAGGCCGACATCCTTCGGCGTGACTCCGAGCAAGCGATTCAGGTTCGTGGCGTCAACCACGTCATGGTCCATCAACACGAAGCGCCCCACTCCGAGATGGGCCAACTGCTGCGCGACGATTGAGCCCGTACCGCCGAGGCCGATCACCGCGACGGTCAGTTGGCTCAGCGCGGCCTGTCCTTCGACGCCGAAGGCACGGATCTGCCGGTCATAACGATCGTCCGCCTCGAAGCCCTCAGCGCCCGAATAGACGCGCACGGTGGGGCCAACGGCCAGGGCGGAAGCCGCGATGCCGCCGCCCAATTCGCGCAGATGCACTCGCGTACCCGTGACGACGGCCGCGAAGTGCTCGCGGTCCGGAATTCGGGCCTTGAAATAGCTGACCAGTGCAGCTTCGCCGGCGTCATCCGCCTGCGAAAACCCCTCCAGTGGCCGCTCGCCGGGATGCGTGTGCAGCAAGATGACGCCCGCCCCCATGGTTCGCGCGCGATTCGCGGTTTCGAGCATGAACTCCGGCGTCAGCGACGCACGTACGGCACTGCGCTCCTGGTAGGCGTTCTCAGGCGCCAGCAGCAGGTCCTGCACCGTGTAGCGTGGCCGGTCAGCTGGCCCACCGGCGGCGTGCACAAAACCGACAGCACAGGTCTCGACCACCTGCGTCTGAGCGGCAGCATGCAACTGGGCGAGTGCCCCCCAAGGGAATGCGACCCGCTTCATACGGGCTGCGCCAAGCGTTGGCGGATCACCGACAGCCAGGTCATCAGGTCGTCGCGTGCCGCGTTCCATACCTGCAGGTGCCAGGAGAACCAGAGGGCCGGCTCGCCGGGTAGATGGGGGATCGGCGTGCCCAAGCCCGAGTTCTGTGGCACGTTGCCCGAGCTGAGGCGCAGGTCTCCGTCGGCCCAAAAGCAATCTGGCTGGGCAAAGGGGTAGCCTTGCGGCGCCAACAGGTGCACGGTCGTGTGGGGCTTGTTCCAGCCCGCAGGTAGCGAGACTTGCGGAATCGAGACCAACTGGCTGCCGTCCGGCAACTGGCGCACCAGCATCTGCGGCTCGCGCTGACGCAACCGGTCCAGGTGCATGTCGATCGGTCCCATCTGCATCAACCGAAGTTGGCCGGCGGCACCAGGGTGAAGCGGCGCGGACCACCATGCTGCTCGTCCAGCGAAACCAGCTGGTCGTCGGCGATGATCTGGTCGGGATCGTTGCCATGACCTTCCAGTGACAGTTTGGTGCCGGGGGGCACGTTGGCCACATAAGCCTTGATTTGTGCGCCCGTCAAGGCGGGCTGGTCGGTTTCGAACTTTTCGTTGCCCACGAAGAACTTGTAGGTCTTGGGCTTGGGGTCGTGCTTCTCGTGCATGGGTAAACCCTTTCTCAATGGTGGGTGCGGTCGGCAACAGGAAGTCCGCGCCGCATACCTTCAAGTGCTCCAGCTCGAACCTTTTCGCGACATTGGCCAAGAAATTCGATTCCTGCCTGGTTGAGCAACCTTCCTAGGAAATGCTCCAAGGCCGCTGTTTTGCAACAGCCTGATGCCATCCCTCGAATGGGGGACGCGCTCGCGATCCGCGTGCCCTATGCTGTTGTCGTGGTCGACGGATGGCGACGTCCGAGATCAGCACCGAAAGGAGCAATTGGTGTGACTGGGAACAACAACGATGTGATGGACGCGCAAGGCGAATGGACAGCCGCAGAATTCCAAGAGTGGATAGACGGCAACATGGCCAGCAACGCCGATCGAAAACGGTGGCTGCTGTGGGCAGCGCGTCTGCTCAAGGGCCTGCCTGTAGATCCGGAGGAATTGCTGCGCGAGACGGTCCTGCGAGTCCTCGCAGGGCGGCGCACATTGAGCCGCAAGGTACCTATCGACGTGAACGTGTTCGGCATCATGCGCAGCATCGCCTCGAGCTGGCACAAGCGGCGTGCGCGAAGGCCTGAGATCAGTGTCGAGGATTTGGTTGGAGCGGATGACGAAGGGAAAACGCAGGATCCGTTCGAGGTCATTGCCATCCCCGAAAATGCACAGGCAGCCAGTCCCGAGCAGGAGCTGGCCTTCAAGCAGGAAATGGATGCAATATTGAGCTTGTTCGCCGACCGGGAAGACGCCCAATTGGTCATTATTGGCCGGTCCGAAGGTTTCAAAGGTGCCGCATTGGCTGAGGCAGCCGGTCTGGACCAAGCCCAGCTTGCCTCCGTGCAGCGCTTGATCGCTCGTCGGTTGGCCAGCTATAGGAGAGATGAATGACAAAGCCTGACGCACGGAAGCAGCTTTCCAACGTCTGGCAAGCTGCGTTTGAAGATCTGATGGCGATGAGCGAGAGCGAAATCGACGCGGAGCTCAAGGAACTGGGTCTCGACCCAGCCACGGCAGCGCAGAAGGGCAAGAAGGCCATAGAGGACGGCATTGCCCAAGCGCGGGCTTTGCATCGTGCGCAGCTGCGCGAAAAGATGGCATCGGCGCGCGACCATGCGATGGCCCCGCGCGATCAAGCTGTGTCGGCGGAGCTTGCGCGACAACGGATTGCACAGATGCAGGCGGCCAACGATGGGCGCCTGACGCTGGCCGCACGTAACCGTGATCCTAAGAATATGAGCGAAGAGGAGGTCTTGGACTTGTATTGGCAGATCGAGGAATTGAATCGGTAACGACCATGCGGCGATCTGAAGACCTCCTGGCGCGTTGCTATGTCGACAGCCCTGACGACATCGATCTTGAGGTGATCGCCTTCGAAGCGGGCTTGCAGGTGCGTGATCGAGCGATGACTGGCTGCGAAGCCAGCTTGGTAGGCGTTGGAAATCGAGGGATCGTTACCGTGACGACCGGTATATCCCCGGAGCGCCGACGCTTTTCGATCGCGCACGAGATCGGGCACTGGGAGCAGCACCACGGCCAGAGCTTCTCGTGCCGAGTCGAAGAAAGGGCTCTAGATAAGGCCGAGAAAAGTAAGGAGCGTGAAGCCGACGACTACGCTTCGTCACTCATGATGCCCCCCAACATGTTCAAGGAAGCCATCAAGGCTCGCAAGAGTGGGGTGTCGCTGGCGCTCATAAGCGACCTGGGGGCAGCGTTCAAGGTCAGCTTTCCGGCAGCTGCCATCCGCTTCGCGGAGTTGTCCGGAGAACCAGTCGTCCTGATTTTCAACGGCGCTGGCGATGGCAGATGGTGGTCTGCACGCTCTCGCCGTGTCCCCGAGCATTTATGGCTCAAGCGGCAGGTTGAAAGCGACAGCTACGCGAGCGATTTGCTACAGGCGGGAGCAGCGAGTACGAAGAAGCAGGGCAAGATGCCCGCGGAACTGTGGTTCGAATCGGTTCCCGAGGATCGATTTGACGTCCAAGAGCATTCGATCAGATTTTCCGAAGGTGTTTATACCTTGCTCCACCTGACGGACGAGGAACTACTCGAAGAGCGCATGTCCGCCAAACGGGCCTGGCGTCATCGCGAATAGACCTCCAGGAGACCGAGCGGCGCAGTGCTTTGGGGAGAAGCTTCGGCGAGGCTCCGATCAAGAAGTTTTCTTGTTCGTACTGGACGTGATGGCGTGCTCCTCCCGGGCATGGGCAAGAAGAAACAGGCTGCGCGAGTGATCTGTGTATGGCCGAGCTCAGTCAGCGTTATCGTCGAAAAGCCGGGCAATGCTGCTCGCGAGACTGGCTTCGGAGCGAAAGTAGCCCACGACACTGGCCACGCTCTGGTGGCCGGTCATGGCCATGGTCTCCGCCAACGGCATGTTCTGCCGACCGGCCTCCGTCACAAAGCCCGAGCGCAGGGAGTGCGCGGAAAACTCCCCCTCGATGCCCGCCAGCAGGCAACGCTCCTTGACGATGTCGCGCACGGCCGCAGCACTGAGCGCCTCGCCGACATGTCCACCCTTGCGCACGCGGCGGAAGAGGGCGCCGGCCGTCACCCCACTGGCCGCGAGCCAGGCATCCATCGCCGCCGCGGCAGCGCCCACGAGAGGCTTGGTGTCCTGTGGGCGCTGCGCGCCGCTCTGATTCGTCTTCGAATGGGTCAGCGTGTAGAGGTAAGCGCCCGGTGCGATGCGACGCAAGCTGGACATGGTGGCCGCCGCGACCTCGGAGCGACGCCGCCCTCCCGTGGCCCAGGCGAACAGGAGCAGCGCGCGGTCTCGCACACCGCGCAAGGATTCATCGCAGGTCGCGAGGAGGGCGTCCAGCGGTTCCTTGGTCAATGCCTGCTGCTTGTGCGGCGTGACGCCGCGTCGGGCATACGCGCGGCGCGTCTTGGCCAGGAGTTCGCGCACGGCTTCGTCGGCACATGGATTGACCTCGCCGGCGAGTTGGTGTGCCTTGGACAGGACCGAGATGCGATGCACCACGGTACTCAGTGCCGGCGTACCGAGGGCGGCCTTGTGCCCGGCGTCGACCAGCGCACGGTCCACTGAGGCGGGCATGGCCGCGCTCAGCCCCTCGGAAGTCGTGCGATCGGCGTGGTCCACGATGAACCGGATCACCGCTGCGACGGGCACCGGCAGGCACAGCGGTTTCTCGTAGGTGGCGGCAAACCAGGCCGCCCAGTAGCGCATGGCGCTGCGGTAGGAAGCGCGGGTGTTGGGCGACTCGCCTTCGCGCAGGAGTTCGCGTGCGGCCTGCTCGGCCACGGCCCCCAGCAGTGCGGGATCGCGGCTTGCGTCGCCCAGCGAATCGAGGGGGGAGGGGGTCTCGAGCGGCAGGGTCACCGCGTGGGAGGCAGGGCCATTTTTCATATCAAATTATATATACATATATGATGTCTAACACAAAATCTCAATAAGTCCCGATAACATTCAATTATCGTGGGTAAATTCTAAGATCGGAGCCTGGGCATGGAAAGCAAAAGTTTGGGACGTGGAATTCAGCAAAGCGACGTCTGGACGGCCGCCGATGCCCTGATCGCCGAAGGCCAGCGACCCACGATCGAGCGGGTGCGGCAAAAAATTGGCCGAGGCTCGCCTAACACGGTCAGCCCAATGTTGGACGCCTGGTTCGCCACGCTGGGCCAGCGGTTGGGCCAAGGGGCGGGCAGCCCCGCGTCCGACCAGGCGGGCAACCTGGCGAGCGGCCTGCCGCCGGCGCTGCTGCAGGCTGTCCAGACACTCTGGGAGGCGACACGCCAGGAGGCCGCCCGGGCGCAAACGCAGCAGGCCGAGGCCCTGCGCCGCGACATCGAACTCAAGACCGCTGCACTGCAGGATCAGCAGGCGCAGCTCCAGCAGCGCGAACTGGCGTTCGAAGCCGCCCGAGCGAGCCTGGACGGCGCGCTCGACGCATCGCGCCAGGCGCTTGAATCCGCCCACGCGCAGCTGTTGGAGGCCAACCGTCTGCAGGACAGTACTCAGGGCGAGATCCGGCGCCTGCGCGAGTCACAGGCCCAGACCCAGACACAGGCTCAAGCGCAGTTGGAGGCCCTGCGGCGCGAGCACCGGGCGGCCGGCGCCGCACGGGACGAGGCGCTTAAGGAGGCCGAAACGCGCCATACGGCGCGCGAACACCGGCTCCTAGGCGACATCGACCGAGAGCGCCTGGCGGCCCGCCAGATCGCCGCAGAACTCATCAAAGAGCAGAAGCTGCGCAGCCGCGGCGAGGAAGAAAATGCTGGGAAGCTACAGGCGCAGCTGGCTGCCACGCGCGCCGCGGAAGCGCTCGCGCACGAGCTGCGCGCTGCACTGGCCGCCAAATCGGCCGAGGCGGTGCAATCGCACGCCGAATTGCGCGCGAGTCGACAAGCACACGACGAATCCCGCACCCGCTTGGCAGGAGAGGAGCGCGCACACGAAGCAACGCGCGGCTTGCTGGCCAGCGCGCTCTCGGAGAAAACAAGACCATACAGGGGCGGCAAACAGCGCTTCGCGCCCGCCAAAAAATAGTGAACAGATGTGCCGCACCTAGCTCTTGAGGTGATGAGGCGTCAGGCAAGTTCTTCAGTCCAGAACGGTGGAAATACGAGGGCCTTCTGGGTGCATGTACCTGTAGTCGGCCAAGCGCTGTCTCAGGCGACGGCCCGAAGAGGCTGCAGCACTAAACATTGTAAGTTCCGAAACATGCACATCAATCGCGAACTCGGTGGCACACAGGCCGGCGGCGTCAGCGGTCAGGATTTCGTCAAAATACCTGTCGCACCGGTGTAGTCGCCAGTGAGCCTGATCCATCGGGGTGAAATAGAGGCAGCGGTTCTGCGTCTGCCAAGCACGCCAAACTATTGGAAGTGGCTCGGCTTCCGACGTCAGCCACATGAACGCGCTGAGCAAGAGATCAGAAAGCTCGATGAGCGTCATGCCCAATTGCGCAGCTGCCCAGTCAGCGGCTTCCGCTTCGCTCACCTCGACACGTCCAATCAGCTTTCGACGCTTCAGGAGGGGATGAAGAAGCTTCCGGTCGTAGTACAGCCAACTTACCGAGTCGACATTCGAAGGTTGAAGTGTTGCCATCGTGCGTCTCCACAGAACTAGCGCCCGCTCGCATCATCAGGCGCATTCTGTGAAACAGTGGGCGACAAGACCAGTAGTTAACGTCTGTTTTTCAATTTCGTCGTCGAACTATCCATGCAACGGCGGCCTGCGAGCAAAGCTGCAACATTTCAGGCGCGGTGAGCAAAGTTGCAACTTTTCCTGCGACCCACGCCAAAAGGGCGTTTGTTGGAACTTTGCTCAAAAAATGTTGCAACTTTGCACTCGCGTGTTCTGACAGAGTCTTCGTCCAGCTCTCGACGTGAGGGAATTTTTTTGCGCATATGATTTTACATAATGCACATTGTGTAGATATTCGAGATCACCCCAAAGGACTGACCGAGGCCAACGAAGGATCGAAATCGGCCTCGACCCGACCAACGTCCGGAACCCTCGGATACCGCAGCACCCGGTACCCGGCCTCGATCAGCAACGCATCGCGCTCGGCGTCGCGTTGTGACTTGCCCGTGCGGTTCTTGCTCTTGTCACCAAGCTCGATCACAGCCACGACCTTGAATGCCCGGTCGCACACGACGAAGTCGGCGATCTTGCGGCTGAACGTGCTTCGTGCGGCACGCGTGCGCGCCGTGAGCAACGCGCCGAAGCTGACCTGCGGGAGCACCACCAGATCAGGCAGGGTCTGCACCAGGCGGTTGTACATCGCCTGTTCGCGTGCTGTGAGTGGTGCTCGCGCCTTGGGCTTGTCAACGAAGCCGCTGCTGCTGTTTCGAGCCGATCTATTCCTGGTGATCAGTGCGAACGCAAGCACGCCGACAACCAGCAAAAAGACCATGAATAGGAACGTATTCATCTCTGCTTCTCCTTCTTTGCAGAGTCTCGCACGAGTGCGAAGACGCCCTTTTTTCGTGTCTCGCCGAACACGTTGAGGCGATGAATTCAGCGCTCAATGCGCTGGCAAATCTCCAGTGATCGAGTCCGCGCGACTCACCACTTTCCGTCTTTGGGCACGGCCTTCGGCGCGTTGGCTCTTGCTGCCGCCGCGGCCGTGATCATCGCGGCTGCATCCGAGCGATTCGCCTTGTTCGCGAAATCGACGGCGGTCATGCCGAGTTGATTCTTCATCGTCGTGTCCGCGCCTTCGTCGAGGAGCAGCTTCACGGCATCGCTCGATCCGTACATCGCGGCCATCATCAGCGGCGTGGTGCCGTTGGGCGATTGCGCATCGATGAAGGCGTAGTTCTCAAGCAGCACCTTCATGATCGCCAACTGGCCGCTGGTGGCGGCGTAATGCAGCGGCGTCCATCCGGTCTTGTTGACGGCCGCATCCCGCTTCAGCAATTGGGCGACCAGGTCTTGCTGGCCCTTGATGGCGGCCAGCATCAGCGGGGTTTCGTCCTTGGGACTGGCCAAGTCGACATCGGTCTGCGGAGATTCGAGCAGCGCCTGGATGACCTTGGGCGACGGCTCGCGCATGGCAATCAGCAAGCCGGTCTGGCCGTGTTCGTCACGCGTATTCGGATCGAACCCGCGCTTCAGCAGGCTGCGGACACCACTGCCGTTGTCGCCGCGCACGGCCCGGAAGAAGTCTTCGAACGAGCCTGCATGCGCTGCAAAAGATGCAGCAATGACAATAAGATAAATTGATTTCTTAAAGTAGTTCTTCATGATTTGACGTCCCTGAACAAAGTTTCGAAGCTGTCGCTCGTCGCCCTGGCGATGTCCTCTACGGGCACTTTTCGCAGCTCGGCGATCTGTCGCGCCACGAAGGGCACGTACGACGGGTTGTTGGTCTTGCCACGGTACGGCACAGGCGCCAGGTAGGGGCTGTCCGTCTCGATCAGCATGCGGTCGAGCGGCACGAAGGCTGCCACGTCGCGCAGGTCCTGGGCCTTCTTGAAAGTCAGGATGCCCGAGAACGAAATGTAGAAACCCAAATCGAGCGCCGCGCGCGCGACCTCGGCGGTTTCGGTGAAGCAATGGAACACGCCGCCTGCCGCGTTGCCGGCACCGTCTTCGCCCTCCTCCTTGAGGATCGCCAACGTGTCGGCCGATGCCTCGCGGGTGTGAATGACGAGCGGCTTGCGCGTTTGCTGCGCGGCGCGGATGTGGACGCGGAAGCGGTCGCGCTGCCACTCCATGTCGGCGATGCTGCGGCCGCCCTTGCGCTCTTCCATCTGGTAGTAGTCGAGGCCGGTTTCGCCGATGGCGACCACGCGGGGCCGGGCCGACAGCCGCACCAGGTCTTCGACGCTGGGCTCGGCGATGTCTTCGTTGTCGGGGTGTACGCCCACGCTGGCCCAGAAGTTGTCGTAGCTGGCGGCCAGGGCCTGCACGTCATCGAATTCTTCGAGCTTGGTGCAGATGCAAAGGGCCCGATCGACCTGCGCGGCGGCCATGGCGGCGCGGATCTGCGGCATCTGGTCCGCGAACTCGGGAAAGGTCAGGTGGCAGTGGGAGTCGGTGAACATCGGAAATGGTGTGGTGCGCGGCGCGCACGCCTATGGGAGGCCGCGCCGTGTACGGAGTTCCGCGTCACGAAGACGGCAGAGAACTCAAATGGTCTGGGTCGGGCGATCGGAGGCCATCGAGCCGCCGAGCGCAGTCTCGATGCGCGCCTTGAGCTGGCGCGATTTCTCGTCGGACGGAAAACGGATGCCCACGCCGGGCGCCCGGTTGCCTGCGGCGCGTGCCGGCGTGATCCAGGCGACCTTGCCGGCGACCGGATAGCGCTGCGGGTCTTCCGGCAGCGTCAGCAGCACATAGACGTCGTCGCCCAGGCGGTATTCGCGCGAGGTCGGAATGAAGATGCCGCCCTCGGCAAACAGCGGGATGTAAGCCGCGTACAGCGCGCCCTTCTCCTTGATGGCGAGCTGAATGACGCTCGGCCGGGCGGGCGTGGGGGCGGATGCAGCGGGGGCGACAGGTTGATTCATGTGCGACGAGCGGCTGAGTTTAGGGTGCTTCGCGCCTCGCTCACAAGCGCTTCGAGCATGAGGCCCGCATTGAACGGGTGTTCCGCGGTTCTGGCGGCGTTTGCCAGCGACTTGGACCACCGCGCCAGCGCAAGGCGCGGCGGAGCGGCCGGCAGGTCGGCGGCATCGAAGAACCGGGGTTCGGCGCCGTTGCCGACAGCCATCAGGTCATGGCAGAGCTTTTGCAGCGCACCGACGGCCTGGGCCGGCGCATGGTCGGCCAGCGCGCCGACGTCGCCGCGAGTCATGGCTTTGGGCAGCAAGGACCAGGCCTTGGGCGATTGGCCCGAGCGGGCCAGCCGCAAGGCATCGCTGGGGCGGCCACCAGCGGCGCGCAGCAGCGCGGTCGCATCGGCAGCGGGCACGTCTTGCGCCACCAGCCAGGCTTCGGCTTCGGCGGTTTCGGGCCAGGGCAGCGTAAAGCCCAGGCAGCGGCTGCGAATGGTGGGCAGCAATTGCCATGCGGCTTCGCTGGCGAGCACGAAGCGAACGTCGCCGACCGGCTCCTCCAGCGTCTTGAGCAGCGCATTGGCGGTGATGGTGTTCATGCGCTCGGCCGGATACACCAGCACCACCTTGCCACGGCCGCGCGCGCTGGTGCGCTGGGCAAAGCCGACGGCATCGCGCATCGCCTCGACGCGGATTTCGCGGCTGGGCTTGCGCTTCTTGTCGTCGATGTCAGCTTGTGCCTTTTCATCGAGCGGCCAGCCCAGCTCGCCCATCGCGACTTCGGGCATCAGCACGCAAAGGTCGGCATGGGTGCGAACCTCGATGGCGTGGCAGCTCGGGCAGTGGCCGCAGGCGGTACCGCCCTCTTCCGTTGGTTGCTCGCACAGCCAGGCGGCGGCCAGCGCCAGCGCGAGTTCGTACTGGCCGATGCCCGAGGGCCCCTGCAGCAGCCAGGCATGGCCGCGCTGACGCAGAAGCTCCGCGAGCGGCTGGTGGAGCCAAGGCGAAAGTGCCGGAATGCTCATCGGACAACTCCACCCGCCGGCGACAGCACGCCGCGCGCCACCAGCGCGGTTTCGACCTGCTGCCAGACCTGGTCGCGCGACTGGCTGGCGTCGATGCGCACGAAGCGCCTTGCGTCGGCGGCCGCACGGGCCGCATAGCCCTGCGCCACGCGGCGGAAAAACTCGACCGGCTGTGCCTCGAACTTGTCGGGCACGCGCGCACCGGCCAGCCGTTGCGCCGCGATCTCGGGGGCCAGATCGAACCACAGCGTGACTTGCGGCTGCAGCAGTTGCGACGCGGGCAGCGACGCCCTGCCCGCCTGCGCCCATTGCTCCAGCGTCGCCAGCACGGCCTCGTCGAAGCCGCGCCCCGCGCCCTGGTAGGCAAAGGTGGCGTCGGTAAAGCGATCGCACAGCACCACGTCGCCACGCGCAAGCGCCGGCTCGATGACCTGGGCGATGTGGTCGCGCCGCGCCGCGAACACCAGCAGCGACTCGGTGAGCGGGTCCATCGGCTGTTCGAGGATCAGCCCGCGCAGCGTTTCGGCCAGCGGCGTGCCGCCCGGCTCGCGCGTGCGCACGACATTGCGGCCCTGCGCCCTGAACAGGGCTTCGAGCGCGTCGAGGTGGCTCGACTTGCCCGCGCCGTCGATGCCTTCCAGCGTCAGAAACAGGCCGTTATCACTCATGGGTTTGCCTTGGGTTTGGAGTCGCCGCCACCGCGCTGGTAGCGATTGACCGCGCGATTGTGGTCGTCGAGCGAGCTGCTGAACTGACTGGTGCCGTCGCCGCGCGACACGAAGTACAGCGACTTGCTCTGCGCCGGCTGCACCGCCGCCAGCAGCGCGGCCTTGCCGGGCATGGAGATCGGCGTGGGCGGCAGCCCGCCGCGCGTGTAGGTGTTCCAGGGGGTGTCGGTCTGCAGGTCTTTCTTGCGCAGGTTGCCGTCGAAGGCCGTGCCCATGCCGTAGATGACGGTCGGATCGGTCTGCAGCGGCATGCCGATGCGCAGGCGGTTGGCGAACACGGCGGCGATTTCGGCGCGGTCGTTGGCCTTGCCTGTCTCCTTTTCGACAATGCTGGCCAAAATCAGCGCCTCATCGGCCGATTTGAGCGGCAAGTCGGCCGCCCGTGCGGCCCAGGCGGCTTCGAGTTTCTTGTCCATGGCCCGCATCGCGCGCTGCAGCAAGGCGATGTCGGTCGAGCCCTTCGAGTAGGTGTAGGTGTCCGGGAAGAAGCGGCCCTCGGGGTGCAGACCCGGCTTGCCGAGCTTGGCCATCAGGGCTTCGTCGGTCATGCCCACGCTCTCGGGCTTGAGCTGGTCGGCCTTGGCCAGCGCTGCGCGCACCTGGCGGATGTTCCAGCCTTCCACCAGCACCACACTGCGCGTGGCTTCTTCGCCGCGCACCAGGATGTTGAGCAGCAGCTTGGGCGTGACGCCGCGCTCCAGCTCGTAGCTGCCCGCGCGCATCTGGCGGTCTTGCCCCGACACGCGGAACCACAGGTAGAGCAGTTGCGGCTGCACGTCGACACCGGCATCCGCCACGGCCTGCGCAATGCCGCGCGGCGTGGTGCCGGGCTCGACCGACAGATCGACGCTGGGCGCCGACAGCTTGAGAGGCTGGTGCACCCACCAGAGGCCACCACCGCCAAGCGCGAGCGCGACAAGGGCGGCGAGCAGGAAAAGCGTGAGGAAAAAGCTGCGCACGGATCCGATGGGAAGGTGGGAAAACGGGAGAAAAGAAAGAGCGCCCGGGAACTGAAAAAACGGTGGCCCTGCGTGCAGCAAGGCGGGAGCCCCTGCCGCCCCGAAGGAACAGGCCCGGCCATGATAATTCAGCGATGACCACAGTCGTTCTCAATGGGGTGACCACCCTCTCCCACCTCGGCGTGATCCGCGCCGAAGGCCCCGATGCCGCCAGCTTCCTGCACGGCCAGCTCACACAGGACTTCTCCCTGCTCGGTGCCACCGAGGCGCGCCTGGCCGCGCTGTGCACCGCCAAGGGCCGCGTCATCGCGAGCTTCATCGGCATCCGGCCGCAACCCGAATTGATCCTGCTGGTGTGCAGCCGCGACATCCTGGCCGCCACGCTCAAGCGCCTGTCAATGTATGTGCTGCGGGCCAAGGTCAAGCTCACCGACGCCACCGAGCAGTTCGCGCTGCATGGCCTGGCAGGCACTGCATTGACCGCCAATGGCCTCGATGCCGAGACGCCGCCCGGCAAGCGCACGGCCATCGGCGACGACATCAGCGCGGTGTCTCTGTACCCGGCCGACGGCGTGCCGCGCGCGCTCTGGATCGCGCCTGCCGACCATGCCGCGCCGGTCGGTGCGGCCATCGACCTGGCCCTGTGGCAATGGAGCGAGGTGCGCAGCGGCATCGTCACGCTGACCACCCCGGTCATCGAGGCCTTCGTGCCGCAGATGATCAACTACGAGTCGGTGGGTGGCGTCAACTTCAAGAAGGGCTGCTACCCCGGCCAGGAGATCGTGGCGCGCAGCCAGTTCCGCGGCACGCTGAAGCGCCGGACCTATCTCGTGCAGGCCGATGCGCCCCTTTCAGCCGGCCAGGAAGTCTTTGCCGGCAACGACATCGAGCAGCCCGTGGGCACCGTGGCGCAGGCCGCATTGGCGCCCGATGGTGGCTGGGCCGCGCTGGTCTCGATCCAGATCGCGGCACTCGAAGCCGGCGCCCTGCGCGCCGGAGCGCCGGCCGATGGCGCATCGCTCACGGTCGAGCCGCTGCCCTACGCATTGCTCGAAGACATCTGAAGCAGTAATTCCCCCAACGTCCCTGCAAATGGGCGTTTGGCGCTATCGAACAGATAGCGCCATTTTTTTGCGCCTCGTTTAACCCCGCCTGCGTTGCTGCACCGTAGAAGTCTGCATCGATCCACTCCTGGCAAGGAAGAACACCATGAAGCGCAGACTCTTCTCAACCGTCCTGGCACTCACCGCACTGGCGGCCTGCGCGGACAGCCCGGCCCGGCCCTACATTCCGCCGACGCCCACCAACGCCATCGGCACGCTGATGCAGATCAGCGTGGTCGACCGCAACAACGGGATCGAGCTGCCGATCTACTTCTATCGCGGCGAATACTGGGTGGCCGGCCGCCCCGGCGCGCGCTATGCGATCCGGGCGCGCAATGTGATGAACGAACGCATCATGGCCGTGATGTCGGTGGACGGCGTGAACGTCGTCACCGGCGAAACCGCGAGCACCGGGCAGAACGGCTATGTCTTCAGCAGCCGCGAGCGCGGCGACATCACCGGCTGGCGCAAGAGCGATTCGCAAGTGGCCGCCTTTCAGTTCGCATCGGCCGGCAACTCCTACGCGAGCCGCACGGGCCGCCCGGACGACGTGGGCGTGATCGGTGTCGCCATGTTCCGCGAGCGCATGCCCGAGCCACCACCGCCGCCGGTCGTGCCCTACTCGCGCCGCGGCGAATATGGCGCGGACCGGGAGCAGCGCGAGCCGTCGTCGTCGTCGATGGGCGATGCACGCGCCAAGTCCAGCGCCGACAGCGCTGTCGCCGCCGAAGCGCCCGCTGGCAACCTCGCGCGCCCGCAGGCTGCGCCGAGCCCAAGCCTGGGCACCGCCCATGGCCGCCGCGAGAACTCGTATGTCGGCAAGACCACCTTCGAGCGCGCGCGGTCGTCGCCCGACGACGTGGTCCGCATCCGGTACGACAGCCGCGAGAACCTCATCGCCGCCGGCGTGATTCCACCCGAGCCTCCGCCGCGCTGGACGCGCCCGAATGGCCCATCGCCCTTCCCCGGCTCGGACTCCGGCTACGTGCCAGACCCGCCGCGCCGCTACTGAACGAAGAAAGAAGAAAGAAACAAGCGGCCGCTTCAGCGCAGCGTGCGGCGCATCTCGATGTGCGGAATGCCGGCTTCGTCGAAGCCGTCGCCGTGCGGCAGGTAGCCCAGCCGAGCGTAGAAGCGCTCGGCGCTGCGCTGTGCATTCAGCGCCACTTCGCGGTCGCCGCGGGCCCGGGCCGCGTCTTCGAGCACCTTCATCACGGCCGCGCCGTGCCCGCCACTGCGCAGGTTGCGGTGCACCGCCATGCGGCCGATGTGCGAGACACCGTCTTCAGCGGGCAGCAGGCGGCCGGTGGCAATGACCTGGCCAAGCCGGTTGCGCGCCACCGCGTGCAGCACGACCGCATCGTGTTCGTCCCACTCCAGTTCCTTGGGAATGTTCTGCTCTTCGATGAACACCGCGCGACGCAGGGCGCTCGCGCCTTCGCCCAGCGCGTCCCAGCCGCCCGTCTCGACGGTGCGCATCGGCTCGCCGGCCTCGAAGCCCGTGAGTGCGTCGCGCAAGGCGGCCGGCACCGGCTTGGAGGTCTGCGTGGCCGGGTCGGCAAACACATAGACCAGCTCGCAACCGACCAGAAACCGGTCTTGCCGGAACAGCCCGCCCTCGAAGGTCATCGACGAATTGCCGATGCGCGCGCAGCGCATGCCCACGTCGATCACGTCGTCCATGCGCGCCGACCCACGGAAATCGATGGTCGCCTTGCGCACGTACAGGTCGCCGTCCAGCGACTGCATTGCCTCTTCGTAGGGCAGCGCCATCGCGCGCCAGTAGTCCGAGATGGCCGTGTCGAAGTACATCAGGTAGTGGGCGTTGAAGACGATCTTCTGCATGTCGACTTCAGCCCAGCGCACGCGCAGGCGATGAAAGAAACGGAAATCCTTGCGTTGGGGTGTGGTGTCGGTCATGGGTTCAGTGCTTCCTTGAGTGCCTGGGCCGCGTCGTTCTGCGCCTGCAGCGCTTCGGGGATCGCGCGGCCCATCTTGATGAATTCGTGGATCACGCCACGGTAGATTTCGAGGTCGACCTGCACGCCCGCGGCGCGCAGCTTGTCAGCGTAAGCAATGCCTTCGTCCACCACCGGATCGCATTCGGCCAGGCCGATCCAGGCCGGTGCCACGCCGTCGACGTCGTCGGCCAGCAGCGGCGCAAAACGCCAGTCGTCTCGGTCGGCCGGCGTGCGCACGTACTGGGCGAAGAAGAAATCGATCATGGCCTTCGTCAGTAACGGACCGTTGGCGTGGCGCAGGTGCGAGGCCGTGTCCTGGTGCGCGGTGGTGCCGGGGTAGATCAACATCTGCAGCGCCAGCGGCAGGCCTGCATCGCGCGCAAGGATGGCGCACACGGCGGCCAGGGTGCCGCCGGCGCTGTCGCCGCCCACCGCCAGCCGGCGCGGATCGAGCCCGAGGCTTGCGCCCTCCTTCGCGATGAACTGGAAGGCGTCCCACGCATCGTTCGATGCGGTCGGAAACTTGAACGCGGGCGCGAGCCGGTAGTCGACCGACACCACCGCGCAGCCGCTCTTCTGGCTCAGCACGCGGCACAGCGTGTCGTGCGTGCGGATGTTGCCGACCGTGAAGCCGCCACCATGAAAGTAGATCAGCACCGGCAGCACGGCGGACGACGGCGCATAGAGCCGCGCAGGCATCGCGAAGCCGTCGCGCGCGGCGATGCTGAAGTCTTCGACGCGCGCCAGCGCGGGCTTGGGCACTTCGAGCACGCCCGCGCCCTTTTCATAAGAGGCCTTGGCCTCGTCGGGCGTGAGCTGCTCGAGCGTGGGATGGCCGGCGCGCGCCATGCGCTCGACCACGCTCGCCATCTTCGCGGTGAGCGGCGGTTGCGCCGGTGTCGTAGGAGGGTTCATCGTCATGGAAACTGAAAAGGCATCTGCACCGCCGCAGCGGCCCGCCGTGTGCCGGGCGCGACAGCGGCAAGGGTTTTGTTCATGTGCAGGACGGCCCCTGCTTGTTAGATTTGGGTGGTCGGCAATCGTACTGCCCCACACACTCCACCCTCATGGCCCTCATCCAATACCTCACCCAGATCCAGTTCGAATTCGGCGCCATCAAGCTCCTGTCGAGCGAATGCGCCCGCATCGGCATCAATCGCCCGCTGATCGTGACCGACGCGGGTGTGCGTGCGGCCGGCGTGCTGCAAAAGGCGCTCGATGCCATCGCCGACCTCGAGGTCTCGGTGTTCGACCAGACCCCCTCCAACCCGACCGAGGCGGCCGTGCGCGCCGCCGTCGAGCTGTACCGCAGCGGCCGCTGCGACGGGCTCATCGCCGTGGGCGGCGGCTCCGCCATCGACTGCGCCAAGGGCGTGGCCATCGCGGCCACGCACGAAGGGCCGCTCAAGACCTACGCCACCATCGAAGGCGGCTCGCCACGGATCACCGAGCGCGCGGTGCCGCTGATCGCCGTGCCCACCACCAGCGGCACCGGCAGCGAAGTGGCGCGGGGTGCCATCGTCATCGTCGACGACCACCGCAAGCTGGGCTTCCACAGCTGGTTCCTGATGCCCAAGGCCGCCATCTGCGACCCCGAGCTCACGCTCGGCCTGCCGCCCCGGCTCACGGCTGCCACCGGCATGGACGCCATCGCGCACTGCATGGAAACCTTCATGTCGGCCGCCTTCAATCCGCCCGCCGACGGCATCGGCCTCGATGGCCTGGAGCGCGCCTGGGGCCACATCGAACGCGCCACGAAGGACGGCAGCGACCGCGAGGCGCGCCTGAACCTCATGAGCGCTTCGATGCAAGGCGCCATGGCCTTCCAGAAGGGCCTGGGCTGCGTGCATTCGCTGAGCCACAGCCTGGGCGGCGTCGATCCGCGCCTGCACCACGGCACGCTCAACGCCCTCTTCCTGCCCGCCGTGATCCACTTCAACGCGGGCGCGGAATCGGTGCAGAAAGAACAGCGCCTGCAGCGCATGGCACAGGCCATGCACCTCGATTCGGCGGGCGACCTCGGCGATGCCATCCGCGACATGAATGCGCGCCTGGGCCTGCCCAAGGGCCTGGCCGAAGTGGGCGTGACGCCCGCGCTGTTCGAGCAGATCATCGACGGCGCCATGGCCGACCACTGCCACAAGACCAATCCGCGGCTGGCCTCGCGCGACGACTACAGGGCGATGCTCGAAGCGTCGATGTAGGCACTGAACAAAGCCAGGCGGGCGCTGCAACGGCGTCCGCAGACCGACCTCCCGGTCTCAATCGGGCCCCGCAACGCGGATCGCCCGACACAAATCCCAACGCTTTTCCTTTCCCCTCTCGGTCGAGGCTGCAGAGTCACGCGCAGCATTTGCATTTCTTTTGAATCAATTCAAGTCAGCTGACAGTCAGGTGGCGAAAAATAAATTCGCCTGCCAAATAATTAATTCATCGATTAAAGGTCTGAAATAAAAAGAATGCATTTCTCCATGGTGTAAGAGATATTAATTAAACGTCATCCCGGGAGAAATTAAAAACAACGTTCCATTTTTTGGAATTCTCCTTTAATGCTTGCATAGTATTTTTCGAGAAGCTGATTCAAAAACATTCATTTTCTGATTTTTGAAAACCAACGGCTCTGCCGTTCAATTCAGATTCGGCGAGCGTTTTTTGAATTCTCAGCACAGAGGGAAGACTGAAAGATCATCGAATTTCGGTGCTTGCACAACGAGCGCCGAAACGAGCCGGGGTGCGCGTCCATTCGCAGTCGGATGGCATCGCGACCTGGCTCGAAGGCGAACGGCGCCCACCAGCTTGCCGTTCTTTTTTTGACCTCTCGGAGATCGCATCCATGCATCGCAGAACTTTGAGTCGAGCCGTCTTCACGGCTTTTGCAGCGGCCGCCCTGGCGGCGTGCGGCGGCGGGGGCGACAGCGCCTCGTCATTCGCGCCGGTTTCAAGTGCACCCGCGTCCAAGGAAGCCGCAGACGCACCCGCGCCGAACGTCAGCAATCCGCCGGCCAATGTGGCCGTGGTGGACAAGGTTCTGGACGATCCCAACACCTACAACACGACGCGGACCGGCTCGATCGCGCTGTCGTCGATCAACGAGGACACCTCCCTCAAGCAGCACACGATCACCATCGACGGCCAGGCCCTGAACTACGTGGCGCGCGCAGGGCATCTGGTGGCCTACAAAGGTGTCGGCGCCACAAAGAAGGCCGAGGCGGCCATCTTCTACACCTCGTACACCCGGGACGACCTGCCCAAGCAAGACCGCCCCGTGACCTTCCTGTGGAACGGCGGCCCCGGCTCCGCCTCGATCTGGCTGCACATGGGCTCATGGGGCCCGAAGCGGCTGAAGTCCGACGCGCCCAACATGCCCGACCCCACGAAGCAACCCGCGAGCTTTCCGTTCGAGGACAACGCGATCTCGCTGCTCGACAAGTCGGACATCGTCTTCGTCGATCCGCCCGGCACCGGGCTTTCGACCGCCATCTCGCCCTTGAAGAACGCGGACCTCTGGGGCACCGACATCGATGCCCAGGTGGTCGCCGATTTCATCGTCGCCTACACCAACAAGTTCAACCGGCAGAGCTCGCCCAAGTACCTGTATGGCGAGTCGTACGGCGGCATCCGCACCCCCATCGTCGCCAACCTGCTGGAGCAGGCCGGCACCAGCGGCTATGTACCCGACCCATCGGGCAAGCCGGCGAAGGTACTGGCCGGGTTCATCCTCAATTCGCCGCTGGTCAACTACAACTCCAACTGCGACATGATGGACGAGCAGTCTTCCTGCGAAGGCTACATCCCCTCGTACGCAATGACGGCGGACTATTTCGGGAAATCCACCAAGCGCGGAACAAAAACCCAGGATCAATACCTTGCCGAATTGCGCACGCTCGCGAAAACGACGTACGGAAATACGCTGACCACGTATTTCGGCCCGAGCGACTACAGCGTCCCCAAGAGTCAGAGCCAATGGAACACCTTCGCCGCCAGCACGGCCGGCCAGACGGTGCTCAATCAGATGGCGGCCTACACCGGAATTTCCGCGGCGACCTGGAAGGGCAGCTTCAACTACGGCCCTGGCAGCTTCCGGACGGCACTGGTTGCGGGCAATACGCTCGGCCGCTACGACGCGCGGATGAAAGTTCCCAATGGCAACAGCTTTGCGGCCGACGATTACATCAACGTCGCATTCCTGAACCAGCTCAAGACCTATTTCCCCGATTTCGTGAATTACAAGAACAAGACGGCCTATCAGCCGCTGAACAACCAGACGATCCAGTACTGGAAATGGCAGCGCGCCGGCAGCAACGACTTCTACCCGCAGAGCATCACCGACATCCAGGCGGTGTTGACCGCCAATCCGGACAGCAAGATGCTGATCCTGCACGGCTATGAAGACGTGGCGACGCCGGGCTTCCAGACCGAACTCGACCTGGAAAGCGTGAACCTGGGCAGCCGTATCCCGGTCAAATGGTTCGAAGGCGGCCACATGATCTACAACACCGAGGCATCGCGGGCGCCGCTCAAGCAGACGCTCAACGACTACTACGCCCTGCCGGCCCAGGACGCACTGGACAACGCCAGTGCTTCGGCCGCTCAACTCCAGTAAACAAAAGGCTCACCATGAAAAACACATCTTTCTGGTTGACCGCCAGCGCCATCGCCACCATCGTCCCGTTGATGGGCATGAGCACCGCACACGCCTACGACGACATGCCCAGGCCGCCGCCGCCTCCCAAGGGCTGGGTCCATCCACCGAAGCCGACCGAAGACTCCGTGTCGCAGCACGTCGAGACCCAGACCCGCGAGCGCTTCGCCGCCGCCACGGGAGGCGACGTCAACGGCATGCTGTCCCAGCAGCAGGCCAAGGCGGCAGGCTGGGGTTTCGTGAGTGACCATTTCAGCGAAATCGACCAGTCCGGCAGCGGCTATGTCCGGCTCGACGACGTGCTGCGCTTCCAGTCGCAACGCACGCCCCAGCGGGTCATGCGCATGAAGGCTGCGGCCAAGGCGAGCAGTCAGACCGACGGCAAGTAAGGGCAGAGCGAGGAGCTCGCGCAGGCGAAATGCGCAGGCTCCTCGGCGACAGGCACGCCGCGTGGAACGGCACGACGAGCACCTCGGGACACTCGCCGCGAACGGTTTTTATCTTCCTGAATGCGCTGGGGCATCAATGCGCCAACGGCAGCCGCATGTCGAAGCGCGCGCCGCCACCGCTTTCATTCGCCGCCTCGATGCGCCCCCCGTGCCCATGCACCACGGCCTGCGACAGCGCCAGCCCAAGCCCGAGCCCGGGCGTCTTCTCGTCCGATCGGGCCACGGCCCCGCGATAGAAGCGCTCGAACAGATGCGGCAGGTCGTCGCTGCGGATGCCGGGGCCGCGGTCTGACACGCTGAGCACGGCCTCGTTGGCCTCTGCATCGGCGCGCAGGCTCACGCGCACGGTGGTGTCGGGCGGCGAGAACTTGAGCGCGTTGTCGAGCAGGTTCGCCAGCGCCAGGCTGGCCGCGCCGCGCGCCACCCGCGCGGCCACGGGCGGTGCGGGTTCGAGCAGGAGCGTCAAGCGGCGCTCGCGTGCCATCGGCTCCAGCCGGCGCACCGCTTCCTCGGCCAGCACGTTGAGCGACACCGTCTCGGCCGCATCGCGCTCCTGGCCGGCATCGAGCCGGGCCAGCACCAGCAGCTCTTCGACCAGCAGCGTGAGCGACTCGACCTCTTCGAGCGAGGAATGCAGCGTCTCCACATAGGCGGCCGGGTCGCGCGGGCGCCGCAAAGCCAGCTCGAGCTCGGTGCGCAGCCGCGACAGCGGCGAGCGCAATTCGTGCGAGGCATCGGAGGTGAAGCGACGCTGTGCCTCCATGCCGTTCTCGATCCGGCCCAGCATGTCGTTGAGCGTGTCGACCAGCCGCCCGATCTCGTCGTTCGTGCCCGGATGCGGCAGGCGCTCGCCCAGGTTCGCATCGCCGATGCGGTGGGCCTGCTGCACGACGTCGTTGATGGCGCCGAAGGCTCGCCGCGTGATCAACGCGCCCGCCGCGCCCAACGCCAGCAGCAACGCGCCACCCAGGATCAGAAAGAGCACGCTGGCCATGGCGACGGTGCGGTTCACGTCGTCCAGCGAGCCGGCCACCTGCACCGCCAGCAACGAAGGCCGACCCGGCACGGGCACCGAGACCATGCGGGTCGGCTCCTCGCCGAAGCCGTTGAGCGTTTCGAACACGGTCTCGCCGGCCGCGAGCCGGTTGCGCAGCACTTCGGGAATGGGCAGTTGCGCCTCGCCGAGGTTGGAGCTGCGCGCCAGCACCCGGCCATCGGTGTCGACGATCTGCACCAGGCGGTCGAGCCGCACGAACGAAGGCGCGCCGGGGCCGGGCGGCGCCTCGTGCACGATCACCGTGTCGCCGGACCCGGCGGACAGCAGCATGCCCATCTCGGTTTCGGCCAGCGCGAGCAGGGCCGCGTCGAGTTCGCGGTGCACGTTGCGCGAGAACACGAGGTACGAGCCGAAGGCGGCAATCGCCATCACGACCACGATCACGCTGACATGCGCCAGCGCCAGCCGCCTGCGAAAACTAAGCATGGGCATCGTCGGCCTGCGCCAGCCGGAAGCCGCGCCCACGCACGGTCTGGATCAGCGGCACGGCCGGCGGCGCATCGACCTTGCGGCGCAGGTTGCCGATGTGCACGTCGATCAGGTTGTCGATGGCGATGAGGTCATCTTTCCAGACCTGCTCGGCCAGCCGCGAGCGGCTCACCACCTCGCCGGCATGGCGCAGCAGGATCTGCAGGATCGCGAATTCCTTGTGGGTCAGCTCCAGCACCGCGCCGCCGCGCACCACGCGCTGGCTCAACGGGTCCAGGCTCAGGTCGGCCACGGCCAGCACCACCGGCCGCATGATTTCGGAGCGGCGCAGCAAGGCGCGCACGCGGGCCAGCAGTTCGTCGAAGGCAAAGGGCTTGGTCAGGTAGTCGTCGGCACCGCTGTTCAGGCCGGTCACGCGGTCGGCCAGGGCGTCGCGGGCGGTGAGCATCAGCACCGGCGTCTTGCAGCCGCGCTGGCGCAGGTCGCGGCACAGCGTCAGGCCGTCTTTGCCGGGCAGCATCCAATCGAGCACGATCAGGTCATAGGCAATGACGAAGGCTTCCTCGTCGCCCTCCTCTGCCGTGTGCACGACGTCGACGACAAAGCCTTCTTCCTGCAGGCCCCGGGCCAGCAGGCGCGCGGCCTTGCGGTCGTCTTCGATCAGCAGGATTCTCATGGGGGTGGATCATGCCGTTCCTTCCTGACGGCAGGCCCCGATCCTGAAGAAAACTTCAGGATTTCTTGGGATGTTCTTCAGTCGCGTCTTCGTATTCTCGATCCGGGGCGACGGGGCGGGTCAAGGGCATGGGAAGGCGTCCCGTGCGCGGCGCGTCCGGCTCCAACGGACGCCGCATCGCGATGAAAAAATCCCTCTACCAAATAACGCCGGCCCGCTTGGTCTTCGGCGTGCTGACCTGCGCGGCCCTGTGCGTCGACTCTTTCGGCGACGGTGCCCATGCCGCCACCGCCGTGGCCGCGGCGCCCGCACCGATGGTGGTGCGCCAGGGCAACCGCCTGACCATTCCCGCCGGCTCGCCGCTGCGCGACCGCCTGCTGGTCGCCACGGTCGGCGCCGAAGCCTCGCCGCATGAAGTCAGCCTGCCCGCCACGGTGGAAGCCAACCCGGCCAACACCGTCAACATCCTGCCGCCGCTGACCGGCAAGCTGATCGAGTTGAAGGTGCGCTTGGGCGACACGGTCAAGCGCGGCCAGGTGCTGGCCACGATCACCTCGCCCGACCTGGCACAGGCCGTGGCCGATGCCCAGAAGGCGCGCGACGCGCTCGACCTGGCGCAGCGCGCGCTGGTGCGGGCACGCGGCGTCAACGAAACCGGCTCCAACGCGACCAAGGACGTGGAAGCGGCCCAGAGCAGCGTCGCGCAGCAGGCGGCCGAGCTTCGCCGCAGCGAAACGCGGCTGCGCAGCCTCGGCGCCGATGGCTCCGGCACGCAGGCCGGGCAGTCGCTGAAGATCGTCGCCCCCACCTCGGGCACGATCACCGCCCTGAACGGAGCCGTGGGTGCCAACCTGAACGACCCGAATGCGGTGCTGATGACGGTGTCGAACCTCGACTCGGTCTGGGTCACGGTCAACGTGCCCGAGAGCGTGGTGGGCGCCGTCGCGCCGGGTCAGAACGCAGTGGTCACGCTGGCCGCCTACCCGGGCCGCAGCTTCACCGGAAAGGTCGGCTTCGTGAGCGCGGTGCTCGATGCGGACACGCGCCGCGCCCGCGCGCGCATCGTCTTCTCTAACAGCGAAGGCCTGTTCAAGCCCAACATGTACGCGACGGCAGTGCTCGGCGTGCCGCAGGCGCAGCAGCCGCAGGTGCCGGCATCGGCGCTGCTGATGAACAACGACAGTGTGAGCGTGTTCGTCGAGGCCGAGCCCTGGACTTTCGTGCGGCGCATGGTCGAACTGGGCCGCGAAGACGGCGACCGGGTCCGCATCCGCAGCGGCCTGGCCGCGGGCGAGCGCGTGGTGGTGCGTGGCGGTGTGCTGCTGAATGATTAATCTCATCATCACCCAGTTCTTTCGCCGCAGGCACCTGGCCTGGGCGATGTCGATCGCGCTGGTGCTGTTCGGCGCCTGGTCGTGGACGCAGATGACGGTCGAGGCCTATCCCGACCTGGGCGACGTCACGGTGCAGGTCACGACGCAGGTCAACGGCCTGGCCGCCGAAGAGATCGAGCAGCAGATCACCACGCCGCTGGAGCGCGCGCTGAGCAACACGCCCGGGCTGGCCTCGATCCGTTCGAGCAGCACCTTCGGGCTGTCGCTCATCAACCTGAGCTTCAAGGACGGCACCGACGACTACTTCGCGCGCCAGCGCGTGACCGAGCGCATCGGGCAGGTCAGCCTGCCTTCTGGTGCGCAGCCGGGCCTGGGGCCGGTCGCGGGGCCGGCGGGCGAGATCTACCGCTACACGCTGGAGTCGGACACCAAGAACCTGATGGAGCTGTCGGAGATCCAGCGCTGGAAGGTGATTCCCGCGCTCAAGCAGGTCGCGGGCGTGGTGGACATCAACAACTTCGGCGGCTTCACCAAGGAGTTCCAGCTCGAACTCGACCCGGCCCGCATGCAGAAGTACGGGCTGGTGCTGAACGACGTGGTCACGGCCATCAACAACAACAGCGCCAACGCGGGTGGCGGGCGCATCGCGCGCGGCGACCAGAGCTACGTGGTGCGCGGCATCGGCCAGATCCACACGCTGGACGACCTGGGCACGGTGGTGGTCACGCAGAGCAGCGGCTCGCCGGTGCTGGTGCGCGACCTGGGCCGGCTGCAGTTCGGCCACCAGGAGCGCGGCGGCATCCTGGGCAAGGACACCAACCCCGACACCATCGAGGGCATCGTGCTGATGCTCAAGTACGAGAACCCCTCGCGCGTGCTCGAAGGCGTGCACAAGAAGATCGACGAACTGCAGACGCAGCTGGCGCCCATGGGCGTGAAGATCGTGCCCTACATCGACCGCGACGACCTGGTGAAGCTCACGGTCGACAAGGTCACGCACACGGTGCTGGAAGGCATGGCGCTGGTGTGCTTCGTGCTCATTCTTTTCCTGGGCAGCCCGCGCAGCGCGGTGGTGGCGGCGGTGGCGATTCCGATGTCGCTGGTCACGGTGTTCATCGTGATGCACTTCACCCGCATGCCGGCCAACCTGTTCTCGCTAGGCGCGATCGACTTCGGCATCATCGTGGACGGCGCCATCGTGGTGATGGAAGCCATCCTGCGGCGGCGCGAGGAAGAACCCAACGCCACGCTCACCGAGGGCAACATCCTCGAGACAGTGAGCCATGTGTCGGGGCCGATCTTCTTTGCCACGCTGATCATCATCACGGCGTACTTTCCGCTCTTTGCCTTCGAGCGCGCGGAGGGCAAGCTCTTCAAGCCGATGGCCTTCACCGTGGGCTATGCGCTGGTCGGTGCACTGCTGTGCGCGCTGACGCTCATTCCCAGCCTGGCCTACGTGGCGCTGCGCAAGCCCAGCAAGCCGTTCGTCAACAAGCCGCTGGTGTGGCTTACCGGTGCCTACCGGCGCGTGCTGAGCCACCTGCTGAACGTGCCCGCCATTGCCTATGGCCTGAGCGCACTGGCGTTGGCGGCCGTGCTGGTGCTGGGCGCCACCGCCGGGCGCGAGTTCCTGCCCGACATCGACGAAGGCGCGCTCTGGCTACAGGTGCAGTTGCCTTCGGGCCTGTCGCTGGACAAGGCCAGCGAGATGGCGACCGAAATGCGCCACGTGCTGCTCGAATACCCCGAGGTGTCTTACGTGGTGACCCAGCTCGGGCGCAACGACGACGGCACCGACCCGTGGACGCCCTCGCACATGGAAGTGCCCGTGGGCCTGAAGCCCTACGACGAGTGGCCGGCCGGTGTGAACAAGGCGGCCTTCGTGCGCACGCTGACCGAGCGCTTCGCAAAGATGCCGGGCTTCGACGTGGGCATCAGCCAGCCGATCATCGACGGCGTGAACGACGCGGTGGGCGGCGCGCACAGCCCGCTGGTGCTGCGCATCTACGGCGACGACCTGAAGGAAAGTCGCCGCATCGGCAACCAGATCGTCGAGCTGCTGGGCACGGTGCGCGGCACGGCCTCGGCCTCGCTGTTCCAGGAGCCGCCGATTCCGCAGGTGGTGATCCAGCTGAACCGCGAGGCGGCGGCACGCTTCGGCGTCAATGCGAACGACGTGGCCAATCTGATCCAGACCGGCATCGGCGGCGCACCGGTGATCACCGTCTACGCCGGCAACCGCACCTACAACGTGTCGGTGAAGCTGCCCAAGAGCGCCAAGGGCAACACCGAGGCCATCGGCGCGCTGCTGCTCAACAGTTCGAGCGGCGCCAAGGTGCCGCTGTCGCAGGTGGCCGACGTGCGGCTGCAGACCGGCGAAAGCACCATCTCGCACGAGATGAACGAGCGCCAGATCACCGTGCGCGTGGACAACCGCGACCGCGACCTGGCCTCGTACCTGGTCGAAGCGCAGGAGCGCATCGGCAAGGAGGTCAAGTTCGACACCACCAAGTTCCGCCTGCAGTGGGCCGGCCAGTTCGAGAACCAGCAGCGCGCGCAGGCGCGCCTGGCGGTGTCGCTCGCGGTCGTGGTGTCGATCATGGCGGTGCTGCTGTTCTTCCAGTTCGGCAAGATCCGGCAGGTGGTGCTGATCCTGGGCGTGGTGCCGATGGCCATGTTGGGTGGGCTGATCGCGGTGCACGTGGCGGGCGAAACGCTCAACGTGGCCACGGCGGTGGGCTTCATCGCGCTCTTCGGGGTGTCGATACAGAACGGGATCATCATGGTCGCCAACTTCCGGCGCGTGCGCGGCGAAGGGCTGGAGCTGCAGGCTTCGGTGCTCGAAGGCGCGGCCGAGCGGCTGCGACCGGTGCTGATGACGGCGACCGTCGCTTCCATCGGCATGCTGCCGGCGGCGCTCGCCACCGGTGTCGGCACCGACGTGCAACGCGGGCTGGCGACGGTGGTGGTCGGCGGGCTGGTGGTGTCCACGCTGCTGACGCTGTTCATCCTGCCGACGCTCTACTTCGCGCTGGAGCGCTTCTTCGAGCGCAAGGGCTGGGGCAACCGCCCGCGCCGCGACCGCTAATGACAAGGCCCATCCATCCCATGACAACGAGAAGCTTCGTGCCCGGCGGCGCAGCGACGGCCGCAGCCGGCATTGCATTGCTGCTGGGCGGCTGCGCGGTCGGCCCCGACTACGTGCGGCCGCCATTGGCCCTGCCCGCGCAGTACATCGCCGCGCCCCCGACCACCCAGCAGGCCGAAGGCGTGCCGCTGGCGCGCCTGTCGCCCGACCTCGACGTGCCCGCACAGTGGTGGCAGGCCTTCCGCTCCGAGCCGCTGAATGCACTGGTCACGCAGAGCCTGGCCGGCAATCCGACCATCGAGGCGGCCGATGCCGCGCTGCGCGTGGCGCGCGAGAACGAGGCCGCCAACCAGGCCGCGTTCTGGCCGACCGTGGCGCTGAACTACTCGCCCACGCGGCAGCGCGTGGCAAGCACCGTGGCGAGCCCGGTGTCGTCCAACGCCAACCTGTACACGCTGCACACGGCACAGGTGACGGTGTCGTACACGCCCGATGTGTTCGGCGCCACCCGCCGGCAGGTCGAGGGCGCGCAGGCGCAGACCGAGCAGCAGCGCTTTCAGGCATTGGCCGCGCGGCTTTCGCTGAGCAGCAACGTGGTGGCGGCCGCCATCACCGAAGCCTCGCTGCGCGCGCAGCAGCGCGCCACGCTGGCGATCATCGATGGCCAGAAAGAGATGCTGCAGGCCTTCCGCAAGCAGCAAGCCCTGGGCCAGGTGGCACTGGCCGACGTCGATACGCAAGAAGCCTCTCTGGCCGCCACCGAGGCCACGCTGCCGCCAATCGACAAGCAACTCGCGCAGCAGCGCAACCTGCTCGCCACGCTGGCCGGCCGCTACCCCAGCGAGGGCGTGACGGCGCATTTCGAGTTGGATGCGCTCCAGTTGCCGAACGAACTGCCGCTGACGCTGCCGTCCACTTTGGTCGAGCATCGCCCCGATGTGCGCGCGGCCGAGGCGCAGCTGCAGGCCGCCAGCGCCGGCATCGGCGTGGCCGTCGCGGCGCGCCTGCCCAACGTGACGCTGGGCGTGAACGCCTATGGCTCGTCGGCCTACACGCTGTCGGATCTGTTCAAGTCGTCGTCGCTGTTCTGGACGATTGCAGGCAGCGTGACGCAGCCACTGTTCGACGGCGGCGCGCTCAAGCACCGCGAAGCGGCGGCCCGCGCCTCGTTCGACCAGGCCGCGGCGCAGTACCGCGCCACCGTGCTGGCCGCGTTCCAGGACGTGGCCAACACGCTCGAAGCCATCGACGCCGACACCCGCGCGCTGCAAGCCGCCATCAAGGCCGAGCGCACCGCATCGCAGAGCCTTGCCCGCACCCGCAAGCAGGTGCAGCTGGGCGATGCCAGCGCGCTGTCGTTGCGGCTGGCGCAGCAGGCCCAGCAGCAGGCGCTGCTGAACCTCGTGCAGGCGCGCGCGCTCCGGCTGACCGATGCGGCCGCCCTCTTCCAGGCCCTGGGCGGCGGCTGGTGGAATGCGCCGCCGGACGGCGTGGCCGCTGTTTCTGCTCCACACTCATCCATCGCAACTGCATCGAAGTCCACATCGCCATGAACATCATTCGCCACGAGATGGGACCACGCTTCAGCGAGATGGTGGTCGTCGACCTCGGCACGGCACGCCTGCTCTACCTGTCGGGCCAGGTGGCCGAGAACCCCTCGCTCGACATCACGGGCCAGATGCGCGAGATCCTGCACCACATCGACGGCATGCTCGCCACCCAGGGCGCCACCAAGAAAGACCTGGTGAGCGTGACCATCTACCTGCGCACCGTGGGCGACTACGCCGCGATGAATTCGGTATGGGACGAATGGGTGCCCGTGGGCCACACGCCGGCGCGCGCCACGGTCGGCGCCAAGCTGATCGACTCCGAGTACCGCATCGAGATCCAGGCCACGGCCGCGATCGGGCCGGCACCATGATCTCCAAGGGGCGCGTTGCCATGCTCTGGGCGCTGGCGCTCGGTGGCTGCACGGCGCTCGACGCGCATTCCTTCGATCACGCGGCAGGCTGGCGCGCTGCGCAGGTCGTGAGCGTGGGGCAAGCCGGCGATCTGGCCGGCACGGCCGATCGCGATTGCGGCGCGGACGGTGGCGCCACGGCGCGCTACGCCGTCGTGCGCTATCGCAACGGCGGCGTGCACACGCGCTCGCTGGGCACGGGGCGTTGGCCCGCGGGGAGCGAGCCGAAGGTGGGCGATGCGGTGCACGTGAACATCCTCGATTGCACCGCGCCGCTGGCGCTGCGCTGAAACCGGCCGCAAGGCCTGCCCCGCTTCCCTACTCCGCCGTCACCCCCGCAGTGCGGATGACCTTGCCCCACTTGGCGGTCTCCGCGGTGATGAAGGCATCGAACTCTTCGGGCGTGCTGCCCGCCGGAATCGTGCCCATGGCGTCGAGCTTCGCGCGCGTCTCGTCGCTACGGATGATGCGTGCCACCTCTTCCGACATGCGCTTGACGACATCGCGCGGCGTGCCGGCCGGCGCCAGCATGCCCGCCCAGGTGCTGCCGGTGAAGCCCGCGAACCCTTGCTCGATAAAGGTCGGCACGTCGGGCACGGCCGGCAGGCGCTTGTCGCCCGCAACGCCGATCAGCCGCACCTTGCCCGCCTTGGCCTGGTTGATGAGGCCCGTGGGCGCATCGAAGAACAACTGGATCTGCCCGCCCATCAGGTCCGTCAGCGCGGGCATGGCGCCGCGGTACGGGATGTGGATCATGTAGGTCTGCGTGAGCGACTTCCACAGCTCGGTGGTCAGGTGCGCGGCCGAGCCGTTGCCCGAAGAGCCGAAGCTCACCTTGCCGGGGTTGGCGCGCGCGTAGTCGATGAGTTCGCGCGCGGTCTTGAACGGCGCGTTCATGCTCACCGCCGCCAGCAAGGGCGACACGCCCATGAGCGAAACGCCTTTAAGGTCCTTGCCCGGGTCATAGGGCAGCTTGGGGTACAGCGTGGTGTTGGCCGCATAGGCCGCGATGACGACGCCGAAGGTGGTGCCGTCGGGCGGCGCCTTGGCGATGGCATCGACGCCGATCAGGCTGTTGGCACCGGGCTTGTTGTCGACAAGCACCGGCTGGCCGAGCCGCGTCTGCAAGCCGACCTGCACCAGCCGCGCCATCTGGTCGGTGAAGCCGCCCGGCGTGTAGGGCACGACGATGCGGATCGGCTTGCTGGGCCACGCGCTTTGCGCGAAGGACGGAACGGCAAGGCTTGCCGCGGCGGTGGCGAGCGTGAATCTGCGGCGTGACAACGTGGCGTGCGGCATGGTGGCTTGTCTCTTCCTTGCTTCTGAATGGATCGATCCATTCTCGAAGCGCCACCCGCGCCGCTGGTCAGGGTTTGCCCGGCGGCATTGTCGCGCGCACGCGCCTGTTCAGAGCGGCAGGACTTCGGGCGTGCGTCCGGTTTCGAGCCACGCCTCGAACTCGTCCGACAGCCGCTGCGCCTCGCGCGTGGCCCGGCCCCACGCCGTGATGCGCGCCTGCGCATCGTTGGCGAAACGGACGAAGTCCTTGCGGTCGGGCAGCTTGCCGTTGGGCAGCGACTTCACCCATTCCGAGTCGGGCGCGAGCACCACCATGCGGTCGAGAAAGCCGGTAGACCTGTGGCGCCAGCGCAGCCCCTTGTCGAGCCAGCCCGGGACCACCGCCCGCTGGAAATGCGGGTACAGCACGATGCCGTCGTCGGCCGGCTGGTAGTCCAGGTGCAGGTGGTAGTCGGTGATGCCACCGTCCCAGTAAGCACCGCGCGGCGCGCCGGGAATGTCGTGCACCGCCGCCAGCAGGAACGGAATGGAGCACGAGGCCTGCAGCACCATGTTGAAGTTGGCCTCGCTCAGCGCGTGCTGGCGCGTGCGGAAATCTTTCGTGCCGAAGGGCAAGGCCGCGCCGGGCGTGGAGAACACGCAGCGCTCCAGCCACGCACCCAGGCTCTTGCGGTGCAGGCTGTTGGAGGCAAAGGCGCCCAGGTAGCCAACCGGCGTACGCGCCCTGCCCTCGCGCCCGAGGATATGGCGCCCGCGCGAGGTCACCACGTGCAGGCGATAGCGCGGGTGGTTCAGCACTTCGGCGATGCGCCCGCCGTAGAAGTCTTCGAGGCTTTGCGCGAAGCGCTCGCTGAGCTGGTGCGGGCTCAGCCGCTTCTGCCCCGGCGGCACCTCGAATTGCTGGCGCACGTAGTCGTGCTCGAAGCGCTGGAAGGCGGCCTCCGGGTCCGACAGGCAGGCCGTCGACAGCCGCCAGGCGCCGATCGACGCGCCCACCAGATGCACCTGCTGGCTCGACTGCGTGAGCCAGCGGCCGAAGATGAAACGGTCGAGCGGCCCGAGGATCAGGCCCTTGGGCCCGCCCGCCGCACCGGGGATGGTGCGGACGTCCTGCGGGCGCAGGCCGTGCTGCTCGATGTGCTTGCGGGCCGTGGGCCCGGCATAAATGCGCAGTGCTTTCACCATGCCCGAGGCCTCAGCAAGAACCGTGCATCGCGGCCTACTTGCGCAGCCCCTGCAGCTTGGCGAAGGCGCTGGCCATCTGGCCGGCAGGCTGCGGCGAGTTGTCGCGGCGGCCTTGCTGTTGCTGGCCGCGCCCCGCGCCTTCGAAGCGGTTGTCGCGCGGACCGTCGCGGCGCGCGGGCGCCGCATCGAGCTTCATCGACAGGCCGATGCGCTTGCGCGTCACGTCCACTTCCATCACCTTGACCTTGACGATGTCGCCGGTCTTGACGACTTCGCGCGCGTCGTTCACGAACTTGTGGCTGAGCTGGCTCACGTGTACCAGGCCGTCCTGGTGCACGCCCAGGTCGATGAAGGCACCGAACTGCGCGACGTTGCTGACCGTGCCTTCGAGGATCATGCCCTCGGCCAGGTCGGTGATGTCGTCCACGCCGTCGTTGAAGCGCGCCACCTTGAAGTCGGGGCGCGGGTCGCGGCCGGGCTTTTCAAGTTCGCCCAGGATGTCCTTGACCGTGATGACGCCGAACTTCTCGTTGGCGAACAGCTCGGGCTTGAGCGTCTTGAGCATTTCCGCGCGGCCCATCAGCTCGGCGATCGGCTTGCCGGTCTTGACGATGATCTGCTCGACCAGCGGATAGGTTTCGGGGTGCACGCCGGTCACGTCGAGCGGGTCGGTGCCGCCGCGGATGCGCAGGAAGCCCGCGCTCTGCTCGAAGGCCTTGGGGCCGAAGCCGGTCACGTCGAGCAGTTGCTTGCGGGTGGCAAAGGCGCCGTTCGATTCGCGCCAGCGCACCACCGCCTTGGCCACGCTGGCCGACAGGCCCGAGACACGCGACAGCAGCGGCACGCTCGCGGTGTTGAGGTCCACGCCCACCGAGTTCACGCAGTCTTCGACCACGGCCTGCAGGGTGCGCGCCAGTTCGCTCTGGTTCACGTCGTGCTGGTACTGGCCCACGCCGATGCTCTTGGGGTCGATCTTCACGAGTTCGGCCAGCGGGTCTTGCAGGCGGCGCGCAATCGACGCGGCGCCGCGCAGGCTCACGTCGACGTCGGGCATTTCCTGCGAGGCGAATTCGCTGGCCGAGTAGACCGAGGCGCCCGCCTCGCTGACGACGACCTTGTCGACCTTGATCTCGGGCGCGCCGGCCTGCGCGGCCATCTTGGCCAGCAGCTTGATGAGGTCGGCGGCCAGCTTGTCGGTTTCGCGGCTGGCGGTGCCGTTGCCGATGGCGATCAGGTTCACGCCGTGCTTGGCGCAGAGCTTGCCGAGCGTGTGCAGCGAGCCTTCCCAATCCTTGCGCGGTTCGTGCGGGAACACGGTGGCGGTCTCGACCAGCTTGCCGGTCGAGTCGACCACCGCCACCTTCACGCCGGTGCGGATGCCGGGGTCGAGCCCCATCACGACGCGCGGGCCGGCGGGTGCGGCCAGCAGCAGGTCGCGCAGGTTGTCGGCAAACACCTTGATCGCCACCTTTTCCGCGTCTTCACGCAGGCGGGTGAACAGGTCGCGCTCGGTCGACAGCGCAAGCTTCACGCGCCAGGTCCAGGCCACGCACTTGCGGATCAGGTCATCGGCCAGGCGAGCCGCATGGCTCCAGCCCAGGTGCAGCGCGATGCGGCCTTCGGCCACGCTGGGCTTGCCCGGCTCGGGCTCGACCGGCAGCACCAGCTTGGCGTCGAGGATGTCGAGCGCACGGCCGCGGAACACGGCCAGCGCGCGGTGCGACGGCACGCGGCCGATGGGCTCGTCGTATTCGAAGTAGTCGCGGAACTTGGAGACGTCGACGTTGTTTTCGTCCTTGCCGGCCATCAGGCTGGACTTGAGCAGGCCTTCGTTCCAGAGCCATTCGCGCAGGCCCTGCACCAGCGCGGCGTCTTCGGCCCAGCGTTCGGACAGGATGTCGCGCACGCCGTCGAGCACCAGCGGCACGGTCGAGAAATCGGGGCCGGGCTTGCCGTCGTCCAGCGTGGTGGCGGGTTGCAGGAAGGCCTTGGCCTCCACCGCCGGGTCGAGCGTGGGGTCGGCCAGCAGCTTGTCGGCCAGCGGCTCGATGCCGAATTCGCGGGCGATCTGGCCCTTGGTGCGGCGCTTTTGCTTGAACGGCAGGTAGAGGTCTTCCAGCTCCTGCTTGGTCGGCGCGAATTCGATCGCGGCGCGCAGCTCGGGGGTGAGCTTGCCCTGTTCGTCGATGCTCTTGAGCACCGCGACGCGGCGGTCTTCCAGTTCGCGCAGGTAGGAAAGGCGGGCTTCCAGCTCACGCAGCTGGACGTCGTCCAGGCCGTCGGTGGCTTCCTTGCGGTAGCGGGCGATGAAAGGAACCGTGGCGCCCCCGTCGAGCAGTTCGACGGCGGCCTTCACCTGATGCTCGCCAACCTTGATTTCGGCGGCGAGCTGGCGAATGATTTTCTGCATGTCTTGAGCGCGTCCCTGGCAAAGCGCGGGAGTTTGCCATAGGCGCGACCGGCCCCCTGCCGGGCCACCCGGCGGGCGTGTTACAGCATGCTTTCGGGCTCGGGATTCACGCTGGCCGCAGCCACTTCGTGGCACGGGATCAGCAGGCGGATACAGAGCCCGTGCGGCGCGAAATCCATGACGGCCAGCTCGCCGTGTATCGCCTCGGCGCGGGCGCGCATGCTGCGCAACCCCTTGCCCGCGTGGTCGGATGGCACGGTGGCCGATGTCTGCAAGCCGCGGCCGTTGTCGCGCACCTCCACCATCATCCCGCGCTTGTGGCCCTGCGGGCCGAAATGCAGCTCGACGCGGGTGGCCTGCGAATGGCGCAGCGCGTTGGACAAAGCCTCCTGCGCCACCCGGCAGATCTGCACGGCGGTTTCGGGCTGCAACGGGCAGGTGTGGGCGGCGCTGGCGATGTGCCACTCCAGCGCGATGCCGAGCCGGTCGAACGCGGGTTGCAGCCGGTAACGCAGGTGGCCCAGCCTTTCGACGACGCTGGCGGAGGTCTGGTCGTCCAGGTCATCCACCGTCATCTGCAGTTCGAGCAGGCAGGCCTGCAGCGCCATCGACAGTCCATCGGGCTCGGCGGATTTCTTCGGGTCCTGGCTGGCGAGCAGCGCCACCAGCCGCGAGCCCACGCCGTCATGCAGGTCGTTGGCGATGCGGCGGCGCTCGTTCATGACGGCCTGCACCTGCCGGTAGCGCGCAACGCGGCGTTGCGAGACGTACCAGATGCTCACGATCATGCCGAGCACCAGCACGTTGACGGCCTGCAGCGCCCAGAAGGTCACCGGCATGTCGTGCGCCAGCAGCGTGATCGCCGAGGTGGCCCGGATCACCTGCGCAGCCACTGGCGTCAGGTGCAGGGCTGCGGCAAGCGCGATCCAGGTGAGCATGCGGCGGCGGGAAATGCGCGGCCACAGCCAGGTCAGCAGCACGCACCAGGAGGCAATCGACAGCCACACGTACTGGTCTTCCAGCAAGTGCGGGAGATGAAGGACCTCCTGGGAGAGCATGGCAGCATGGCCTACAGAAGACCCCGGTGCGACGCAAAACTCACCGCCTGTGCCCGGGTGTGGGCGTGCAGCTTGCGGTAGATGTTCTTCACGTGTGCGTTAACCGTCTGGGCGCTGATGGTGAGCTGCAGCGCGATCTCTTCGGTGACGTACCCCGTCGCTACAAGTCGCAACACTTCGCGCTCCCGTGCCGATAACGTCGCCTTGCTGTCCGGCGGGCGCACCGGGTTCACGTTGGAGCGCTTGTGATCCAGGTGAACCAGCAGCCGGCGCGCCAGGCGCGGGGTGATCGCGGCACCGCCGTTCACCACCTGCAACACGGCCTGCGCATAGCTCTGGAACCACGCGTTCTTCACGAGGTAGCCGGAGGCGCCGAGCTCGAAGGCATGCAGCACCTGCGGCTCGTCTTCGAGCGCGGAGATGACGATGATCTCGGCCGCGCTGCGGTGCTTCTTGGCCTCTTCGATCAGCTCGAATCCGCTGCCGTCACCCAGGCGGATGTCGACCATGAGCACGTCGAACTCGTGCTGCATCAAGAGGCGCCGCCCCTCTCGCAAGGTACCGGCCTGCCCTTCGAGCTGGATGCGCAGATCGCTCAGCAATTCCTGGGCAATCACGCGGCGCACGAAGGGGTCGTCGTCGACCAGCAGAACACGCACCGGCTTGGTCTGTTGACCCGTCAGGAAATCAGGCCACGGGAGGGTATCGGCGGAGGGTGCGAGGAGCCCGCCGAACTGTCCAGGGTTGGAAAATTTCCTAGCCCCGCTTCCGATGTCTGTCAATGAAATGTCGAGTTCGCTTTCCATTTCAGCCCCTTTGTGACAAAAGAATCACGCTGTTCGTGAGCAAAAGTTAGTTCATTTCTACTCAAATTCCGTGATTCTGCTTTTTTGATTACTTTGGTTGCATTTTGTTGCTACTCATTTTCTATGTCCATCAAAAGTTGTAGTTTTTGTCACGGTCGCCGCATGGAAAAGCGGTTTTAAGAGGGGCTTGCAACCTGCCTTATCCATTCCTTTCGCCATAGCCTTGCACTACCCAGCCTGAGGCATTTTTTGTTTGCAACTCGACGCTGAAACTTCATCCCGGTCGCCACGGAAACATTTCATTCCGCGTTCACTGACCGTCAGCTGATGGCCGGAGGGTCCGGCAATCGGGTTTGTTTCACACACTTTCGAGGAAGCATCATGAAGAAGACTCTTATTGCGATCGCAGTGGTTCTGGTCGCTGGCGTTGCTTCGGCAACCGTCAGCAGCACCGCAGTAGCCGCCACGACGACGACGACGGGCGCCTCCAGTTCGGCTGGCTCTCTGGCAGCGAGCTCCGGCACCGGGAGTGCGTTGAGCTACAACTCGGCAACGTCCAATGCCTCGGCAACGGGCAGCGGCGGCGCGTTCGGCACCGGCTTCCCGGGCGGCAGCGTCGGCGCAGCAGGCGTGCAGGGTTCGGCATCGACCACAGGCAAGGTGACCAGCGTGGCAGCCACGACCGGCAACGGCGCGGCCATCGGCGGTGCCAATGCATCGGCGAACGCAGGCTCGGCCTCCAATGCCAGCTTCGACGTGGACAACTCCCACCCGGTGAACGGCTCGGCCGCAGGCTTCGCGGGCTCCAGCACCAACAACACGGCTGCCACGGCTGCCGGCCCTGGCGGCGGTCTCGCTGTCGTGACGCGCACTTCAGGCACCACGTCGGGCTACAACGCCTCCTCCGGCGCGATCTCGGGTCCGATCACCGCTACTGGCAGCTCGGCAACCGCCGGCTCGGCAGGCGGCTCTTCGGGCGTGGCGAACTTCCACTTCGGCAATGCCGCGGGCTTCAGCAACGGTGGCGGCACCGGCGGTGTGGCAGGCGCTGGCGCCAGCGCAGCAACCAACTGAGCAGTGCGCTGCAGGCAAGGTTGCGTTTGGAAATGGGGAGGGGCCACCGCCCCTCCCCGGCATCAAAGGAGTTGAGAAAATGAAAAAACTGCTTTTCTTCGCGCTGCTGACCGTGTCCGCGGCGACGATGGCTCAAACGACAGCTGGCGGCGCGAACAACGGATCGTCCAGCTCGGCCACCACCTCGGCCCAGGGCAACAACCAGGCTGTGACGTTCTCCAGTCCCGCGAGTACCACCAACCAGACGAGCCTGAACAGCAACCAGAACATCGTCAACAGTGGCGCGACCCAGAGCACTGTCGACTACCAGGGCAGCTACACGATCAAGAACGTGCCGTCGGTCAACGGGCCCAACCTGACCACCAGCAACGACACCTGCATGGGCAGCACGAGCGCGAGCGCCAACGGCCCGGGTGTCGGTCTCAGTTTCGGCACCACCTGGACGGACGAGCACTGCAAGCGCCTGAAGATGAGCCGCGAGCTCTGGAACAAGGGCATGAAGGCAGCATCGCTCGCCATGGACTGCATGGACCCGTCGGCCCAGGCGGCCCTGGAGATGACAGGCACGAAATGCCCGCAATCGATGACGGCGGACGAACGCGTGAGCGCGTACGGGCCGCAGGCATCGAGCACCGGTGCCGCACCGCCGGTCGCCGCACGGCCCGTCGCCCAACCGGTTGCGATGGTGCAGCCGGCCGCGGTCGCGCCCGCCCCGGCACCTGTGCCAGCGCCGTTGCCAACGCCGCCCGCGCCCGTGGTCCAGATGGCGCCCGCGCCGCAACCGGTGGCGCAACCCGTGGCCGCCGCGCCAGCCGAAGAACCGCCGGCCGCCACGACGATGCCCGTCGCCAGCGCCACGGTGATGCCGAACGATGCCGGCGAAGCCAGCGCCGACCGCGTGACGCGCCGCCTCGCGGAGCCGGAACCAGCGGCCGGCGACGCCGTGACGGCACCGCAGGCAACGGCGACTGCGCAATGACCGCATGGAGGCCATGATGACCAGGACCGTACTCCTCTGGATGGCGGCTTGTTGCGTGGCAACGGCCTCCGTCGCGGCAACCTACCCCTCCAACCTGCGCGTCGAGCGGGTGGCCATGGGCAGCGGCCTGCAGAACGCCAACGGCACTGAAAACGCCCAGCCGGTCGGCGACTACGGCGTGTGGCACGTGCCGCAGTACATGCCGGGCTTTCCGACGGCAGCGACCATCTGGCCGCGCGTCGTGATCCTGCAGTGCGTCGGCGACCTCTGCAACGGCTACGAGCTGACGCCGGAACTCGGACGGGGCGAGTACCTGTTCTTCCGGCCCGCCGAGAAGTAGCGCGACAGTCCACGCGCGCCGGGCAGCAGCGACGACAAACGCGGCCGCCCGGCCGCGTTGTTGTTGCCGTACCCTTCGCGGATGAACTCCTTCACGCGCGCCCTGCGCGTCATCATCCGCGCCATAGGCACCGTGCTCATCGTGCCCTTCCTGCTCTTCGAGGAATGGGGATGGGAGCCGCTGGCCGCCCTGATGGCGCGGCTGTCCCGCCTGCCCTTGTGGGCGCGTCTCGAAGACCGCCTGCGCAAGCTGCCGCCCTGGGCCGCGTTGCTGGCGTTCTTCGTGCCGATGCTCCTTTTGCTGCCGGTCAAGGTGCTGGCGCTCTTTCTTTTCGGGCGCGGCCACGCGGCCAGTGGCGTGACGGTGCTGGTGCTGGCCAAGCTGGTCGGCACGGCCGTGGTGGCGCGGATCTTCCAGCTGGTCGAAGGCCCGCTCATGCGCATTCCCTGGTTCGCCCGCTGGTATCCGCGCTGGAAAGCCTGGAAAGACCAGGTGCTGACCCGCGTTCGCCAGAGCCGGCCGTGGCGCGTGGTGCGGGCGATCAACCGGCGGCTTTCCCGTGGGTGGCGGCGGCTGAAGGAAGGCTGAGGGAAGACTGAATTTATTTTTACCCGGGTATATTGTCAATTCAATTTGACCCGGGTAATATTTGAGGCATGAACCTGCCTCAAGAAACACGGCGCGCCCTCGTCAAGGCCTACAAGGAATCCGTACGCCCTGCGGGCGTCTACGTCATCCGCAACACGCTCACCGGCCGCGTCTATGTGGCCGGCAGCCTCGACGTCGAAGGCGCCATGAACCGCGCCCGCTTCGAACTCGACCTGCGCTCGCACCGCAACAAGGCGCTGGGACACGACTGGCTCGCGCACGGCGCGGCGAATTTCAGCTTCGAGGTGATCGACCGGGTCAAGGAGCGCGACGACCCGGCCTTCGACCGCAAGGCCGAGCTTGAAAAGCTGCTCCTGCTCTGGTGCGAAGAACTCCAGTGCACCGGCGAGAACGGCTACAACACGCCATGAGCGCCGATGCACTGGACTTTTGCCTTGGCATCGGCCGCGCCCACGCCACCCTGACCCTGAAGCTCGACGAAGACCTCGGCGCCTTCCACGGGCTGAACTACGAAGACTTCACCCTGCTCTATTTGCTCCTGCAAGGCGACGACGGCCGCATGCCCATGCCCGATCTCGCGCGGGCCCTGGGGTTGCCAATGTCGGCGTTGATCCGCAAGATGCTGCTGCTCGAAAAAACCGGCTTGGCCGAGCGCGTGGCGGGACCGAACGGCGACAGCCGGCGCCATGCGGCCATCCGCCGCGGTGGCCGACTGTTGATGCAGGCCGCCGTGACCACCGTCGAGGCGATCTGCGCCGACGCCGTGAAGTCGCTGGACCCGCAACGCCTGCCGGACATCCACGCCGCGTTGCGGGTGCTGTGCCAGGACGACGCGCCGCACGCCTGAGCCATTCAACGGGTAGATTACGCACCTCGTTTCGCCCGGACCCGGAAGAACAAAGAATCCGACATGCCATCCGATACCCCTGCGCCCCCGACCCACCTGATTGTTTTCGCTGGCTTCAAACGCATCGCCCTGGGAACCACCGCCGACGTGCTCGCGCAACTGCGCGAGCGCACCGACGACACGCCCTACCTCGTGTTCGACGAGCAGACCGGCGAACTGCTCGACTTCGACGTGCACAACCGTGCCGGCGCGGTCACGCCCGCCGGCAGTGCCGAGACGCATGACGACGCGCCGCGCGGCGTGGGCCGCCCCAAGCTCGGCGTGGTCGCACGCGAAGTCACGCTGCTGCCGCGCCACTGGGACTGGCTCAATCGCCAGCCCGGCGGCGCCTCGGTCGCGCTGCGGCGGCTGGTGCAGGACGCCAGCCGCGTCAACGCCGACCGCGATGCCGTGCGCGCATCGCGCGAAGCCGCCTACCGTTTCATGACCGCCATCGCCGGCGCCCTGCCCGGCTTCGAGGAAGCCACCCGCGCGCTGTTCGCGGGCGAGCGCAATCGCTTCGAAGCACTGATCGACGCCTGGCCGCCAGACCTGCGCGCACACCTGCAAAAACTGTCCGCCGCCGGCTGGAGCACCCCCGCATGAGAGCAACCCCCGAGACCCCCAACGCCAGCCAAGGCAGCCCAAGCGGAGCCAGTGGCTCGACGAGCGACCCGAGTGGGCTCAAGGGCGTGCCCGTCGCGCCCGTGGGCGCACCGCGCCCGCTGTGGAAAGTCTTTCTCTTCTTCCTGGCGCCGATGTTGCTCAGCAACATCCTGCAATCGCTGTCGGGCACGCTCAACAACATCTACGTCGGGCAGATGCTCGGCGTGGGCGCGCTGGCGGCGGTGTCGAGCTTCTTCCCGGTGATGTTCTTCTTCATCGCCTTCATCATCGGCCTGGGCGCCGGTGCGTCGGTGCTGATCGGCCAGGCCTGGGGTGCGCGCGATGTCGCCAAGGTCAAGGCCGTGGCCGGCACCACCCTCACGGTGGGCATCCTGATGGGCCTGGTGATCGCGGTGTTCGGCGGTGTCTTCACCACGCCGATGCTGGCCATGCTGGGCACGCCGCCCGACGTGCTGGCCGACTCCACCCGCTACGCCCGCATCATGCTCATCGCGATGCCCGGCCTCTTCGTGTTCCTGCTGTCCACCGCCATGCTGCGCGGCGTGGGCGACACCATCACGCCGCTGTTCACGCTGGTCATCTCCACGCTGGTCGGGCTGATGGTCACGCCCGCGCTCATTCGCGGCTGGGGTGGCCTGCCGCAACTTGGCGTGGCCAGCGGTGCCTGGGCCACGGTGGTGGCCTTCGTGGTCGCCACGCTGTGGCTGGGCTTCCGGCTGCGCCATCGCAAGAGCCCGCTGGCGCCCGACGCCGAGTTCATGCGCAACATGCGCATCCAGCCGCAATTGCTCAAGGCCGTGCTCCGCATCGGCGTGCCCACGGGCGTGCAGATGATCGTGGTGGCGCTGGCCGAAGTGGTGCTGCTGTCGATGGTCAACAGCTACGGCTCGAACGCCACGGCCGCCTACGGCGCGGTGAACCAGGTGGTCGCGTATGTGCAGTTCCCGGCGATCTCGATTGCCATTGCGGCGTCGATCCTTGGCGCGCAGGCCATCGGCGCTGGCCGTGCCAACCGCCTCGGCGCCATCGCCAAGACGGCGCTGATGATGAACCTGGTGCTCACCGGCAGCCTCGTGCTGCTGGGTTACCTGTTCTCGCGCCACCTGATGGGCTTCTTCATCACCAGCGCGCCGGTGATCGAGATCGCTCAGACGCTGCTGCACATCATGCTGTGGAGCCTGGTGCTCTTCGGCATGGCCTCGGCGCTGTCGGGGATCATGCGGGCCAGCGGCTCGGTGCTGGTGCCGACGCTGATCTCGATCTTCTGCATCCTCGGCGTGGAAGTGCCGGTGGCGTATGTCATGAGCCACCGCATCGGGCTGGACGGCATCTGGATCGCCTACCCCGCGACCTTCGGTGTGATGCTGCTGCTGCAGACCGCGTACTACCAGCTGGTGTGGCGCAAGAAGGCGATCCACCGGCTGGTCTGACAGCCGCCTCGGCGGCGGCGGGTCGATGGATCAGGCCCCGTCGAAGGCCTTGCGCACGGCGGCGATGTCGAGCTTGACCATCGTCATCATCGACTGCATCGCGCGGGCGGCCTTGGCCGGGTCCTTGTCCTGGAACATCTCGATCAGGCCGTCGGGCACGATCTGCCAGGCCACGCCATAGCGGTCGGTGAGCCAGCCGCACTCCATCGGCTTTCCGCCTTCGAGCAGCCGGTTCCAGTAGTTGTCGACCTCGGCCTGCGTCTCGCATCTCAGGTACATCGAGATGGCCGGGGTGAACTTGAACTGCGGGCCGCCGTTGATCACCATGAACTCCTGCCCCTGGAGCTCGAAGACCGCGGTGAGAAGCGAGCCCTTCAGCGCGGGGTTGGTGTCGCCCCAGAGCAGCTTGTCGGTCACGCGCGAGTTGGGAAAGATGCCGGTGTAGAACTTCACCGCTTCTTCGCCGTTGCCGTCGAACCAGAGGCAGGGCACGATTTTCTGCATGGGGTCTCCTTCGCTTGAATGATGAACCTGAGGGTTCAGTATCAAATCGCGAAGCTGGCCTTGTCAAGCCGCGCGGCGGCTGTCAGAGGGAAGTTCCCATGGGCTATGGCGGTCCACAATGCCCGTTCACTCCTGCGTCATCGCCATGCTCGCCACACTCCAAAGCAGCTTCAAGCGCAACGCCGCCATGCTCGCGTGCCTCATCGCTTTTGCGGCTCATGCAGCCCACGCGGCGGACACCGCGCCCTTTCCCGATGCCGCCGCCAGCGACCCGGCTACGCTCGGCTGGATGACCGGCTCGCCCCCGCCCGCAGACCGCACATTGCGCTTCGACGACGGCAGCTACTTCCAGTTTCCGGCGATGCGCTGGAGCGTGTCGAACTTCCGCCAGCTGATGCCGACCATGAATGTCTCGCGCGCCCTGGGCGCGCCCGTCGCCCTGCCCTCGGCCCTGCGCAAGGACATCGACACGCTCAGCTTCACGCCGCTCGGCGCAACCGCGCCGATGAGCTGGGCGCAATCGCTCGCCGCCACCTACACCGACGGCATCGTGGTGCTGCATCGCGGCCGCATCGTGTACGAGCGCTACTTCGGCGCGCTGAAAGACGACGGCCAGCATGGCGTCATGTCGGTCACCAAGTCGGTGGTCGGCACGCTCGGCGCGATGCTGGTGGCCGAAGGCAGGCTCGATGCCGACAAGCAGGTCTCCGAGTACGTGCCCGAACTTGCGAAGTCCGCCTTCGGCAACGCCACGGTGCGCCAGGTGCTCGACATGACCACTGGGCTCAAGTTCAGCGAAGACTATGCCGACCCGAACGCCGAAGTCTGGGCGCATGCGCAGGCTGGCAACCCCTTGCCGAAACCCAAGGACTACACAGGCCCGCGCAGCTACTACGAGTTCCTGCAGACCGTGCAACCCGAAGGACGGCACGGCGACGGCTTCGGCTACAAGACCGTCAACTCCGACGTGCTGGGCTGGGTGATCGCGCGCGCCACAGGCCGCAACGTGGCGCAGTTGCTGTCCGAGCGCATCTGGCGCCGCATCGGTGCAGAGCAGGACGCCTACTTCACTGTCGATTCGATCGGCACGCCCTTCGCCGGCGGCGGCCTGAACACCGGCCTGCGCGACCTCGCACGCTTCGGCGAAATGCTGCGCAACGACGGCCGCTTCAACGGCCAGCAGATCGTGCCGAAGGCCGCTGTCGAAGACATCCGGCGCGGTGGCGACAAGGCTGCTTTCGCCAAGGGCGGCTATCCGCTGCTGAAGGGCTGGAGCTACCGCGACATGTGGTGGGTCACGCACAACGACCACGGCGCCTACATGGCGCGCGGCGTGCACGGCCAGCGCATCTACATCGACCCGAAGGCCGAGATGGTGATCGTGCGCTACGCCTCGCACCCCGTGGCCAGCAACTCGGCCAACGACCCGGTCACGCTGCCGGCTTTCGAGGCGCTCGGGCGGCATCTACTGGGGCAAGGCCGTCGCGTGGCGCGCTGAAAGCCGATGCCATTTCCATGAAACACAAGGACTGACCGGCAGTTCCCGCGCGCCGGGCAACCAGTGCCGCCATGCACGCACGATGCTGCGGTGTGGCCTTCGTGCGTGTCGTGCAAAGGGTAGGCGTTTCGCTTGCCGCGATCGGGACGGCCCTGGCTACCCTGCCTGCGACGGACGCACCCAGCCGGGCCGATCAGGCGCGGCGCCTAGAAACCGTACAGCGCGGCAGGGTTGTCCACGAGGATGCGGCGGCGCGCGTCGTCGCTCGTGGCCCACGAGAACAGCAAGTCGTACAGCGGCACGTTCGCCGGCACCGGGTTGCGCCCCGGATGCGGCCAGTTGCTGGCCCACAGGCAGCGTTCGGGAAACTTCTCGGCCAGCGTGCGCGCCAGCAGGCTCACGTCGTCATAGCCGGGCGCGCCGGTCTTCGAGGTTTCGTACGGTGCCGACAGCTTGATCCACACGCGGCCCGAATCGAGCACGCGCAGCAGCGACTGGAACGACGGATGCGACGGCGCCACCGGCTCCAGGAACTTGCCGTTGTGGTCCAGCACCAGCCGGCACGGCAGGCGCTTGAGCACCTCTTCGTGGTCGGGCATCGTGCGGCCGTCGAGCTGCAGGTTGACCATCCATTCGGCATTGGCCAGGCGCGCGGCCATCGGTTCGAGCGACACCCAGCTCAGCACGCCGCCGATCATCATGTAGCGCGCACCGCGGATGCCGCCGGCATGCAGGCGCGCAATCTCTTCATCGCTCACTTCGGGCGCGACCAATGCAATGCCGCGCGCCGAATCGCCGAACTGCGCCAGCGCATCGAGCGTGCAGCTGTTGTCGAAGCCGTAGCCGGTCGGCTGCACGACCACCGCGCGATCGATGCCCAGCGGTTCCTGCACCTGTGCGCGGTAGGTCGACACCGGCGAATGCGGCGGCACCCACGCCACGTTGGGGATCAGCGGAAAGCGGTCTTCGTAGATGTGGACGTGGCAGTCGCAAGCGCCGGCGTAGCGCGTGTTCAGGGTCGGTTCCATGGAGCGTCTCTTCGAGTTGTTGTGATGTCGGTCGGATCGATCAGTCGCGGGTGCCGTAGGCCTGCCGCCAGCGCATGGCCTCGGCGGCATTGACCGCGCCTTTTGGCGCCCTGCCCTGAAAAATCTCGGCCAGTTGCGACACGGTTTCCATCGCCTGGTGCTCCACCGCTGGCGGCGTGAGCCCGCCGACGTGCGGCGATGCGATCACGCGCGGGTGCGCCGCCACGCGCGGCGACGGCATCTGGTCGGGCGCGCGGCCCACGTCCAGCGCGCAGCCGGCGATGGTGCCGGCGTCGAGCGCGGCGAGCAGCGCGTCTTCGTCCACGAGGTTGCCGCGCGCGGCATTGATGAAGAAGGCATGCGGCTGCATCGCGGCGAAGGCCTTCGCGTCCATCATGTTCTCGGTCGCTTCAGTGGCAGCCGCGAGGCACACCACGAAGTCGGATTGCGTCAGCAATTCATCGAGCCCGGCCTGCGTGAACTCCGCACGGCCGGTTGCGGTGTACGGGTCGTGCACCACGATGCGCATGCCCAACGCCAGCGCGATGTCGCACAGGTAGCGGCTGATCTGGCCGAAGCCGATCACGCCCAACGTGCTGCCGCGCAGTTCACGGCCCATCACCGGCATGACAGGCTGGCCCGCGTGGTACAGCGCGGTCGATGCGCTGATGTGCCGCCCCAGGTCGATCATGGCGCCCACGATCCATTCGGACACCGACGCGATGAAGCCCGCGCTCGCTTGCGTCACCAGCACACCATGCCGGCTGGCCGAGGCCACGTCGATGTTGCGGATGTCGATGGCGCAGCGCACGAAGGCCTTGAGCTGCGGCAGCGCCGCGAACAACGCCTCGTCGCCCACCGTCTGACGGTAGGAAATGATCGCATCGCATTCGCGCGCCAGCTCGGCCAGTTCGTGCGACGACAGGTCGGTGTCGGTCGGGTTGAAGCGCACCTGCGCGATGGCCTGCAAGGCAACGATGGCCCGGTCGCCGAAATAGGAAGCGAGCTTGCTCTGCGGATGGCTGACGAAAACCGTGGTCATGAAAAAACGACTTTGCTCACAAGAAGAAAAAAGAAGGGGTTCAAGCGCGCGGCGGCGCCACCGAGTCACGCGCCACCAGCGTTGGCGCAAACAAGAACTCAGACGTCGGCATCGACGGATCGGACAGCCGGCTCATCACCCGCTCGACCATCACCTGCGCCATCTCGGGCACGGGCACGCGCACCGAGGTCATGGCCGGGTGCATCAGCATCGAGAGAAAGACGTTGTCAATACCGACGACCGACACGTCCTGCGGCACCGAAAGGCCCGCATCGCGAAAGCCCGCCATCAGGCCGAAGGCCAGCAGGTCGTTGACGCCGACCACGCCCGTGGGCCGCTCGGCCGAGCCGGCGAGCTGGCTGGCCTGCATGCGGCCCAGTTCGCTCATCATCGAGTCGCCGTACTCGTCCACCGGCAGCCCTTCGATGACCTGCGCGCTGCCTTCGAGGCCCGCGCTTTTTGCTGCAGCCAGAAAGCCGTTGATCTTCTCGTTCCGGCTCATGGTGCGGCCTGAGGGCGTGACGAAGGCCAGCCTGCGGTGCCCCTGCTCGATCAAATGTGCAGTGGCGATGCGCGACGACTCGAAGCTGTCGACCGTCACATGGTCGATGACCGAGGGCACGCCCGGCGTGGCGCGCCGGTCGTAGCTCACCACCACCAGCCCGCGCTCGGCGGCAGCCTCCACATGCTGCTCGTCGATCAGCGACGAAATGATGATGACGCCGCGCACGCCATGCGCCATCAGGTCCTCGAAGAAATGCGCTTCCTTGCCCGCATCGCGGTACGTGTTGCCGATCATGATGCGAAAGCCGTAGCGCTCTTGCGCCAGGCTCTCGACCTCGCGGGCAATGAAGCCGTACATCGGGTTGGCCATCGACGGCACCAGCAGGCCGATCAGCGGCGTGTGCCCTGTCTTGAGCTGCCGCGCCGAAGTGTTGGGCCGGTACTTGAGTTCGCGGATCGCGGCTTCCACGCGGGCCAGCGTCTCCTTGGCCATGCGGTCGCCGCGCCCGTTCAACACGTTCGACACGGTGCTGGTCGAAACACCTGCCCGCTGGGCGACGTCACTGATTCTGCTCACGGAATCTTTCCTGTTCTATGTCTGTCTCTGGGGTCGATCACAACCCCACGCGCATCGGCAGCCACGTGGAGAACGCCGGCACGAGGACCAGCACCACGAGGGTAACGAACAACACGGCGAGGTATTTCAGCATCGGCCGGGCCACGTCCTTCACCTGCGTGCCGGTGATGGCGCAGGTGGCGAAAAGCCCCAGGCCCACGGGCGGCGCGAACAGGCCGAAGCCCATGGCAATGACCATCACCGTGCCGAAGTGCAGCGGGTTCACGCCGAGCTGCGAAGCGATGGGCGTGAGCAGCGGGCCGAAGATGATGAGCGCGGGCGCGCCTTCGAGGATGGCGCCGAACACGATCATGATGAGCACCGACAGCATCACGAACATCGTGCTGCCGTACGAATGCGCAAAGCCGATCATGAACTCCGACAGGTACTGCGGAATCTGCTGGATCGTGAGCGCAAAAGAAAGGCTCGACGCCGCCGCCACGATGAAGAGAATGCCGCCGGCCATCGACGCCGAGCGCACGAACAGCCGCGCCACCGACTTCACCGTCAGCTCGCGAAAGGCCAGCCAGCCCACCACCAGCGCGTAGATCACCGCGAAGGACGACACCTCGGTCGAGGTCGCGATGCCCGAGGTCACGCCCTTGCCGATCATGGCCACCATCACCAGCGCCACCAGCGCGCCGCCGAGCAGGCGGAACATCGGCGTGCGCACGTCGAAGGCTTCGTCGGGGTTGATCTTGGTGCCCACGTAGATGGTCACCGCCGCAAGCGACACGGCCATCACCACCGCCGGCACCAGCCCGGCCATGAACAGCCCGGCAATCGAGATGTTCGCCACGAAGCCCATGATGATCATGTTGATGCACGGCGGAATGGTCTCGGCCATCACCGCGGTGCAGGCCAGCAGGCCGGCTGTTTCGTTCGGGTCCTGCTTCGTCCTGCGCACGGCCGGCATGATGATGCCGCCCACCGCCGCGATGTCGGCCAGCTTGGAGCCCGACACGCCCGAAAAGAAGGCCGTGGCCGTGATGGTGATGAGCCCCAGCCCGCCGCGCAGCCGGCCGAACATGCGCAGCAGCAACTCGATGAGCCGCGACGACATGCCGTTGGCCTCCATCAGCAGGCCGGCCAGCACGAAGAACGGAATGGCCAGCAGCACGTAGTGGTCGGTGCCCGCCATCACCTGCTGCGAATAGACCAGCATGGGCAACGACGGATCGGCCATGAAGAACACCAGCGACGACAGCGCCAGCACGAAGGCGATGGGCATGCCCAGCGCCATGCCGCCCAGAAAGCCGGCGGTAAGCAGCGCCCACGGCGGGATCGCGTGGTCGGCCATGAGCGTGTTCCACGCAACCACCGCCGCCGTGAGCGCGATGCCCACGCCCAGCGTGCCCCACACCCGGCGCGACGGGCCATTGATGGCATTGGCCAGCCCGAACAGCGTCATGAACAGGCTGCCGATGGTCACCGGATAGACGTAGATCCACTGCGGCAGGCCGATCGATGTCGTCATGCTGTACGAGTCGACCAGCAGTTCGCACGACGAGGCGAAGAGGCTCGCCGACACGCCCACGATGATCCAGCTGCCCAACTGGATCAGCGCCGGCTGCCAGCTCGCCGGCAGCATGCCGCGGAACAGGTCCACGCCCACGTGCTGGCTGCGCGCGAGCACCGTCGCCGCGCCGAAGAACACCTGGATGACCATCAGCGCGCGCGCCACCTCCTCCGCCCAATCAAAGGGGTCGTGCAGGAAGTAGCGAAAGATCACCGAGATGAAGACCACCACCACGTCGATGGCCAGCACCACGCCGGCCATGTATTCGGTGACGCGCATCAGCCACGCCAGCCAGCGGCCCGAGGCATGGCTGACGTCGAAACCCAGTGCGGGCGACAGTGCGAGCGGCTGCATGGACGGAGCACCCGGCGAGATCGAAAGGCTCGACATGGCGGCTCAGGCCCGCGCGGCGGTGATGGCGGCGAACAGCGGCCCCGTCTCCGGGTACTGCTTCGAAAAGGCCGCCCACAGGCGCGTTTCCATTTCCTTGCGGACCTGGTCGCGCTCGCTCTTTTGCATGGGCGTGAACACGATGCCCAGCTTCTTCAGTTCCTCGATGGCCTGCAGGCCTTTTTGCGTGCCGATCTCGCGCTGCTGCAGCGTCGAGTCGTTGGCGGCCTTCATGAAGGCCGGGCGCAGCGTGGCGGGGATCTTGTCCATGGCGCGCTTGCCGGCAATGCACACCATCGGGCTGAACAGGTGCTCGGTCATCCAGCAGTACTTGACGACCTCGTTGAGCTTGCTTGCCAGCACCGTGGCCGCGTCGTGCTCGAAGCCATCGACCACGCCCGTCTGCGCCGCCATGTAGAGCTCGCCGAAAGAAATGGGCGTGGGGATCGCGCCCATGATCTTGAAGGTCTCGATGAAGGCCGGCGTGGGCAGCACGCGCAGCTTGACGTTCTTGATGTCGGCCAGCGACTTCACCGGCTGCTTGGTGTACACGTTGCGCGCGCCGTAGTGCGCGCCCCAGGTGACGACCTGGCAGCCCGTGCTCTTGACCAGCATGTCGTTGAGCTTGGCGCCCACGCCGCCGTCGAGTGCGCGGGCCGCATGCTCGTAGCTGTCGAACACATAGCCCAGGTCGAGCATGCCGAGCTGCGGCGTCACCGTGGCCCAGATCGACGAGCCCGTGAGCATCATGTCGACCGAGCCGACCTTCACCTGCTGCACCACGTCGCTTTCCTTGCCGAGCTGGTTGTTCGGAAAGTAGTCGATGCGGATCTGGTCGCCCACCGCCTTCTTCAGGTTCGCCTGCATCAGCTGCGACCACGCGAAGTGCGACGAATTGAGGTCGGCCACGTGGGACGACGACAGGCGCAGCACCACGGTCTTGCCTTGTGCGGCGGCGCTTTGCGAAAGGCCTGTGGCCGCCATCGCGAGCGACAGCGCCGACGATGACTGGACGAACTGACGGCGTGAAATCGGGTGCATGGTGTTGTCTCCTGTGGGTCGATTGCCCATTTGTGGCTCGTTTGGTGGAACGATTTACTGTATCGATACACAAGAACCCCGACAATGCCGTTCCGGTAGGTGTTTTCCTTCGTAAACAAGGTAAAGACCACCCCGCGCAAAGGCAGAATGGAAAAAACCAACGGACGCTCATGACCACATCGACACCTGAAGCCGCCCGCGCCTACGCCATCGAGATGCATGGGGACCAGAAGTACGGCGTGCATCCGTACGTGCATCACCTCGACGCCGTGGCCGCCCTGCTGCAACCGTATGGAAAGCAGGCGCAGGTCATCGGCTTTTTGCACGACGTGGTCGAGGACACCGACGCCACGGTGTCGGACGTGCAGGAGCGCTTCGGCGACCTGGTGGCGCGGTGCGTTTCGCTACTGACCGATGCGCCCGGCGCCAACCGCAAGGAGCGCAAGGCCAAGACCTATGCGGCGTTGGCCCTGGTGACCGGTGACGAAGAACTGGCCCTGGTGGTCAAGGCCGCCGACCGGCTGGCCAATGTGCGTGCCTGCGTGGCCGATGGGCATCGCGCGCTATGGGACACCTATCACGGCGAGCACCCGACCTTCAGGACCGCCGCGTTCCGCGCGGGGCTGTGCGATCCGCTGTGGGCGGAGCTGGACACCCTGCTCTCGCCTGCGCACATGCCCTCGGCCTAGGCTTTGCCGCACGGGCTCGAAAACACCATCACCCCGTCATCCACCGCCCCGAAGCGCAGACTCATCAGGTCACGCGCGTAGTTCTGGTACAGCCGCCACGGCGCGCGCGAGCCCTGCTTGGGAAACTTGCCGATCGAGCGCTGCACATAGCCCGAAGAAAAATCGAGCCAGGGCTCGGCCACCAATGCCGGGTCGGTGTTGCGCGGCGTGCATTGCCGCCAGCCGTGCCTGTCCATGTGGTTGAGCACGCGGCAGACGTACTCGCAGGTCAGGTCGCACTTCAAGGTCCACGAGGCATTCGTGTAGCCGAACGACGACGCCAGGTTCGGCACGTCGCTGTACATCATTCCCTTGTAGTTGAAGGTCGCGGCCGGATCGACGGGCACGCCATCGATGTCGAGCGCGATGCCGCCCAGCACCTGCAGGTCGAGCCCGGTGGCGGTGACGATCAGGTCGGCATCGAGTTCCTGGCCCGACTTCAGCCGGATGCCGCGCGGCGTGAAGGTGTCGATGTGGTCCGTCACCATCGACGCGCGGCCGGCATTGAGCGCCGCGAACAGGTCGCCATCGGGCACGAGGCACAGCCGCTGGTCCCACGGGTTGTAGCGCGGCGTGAAGTGCGTGGCGATGTCGTAGTCGGGCCCGAGGGCCTGCCGCACGCCGCCCAGAATCATCTGCTTCGCGCGCTCCGGCCTGCGCCGCGAGAGGCGGAAGAACAGCATGCTCAGCAGCACGTTCTTCCAGCGCGTGATGCCGTACGCGAGCCGGTCCGGCAGGTGGCGCCGCAGCCGGTTGGCAATCGGGTCTTCGGCCGGCCGCGACACCACGTAGGTGGGCGAGCGCTGCAGCAGCGTGACGTGCCCGGCGGTCTTCGCCATCTCGGGCACCAGCGTCATCGCGGTGGCGCCGCTGCCGATCACGACCACGCGCTTGCCTGCGTAGTCGAGGTCTTCGGGCCAGTGCTGCGGATGGACGATGTGGCCGGTGAAGTCGGCCGTGCCCGCAAAGTCGGGCGTGTAGCCGGCCGTGTAGTTGTAGTAGCCGCTGCACATGAAGAGAAAGTTGCAACTCATGCGGACTGGCTCGCGTTCGGGGCCGCGCTCCACGTCCACCCACCATCGCGCCTCGGCCGTGGACCACGAGGCACGCACCACGCGATGGTTGAAGCGGATCTTCGCGTCGATGCCATGGTCCTTCGCGGTCTCGCGCACGTACTTCAGGATCGACGGGCCATCGGCAATCGCCTTGGCCTGCGTCCACGGCCGGAACGAATAGCCCAGCGTGTACATGTCCGAATCCGAACGGATGCCCGGATAGCGGAACAGGTCCCAGGTGCCCCCGCTACGCTCGCGCCCTTCGAGGATCGCGTAGCTGCGGCCAGGGCAATTCACCTGGAGGTGGTAGGCGGCGCCGATGCCCGAGAGGCCGGCGCCGACGATCAGGACGTCGAGGTGTTGTTCCATGGTGCCGGCTGTTTCTCCGTCAAGAGGAATGAATGCCGCCGAGCCTCAGATCGATCTTGGCATCCGTGAAACACGACTTGAATTTCGAGAAGTAGTCAGCGTCCCCCGTGATACTTTGAAGAGTTTCGGCAAAGCGTTCTTCGTTCGGAATATGGATCGTGATGCCCCTCAAGTCATTGCACTTGAGCACGTCGTAGAAGGCATCGAGATTCGTGCCAGCATATCCCTTGTGTCCGAACAATTGCTCCCCCAGGTAGCAATAGAAGTCGTCCTCTGACGCGAGTCCTTCGGGAGCGAGGACGATGCTGTTCGTCACAGGCGTCTGACGCCATTCGTCAGGGCCGGCAAGCGTCCTGCAAGCTCGAAACCACGAGTCCCTGTAGATCACATCGAGATCACGCCAATTCAGCACGACACCATCGGACCACGCTTCCAATATCTGGAGCACCAGAAGATCCGAACGGCCAACGTCAACCAGATAGACCTGATGCGACGTGGCCTTGAACACCAGCTTCCTGCAATGGATGTATGCCGCATCCACGCAATGTCCCGCGATCATCTGAGAAATCGAATAGACAGTGTTCTCTTTCAGGGACGAAGACTCAAGGCCGTCATCAAGACCTCTCAACGTGAGGAGGAAGGCACCTTCCCTCTGTTCTTCGTCGGTACGGAGCGTTGGCAGGCCGTCCAGCCGCTGGACGATGTACGGTGTATCTGCGCTGTCGATTGCGTTGTTCTCTATGACAAATTCTCTGTGCTTCATGAACTGACTGATTCTGTCTTTTGGATTGAAGGACTCCCGGCGGCTGGCCCACCTCGGATCATCCGCCACGCACTCACCGCACTGAGCACCGCCAGCCCGGCACTCAGCAGCATCACCCACCGAAAGCCCGCCACGAACGATTCGGCCACGGCGTGCTTGACGGCGGCTGCCGTCGCGGCATCGACACCCGGCGGCATCGCCGCACCGGCCAGCTTGCTGCGCTCGCCTTCCAGGAATGCCGCCACCTGCGCCGACGCGCCCATCTCGCGCAGGTTGTGCGCCAGCGCTGCGTCGAAGGCCCAGGCCATGACCGCGCCGAACACCGCGATCGCCAGCACGGCGGCCGCGCGCGACACCGCGTTGTTCACGCCCGAGGCCACGCCCGCCATCTCGGGCCCGACCGCATTCATGACGGTGGTGGTGAGCGGCGCCACCGTCACCGTCATGCCGAAGCCCAGCACCACCACCGCGGGCAGGAAGCCGCTCCAGTAGCTCGCGCCCACGCCCGGCAATGCGAACAACGCAAAGCCCACGGCCGCGATGGAAGGCCCGACGACCAGCGGCATGCGCGGCCCGAAGCGGTCGACCAGCTGCCCGGCCCAGCCCGACAGCGCGAACATGATGAAGATGAACGGCAGCAGCGCCGCACCCGCCACCGTCGCCGAGTAACCCTGCACCTGGATCATGTTGAGCGGAAAGAAATACAGCCCGCCGCCCAGCGCGGCGTAGAGCAGCAGCGTCAGCAGATTCGCACCGCTGAAGTTGCCGATGCGCAGCAGGCCCAGTGGCAGCATCGGCGTGCGGGCCTTGCGCTCGACCGCGATGAAACCCGCGCTCCCGACGATACCGATGCCCAGCGCCGCGAGCACGGCCGGCGAGTTCCAATGCTGCGTGGGCGCCTCGATGAAGGCATAGACGATGCCGCCCAGCGCGGCCGTGGCCAGCAGCGCGCCCCACAGGTCGAGGCCGCCGCGTGCCGAGGCGCCCCGGCTCTCGGGCACGTGCCGCCACACGATCCACAGCACCAGCAGCGCCATCGGCACGTTGATGAGAAAGGCCCAGGTCCACGAGAAGTGATCGACCAGGAAGCCGCCCAGCACCGGCCCCACGGCCGCCGTGATGCCGCTGAAGCCCGACCACGTACCGATGGCCTTGCCCCGCTCTTTCTCGGGAAAGGCGGCGCTGATGAGCGCCAGGCTCCCCGGCACCAGCAACGCGCCGCCGATGCCCTGCGCCGCACGCGCGGCGATGAGCTGGTGGACGGTGGCCGAGAGCGCGCAGGCCACGGACGACAAGGCGAAGATGCCGACGCCGATGGCGAAGATGCGCCGGCGCCCGTAGTGGTCGCCCAGCGCGCCGCCCACCAGCAGCAACGCGGCGAGCAACAAGGCATACGACTCGACCACCCATTGCGCCTGGAAGGCCGTGGCGTGCAGGTCGGACTGAATGGCCGGCAATGCGACGTTGACCACCGTGCCATCGATGAAGGCCATGCTCGAGCCGACGATGGCCGCGGCCAACACCCAGGGCTTCGAGGCGTCGGGGCAGGCGCTTTCTTGCGGCCCGGCAGCATGCAGGATCAGCGTGTCGTCGCAGGGCGCCTTGCCGATCTGTGCCATGGTTGCCGGGCTCCGATCTATTCGGTTTCGGTCTGGCCCCTTCCCCCTCTGGGGGAAGGTTGGGATGGGGGCATCGTCCAAATGGGCGCTGTGCATCGTTGCGCGCCGTCGTGCCCCCATCCCTGCCCTCCCCCAGAGGGGGAGGGAGAAAGAAACATCAGCGCAGTCAGAGCGCGCATGCCGTGGCGGCCGGATTGGCTTGCGCTGTGCTCACGCTGCGGGCCATCGCCGCAGCGGCCGCAGCGGTCACACGCTGGGCGCCCTGCGCCACCGCATCCATGCCACCGCCCACGGCCTCGCCGAGCCGCAGCTGGCAGATCAGCGTGCGCGCCTCGTCGGAGCGCCGCAGCGTCCAGCTGAAATCGGCATCGACGCGGCCACCATCGACGGCATCGAACTGGCGCAGCTGCACGGCGATGCGCCAGACCGGCTGCGAGGTCTGCCGGCCGCCCTTGGTCACGTCGAGCGCGCCGAGCCGTCCGGCAATGCCGGCCGAGAGCGCATCGCGCAACTCGTTCTCGAAGGACGAGGCCCAGCGGTGCTGCTCCAGCACCTCGACCTGCACGCTGCCGTTGGGCTGGCGCACCACCATCTGCGGCCGCGCGAGCCGCTCGGGCACGGCCACCGGTGCCAGCTCGATGTAGAGCGGCTTGGCGCTGGCCAGCGTCGATGGCGCAGCGTCGGCGGCAGCCACCGGGCTGGCGAGCGTGTAGTAGCTGTCGGGCTTGCTCGCGCAGCCCGCGAGTGCGGTCAACGCGACCACGCCGACGCCGGCGAGCGTGGGTTTTCCGAAGGCGTTTCCGAATGCGAAGGTCTTCTTCATTTCTTGTCGTCCGGTTTGCCGCGCAGCAGCGACTCGGGATGGCGTTCGAGGTAGTCGGTCAGGATGCGCACAGAGCCTGCGGCGCGCGTCAGCTCGCGCAGCGTCTGGCGCATGTCCTGCTGCAGCGGCGAATCGTCGGCCAGCGTGCGTTCGGCCGTGTTGACGGTCTTGCGCACGTCCTTCATGGCGGCGGCCAGCTCGGGCGTCACGTCGCTGTTGATGCGGTTGACGGTCTGCTCGGTGGCGGTCAGCGTCTTGTTGAGCGTGGCGAGCGTCGTGCGCAGGTCGCCCGCGATCTGCTCGTAGGGCACCTTGTTGAGCTTGGTCGCGATTTCCTGCACCTGCGACTGGATCTCGTCGAGGCTGTTCGCCACCGTGGGCAGCTCGATCGGGTTCTTCGTCACGTCGACCTTGACCGGCGGCGCCTTCGGGAAGAAGTCGAGCGCCACGTAGACCTGCCCGGTCAGCAGGTTGCCGTTGCGCAGCTGGGCGCGCAAGCCCTTCTCGGCCAGGAAGCGCAATCGCTCCTGTTGTGTCGAGCGCGACTCGGTGCCGGTGGCGTTGCCCTCGCGGCGCCGCAGGCGGTCGGGGTAGACCTGCACCAGCACCGGCATGCGGAACTCGCGCTCGGCGCGGTCGAACTCGACGCCGATGGACTTCACCTCGCCGATCACCACGCCGCGGAAGTCCACCGGTGCGCCCGGCGTGAGGCCGCGCAGCGACTGGTTGAAGTACATCAGCAGCGTCTGCGAAGGACCGTCGGGCTCCTTCATGGCCGCGGCCTCGTCCTGCGCCAGCGTGAACGAGGCATTCGCCTTGGCCAGCGGGCCCATCGCGTCGTCGGGCGCCTGGAAGGCGATGCCGCCGAGCAGGATGGTCGCCAGCGACTGCGTGCGCAGCGTGAAGCCGCTGGCGCTGAGTTGCGCGTCGATGCCGCTGGCCTGCCAGAAGCGCGTGTTCATGCCGACGAACTTGTCGTACGGCGCATTGATGAAGACGCGGATCGTCACGCCGCGCCCGTCGCCATCGAGTTCGTAGGCGGCCACCTGCCCGACCTTGACGCGCCGGAAGTACACCGGCGAGCCCACGTCGAGCGAGCCGATGTCATTGGCACGCAACAAAAACTGCTGGCCCGAGTCGTCGCTCGTGACGATGGGCGGTGTTTCGAGCCCGGTGAATTCGCCCGAGGTTTCTTTCGACACGCCCGCGTCGGCGCCGATGTAAGCGCCCGAGAGCAAGGTGCCCAGGCCCGAGATGCCCGAGGTGTCGAGCCGCGGCCGCACCACCCAGAAGCGCGAGTCTTCGGCGGTGAAGCCTTCGGCGTCCTTGTTGAACTGCACCAGCACGCGCACGTGCGAGCGGTCGCGTGCCAGCCGCAGGTGCGTGACGAGGCCGATCTGCACGTCCTTGTACTTGACGGCGGTCTTGCCGGCCTCCAGGCCTTCGGCCGTCTTGAAGGTCAGCACGACCTCGGGGCCGCGCTCCATCAGGATGCGGGCCACCAGCGTGATGCCGACCAGCGCCGCCACGATGGGAATGAGCCAGATCAGCGAGGGCAGCCACTCGCGCCGCCGCGCCACGCGCGGCCGGGGCAGCGCGGGCGGCACGGGCGGCGCCGGTTTGTCCTGGGGTTGCGATTCGTCTTCACTCATGCTGGTTTCTCATCCCTGTTGTCCTGTCCCTGTGCAATGGCTGCGGCCTGCGCTTCGAGCGCCTGTTCTTCCTTGCTGTCCCACGTGAGCTTCGGATCGAAGCTCAGCGAAGCCAGCATGGTCAGCACCACGACCGAGCCGAACGCCGCGATGCCCACGCCCGCCGTGATGACGGCAAACCCCTGGATCTGCACCAGCCCGGTCAGCAGCGACACCACGAACACGTCGAGCATCGACCAGCGGCCGATGATCTCGATGATGTGATAAAGCTTGGCCCGCTCTTGCCGGCGCCAGGTGCTGCCGCGCTGCGCCAGCACCACCAGCAAGAACAAGACCGCCAATTTGAACAGCGGCACCAGAAAGCTGGCAATGAAGACGATGGCCGCAAGCCCGTAGGCCCCGGAGACCCAGAAATAGATCACGCCACTCAAAATGGTGTCGTACTGCGCGCCGAACAGCGTGCGCGTGATCATCACCGGCAGCAGGTTCGCGGGGATGTACATCACGCAGGCCGCGATCAGGAAGGCCCAGGTGCGGTTCAGGCTTTGCTGCTTGCGGCCATGCAGGTGCGTGCCGCAGCGGCCGCAGGCGTCGCCCTCTTCGGCGTCGCGCCAGACGGTTCCGCAATGCGGGCAGGCCAGCAGGCCGAGCGAGGCGGCCGTGGCCACTGGTGCGGCGCCCTCGCCTGCGTCGTCGTGGCCGGGCGCCTCGCGCGACATGCGGGTGAACAGTGAACTCATGCCGGCGTCTCCGGCTCGCCGCGCGGGCGAAAGGCCATTTCCCAGAATGCACCGGGGTTGAAAGACAGCACCGATGTCAGCGTGACCGTGAGCGCCACGAAGGCCCACAGCGCCGGCCCTGGCACCACCGTCGCCATGCTCGAAAGCTTGACGATGGCCACCAGCACGCCGAGCAGAAACACCTCGATCATTCCCCAGGGCCGCAGCGACTGCATCGACCGCACCAGCAACGCAAAGCCCAGCGGACGGTGCTCGCGACTCAGCGGAACCAGCAGGTAGGCCAGGATGCACAGCTGCAGCAGCGGAAAAAGAATGGTCGTGGCCAGCACCAGCAAGGCCACCACCGACATGCCCTCGGCGCTCAATGCCACCACTGCGCCGGCCAGCGTGGTCTGGCTGCGCAGGCCCTGCAGCTCGATCTCGACGATGGGAAAGAGGTTGGCGATGGCGAACATGATCAGGCTCGCCACCGTCAGCGGCAGGATGCGCTGCTGCTGCGAACCGGTGTGCCTGTCGAGCTCGGTGCCGCAACGCGAGCAATGCGCCACGTCGCGCGGACGCAGCGGCGTGCGGGCATAGACCGCATCGCAACCCGGGCAAACCACTGTGTCAGGTACTTCCTTCATAGGTCAGCACCCTAACTCATTCAGGCGGCGTGGCTTGTCGTCTTGAGGCGCAGCGTGCTGAAGACTGCGGCCACCGCGGCACAACTTGCCGCCAGCACCAGGGCCACCACCGGCCCATGCCCGCCATGCGGGCTCCAGAGGCTGAACACCGCCGCGAGCACCACCGCGCCCAGCGTCTGCCCGGTCAGCCGGGCCGTGCCCAGCATGCCGCTGGCCGCACCACTGCGGTGCGCCGGTGGCGACGTGACGATGGTGTGGTTGTTGGGCGACTGGAACAGCCCGAAGCCCAGCCCGCACAGCGCCATGCGCCAGGCGATGTCCGCATTGCCCGGGTGCGCGGGCAGTGCCGCCAGCAGCGCGAGCCCGGTGGCCAGCAGCGCCAGCCCGATGCCGCCGAGCAGCCCGTCGGGGTAGCGGCCGATCAGCCGCCCGGCGATGGGCGCGATCACCACGATGGCGAGCGGCCACGCGGTGATCAGCAAGCCGGCTTCGATGTGGCTGCGGCCATACACGTCGAGCAGCAGGAAAGGCAGCGCGATGTAGGCCAGCATCTGCGCGCAGAACGCGGCGACCGAGGTGCCCATCGACAGCGCGAACACCGGAATGCGCAACAGGTCGATGGGGAAAAGCGGCACCGCCTGCTTGCGCTGGCGCCGCAGGTAGACAAAGCCCACCACCAGCCCGGCCAGCAGAATGCCCCAGGCCGAGGCCTGCGAACCGCCCGCCTCCACCGCGCCTTCGCGCACGCCGAGGCGGTCGACGCCCAGAAACACCAGCGAGAACATCAGCACGTTGAGCGCCACATCGACCGGAGAAAACCGCAGCCCGGCCGCCGGCGCCACGCGATTGAACGGCAGCGCCTTCATGCCCAGCACGAAGGTGATGATGCCCAGCGGCACGTTGATGGCAAAGAGCCAGGGCCACGAGGCCACCGAAAGGATGGCCGCCGCCACCGACGGCCCGGCCACCGACGACGTGGCCACCACCAGCGAATTGATCGCCATGCCCTTGCCCAGTTGCGACGAGGGATAGGTCAGCCGCACCAGCGCCGCGTTCACGCTCATGATGCCCGCCGCCCCCAGCCCCTGGAAGGCGCGCGCCGCGATCAGCGTGCCCAGCGAATTGGCGAAGGTCGCGGCCAGCGAAGACAGCGTGAACACCGCCATGCCCACGAGATACACGCGCCGGTAGCCCACCAGGTCGCCCAGCGAGGCCAGCGGAAGCAGCATCACCAGCGTGGCGATCTGGTAGGCGTTGACCACCCAGATCGCCTGCGACGGGCTGGCCTGCAGCTCACGTGCGATGCCGGGCAGCGCGAGGTTGACGATGGTGCCGTCGAGCACCGCCACGATCAGCCCGAGGATGATGACCAGCATCGCCCAGCCCCGCTCGGGCGATGCCAGCCCGTCGATGGGCTGGCGGTGAGAAGAGTCTTCGGCCACCGGTCGTGCGGCGCCTGCGGATGCGGTGTTCATCAGGCTCGTTGCGCCTCCTGCGCGGCTTCGGCGCGCGTGCCGCCCAGCGTGAGCCAGGTCAGCACCAGCGCGATGAGCGCGCCGGCGGCCATGCCGGCCACCATCGGCAGCGGACGGCCATCGGTGAAGAGGCCGACCACCGCCATGGCCAGCGCACCGGTCAGCATCTGCAGCGTGCCCAGCAGCGCCGAGGCGGTGCCGGCAATGGCACCGTGCATTTCTAGCGCGAGCACGCCGGTGGTGGGAATCACGAGGCCCATGAAGCCGGACGCGATGAAGTACAGGACGATCAGCACCCAGATGTTGTCGCCGCCCGTCGCGAAGTAGATGAACATCGCGACCATGGCCACGCCGCAGCACACCACGCCGAACTTGACGAGGTTGACCAGCCCGAAGCGCTCGCCCAGCGTCCCGGTGAATTGCGAGGCCGCGATGAAGGCCGCCGCATTCACGCCGAAGGCCACGCTGTACATGGCGGGCGACAGGCCGTAGTGGTCGATCATCACGAACGACGAATTGGCCAGGTAGGTGAAGAAGCCCGCCATCGCGAAGCTGCCGATGAAGACCAGCCCGAGGTAATGCCAGTCGCGCAGCAGCAGCCAGTAGGCGGCAAGCGCGCTGCCCAGGCTGCTTTCGACACGCTCCGAGGCGGGGCGCGTTTCGTCGAGCAGCTTGACCATCATCGCCAGGCCCGCCACCGCCGCGATGGTCACGGCCCAGAACACGCCGCGCCAGCCGGCGAATGCGATCACGAGGCTGCCCGCGAGCGGCGCCAGGATCGGCGACACGCTGAACACCAGCATCAGCAGCGACATCAGCCGCGCGGCATCGGTGCCGGTGTGCAGGTCGCGCACCACCGCGCGCGGAATCGCCATGCCGGCCGCCGCGCCCAGACCTTGGACGAAGCGCAGCACGATCAATGTCTGGATGTCGGTTGCCAGCGCGCAGCCCACGCTGGCCAGCGCGAAGAGCACGAGGCCCGCATACAGCGGCGGCTTGCGGCCGACCATGTCGGAGATCGGCCCATACAGCAACTGGCCCGCGCCCAGCGAAAGAAAGAAGGCCGTGAGGCTCATCTGCACCGCGCCGATGTCGGCTTGCAGGCTCTGCCCGATGGCAGGGAGCGCCGGCAGGTACATGTCGATGGCGAATGGCCCGATAGCCGAAAGCAGGCCCAGCAGCAGGGCCATCTTGAAGAAAGGAGAAGAACGCATTGGACCGATTGTCGCCAAGGGCGGCAATCGGTGCAGGCGTGGGGTCGGGCACCCGGCAGTCAGGCGCCGATGCTAATTCTGGGCAAAGAAACGGTTGGCCGGGCGCGGCAGGCCGAGGTTTTCGCGCAGGGTACGACCTTCGTATTCACGCCGGAAAATGCCGCGCCGTTGCAGCTCGGGCACCACCTTGTCGACGAAGGCATCGAGCCCGCCGGGCAGCCACGGGAACATCACGTTGAAGCCGTCGCAGCCTTCGCTGTCGAGCCATTCCTGCATCTCGTCGGCAATGCTCTGCGGCGTGCCGACGAAGGCCAGCCCGCCGTAGCCGCCCAGCCGCTGGGCCAGTTGGCGCACGGTGAGCTTCTCGCTGCGGGCCAGCTCGACCACGCGGGCGCGGCCGCTCTGGCTGGCGTTGGTCTCGGGCACTTCGGGCAGCGGGCCGTCGGGGTCGAACTTCGAGGCATCGTGGCCGAGGGCGATGGACAGCGAGGCGATGGCGCTGTCGTAGTGCACGAGGCTGTCGAGCCTTGCGCGAATGGCGCGCGCTTCTTCCAGTGTGTCGCCGACCACGACGAAGGCGGCCGGCAATATCTTCAGGTGGTCCGGCTCGCGGCCAATCGCGCGCATGCGGCCCTTGATGTCGGCATACAGGCTGCGCGCCGCGGCCAGCGTGCCCGGCGCGGCGAACACAGCCTCGGCCGTTTCGGCCGCGAGCTGCCGCCCTGCTTCCGAGGCACCGGCCTGCACGATCAGCGGCCAGCCCTGCGCCGGCCGCGCGATGTGCAGCGGGCCGCGCACCGACAGGTGCTTGCCCTTGTGGTTCAGCACATGCAGCTTGGCCGGGTCGAAGAAGCGGCCGCTTTCGGCATCGCGCTCGAAGGCATCGTCGGCCCAGCTGTCCCACAGGCCGGTGACCACGTCGTAGAACTCGCGGGCGCGCACATAGCGCTCGTCGTGTTCCATATGGTCGTCGCGGCCGAAGTTCAGCGCGGCGTCGGGGTTGGAGGTGGTCACGATGTTCCAGCCGGCGCGGCCTTCGCTCAGGTGGTCGAGCGATGCGAAGCGGCGCGCCACGTGGAACGGCTCGTCGAAGGTGGTCGAGGCCGTCGCCACCAGGCCAAGGTGCTTCGTGTGCTGCGCCAGCGCCGACAGCAACGTGAAAGGCTCGAACGACGTGACCGTGTGGCTGCGCTGCAGGGCCTCGATCGGCATGTTCAGCACGGCCAGGTGATCGGCCATGAAGAAGGCGTCGAAGCGGCCGCGCTCCAGCGTCTGCGCCAATTGCTTCAGGCGTTCGAAGTTGAAGTTGGCGTCGCGCCAGGCACCCGGATAGCGCCATGCGCCGGTGTGGATACTGACCGGCCGCATGAACGCGCCCAGCCGCAGCTGCTTGCCGGCGCTCATTTGCCGGCGGGCCAGAACACCAGCGCGCGCAATTCGATGCTGCGGCGCGGCGGCGCCTCGGGCGCGCCGTTCGGGTCTTCGAAGGCGGTGTGCGCGGTGAAGCGTGCGGTGCCGTCCTCGCGCGAGTCGTAGATTTTCAGCAGCAGCGCCTCGTCGGGCCGCAGCCGCGGGAACCAGTACCAGCTGTGGTTCGGGTTGTAGGTGAACGAATAGGTTTCGCCCACCTTGTCGGGGTAGACGAGATCGCTCGGCACCATGTCCTCGAAGGCGATGGAACGTGCATCGCACAGCGCCAGCGGCAGCCGCTCGACCGTGGCCAGCGGCCGCCACAGGTTGATGATGGCAAAGCGCTGCTTCAGGCGCGCCTCGGCCTCTTCGGGTGGCAGGTGGTCGCGCACGCGGCGTGGCGCGGAAACGAAAGTCTGGTCGTTGTGCACGCGCCGCACCGGCTCGCGCAGTTCGGCCGTGCGGCGCGAACCTTGCGCGCTGTCGCGCAGCGTGTGGTCGAACACCACGATTTTTTCGGCACCCGTGATGTCGCGCAGCAGGGCCTCGGACTCGCGGTAGTAGATGTCGCGAATGGTCGCCTCGTGCGAAAAATCGGCCACCACGCTGCGGTGCGAAATCTGCGTGAAGCCGCTGCGGTCGAGCGACAGCTCGTTCAGCGCCACCAGCGGCCGGCCGTCGCGAATGCTCACGCGGTGCGGCTCCAGCGTGCCGGTGACCCACGGCACACCGGGCGGCGGCTCGAAGGTGTAGCTGACGGGCCGGCCCTCGCCGGCCTTGAGGTAATTGACCTCTGCCTCCACCGAAGGCAGCGTTGCCGCCAGCATCTGGCCATTCGATCCGACGCTCATGCAGCGTGTCTCCTCAAAACGGTTCCTTGAACGGGCGCAGGTCGAGTTCCTGCGTCCACGCGCTGCGGTGCTGCACGTGCAGCTGCCAGTAGCTTTCGGCGATGGCCTCGAGCTGCAGCAGCCCGTCGTCGCCGGCTTGTGCCACCCGTTGTGGCGCGTTGTTGCGCAGGCGTTCGCCGTCGATGCCGCCATCGATCACCACGTGCGCCACATGAATGCCCTGCGGGCCGAACTCGCGCGCCAGGCTCTGGCTCAGCGAGCGCAGGCTGGCCTTGGCCGCGGCGAAGGCCGCGAACGGCGGCTTGCCGCGCAGTGCGGCCGTGGCACCGGTGAACAACAGGGTGCCCCGCCCTTTCGCGCCATCGGCCTCGAAGGTGTTGGCCAGCAGGCCGCGCAATGCCTCGCGGCCGAAGACGAAACCGCCCAGCGCGCTGGTGCGCCAGGCCTGCGTGAACTGGTCGACCGAGATGTCGAGCGTCGGCGCCCGCACCGCGCTCGCGGCATTGAAGATCGCCACCGTGAGCGGGCCCAGCACCCGCACCCGCTGCGCGATGCCGTGGATCTCGGCCTCGCTCGCCACGTCGCCTGCGAAGGCGTGGGCACGGCCACCGGCCGCTTCGATCTCGGTGGCCACCGCCTGCAGTTGCGCCTGCGTGCGGCCGGTCAATGCGACGACAAAACCTTCGGCCGCAAAGCGCCGCGCGAGTGCGGCGCCGAGCCCGGCACTGGCCCCCACACCCGCGATCCATGCGACAGGCGAAGGCGAAGAAGAAACCGGGGGAGTGACGGAGGCGACAGTCATAAGTGAGCACGGAGGCTATACCTGCGCTTCGGGGCGTGGAACGACAGAAAGGCGATAACCTTATTTGCCCATAGGTCGGTGCGCAACCCCGCTTGACGCCCACCTTGCTTCGCGCCATGCGCGATGCGCTTCGCAATCCCTTCGCAATCGCGCCAACGCCCGCTACCCTATCGCCTTCCCGGACCGCTCGAACAACAAAGCACAGCAGTTGCCTTCCAGGAGAAGTGAACCCATGGCCCCCGCTCAAACGATTCGCGCCGACCTGTTGCGCGTGTTCTTCCTGACGCTCGTGTCGCTCTTCGCCATTCCGGCGGCGACGCTGCTGTTTACCGAATACGCGTTGCGCTCGCAGGACACGACCTTCCTGCAGTCGATCGAAAGACGCATCGCCGCCGACACCCGCCTGTCCGCCAGCGACAAGGCCGAGACCACGGCGTTCTACCGGAGCCATCCGCTTTCAAAGGCCTGCGATGCCACCGCCGCCGAGGACAAGGACTTCCACGACAAGGTCTGCAGCCCCTACTCGATGCAGTGGCAGTTCCACTGGGCCGACCGCGCCGCCATCTGGACGATCGTGCTCGGCGCGGCGCTGCTCGCGGCGGCGCTGGTGCTGGGCGCGCTGGCCTTTGCCAACCGCGGCCTGCGCTATGCGAGCTTCGTTGCCGGCTGGCGGCTGATGACGGTGTCGAGCGCGGTCGAGGTCGTGCTGCAGGGCGCGATGGTGGTGTGGCTGTCGTTCTGGCTCACCGCCTATTTCTGGCACAGCTACTACATCAAGCTGATCGCCATCGCGGGCATCGCGGCCGCGGCGGCCGTGTTCTATGCGGTCTACACGCTGTTCAAGACGCTGCCCTCGGGTAACGAGATCGAGGGCGAGCTGATCGCCGAAGCCGATGCCCCGCGCCTGTGGGAACGCATCCGCCAGCTGGCCGGCCGCGTGCAGACCGCGCCGCCCGACCAGATCGTGGCCGGCATCGACACCAACTTCTTCGTGACCGAGGCGCCCTGCGAAGTGCGCGGGCAGACGCTGAACGGCCGCACGCTGTTCGTCAGCATTCCGCTGCTGCGCGTGCTCGACCAGACCGAGGCCGACGCGGTGCTGGCGCACGAGCTGGCCCACCTGGGCGGCGGCGACACGCGCAGCAGCGCGGCGCTCGGCCCCAAGCTGCTGCAGTTCGACCAGTACACCTGGAAGATGCGCGGCGCCGGCCTGACCATCGTGGCGCACTACCTCCTGCGCCTGTACCGCATGATCTTTGCGTTTGCCCTGGCGCGCGACAGCCGCGAGCGCGAGTACAAGGCCGACCGCGTGGCTGCGGGCCTTACGGCACCGAGCGCCATCGTGCAATCGCTCATCAAGATTTCGGCGTACGCCAGCTACCGCAACGACGTCGAGCAGAAGCTGTTCGAGCAGAACCGCCAGCACGACGGCGCGCTGGGCATCGCTGGCTTCGTGGCGGCCGGGCTGCCGCCGTATGCGAGCTCCGATGCTTTCATCGAAGCCATGAAGACCGCTGACGTGCCGCACCCCTACGACAGCCATCCGCCGTTGCTCGAGCGCATGCGCAACGTCGGCCACCACGTGCCCGAGAGCGCCTATGGCGCCATCGTCGCGACCGCGCCGCAGGCCTCGTGGGCCGACTTCATCGAAACCGCCGCCGCCATCGAGCAGCGCATGTGGAGCGAGTACGAGCAGCGCTTCGTCGAGAACCACGAACTCAGCCTCGCCTACCGCTATGAACCCGCCACCGAAGAAGAGCGTGCCGTGGTGCTGCGCCACTTTCCGCCGATCGGCTTCGCGCTGAAGAACGGCAACCGCATCGACATCAGCTATAGCGGCCTCCACCCGAGCGCCGAGGGTGCATCGCCGATTCCGTGGGACGAGGTCAAGGGCCTGACCTACAAGGACAGCAGCTTCGGCGACACGCTGATCGTCACCCACCCCGACAAGCGCAAGCTCGGCGGGGCACGCACCACCAAGGTCAAGCTGGGCGGACTGGGCAAGCAGAAAGAACACTTCAAGGCCGCGGTCGGCCACTACTGGCAACGGCACCAGATCATGAGAGCGCAGCAGCAACAACAACACCACCAGCAGCAGGAGCAGGAACAACCAGCACTTCAGTAGCACCGCGCGGCGGCAACGGCCGCCCTCCCCCGCATCCGATACAGCTCCACAAAAACCAATCCACACAACACCGGAGACACCATGAATCCCATCGAACAGAGAACCATCTCGAAGATCAGCTGGCGGCTGTTGCCGCTCCTGATGGTCAGCTACTTCATCGCCTACCTCGACCGCGTGAACCTCGGCTTTGCCGGGGCCTCCATGTCGAAGGACCTGGGCTTCAGCGCCGCCGTGTTCGGCAGCGCGGCGGGCATCTTCTTTCTGGCCTACTTCCTGTTCGAGGTGCCGAGCAACATGGCGCTGGAGCGCTTCGGCGCACGCCGCTGGATCGCCCGCATCATGTTCAGCTGGGGCGTCCTGTCGGCCGCGCAGGCATGGGTGGGCGGCTCGACCAGCTTCAACGTCGTGCGCTTCCTGCTCGGCATTGCCGAGGCGGGGTTCTTTCCGGGCGTGATCTTCTACATCACGCTGTGGTTTCCGGCGGCGTACCGCGCGCGCATCGTGGGCTGGTTCATGTTCGCGATTCCGATTTCGACCGTCATCGGCTCGCCGATCTCGGGCTACATCCTGAACATGGACGGCATCGGCGGCATGCACGGCTGGCAGTGGCTGTTCATCCTGGAGGCGCTGCCTTCGCTGATCCTGACCTTCGTCGTGCTGATGTACCTGCCCGACGGCCCGAAGGATGCCAAGTGGCTCAGCGACGAAGAGCGCAACTGGCTGCAGCAGACGCTGGACGCCGAGCGCCGCAACCGCGAGTCGATCCACAAGATTTCGTGGAAACAGTCGCTGCTGAACCCGCGCGTGATCGGGCTGGGCTTCGTCTACATGGGCATCACCGTGCCGCTGTACGGCCTGAGCTTCTTCCTGCCGCAGATCATCAAGGGCTTTGGCGGGCTGAGCAATGTGGAGATCGGCTTCATCAACGCTTTTCCGTACCTGGTCGGCGCCATCGCCATGCTGTTCTGGACGCGTGCCTCCGACGCGCGCAAGGAGCGCAAGTGGTTCCTGCTGATTCCGCTGGCCTGCATCTTCATCGGCCTCGTGCTGGCCGCGCAGATCAGCGCGCCGGTTCCCAAGATGGCCGCTGTGACGCTCGCCGCCTTCGGCATCTTCAGTGCGCTGCCCACCTTCTGGACCCTGCCGACCGCCCTGCTGAGCGGTACGGCCGCGGCGGCGGGCATTGCGTGGATCAACTCCATCGGCAACCTCGGCGGCTACATCGGCCCGACCATCTTCGGCGCGCTGAAGGACCGCATGGGCAACGACCTGTATGCGGTGATCTTCCTGGCGCTGCTGTCGGTGGTGGCCTTTGCGCTGGTGCTCATCATCGGGCACGACGCGCGCACCGAGCAGGCCGTGGAACCGGGCCGGGCCTGAGCCCGGAACGGCCGCCCCAGTCGCCCCGGCTCTTTACCAAATGACGGCCTTCCGGATGTCATCCGAAAGCACTCCCGGCTCGTTGGGTGAGTGCGCCTGAAAGACGCATCCATCCTTGATGTCATTGCTTAGAAAGACCACCATGAAAACCAAGCAAATCATTTTTTCCGGCATCCTCGCGTTTGCCGGCCTGGCCTTGCTGGCCCCTGGCATCGCCTCGGCAGCACCCCGTCACCCGCAAAAGCACAAGGTGTGCAAGTGGGACGCTCGCCATCACCACCGCGTGTGCCACTGGGTGCGCTGATCCCCTCATGAAAAAGCCCGCGCATGCGGGCTTTTTTACGCCTGCTCGAAGCAGCGGGTCAGCATCCGGTCAGTACAGCGTCGCGCGCTGCCTTGCTGGCAATTCGCGGTCGTAGGTTGCGCCATCGAATGCCGATTCGGTCAGCGCCGAAAGAATCGCGCCGGGCGTGGGCACCTCGCGCTTTGCATCCGCCGGCAGCGGCGCCCACAGCCTCGAACGCTGGATCGCACGGGCGCACTGGAAGAACACCGTCTCGACCCGGACTTCGATCACGCATTGGGGCGGCTTGCCCTCCATCGCGAAGCGCGCCAGCAAGGCCGGCTCGACGGTGATGCGTGCGGTGCCGTTCACGCGCAGCGTCTCGCCCACTCCCGGAATCAGGAACAGCAGCGCCACGCGCGGATCGGCCACGATGTTGCGCAGGCTGTCGATGCGGTTGTTGCCACGGCGCTCGGGCATCAGCAGGGTCTTCTCGTCCTGCACGGCCACGAAGCCCGGTGGGTCGCCGCGCGGCGAGGCATCGAGGCCGCCCGGGCCGAGGGTCGCGAGCACCACAAAGGGCGACGCAGCAATCAGCGCCTGGTAGGCCGGGTGCAGGTACGGCACCTCTTTCTTGAGCGAGGCCTCACCGGGCACGCCGAACAGGGCTTCGAGCTGGGCCACGGTGTCGATGGTGTGGGACGAGGTCATCGGCAGTTGTTCCTGGGTAAGTGAATGCGAGGATGTGTGAATGCGCGTAGGCGGAAAGGAGGATTGTTCTTCAACCCGCCGTCCGCGCCGTCTCGGCCATGGGCGACGAATTCCAGCCGCAGGCCAGCGCCATCAGCGCGAGCAGCAGCGCGGCAATGCCGTAGATCCACGGCGGCGAAGCGATCGGCAGCAGCAGCCCCGCCAGCAAGGGCCCGGTGCCGGCGCCGATGTCGCGCCACACCGAGCGCGCGGCCAGCGCCTGCACGCGCTCCGGCCCCGGTGTGCGCCTTGCCACGATGGGCGGCAGCAAAGGCAGCTGCAGCGCGCGCAGCACCACGATCAGGGCCGCGCAACTCCAGAGCCAGCCGAGGCCGAAGCCCACGAGCGCAATGGCCGTCACGAGCGACAGGCTCACCAGCAGCCGCTCGGCGCCGAAGCGCTCGGCCATGTGGCCGCCGACCGGGCTCAACAAGATTTCCGCGAGGTAGCGCAACGCCATCAGCACGCCCGCCACGATCACCGCACCGCCCGGCATCAGGTCCTTGCCCAGGTACGAGAGGCCGACGATAAAGAGACCGTCGAGCGCCAGCCCTTCCATGAACGACCAGCCATCGAGGCTGTTGGGCCACTTGAAGCGCCGCGTCGGCTTGCCGGCCGCATGCGGCGCCGACGGCAGCCGCCGCGTGACGAACCACGCCAGCAACGAGAACACCGCGAGGATGCCGAAGATCACGCGCGGCCCGTACGCATGCGCCAGCAACGCGCCCAACGGCAGCGCCAGCACCGGCCCCATCGCGATGAAGGCCCGCGAGCGCCCGTTGCGCCGCGCAGCGCCGATCGGGTCGGCCGTGGCCAGCGCCTGCGTCGACAGATTGAGCGCCGCGAAGCACAGGCCCCATGTCAGCCGCAGCGGCAGCAGCGCCCAGAAGCCCGACAGCGTGGCGTAGCCGATACCGCAGACCGCGGCCGCGAGCACGGCGATCGTGCAGGTCAGCCGGTCGCCATTGCGGGCGTAGAAGCGCGCGACCCAGCCGTAGCCGGCGATGCGCACCAGCCGGTTGGCCGCCAGCAGCATGCCGGCTTCGACCAGCGTCACGCCGAACTGGCTGGCATACATCGGCAGCAGCAGATAGAGCACCACATCGGCCGGCAGCGACAGGCCGAGCGCCATCGCCGCATGGCGCGAATTCAGGTCGGTGGAGTTGGGGTTCGGGGCTGGTGAAGAGAGGGACATCGAGCCCCGATGGTGCGCCGCCGCAACGCCCGCCGACAAACGACATTAACGCCCCGCATGCATGAGAAAATCGCACGCATGCCGCTTCGAGAGCCTCCCCTCAACGCCGTGCGCGCCTTTGCCGCCGCGGCCCGCCACCTGAGCTTCACGCGCGCGGCGCTGGAGCTTCATGTCACGCACAGCGCGGTGAGCCGGCAGATCAAGAGCCTCGAAGCCTTCCTGGGCGTGGCGCTGTTCGAGCGCCGTATCCGGCAGGTTGTGCTGACCGCCGAGGGCCAGCAGTTCTTTGCCGACGTGGGCCCCGCGCTCGCGCAGATCGCATCGGCCGCGCGTGCGTTGCAGGCACAGGGGCCGGCGCGCGCGGTGCGCATCAACGTGCGGCCGTCCTTCGCGGTCCGCTGGCTCATTCCGCGCCTGCCTTCGTTCGTCGAGCGCTACCCCGACATCGAGCCGCAGGTCATCACCAGCACCGTCATGCCCGAGCAGGCGCTCGACAGCTTCGACATCGCGGTGCGCCGTGGCCTGGACGGCTGGCCGCCGTCCATCAAGGTTCGGCCCTTTCTTGAAGACGAAGTGCTGGTGGTCGGCGCGCCAGCGCTGTTCAAGGCGCATCCGCTGTCCGATTTGCGCGCGCTCGCATCGCATGTGCTGTTGTCCGCAAAGACGCGCAAGGAAGACTGGGACGCCTGGAAGAAGCAGGTCGGTGCACCGCGCACACGGCCCGCGGGCCGGCTGCAATTCGATCACTTGCACTTCGTGCTGCAGGCTGCGGTCGATGGCCTGGGCATTGCGCTGGCACCGACTTCGCTGGTCGCGCACGACCTCGCATCGGGCCGGCTGCAATCGCCGTTGCCCACCTCGCGCATGACGCTCGATCGCTATTACTACGGTCTTGCGCCGGATGCGGCGCCCGAGGCGCAGTACGTCGCTGAATGGTTCGAGGACATGTTGGCGGGGCACGCGTGATGCGCCTGATTGATGTGGGCGCCATCGACCAAGGCCGGACCTCGATGAGCAATGCAGAATGCCGATCAGGGCTGACCAACACCCGAGGAGGCAACGATGTCGAGTGCGTTCCGCAGAACCATCGCGGTCGCGATGTGCGCAGTCGTAGCGAGCGCAGCCACAGCGCAAACCAATGACCCGGCCGCGGTCTCCACGCGAGCGCGACTCGCGTCTTCGTTTGAAGAACCTGGCGGCAAGCTCTACGTGCGATTGAAGCTGTTGCCCAGATCCAAGGTTCCCTTCACCACACAGACCTTCAGGCTGCTCGACCGGTCGTTGACGGCCGATATTCCGGAAGGCTCTTGGGTAAGGTTCACCTCGAAGCATCTGGATGGTGAGAACACGCTGACATCGATTCGTGTCGTGCCCGAGTGCAAGCGATTTCAGCCATGTGACTGAAGTCGGCCAGTACCGGAGGTTCGGCACGACGGTCCAGCTTCTTGCCAGAGCCGCCTCGGACGCATCAAAGCTGATGGCAGAGCAACCGCGAGCCACCAAAAGGCCTTGACCCTCTCGTAACGGCACGGTCTAGGATGCCTTCAACTTGAGAGGGAAGGCATGTTTCTGAGGATTGGTGAACTGGCCCGGCGCACCGGGCTGACCGTGCGCGCATTGCGGCACTATGACGACATCGCCCTGCTGGTGCCGTCCGAAAGGTCCAGTGGCGGCTACCGCCTGTACGGGCGGAAAGACGTGGCGCGGCTTTACCGCATTCAGGCATTGCGGCGGCTCGACCTCTCGCTCGCCGACATACAAGGCCTGCTCGACAACGCGGCCGGCGGCATTGCGGAAATCGTGGCGCAGCAGGTGGCGCAACTCGACCGCGAGATCCTGCAAGCGTCGGCGCTGCGCACCCATCTGCTCGCGGTGCAGGGCCAGTTGCAGGCCAGCGAAGAACCCGGCATCGACGACTGGCTTCTCGCACTCGAAAACATGGTCGCGGGTTCGAAGTACTTCAACGACGACGAACAACGCACGCTCAAGACGCAACGCGACGGTTTCACTGACGCCACGGCGCCCGAGCGCGCCGAGTTGTCGGCGTGGCTGCATCGCCTGGTCTCCGCGGGCGTATCGCCCGAGAGCCCGCAAGCGCAGGCCCTGGCGCGACGTTGGATTGAGCTGCTGCTCGAAGAAGCCGGCGGCGACGAAGGTCTGCTGATGAAGCTCTACGCCATGCACTGGAACGAGCCGTCGCTCCACGCGCTGACCGGTGTGGACCGCGCAGGCATCCGCTACATCTCGCACGCGATGGCCTTCGCGCGCCTCCAGCTCTACGCGCCCTACTGCAGCGCCCGCGACATGGCCAAGTTGCGCCAGCACTACGTCGCGCAGACCGATGCGTGGCCGCCGCTCATCGCCGAGGTGCGGCAACAGATGTTGGCGGGCACCCCCATCGATGACGAAGCCATGCGTGCGCTGGCGCAGCGCTGGCATGAGCTATCGCTCGCCAAGGCCGGCGGCGATGCCGCGCTGCACGCGAAGCTGCAGCACGCGTTTCATCACGATCCGGCGCTGCGGGTTGGCTCAGGCATCGACGAGACATTGGCCGCCTACGTCGGGCAAGCCATCGCGCGCCTGAACGGCACATCGACCGCCTGAATGAATTCCAAAGGCTTTACGTGAACGCAGAAACACAGACCAACCCTCACTTCTTCACCGGCAACTACGCACCGCTCACCGAGGAGCACGACATTGCGCAGCTCCACATCGAAGGCACGATGCCGCCCGGGCTGTCGGGCAGCCTGTACCGTGTCGGCCCAAGCCCGCAGTACGCGCCGCGCGACAACAACTACCACTGGTTCTCCGGCGACGGCATGGTGCATGCCTTCCACATCGACAAGGGCAGCGTGTCGTACAGCAACCGTTGGGCGCGCACGCCGAAATGGCAGCTCGAACATGAAGCCGGGCGCGCACTCTTCGGCACCTTCGGCAACCCCGCCACCAGCGACCCGCTGGCGCATGGCCGCAACGGTGGCACGGCCAACACCAGCATGCTGTGGCATGGCGACCGGTTGTTCGCCCTCGAAGAGTCGCATCAACCCTTTGAGCTCGACGCCTGCACGCTGGCTTCCAAAGGGCATCAGAGCTTTGGCGACCGTGTGAGCTCGCGCTGCACCGCGCACCCGAAGGTGGACCCCGAGAGCGGCGAACTGCACTTCTTTGCCTACTCGCCCGACGGCCCTTGTTCGCCGACCATGCTCTATGGCGTGATGGACAAGCACTGCGAGGTCACGCGGCTCGAGTCATTCAAGGCGCCCTACGCCAGCATGGCGCACGACTTCATGGTGACGCGCGGGCATGTGCTCTTTCCCATCACGCCGCTGACGCTCAGTGTCGAGCGCGCGATGCGCGGCAAGCCACTGCTGGCCTGGGACGCCGCCCTGCGGACTCATGTTGGCGTGATGCAGCGCGGCGGCACGGCAGACACACTGCGCTGGTTCGACGCCGACCCCTGCCATGTGTTCCATGTGATGAATGCCTGGGACGACGGCACCACCGTCGTGGCCTATGTGATGCAGTCGGAAACAGCGCCCGGACTGCCCGATGCCGAAGGCCTTGCCGGTGACCCCGACGCCATGGCTGCGCGCCTGTGTCGCTGGACGTTCGACTTGAGCGGTACAGGCACAGGATTTCGGCGCGAGTACCTCGACGACCTGGTGGCGGAGTTTCCACGCATCGACGAACGCTACATGGGCCGGCGCAACCGCTACGGCTTCTACACCTGCCATGCGACGGCGCGCGCAAGGGATGACTCGGAAAGCGTGCTCTACGACAGCCTCGCCCGTTTCGATTTCGACACCGGCGAACGCAGCATGCACACGCTGCCGCATGGAGACGTGGTGTCCGAGCCGGTGTTCGTGCCGCGCGCCACCGATGCGGCCGAGGGCGACGGCTGGCTGCTTGCCGTGGCCTGGCGTGAACAGGAAAAACGCAGCGACCTGCTGGTGTTCGATGCAATGGACCTGGCAGCGGGACCGGTTGCGGTCGCCCGCCTGCCGCACCGCGTACCGTTCGGCTTCCATGGAACCTGGCGACCTGCGCGCGCTTGACCCTTTCGGGCCACCGGCCAGTGACCGCTTTCAAGAGGATCGAGCAGCAGAAATCGGCTCGAGGTTCTTTCGCGCGACCGGATACAGTCGACCAGAATCAGACCTTCACCAACACGAACCGCACTCTCTCAACGTAAGAAGGAGCCCTTCATGGCCGAGACAACCAAGGTAAAAGGACCCGCCTCATACTTTCCCTCCATCGAGAAGACCTACGCCCAGCCGATCGCGCATTGGATGGCGATTCTTGAGAAGGCGGGGCCGCTGAAGCATATGGAGCTTGTGAATCAGCTCAAGACCCAACACAAGATTGGTCATGGGCATGCGAACGCCTTGGTTGCTTCGTTTCTTGCGAAGAAGTAGCGCTCGTCAAACGAGGCAAGAGCGTATGTCTGCAGTCGGCCAGAACCGGACGCTCGCCAAGATGTTCTGAATCGCTTCGAAGCAGTTATTCACGCAATCGGCGAGATGACCTGAAGAAGTAGTCAACACTCCTATGCGACATATCAGCTATTTCTATATCGAGCCTACGGCAGAGGCGAAATCGACCTTTCCCGAGCTAGCAGGAGCAGGGAGCGCTGAGCTATTGCTTGAAGCGAAGCTAACAAGCAGGTATTGGGCGGATCGCTCAGCATGGCGACCCGGTACTGTTGCGAAAGCAGTCAAGCTGCTCCATGTTGCAGTGATGCGTGAGTATGACTTTCTCTCGCGTGCGGAGGATGCGCAGAAAGTCCTGGGCTCCGATGCCATAAGCATTCAGGTCTTTGATCGTTGGTGGACCCTTCGAGAACTGGACTTTGATGAGCCATCCGAACATTGGGAAGGCTACCTAGCGGCACTCTCGAAAAATATCATTCCAACTGACGATCCACTCGTGGATGAGTGGGTCAAAGAACGCTGTGCCCCGCCTTGATGCATCTTGTACGGCTGTTGGCCAGAACCAGACATTGCCAATGACCTTCCAGCTGCCCGCTGTCTACCGCGCTTTCATCGACACGAACGGTCTATTTGAGGGCTTCGCTGTCTTGTCGGGTGAGGAACACTACGTGATCCTCTGGGGCGAAGACGGGGTCGCCACCGCCGATTCAGAGATGGACATGGACGTGTATGCGCCGGGTTTCGTGGCCTTCGCTGGGAACGGCGGTGGTGAAATCTATGCCTTCGACGCGGTTGGCGCTGTCTTCATGCTTCCGATGATCGGCATGGAGTCAGAAGCGGCAATCAAGGTGGCTGACGACTTCCTCGAGCTTGCGCAGGGTTTTCAGCGGGCGGTGTCGTCGGGCAAGTGACCCTTGAATCCTGCATGCAGCCAGAAGCGGTCTATTGGGAAGAACCATTGAGTCGAGTCGTGGAGCTTCAAAAACATGACTGAAATAGCCGTTTTCTCGGTGTGGGCCAAGATTCGCGCAGACGCTAAGCGAGAGTTTCGGAAGTGGATGGCCACACAGACAGGATGGAGGGAAATCGACGTTCACCGATTGTTTGGCACAGCAATAGATGCTGGTCAGCCGGTTGAACTCTTCCGATCCCTCGGATGGGAGGACGCACACGTTGAGCTTGGAAGACTGCCGGCATTCGTCGAAGCCGGAACCGAGAAACTGACAGTGGCTTCGTTTGCTCCAGGAGAGCAAGCGCCATACTGCGCCGTTCATTCCTTATACACGTGGAACCGAGGATGTCCTGTCTGTGAAGACAACTACATCCATAGGGGTCGAGGCACTGAGTCAGAGCCATACAACGTGCTTTCATGAGTGACCGCTTCAAGGCATGCAATAGCCATTTAGGGCACCTTCGCGATGGCCCTGTGACCGGCTACAGTCGGCCAAGAACGGTCGTTCTAAAGCACGCTCAAACTCGACTCAAGAAACTCTATTTATGGGAAAGCCCTCTCTTGGGCAAAACACCGAGCGCCCGGTGGTGCCGCCCGAGCGGCTATCGGCCGGCTTTCGCCGGCCTACTGTCCTCCGGTCATTTCCACGTTAAATGTCAAGGAGATTCCGATGCCTTGCGACCCGTCTGCTCTTCTCGACACGTTGCCTTTTGCCACTTTCCTTGGTGGAGTTGCAAGAAGGCCTGCTGGCAGCCCTACTCTCGCTAGCTCCAATCGCTACTCAACCCACAGTGGACGCGAGATGCCGCAGGAGGTAACTCGATGAGTCGTGGGGTCTGCAGGCTATGCAAATGGCCGACGATTGTTCTCGGCCTGTTCGTAGTCGGTTGCGTGTCGTCTCCCAATGGCAGAACGAGCGGAGAAATGTTCATGATTGGTCAGACCCAGTGTGACTTTTCCTTCACCGCGAATGGAGACTGGGCGCTAGATCCCATGTCGGAGACTTACGCCAACATTCCGGTACTGGTGCCAAAGTCCGAGATTGCCGGTCCACGGGTCTTCCTTTCGATCAACCGGTTCTGGCGGGACGACAAGTCTCCTGGCGGCTGGTCTGCGGCGACCGAGGACAATTGCCAGCTGGCTACGAAGGACGTGATCCAGACCAGAGATGGAAAGGAGGCGAAGGTGTTCCTTGCTTCCAATTGCGACGTCAGTGCAAATATGCAGAACGGACAGCTAAAGTCCCCATTCCGTGGCCATACGTTGTACGGGTACGTTGTTGTGAACGACGACGAGGCCGACTTCTTCTATCTATCCTCGGCTGACCCCGCCCTTCTCCGCCGACAAGAGGGCGTTCTGCTTTCAGCGCTCAGGACTTACTCGACGGATTCGCCGGCCTGCATCGCTCGGCGAACAGCTGTCAATAAGCTCGAGTTCACTGGGGGACGGGCGCCCTCTGGACAGTCTGAAGACATGGGTTCGCGCGCTTCCGCTTCGCGCATCGACCCGCAGTTCATCCGAAACCTTAACAAGCAACTGTCAAGCATCAAAGCGCGTGACGGCGTGCGCACCATGGCTTTCGACACACGGAATGACCTCTTCTTGGTTGGACGTGAGTCGGGAGCGATCGACATCTGGGATGGGAAGCAGGCCAACGCGAGGACGGAGGTCAAGGCGCCCGAGGCTCCGGTTCGCTTGACCTTTTCGTCCGATGGCCGAGTCTTCTTTTCCAACTACCACGCACACGATGCCACGCATGTCTGGGACACTGCATCAGGGGCGATCATCCATACCATCGAGCGGTCGCGCGGGCCTGTGGTGCAGACCTCCGACCCGAACCTGTTCGTGCTAGGCACAGATAACGGACTGGGCATCTTCGACCTGACCCGCGGGGAACTGCTGCCGGGTGCCTTCCGACAGGTGGGAGGCGTGGTGACCGCGATAGCCTATGACGCGCCTACAGACCAGCTCGGCATCGGGACGGCTTCGGGAGGCGTGGAAGTCTGGAAGCTGACCAAGTCTCCAACGCCCGCACTGAAGCGTGTTGCGGCTGCCGTGCCATATGCGATGGGCAACTGGGTTCTCGGCGTCCAATTCTTCAACAAGGGCCAGTCCCTCTACTCGTTGCCTCAGCGCGGCAACCTGGACGAGTGGTCGGCCGGGACTCTGGAGCGACTGCGTTCGCGCGATGTTTCTCTGGGGTTCGTCGGCGCGACGGTTTTCATCCCGGGGGAGGCCCGGCTCGCCATGGTGGGGTTTCGAAAAGGCGACACCCAAGGCTTCGACAATTTCCTAGAGATTCTCCACCTCGAGAGCGGCAGCAGGAACCTCATTGACCTAAAGGAAAAAGGCAGTGGTTCCATCGTCTACTTGCCTTCGATGTCGACCATAATTTCCGGCAAACGCGCGTCCATTTCGGTTGTTGACATCAGCAAGGCGAGATGACAATTTCTCGCTAGAGCAGTCGCCCTGAGCTACGGCTTACCTGACGCGCCGTTTGCGAAGCACCGCAGGGACTTCTACAAATCCTTCGTTATCGAAAAGCGGTAACACTTCATCGATAAACACGGCGTCTAACAGGTCATTCGACTCGGACACGTTGACGGCTTTACGCACGGCCGACCGACAGCAGTGGGCCCACAACAGACCTCGACCATGACGACTACAGTGCTCTCATGACCGACACAAACACGCTCCCTCCAGACCTTCAAGCCGCTATGCGTGCCCGAGACGAAGCCTTCTATGCCGTCGATTCGGCGCAGTGGGCCAAGTACACCGCGAGCGACTTCACGACTGTTCAGCAGAACGGCCAATTCATGTCTCGGGCCGAGCGGATCGGCAACCTTGCCACGCAGAAGCAGCGGCCCTATGTCCCGCGCGAACGCGAGCAGCACAAGCAGCAAGGCGACCTTGTGGTCACTCGCTTTTTCAGCGGCGGGTTGTGGGTCGTGGAAGTCTGGAAGCGCATCGATGGTGCCTGGGCCACCGTCATGACCCAAGCGACCACGGCAACCTCCACCACGCCCTGACCAAGCTAGGTCAGGCGTTCACGGAACTTCCGCATCCGGCCGACAGGCAGTCGGCCAGCCAGACAGCGGCCAAAGCCGCCTGCAGGTAACGCCCGATCCGCGAATCGCTGTCAGGTCCGTAAACGGCCAGCGCGCGACGACCCCGGCTCGCAAGATGAAGCCTCTCCCCAAGACCTTCCTCTTCTTCAAGACCGTCCCGCATGTCCGCAACCCTCCCCCGCCCCTTCCTGAACCTCGCGTGGTCCAACCTCGCCGCGCAGTCCGCCGAACAACTGAGCCTTGCAGCCGTACCGCTGGTGGCGGTGCTCGCACTCGGCGCCGGGCCTGGAGAAATCGGCTTCCTGGCCGCCATCCAGACGCTGCCCTTTCTGCTGGTGTCGATGCCGATGGGCCTGCTCGCGGACCGCATGTCGCGGCGGCGGTTGATGGTCTGGTCCGAGGCCCTGCGGGCAGTGTCGCTGCTGGTGCTTCTGGCGATGGTGCTCGCGTCGAGCTTGAGCATCGGCTGGCTGGCGGTGCTCGGTTTTCTGGGCGCGGTGGGCACCGTGGGTTTCAGCGTCGCGGCGCCCGCGCTGGTGCCGGCGCTCGTGCCGCGCGAGGCGCTGGCCACGGCCAATGGACGGCTGGAGCTGGCGCGCAGCGCGGCCTTCACCGCCGGCCCCGCGTTGGCGGGCGCGCTGGTTGCATGGGCCGGTGCGCCGGCCGCGTTCGTGCTGGCCGCGCTGCTCTCGGTCTCGGCCGTGGGCCTGCTGCTGAAGCTGGCTGAAGCGCCACGCAATACGGCATCGCGGCGCCATCCGCTGCTCGACGTGCGCGACGGTGCGCGCTTCGTCTGGCAGCACGCGTTGTTGCGCCCCATGCTGATGACGGGCGCGGTCTTCAACATCTCGTGGTTCGTGTTGCAGGCGGGGTATGTGCCCTATGCCGTGCGCGTGCTGGGCCTGGGCGCGCAGGCGGTCGGCTTCACGCTTGCGATGTATGGCGCGGGCATGGTGGCCGGGGCCTTGCTCACGTCGCGCGTGGTGGCACGCATGCCCTTCGGCCGCGCGATCCAGGTCGGCCCTGCCGTGGCCGTCGTTGCCGCAGCCACGATGGCCGCGACGCTCATCGTGCCGACGGCATCGCTGGCTGCGTTGTCGTTCTTTTTATTCGGTGCGGGGCCGATGGTCTGGGTCATCACGACCACCACGCTGCGCCAGAGCGTGACCGACGCGGCCATGCTCGGCCGCGTGTCGGCCGTGTTCCTCACGATCAACGCGGGCTCACGCCCCATTGGCGCTGCATTGGGTGGCGCAGTCGGCGCGGCATGGGGAGAGCCGGCCTGCCTGCTGCTGGCGCTCGCAGGGTTCGTGCTGCAGGCTGCGATCATCTTTGCCTCGCGCGTCGCGGGGCTGCGCCACTTGCCCGTGGCGGCGGGTTGAGGCTGGCTCAGGCGGCCCGGTTCCGCACCTGCCGCGCCGACGCCGGCTCCAGGAACAGCTGCCGGAAGTAATCGCGAAACGCCGTCATCGCCGGCGAGAACTCCACGCCCTGCTTCCACCCCAGGCCGATGTTCATGGTCGGCACCGCGTCGCGCAGGTTGATGGTCTCGATGCGTTTGCCTTCCAGCGACCACGGCCGGTAGACCATGTCCGACAGCACCGTCACGCCCAACCCGTTGGCCACCGTGCTGCGCACCGCCTCCACCGAACTGGTGCGCAGCCTGATGTGCGGCTGGTGCGGCGTCTTGCTCCAGTACTTCAGCGCCGTGGCCGCGGCCTCGTCCACCGTGAGCATGATGTAGGGCTCGGCCGCCACGTCGGCCAGCGTGACCTCGGCTTTATCCAGCAGCGGATGCTTGGCGGGCACCCACAGCCTGCGCTGCGAGCCGAAGAAGGTTTCGAGCGACAGCTCGCGCAGCACCACGTTCGACGTGAGCACCACGCCCATGTCGTAGCTCTGCGTGATCAGGCCTTCTTCGATGGCCTCGCGCGCCACCTCGTGCACCTTCACCGTGACTTGCGGATGCAGCTGCTCGAAGCGCTGCAGATGGTGCGGCAGGAAGTAGCCCAGCACCGTGTAGCTCGCGGCGATGGTCAGCGAGCCTTCGACGTTCGCGCCCTCGTGCGGCATGCGGATCGCCTCGTCCGCCGCCGACAGCACCGCGTACGCGTGGCTCAAAAAACGCCGCCCCGCCTTCGTCAATTCCACGCCATGCGGATGCCGCTCGAAGAGCTGCTGCCCCATCATTTCTTCCAGCTCGCGGATGGCGGTGGTCACGGCCGACTGCGAGATGTTGAGCTGCAGCGCCGCGTGCGAGATGCGCCCCACCTCGGCTACGGCAGAAAAGTACTTGAGCTGGCGAAGGGTCAGGGACATGGCGCGGGCCTCCTCGGAGTCTTCGGTCGGGTATTGCAGGATGCGCGACGGGCACCTCGCATTAGGTGAAAACCCGATATCGCAGAATCGCGCCCCTCCAGAGTAGCGCCCAATCCGCGGCATTGCAGCATCTGTTTTTCAGATATCTAGCCGCTCGAAAACAATGCTTTTCAGTCTTTCGACCGCTCACTAATCTTCGCCCTGTCCTGCATTGCCGCTGTCCGGCGATGCCCACAGAACAAAGGCTGCGAGACGTGAAGAAGACGCTGATCGATCTGAACTCCGACATGGGCGAAGGCTTCGGCCCCTGGACCATCGGCGATGGTGTCGACGAGCAGCTCATGCCGTTGATCAGCTCGGCCAACATCGCGACCGGCTTCCATGCAGGCGACCCGAACATCATGCGCAAGATGGTGCTACTGGCCCGCGAGCACGGCGTCGGCATCGGCGCGCATCCGGGCTTTCGCGACCTGGTGGGCTTTGGCCGCCGCCACATCACGGCGCCGGCCGACGAGCTGGTGAACGACATGGTCTACCAGCTCGGTGCGTTGCGCGAGTTCGCACGCCTGGAAGGCATGACGCTGCAGCACATCAAGCCGCACGGCGCGCTCTACATGCATGCGGCGCACGATGAGACGCTGTCGCGTGCGCTGGTGACGGCGCTCCAGCAGATCGAACCCACGCTGCGCCTGTTCTGCATGGAAGCCTCCGTCACCTACCGGGTGGCCCGCGAGCTCGGCCAGCCGGTGGTGCGCGAGTTCTATGCGGATCGCGACTACGACCTGAGCGGCTCCATCGTCTTCACCCGCCGCGTCGGTGCGCTGGAGCCCGACGCCGTGGCCGCCAAGGTGCTGCGCGCCTGCACCGAGGGGCTGGTGCGCACCGTCGAAGGCAAGGATATTGCTGTCGGTTTCGACTCGGTCTGCATCCACAGCGACACGCCCGGTGCGCTCGCGCTGGTGCAGGCCACGCGGCGCACCCTCGCCGACCACGACATTCGCGTTGCCGGCCCTGCCGCGCCGGCGCAGGGCTGATTGCGTTTTTTCGTTCTTGTTCCAGGAGTGCATCCGATGTCCGCTACCCACGAAGTCCTGAGCCCGCTGCCGGGCACCTTCTATCGCCGCTCGGCGCCCGACGCGCCGCCCTTCAAGGCCGAAGGCGACACGGTGGCCGTGGGCGACGTGCTGGGCCTGGTCGAGGTGATGAAGCAGTTCAGCGAGGTCACGGCCGATGCGGCCGGCCGCCTGCAGCGCTTCGCGGTCGAGAACGGCGAGCCGGTCGATCCGGGCCAGGTGCTGGCCGTCATCGAGACGGTCTGAAGGCATGAGCGCAACGCCCATGAAGAACGTCGCATTCGACAAGCTGCTGATCGCCAACCGCGGCGAGATCGCGGTGCGCATCATCCGCGCCGCGAAAGAACTGGGGCTGAAGACGGTCGCCGTCTACAGCGACGCCGACGCGCAGAGCCTCGCCGTGCAGATGGCCGACGAAGCCGTGCGCATCGGCCCGGCGCATGCCACCAAGAGCTACCTGAGCGTCGATGCCATCCTGCAGGCGGCCGCAGACAGCGGTGCCGGCGCGGTGCATCCGGGCTACGGTTTTCTTTCGGAGAACGCCGACTTCGCCGAACGCGTCGAAGCCGCAGGCCTCGTGTTCGTCGGCCCCACGCCGCACGCCATCCGCACCATGGGCGACAAGGCCGCCGCGCGCGCCGCCGCCATGAAGGCCGGCGTGCCCACGGTGCCCGGTAGCGCCGGCGTGGTCACCGCCCCCGACACGGCCGTCGAGGTGGCGAAAGACATCGGCTACCCGATCATGATCAAGGCCTCGGCCGGCGGCGGCGGGCGCGGCATTCGCGTGGCGCAGGACGAAACCGAGCTGCGCCAGCAGTTCGCCACGGCCACGGCCGAAGCGCAGGCGGCTTTCGGCAACGGCGAGGTGTACCTCGAACGCTTCATCCGGCAGGCGCGCCACATCGAAGTGCAGATCCTTGGCGACGGGCAGCGCGTGGTGCATTGCTTCGAGCGCGAATGCTCGCTGCAGCGCCGGCGCCAGAAGGTCTGGGAAGAAGCGCCTTCGGCCGCCATCAGCGACGCCACCCGCGCCGCGCTGTGCGAATCGGCACTGCGGCTGGCCAATGCCGTGGCCTATCGCGGCGCCGGCACGCTCGAGTACCTGTACGACGACGACACGCGCGAGTTCTTCTTCATCGAGATGAACACCCGCATCCAGGTCGAGCACCCCATCACCGAGATGATCACCGGCGTCGATCTGGTCAAGGAAATGCTGCGCATCGCACTCGGCCAGCCGCTGCACCTCGAGCAAGAAGACATCCGCCTGACCGGCGCCGCCATCGAGGTGCGCATCAACGCCGAGAACGCCGCGAAGAACTTCATGCCGAGCCCGGGACTGGTTTCGCAACTCGTGGTGCCGGGTGGGCCGGGCGTGCGCTTCGACACCATGCTGTTCCCCGGCTACACGGTGCCGGCCTACTACGACTCGCTGCTGGGCAAGCTGATCGTGCACGACGCCGACCGCGCGGGCGCGCTGGCCCGCATGCGCCGCGCGCTGGGCGAACTCAAGGTCGAGGGCATCCACACCACGATCCCGTTGCATCGCGCGCTGTGCAATGACGCGGACGTGGCAAAGGCCGCCTTCCATACCGGCTTTCTCGAAACATGGCTCGCGGCGAATCCGCTCGCCGATGCCGCTCCGCTTGTGAAGGTGCCCGCATGACCGCTGCAACCACTTTGCCCGCCCAGGCCCGCTACAGCTTCGGCGGCGACGAGCACCTGTTCGTCGAGATCAGCGAAGAGATGTCGCTGCCGGCCTTCTTCAAGGGCATGGCCATCTGCAACGAGCTGCGCCGCCGTGCGCTGCCCGGCGTCACGGAGATCTGCCCGGCCAATGCCGCCTACCTCGTGCGCTTCGACCCCGATGCGATCGCGCCCGATGCATTGCTCGCCACGCTGAAGGAAATCGAGGCGGGCCTCGGCGAAGCCGACCTGCAGCTGCAGACCCGCATCATCGAAATCCCGGTGCTCTACAACGACCCGTGGACGCACGAAACGCTGATGCGCTTTCGCGAGCGGCACCAGGACCCGACGAGCACCGACATCGAGTACGCTGCGCGCATCAACGGCCATGCCTCGGTCGATGCCTTCATCGAGGCGCATTCGTCCGCGCCGTGGTTCGTGTCGATGGTGGGCTTCGTGGCCGGCCTGCCCTTCCTGTTCCAGATGGTCGGGCGCGAGCGGCAGATCCAGGTGCCCAAGTACCTGAGCCCTCGCACCGACACGCCCAAGCTCACGCTGGGCCACGGCGGCTGCTTCAGTTGCATCTACTCGGTGCGCGGCGCGGGTGGCTACCAGATGTTCGGCGTCACGCCCGCGCCGATCTTCGACCCGGCCCAGCGGCTGTCGTACCTGAAAGACCTGATGGTGTTCTTCCAGCCCGGCGACATCGTGAAGTGGAAGCCCATCGATCGCGCCGAGTACGACCGCCAGATCGCGCAGGTCGAAGACGGGAGCTACACGCTGCGCATCGCGCCGGTGTCGTTCTCGCTCAAGGAATTCCTGGCCAACCCCGATGGCTACAACCAACAGCTGCTGAAGGTGCTCCATGGCGATTGAAGTCATCAAGCCCGGCCTGGCGACCAGCGTGCAGGACGCGGGCCGCCCCGGCTACTACAACCTGGGCATTCCGCTGTCGGGCGCGCTCGACCAGCAAAGCCTGGTGCTCGCGAACCTGCTGGTGGGCAACGACGAAGGCGCGGCCGTCATCGAAAGCACGCTGCTCGGGCCCGAGCTGCAGTTCGACGCACCCGCGCTGGTGGCCGTGGCCGGTGCCGACGCCAAGGTCAAGCTCAACGGCAACGAGATGCCGCGCAACGAATCCTTCGCGGTGCAGGCGGGCGACAAGCTGAGCTTCGATTTCATGAAGCTCGGCGCCCGCATGTGCATCGCGGTGGCCGGCGGCATCGACGTGCCGGTGGTGCTGGGCAGCCGCTCGACCTACGGGCTGGGCGCCTTCGGCGGCTTCAACGGCCGCAAGCTGCTGGCGGGCGACAGCCTGCCGGTCGGCACGCCATCGGCCAAGGCCAGGCCCGGCCGCAAGGTCGATGCCGCACTGCTGCCTGTGCTGACAAAAGAAGTGGCGCTGCGTGTGCTGCCGGGCATCTACTTCCACCGCCTGCAAGAGGTGTCGGTGCAGAGCTTCTTCGCCGACACCTGGACGGTGGGCTCCGAGGCCGACCGCATCGGCTACCGCTACAAGAACGGCACGCCGCTGAAGTTTCTCGATCGCAAGCCGCCCTTCGGCGCGGGCGACGACCCGTCGAACATCGTCGATGCGGGCTACCCGTATGGATCGATCCAGGTGCCCGGTGGGCGCGAGCCGATCATCCTGCACCGCGATGCGGTCTCGGGCGGCGGCTACGCGATGGTGGGCACCGTGATCAGCGCGGACATGGACCTCATCGCCCAGATGCAGCCCAACCACAAGGCCCGCTTCGTCGAGGTCGACATGGCCCAGGCGCTCAAAGCCCGCGCCGAACGGCGACGACGGATAGACCGCCTGCGCGCGGCACTCGCGGCCTGAGCCGCGGCCACCCTTCCCCCTCTTTTTTCACCGCTGTCACCCAAGGAGTTCTTCATGAACAGCTCGCCCCTGCGCGTTTCATTGATCGCCGCTTCGCTCGCCGCCACGGGCCTGCTGTGGCACGGCGCGGCCTCGGCCGCCGACTGGTTCCCCTACAAGGCCGAAGCGACCGAGCCCGCCTTCTCGGCCGAGGGCACGAAAAAGCCTATCGACTACGCGCCGCTGGCCAAGGCGTCGAAGAAGTGGGACATCTGCGTGTCGTTCCCGCACATGAAAGATGCGTACTGGCTCGGCGTCGACTACGGCGTGATCGAGGAAGCCCGCCGCCAGGGCGTGAAGCTGCAGGTGGCCGACGCGGGCGGCTACACCAACCTGGCCAAGCAGGTCTCGCAGATCGAGGACTGCGTGGCGCGCGGCGCCAACGCGGTGATCATCGGCGCGATCTCGGGCGACGGCCTGAACAACGTCATCAAGGCCACGGCCGCGAAGAAGGTGCCGGTGATCGACCTCGTCAATGGCATCAACTCGCCCGACCTGTCGGCCAAGTCGCTGGTGTCGTTCTACACGATGGGCCATTCGACCGGCGAGTACCTCGCGAAGAAGCACCCGGCCGGCTCGCCGCCCGTCAAGGTGGGCTGGTTCCCCGGCCCGGCCGGCGCAGGCTGGGTCGAGGCCGCGCACAAGGGCTTCATGGAAGCGATCAAGGGCAGCGCGGTGGTGGTGCTCGACCCGAAATACGGCGACACCGGCAAGGAGGCGCAGGCCAAGCTGGTCGAAGACGTGCTGCAGGGCAACCCCGACCTGGCCTACGTGGCCGGCACCGCGGTCACGGCCGAGGCGGCCACCGGCATCCTGCGTTCGCGCAACCTCGACAAGAAGGTGCAGGTGCTGTCCTTCTACATGACGCCAGGCGTCTACGAGGGCATCCAGAAGGGCCGCATCGTCGCCTCCCCGGCCGACTCGATGGTGATCCAGGGCCGCATCGCGGTCGACCAGGCGGTGCGCCTGCTCGAGAACAAGGAGGTGGTGAAGCACGTCGGCCCGAAGATCTTCGTGGTCGACAGCAGCAACATCAAGAGCGTGAAGCTGGACGACATCCTGCCGCCGCCGGGCTTCAAGCCGGTGTTCGAGGTCAAGTAAGCCCGCCGTCGATGTCTGCCCCGTTGTTGCAAACAGTCGGCCTCGGCAAGCGCTACCCCGGCGTGCTGGCGCTCGACGCGATGGATCTCGAGCTGCGCGCCGGTGAGGTGCATGTGGTGTTCGGCGAGAACGGGGCCGGCAAGTCCACGCTGATCTCGCTGCTGGCCGGCGCCAACACGCCTTCAGCCGGCGAGATCCGCATGCATGGCGAGCGCGTGAAGTTCTCGAACGTGCACGAGGCCCGGCGCCACGGCATCAGCGCGGTGTTCCAGGAGTTCTCGCTGATTCCCACGCTGTCGGTGGCGCAGAACCTGAGCCTGGGCGAAGAGCCCTGCAAGGGCGGCCTGCTCGACCGCGCGGCGGTGCGCGAGCGGGCCCGCGCGATGCTGGCCGACCTGGGCTTCGAGATCGATGTCGATGCGCCGGTCTCGGGCCTCACGCGCGCCCAGCAGCAGATGGTGGAAATTGCCAAGGGCCTGCGCGGCGAGGTGTCGGTGCTGATCCTGGACGAACCCACTGCCTCGCTGACCGACACCGAGACGCAGCGCCTGTTCGAACTGGTGGCGCGGCTGAAGGCGCGCGGCGTGGGCATCGTCTACATCTCGCACCGCATGCAGGAGATCGCGCTGATCGCCGACCGCATCACGGTGCTGCGCGATGGCCGCAAGGTCACCACGGTGCAAGCGAGCGCGACCAGCGCCGACCGCCTGATCGAGCTGATGAGCGGCCGCGCGATCGAGCAGATCTACCCGCGCATCGCCCATGCCCCCGGCGAAGTGGTGTTGCAGGTCGAGGGCCTGAGTTCGCCCAACGGCGTGCGCGGCGCGAGCCTCACGGTGCGGCGCGGCGAAGTGGTCGGGCTGGCGGGGCTGGTGGGTTGCGGCAAGTCGGAGCTGTTCCGTGCGATCTACGGGCTCGATGCGGTGAGCGAAGGCCGCGTGCTGTTCAAGGGCCTGCCGCGCACCGGCGCGAAGGTGCGGCAACTGCTCGACGAAGGCCTGTTCTACCTGCCGCCGGACCGCAAGGGCGAAGGGCTGGTGCTGGGCTTCAGCTCGCGCGCCAACATCACGCTGCCACTGGTGCACGGGCCATTGCGCGGACATGGCGGCTGGCTGCGCAAGCGGCTCGGGCGCCGGCTGTCCACCACGGCGGCCGAGCGCGTGGAGCTGGCGCCCCGCAACCTCGAACGGCCGGTGGCGCTGCTGTCGGGCGGCAACCAGCAGAAGGTGCTGTTCGGCAAGGGCATGACGCGCGACGCCGCCCTCTATGTGTTCGACGAACCCACGGTGGGCGTGGACATCGGCACGCGCAGCGCGCTGTACCAGGTGATCCAGAAGCTCTGCGAAAGCGGCGCGGCCGTGGTCGTCATCTCGTCCGACCTGCCCGAGGTGCTGCACCTGAGCCACCGCGTCTATGTGATGTGCCGCGGCGAGATCGCCGGCGAGCTGCAAGGCGATGCGATCAGCGAAACCCGCGTGCTCAACCTGTTTTTCGGTTCCAGCGAAAGAAAGCCATGACTCCGTCTCCCACTGTGGCCTCGACCACTGCAACCACCACTGCAACCACCACTGCCACTGCTGCACCCGCTCCCGGACTTGCGGGCCGCCTGCTCGGACTGCTGCGCAGCCTGTTCCTGCGGCTGGGCGTTCTGCCCTTCATGCTGGTCATCGCCTTCATCGTGTTCAGCACGCTGTCGGACCAGTTCCTCACGGTGCAGAACCTGGTGAACCTGCTGCGCCAGTCGGTCTACCTGATCCTGGTGTCGATGGGCCAGATGCTGGCGCTGGTGACGGGCGGCTTCGATCTCTCGGTTGGCACCGTCATGGCGATCACCTCGGTGGTCTCGGCGCTGGCCATGCAAAGCTTCGGCGCGGCGCTGCCCGACGCGACATGGGTGGTGGTGATCGCAGGCTGCGCCTGCGGCCTGCTCGCAGGACTGTCGGTGGGTCTCATCAACGGCATCGGCGTGGCGTTCATCGGCGTCTCGCCCTTCATCGTGACGCTGGGCGTGCAGTCCATCGGCTTCGGCTTTGCGCTCTACCTCACGGGCGGCGTGCCGGTGTCGGGCATCCCCAGCGAGTTCAGCGAGCTGTTCGGCTTTGGCACGCTGCTCGGGGTGCCCATACCGATTCTGGTGACGGCCGTGTGCGTCGCGGGCATGGGCGTGCTCATGGCGCGCATGCCGACCGGCACGCACCTGCTGGCCGTGGGCGGCAATGCCAAGGCGGCCGCGCTCTCGGGCATCGACACGCGTCGCGTGCTGCTGATGGCGTACCTGCTGTGCGCGGGCCTCGCTGCCGTGAGCGGCCTGCTGCTGACGGCGCGCGTGGAAACCGGCGAGGCCAACCTCGGCGGCACCGTGGCGCTCGAATCCATCGCTGCCTGCGTGATCGCCGGCGTGAGCCTGCGCGGCGGCATCGGCCGGGTGCCGAACGTGGTGATGGGCGCGATCTTCATCGGGCTGGTGCAGAACGGCATGAACCTGGCCAGCGTGGGTTCTTACCTGCAGATGGTGGTGCTGGGCGCGCTGCTGATCGTGGCGGTGGTTGCCGACCAGGTCCGCCATCGGATGGTGGCGCCGGGCAGCCACTGACCGGGCCAACGGCCCATTGAAGCCGGCCATCAGATATCGACAACAAGCCACAAGGAAGGAAAACTCGCATGACTCCCCTCAACAACGCCGCCATCGACGCACGCCGCATCGCGGCCACGCCGCGCGGCATCGGCATCGGTTTTCCGATCTATGCGGAGCGCGCGCTCAACGCCGAGCTGTGGGACGTGGAAGGCCGGCGCTACATCGATTTCGGCTCGGGCATCGCGGTGCTCAACACCGGGCACCGCCATCCGCGCGTGGTCGAGGCGATCCGCAGGCAGCTCGACCGCTTCACCCACACGGCCTACCAGGTGGTGCCGTATGAAAGCGTGGTCTCGCTGGCCGAGCGCCTGAACAAGCTGACGCCCGGCACGCACGCCAAGAAGACGGCCTTCTTCACCACCGGCGCCGAGGCCGTCGAAAACGCCATCAAGATCGCCCGCGCGGCCACGCGTCGCCCCGGCGTGATCGCGCTGGGTGGCGGCTTTCATGGCCGCACCTTCATGGGCATGGCGCTCACGGGCAAGGTGGTGCCGTACAAGACCGGCTTCGGCCCCTTCCCGGGCAGCATCTTCCATGTACCCGCGCCGATTGCATTGCACGGCGTGTCGGTCGAAGACTCGCTGCGCGCCATCGACCGGCTGTTCAAGGCCGACATCGAGCCCGAGCAGGTGGCGGCCATCATCCTGGAGCCGGTGCAGGGTGAAGGCGGTTTTTATGCGGCTCCGCCCGAGTTCATGCGCGCGCTGCGCCGGATCTGCGACAGCTACGGCATTCTGCTGATCGCCGACGAGATCCAGACCGGCTTCGGCCGCACGGGCAAGTGGTTCGCGATGGAGCATTACGACGTGGTGCCCGACCTCATGACCATGGCCAAGAGCCTGGCTGGCGGCACGCCGCTGTCGGCGGTGTGCGGCAGCGCCAGCATCATGGACGCGCCGGCGCCCGGTGGGCTCGGCGGCACCTACGCCGCCAACGCGCTGGCGATTGCATCGGCGCATGCGGTGCTCGACGTGATCGAGGAAGAAAAGCTCTGCGATCGCGCGCAGGTGCTGGGCGACCGGCTCAAGGCGCGCCTCGAAGGCCTGCGCGCCAGGGTGCCGCAGATTTCGGACGTGCGCGGCCTTGGCGCCATGGTGGCCGTCGAGTTCGCCGATGCGCACGGCGCGCCCGACCCCGAGTTCACGAAGCAGGTGCAAGCCCGCGCACGCGACGCGGGCTTGCTGCTCCTGACTTGCGGCGTGCATGCCAATGTGGTCCGCTTCCTGTTCCCGCTGACCATCGAAGATGCCGTGCTCGAAGAAGGCCTTGGCATCCTCGCGGCGGCCCTGCAAGCCTGACCATCCGATTCACACATCCATCACCTCATGCCCATCCAGCTCAAAGACCCGACCCTGCTGCGCCAGCAGGCCTTCATTGCCGGCGCCTGGGTGAACGCCGACGACGGCACCACCGTGGCCGTCACCAACCCCGCCAACGGCCAGCAGATCGGCATCGTGCCGATGTGCGGCACCGAAGAAACCGTGCGCGCCATCGCCGCCGCCGAGAAGGCGCAAAAAGCCTGGGCCAGGGTGCCGGCCAAGGAGCGTTCGGCCATCCTGCGCAGGCTCAACGACCTGATGCTCGCGAATGTCGACGACCTCGCGCTCATCATGACCACCGAGCAGGGCAAGCCGATGGCCGAGAGCCGCGGCGAGATCGCTTATGCCGCCTCGTTCATCGAGTGGTTCGCCGAAGAGGCGCGCCGCGTGTATGGCGACACCATTCCCGCGCCGCAGGCCGACCGCCGCATCCTCGCGCTCAAGCAACCCGTGGGCGTGACGGCTGCGATCACGCCGTGGAATTTCCCGACCGCGATGCTCACGCGCAAGGCCGGCCCCGCGCTCGCCGCCGGGTGCGCGATGGTGGTCAAGCCCGCCACGCAAACACCGTTTTCGGCATTGGCCTTTGCCGAACTGGCCGACCGTGCCGGCGTGCCGAAGGGTCTGTTGTCGGTGCTCACCGGCTCGGCCAGCAAGATCGGCGGCGAGATGACGCGCAGCCCCGTCGTGCGCAAGCTGACCTTCACCGGCTCGACCGAGGTGGGCCGCACGCTGATGAAGCAGTCGGCCGACACCATCAAGAAGCTGTCGCTCGAGTTGGGCGGCAACGCGCCCTTCATCGTGTTCGACGACGCCGACGTGGACGCGGCGGTCGAGGGCGCGATGGTCTCCAAGTACCGCAACACGGGCCAGACCTGCGTGTGCGCGAACCGCATCTATGTGCAGCGCGGGGTGCTCGAAGCCTTCACGCAGAAGCTGGTGGCAAAGGTCAATGCGCTGAAGGTCGGTGACGGCACCGAGGCCGGCGTCACGCAAGGTCCGCTGATCGACGGCAAGGCGGTCGAGAAGATCGAAGAGCATGTGGCCGATGCCATGGCCAAGGGCGGCAAGGTGCTGGCCGGTGGCAAGCGGCATGCGCTGGGTGGCCTGTTCTACGAGCCGACAGTGATTGGCGGCGCGACGGCCGACATGCTGTTTGCGCGTGAAGAAACCTTCGGGCCGCTGGCGCCGATCTTTGCATTCGACACCGAGGCCGAGGCCATCGCGGCGGCGAACGACACCGAGTTCGGTTTGGCCGCGTACTTCTACAGCCGCGACATCGGGCGGATCATGCGCGTGGCCGAGGCGCTGGAATCTGGGATCGTGGGCGTGAACACGGGGCTGGTTTCAACCGCTGAGGCACCGTTCGGTGGTGTCAAGCAATCGGGGCTGGGGCGCGAAGGGTCGAAGTACGGGCTCGATGACTTCCTCGAAGTGAAGTACGTTTGCCTTGCGGGGTTGGATCGCTGACGGGGCCTCTCGTTCGTGCGCTCCGGGCTTCTTTTCGGGGCGCGTGCGGATGACACCGGGTGGTCCCCTCCGCGAATGTCCCCCGGGGCTGCGCCCCTCCTCCTTTATTTCGCTGCGGGGACCACCCGGTGCCATTCGCACTGGGCACGCTGCGGGTATATCGCCGATCAACGACGGCTCTGGGCGCTTGCGTCGATACGGGACGCTCTAGAACAGCGACGCCATTCCGTTCGGCCGCGCATCCTCGATGGCGAGCATCTTCAGCTTGGTCAGCGCGCCGCCGCCCGCTGAAAAACCACCGGGCTTGTTGCCCGCTGCCAGCACGCGATGGCAAGGCACCACGGGTGCGAACGGGTTGTGGCCCATGGCTTGCCCCACGGCGCGCGACAGGCTCTTGTCGCCCAGCTCTTCGGCGATCTCGCCATAGGTGCGCGTCTGCCCGGGCGGAATGCGCCGCGCGATCGCGTAGATGCGCTGGTGAAATTCCGACACGCCGCGCATGTCGAGTTCGATGTGGGCCAGGTCATCGCGCTCGCCCTGCAGCAGACCCTGAATCGCCACGATGGCGCGCTGTGCCGTCTCGTCGGGTGGCCCTTCCTGCAAATCCGGAAAGCGCCGCTTCATGCGCGCCCGCGTGGCCGGCTCGCCGTTGTCGGCGGGCAGTTGCACGCCGACCAGCCCCTGCGGCCCCCACGCCAGGGCGCACATGCCGATGGATGTCTCGAACAAGGCAAAGCCGCTCATCACACCTCCCGCAACGAATGCTGGCGCGACGCCAGCACGGCCGCCGCCCACAGCGTGATCGACGAAGCCACGAGGCCCCGCGCCAGCCCGCCGGGGCCGTCGGAAATCCAGCCCGTGACGGTCGGCCCGACGATCTGCCCGGCTGCAAAGACGATGGTGAATATGCTGATGCCCTGCACCCAGCGCGCGGGCGGCAGGTTGTGGCGCACCAACGCGGTGGTCGACGCCACCACCGAAAGGAACACCCCGCCGAACAGCACGCCCGACACCAGTGCCATCGGCGCCGAAGGGCTGAGCACCGGCAGCAGCGTGGCCACACCGAGCAGGCCGTTCAGCAGGGCCTGCGGCTGGCCGCCGTGGTAGCGGTCGAGCAGTCCGGCCCACAGGCGCGAAGAAGCCACGCAGGCGACACCCAGCAAGGCATAGAACAGCGTGACGAAGCCGGCGCTGGCGCCCTGCTCGCGCAGCAACGCGATCACGAAGGTCATGTAGCCGATGTAGCCCATGCCGAAGAGCGCATAGCCGGCAAGCGCCCAGCCGAAGCGGTGCAGTGCGACCGGCGGTGCATTGGTGGTGGATGCGGCTGGCTGCGCGGTGTGCGTCGCCGGCTTGTCCGGCATGGCGCGAGCCGCCCAGGCCAGCAGGCAGGTGGCGGCCGCGCTTGCGATCGCCAATGCCCACCATGCCCAGGCCCAGCCATGCGACACGTCGGCCGCTGCGCGCAGCACCTGCGGCACGAGCAACGCGGACAACGTGATGCCGAAGCCGGTGCCGCCGTAGTAGATGCCGAGCAACAGGCCGCCCCGCGAAGACCCGGCCTCGCCGAGCCGCGCGGCCAGCAAGCCGCCCGCCACGAAGACCCAGGCGCTGGCGATGCCGGCCAGCAGGCGCTGCAGCAGCAAGGCCGGTGCGGCAGTCACGAAGCCGCTGCCGGCCATGAAGACACTCGCCAGCACCGCGCCAACCACCAGCAGCCGCGCCACGCCAAAGCGGCGCATCAGCATCGGCGTGATGAGCGCACCGATCAGGTAGCCCACCGCATTCGCCGTGTTCATGCCACCGGCCAGCGCGTAGCTCCAGCCCAGGTCGGCACGCATCGGCGGCAGCAGCAGCCCGTAGGCGAAACGCGTGATGCCGAGCGACACGGCCGCGCCCATCGAGAGCGCGAATGCGAGTCGCAGCGTGGGCTGCGCAGGAAGGGCTGTGGAAGTGAGCGAGGTCGACATCGGGGCGATGGGGGCCGCCTATTTTGCGGCACCCTGCCCGATCGTGCTGGCGAGGGCTTCGCCTCTCAAGCCGCGCCGGCCGCCCGGTCGCTGCTGTTCAGCAGATGCCGCGCCAGCAGCACCGCCACGTGCACGGCTTCGCGCTGCGTGCCGTCGCCGATCTGGTGGCGGCAGCTGGTGCCGTCGGCCACCACGGTCGCATCGGGCTTCGCGCGGATGGCGGGCAGCAGGCTGGCCTCGGCCATCTGCATCGACACGTCGAAGTGGCTTGCCTCGTAGCCGAAGCTGCCGGCCATGCCGCAGCACGAGCTTTCGATCAGCTCGGGCTGCGCGCCGGGAATCAGCTTGAGCACGTCCATCACCGGGCTGACAGCGCCGAACGCTTTCTGATGGCAATGGCCGTGCAGCAGGATCGGGCCGGTGGATGGCTTCAGTGCCAGTTCGAAGCGGCCGGCCTTGATCTCGCGTGCGATGAATTCCTCGAACAGCAGCGCCTGCCCGGCCACGGTGTGGGCCTTGTCGCCGAAGCCCATGGCCAGCGTTTCGTCGCGCAGCGTGAGCAGGCACGAAGGTTCCAGCCCGACGATGGGAATGCCGGCTTGCGCCAGCGGCAGCAACGTATCGACCAGCGCCTCGGCGCGCAACTTGGCCTCTGCGACCATACCGCTGGCCAGGAAGGTGCGGCCGCAGCAATGGTGGCCGCCGCGCTTTTCCACGGTGTGCAGCACGTACCCTGCAGCTTCGAGCACGCGCGCGGCCGCGAAGGCGTTCTCGCTCTCGAAGGTGCCGTTGAAGGTGTCGACGAACAGCACGGCCGCCTTGCCGCCGCGCGCTGCGACCGACAGCACCGAGGCCTGGTCGGTGAACAGCCCCGGCTCGTTGCCCTTGGCGCGCCAGAAGGTGTCGCTGCGCCACTCGGGCAGCGAACGCTTCGCCGAAAAGCCCAGCAGCTTTTCGCCGAGCCATGCAGCACCGGGCACGTTGTTGCGCAGGTTCAGCAGCCACGGCATGCGGCTGGCCTTGTGCGCGTAGTCGGGCATGTAGGCGACCAGCTTGTCTTTCAGCGTGTGGCCGTGGCGCTTCTTGTAGTGGTCGAGAAACTCGACCTTCATCTTCGCCATGTCGACGCCGGTCGGGCAGTCGCGCTTGCAGCCCTTGCAGCCGACGCACAGGTCCATGGTCTCGTGCATGGCCTCGCTGGTGAAGGCGTCGGGGCCGAGCTGGCCTGACAGTGCAAGGCGCAGCGTGTTGGCGCGGCCGCGCGTCAGGTGCTGTTCGTCGCGCGTCACGCGGTAGCTGGGGCACATGGTGCCGGCATCGAACTTGCGGCAGTGGCCGTTGTTGTTGCACATCTCCACGGCCTTGGCGAGGCCGCCGGTGCTGTCGCCGCCGGTGCCGGGCGCGGTGGTCTCTTCGGTCACGGGGTCGGCATTGACGTTCCAGGCCGACCAGTCGAGCACCGGCTTCAGCTCGATGCGGCGGTACGGCTTCGGCGCGGTGGGCGGCGCAAAGCGAAAGAGCGCGCCGTCGTCCATGCGCGGCGGGTCGATGATCTTGCCGGGGTTGAACAGGTTGGCCGGGTCGAGCTTCTGCTTGATGGCGCGAAAGGCCTCGTTGATGGCCGGACCGAATTGCCATTCGATCCACTCGCCACGGCACAGGCCGTCGCCATGCTCGCCACTGAAGGCGCCCTTGTACTTGCGCACCAGCGCGCTGGCCTCTTCGGCAATGGCGCGCATCTTTGCAGCACCGTCCACGCGCATGTCGAGAATGGGCCGCACATGCAGCGTGCCGACCGAGGCGTGCGCATACCACGTGCCCCGGCTGCCGTACTTGGCGAACACCTCGGTCAGTGCGTCGGTGTATTCGGCCAGGTGCTCGAGCGGCACGGCGCAGTCTTCGATGAAGCTCACCGGCTTGCCGTCGCCCTTCAGGCTCATCATGATGTTGAGGCCGGCCTTGCGCACTTCCCACAGGTTCTTCTGGCGGGCGTCATCGGGCATCTCGACCACGCTGCCGGGCAGGCCCAGGTCGCCCATCAGCTCGACAAGCTGCTGGAGCTGCGGCAGCAATGCAGCCTTGTCGGCACCCGAGAACTCCACCAGCAGGATGGCCGCCGGCCGGCCGATCAGCGCCGTCTCGACCGTGGGCTTGAACGCGGGGTTTGCCAGGCTCAGCTCGATCATGGTGCGGTCGACCAGCTCGACCGCCGTGGGCCCGAGCTTGACGATGTGCTGCGCCGCGTCCATGGCCGCATGAAAGGTCGGGAAGTTCACGATGCCCAGCACCTTCGCGCGCGGCAGCGGTGCGAGCTTGAGCTTGAGGCTCTTGGTGTACGCCAGCGTGCCTTCGGCGCCGATGAGCAGGTGCGCGAGGTTGACGCTGCCATCGGCGGTATACGGCCGCTCGCTCTGGTTGTCGAAGATGTCGAGGTTGTAGCCCGCCACGCGGCGCATCACCTTGGGCCAGTGCGCGGCAATCTGCTCGCGGTGCTGCTGCGCCAGCCCATGCACGAATTGCGCGATGCCGGCCGCGCGCGCGCCCAGCGTCGCCTGCGGACCGAACTCGACCAGTTCGCCACTCGACAGCCACGCGCTCGCGCCCAGCACGTTGTGCACCATGTTGCCGTAGGCGATGGAGCGCGAGCCGCAGGAGTTGTTGCCCGCCATGCCGCCCAGCGTGGCCTGCGCGCTGGTCGACACATCGACCGGGTACCAGAGCCCGTGCGGCTTGAGCTGCGCGTTCAGGTGGTCGAGCACCAGGCCGGGTTCGACCGTGGCGGTGCCCTCTTCCACGTTCACGTCGAGCACGCGCCGGAAGTGCTTGCTGTTGTCGATCACCAGCGCCGCGCCCGTGGTCTGGCCGCACTGGCTGGTGCCGCCGCCGCGCGCCAGCACCGGCACCTTCAGGTCGCGTGCGATGTCGATGGCGGTGGCGATGTCGCGCTCGTTCGTCGGCACGAAGGCGCCCACGGGCGTGATCTGGTAGATCGACGCATCGGTGGCGTAGCGCCCGCGCGAGCCGTCGTCGAACAGCACCTCGCCCTGTGTGTCGGCACGCAGCCGGCGCGCGAGCAGTTCGCAGGTGTCGTTGGGCGGAAGAACGGTTCCGGCTGGCTGCATGTGGCTGGCGGGGTCGATGCGCATGGTGTGTGTGAGGTCAGCTCGCTTTGTTCTGGGCCTGGGGGTAGATCTCGCCGGCGCGCAGCAGCTCCAGCACGGTGTCGCGCTTGCGCAGCACGTGCGCCGTGAGCACCTTGCGCATGGCCGCCGCATCGCGCGCGGCCAGCGCCTCGATCATCTGTTCGTGCTCTTCGACCGCGTGCTTCCACTTGGTCTCGTTCTGGTTGGTGCGAAAGCGCAGCGACTGCACGCGCGCATTGATCGAGCGGTAGGTGTTCGACAACACCGGGTTGCCGGCGGCCTCGTTGATGGCGGTGTGGATGCGCGCGTTGATGCGGTAGTAGCCCGACAGGTCGCGCCGCGAGAAGCAGGCCATCATTTCGTAGTGCAGCGCGCGCACCTCGGCCAGTTCTTCGTCGGTGATGCGCTTGGCTGCCAACTCGCCCGACATGCCTTCGAGCATGGCCAGCACCTCGAAGGTGTTGAGCACGTCGGCCTCGGTGAGCTTGACCGCCACCGCGCCGCGGTTGGGCAACAGGTCGACCAGCCCTTCGGCCGCCAGCAGCTTGATGGCCTCGCGAAGCGGCGTGCGCGACACATGCATCTGCAGGCACAGCTCGCGTTCGTTGAGCTTGGCGCCGGGTGCGATGTGCCCTTCGACCAGCAAGGTGCGCAGGCGCGAAGCCACCTGGTCGTGCAGTGCGAGGCGCGAGATTTCGATGATGTCTGCTGTCATGGTTTGTGTCCCTTGAATGCATTTTGAATGCAAAAAAATGGCACCACAAGCCTTTGAATTAAGGGTAAACCATCAAACAAAAATGCATTTTGAATGCAAAACTGAATGCGAAAGGAACGTCCATGCTGCAACTCGACATCCATCCCACCGGCCGCCATTTCCTCCAGATTCCCGGGCCCAGCCCGGTGCCCGACCGCATCCTGCGGGCCATGAGCCTGCCCACCATCGACCACCGCGGGCCCGAGTTCGGCACGCTCGGCCTGAAGGTGCTCGGCGGCATCAAGGAGATCTTCAAGACGAAGCATCCCGTCGCGATCTACCCCGCGTCGGGCACGGGTGCATGGGAGGCCGCGCTCGCCAACACGCTGAGCCCCGGCGACCACGTGCTGATGTACGAGACCGGTCACTTCGCCTCGCTGTGGCAGAAGATGGCCACGCGCCTGGGCCTGTCGACAGAGTTCCTGGCCGCAGGCGGCACCGACGAGCACCTGCCCAACGCGCCGAGCTGGCGCCGTGGCGTGCAGGCCGAACTCATCGAGGCGCGCCTGCGCAAGGACACCGAAAAGAAGATCAAGGCCGTGTGCGTGGTGCACAACGAGACCTCGACCGGCGTCACCTCCGACATCGCCTCGGTGCGCAAGGCCATCGACGCGACCGGCCACCCCGCCCTGCTGATGGTCGACAGCATCTCGGGCCTGGCGAGCGCCGATTTCCGGCACGACGAATGGGGCGTGGACGTGACCATCAGCGGCTCGCAGAAGGGCCTGATGCTGCCGCCGGGCATCAGCTTCAACGCGCTGTCGCCGCGCGCGCTCGAAGTCGCGAAGACCGCGAAGCTGCCGCGCGCCTTCTGGGCCTGGGACGAGATCGTCGAGATGAACAAGGACGGCTACTGGCCCTACACGCCCAACACCAACCTGCTGTATGGCCTGTCGGAATCGCTCGACATGATCCTCGGCGAAGGGCTGGACAACGTGTTCGCGCGCCACCAGCGCTGGGGCGCCGGCGTGCGCGCCGCTGTCAATGCGTGGGGCCTGCCGATCCAGTGCGCCGACCCGGCCGTGTACTCGCCCGTGCTCACCGGCGTGATCACGCCCGTGGGCGTCGACGCCGACGCGCTGCGCCGCCTGATCCACCAGCGCTTCGACCTGTCGCTGGGCACGGGCCTGGGCAAGCTCAAGGGCCGCATGTTCCGCATGGGCCACCTGGGCGACAGCAACGACCTGACGCTGGTGGCGATGGTCGCGGGTGTCGAGATGGGCATGAAGCTCGCGGGCATCAAGCTGGCCGGCAGCGGCGTGCACGCGGCCATGGACCATTTCGCGAGCCATGCCGCGCCCGCGGCGGCGTTGCAGAAGGCTGCCTAGGCACCGCCGGAGCAAACAAACAAACACGCGCGCACGCGCAAGCACGCACACCGGCCGCATCGCGTCGCTCGAACGACGCGGCGGCCCACCTGCCGGGCCTTCAGGCCCGGCACGCATCGGACCCCAACACCACGGAGACAAAGATGATGCAAAGACGTTCCCTCATTCAAGCCGCGGGCGCGGCCGCCGCCACCCTGGGCGTGCCGCGCCTTTTCGCGCAGGAGTGGCCTTCCGGGCCGGTGCGCATCGTGGTGGGCTTTCCACCGGGCGGCGGCACCGATGCGCTGGCGCGCGTGGTCGCGCAGAAGCTCACGCTCATGTGGGGCCAGCAGGTCATCGTCGAGAACAAGGCCGGCGTGGCGGGCGTGCTCGCGGCCGACTACGTGTCGCAGCAGCCCAGCGACGGCAGCACCTTGCTGATGGCCCACATCAACAGCCATGCGCTCGCGCCCAGCCTGCAGCCCAAGCTGCGCTACAACGTGGAGCGCGACTTCGTGCCGATCGTGCTGGTGGGCGTCACGCCGAACCTGCTGATCGCGGGCCCTTCGCAGAAGGCATTGACGGTGAAAGACATCGTGGCCGCCTGCAAGGCCGCGCCCGGCACCGTGAGCTTCGGCTCGGCCGGCGCCGGTTCCGCGCAGCATCTGGCCCTGGAGATGTTCAAGTTGCAAGGCGGCATCGACGCCTTGCACGTGCCCTACAAGGGCAGCGGCCCGTTGCTGGCCGACCTGATGGGCGGGCAGATCCAATACAGCTTCGAGACCATGACGGCCGCCACGCCGCATGTGAAGAACGGCCGCGTGCTGGCCATCGCGCAGACGCGCACCAAGCGCGCGAAGGGCCACCCGAACGTGCCGACGATGCAGGAACAGGGCTTCCAGGGTTTCGAGGCCACCACGTGGTACGGACTGGCCGGCCCCGGCAAGCTGCCACCGGCGATTGCACAGAAGGTCAATCGCGACGTGAACACGGTGCTGGCGATGCCCGATGTGCAGGAGCGGCTCGACACCTATGGGGCCGAAGACGGCGGCGGTTCGCAGGACAAGTTCAAGCAGTTCATCAACACCGAGATTGCCAAGTGGGCGAAGGTGGTGAAGGATGGGAAGGTGCACGTCGAGACCTGACGGGACGCTGTTGTTCAGGGCGCGCTCACGCCGAAGGCGGGGGACATTCGCGGAGGGGAGCACCCGGTGCTCTGTGCACGCGCCCCGAATACCCTCTTACGCAAACTGAGAAGATCCGACAGATGACCCCTTCACAGACAGCTCTCACAGACGCCCTGGTCGCCGCACGCCGCGGTAACCGCACCCTCGACGCCACGCCCTGGACCGACACGCTGGGCAACGACACCCAGGCCTACGAAGTGCAGGACGCCGTCGCCGCCGCACTCGGCTGGTTCGGCGCAACCGCCCTGCCCCGCACCTGGAAATCCGGCGGCGGCTCGCGCAGCGCAACGCTCACGCTCACGCATGCGCCGCTGCCGCCCGCCGGCGTGCGGCAAAGCCCCGCCGACTTCAGCGACCTCGTGTTCCACACACCCGGCATCGAAGCCGAGATCGCGCTGCGACTCGGCAGCGATGTCACGCCCGCGCAGGCCGCCAAGCTCGACCACCCCGATACCGCATCGCTCATCGACGCCATGGCCGTCTCGGTCGAGATCGTCGACGCGCGCTGGCAAGACCTGCCCACCACGCCCGCCCTGCTCCGCCTGGCCGACTCGCAAGTGCACGGCGCCCTGGTGCTTGGCGAATGGCGCCCCTACGCCGCCGTCGACTGGGCCTCGCAACGCTGCGAGACCCAGGTCGGCCATGCAGACACCGTGGTGCGCGTCGGCACGCATCCGCTGTCGGACCCGGCGTGGCTGCTGCCGATCTGGCTGCGCCACCTCACGCGCCACGGCCAGACCGTGCCGGCCGGCACCGTCGTCACCACGGGCTCGTGGGTCGGCGTGCTGCCCTGCCGCCGTGGCGATCAGGTGACGGCGGAATTCCCCGGCATCGGCGCCGTGCGCTTGAGCGTGTAGCGCCCTCCACCCACGCCCGAACAGGCCACCAGGAAGTCGAGCACCGCGCGCACCCGCGCCGGCAGCGTGCCGGCCTTGCCGATGTACACCGCGTGGATCGGCTCGATCTCGCCGGGGTTGAACTCCTCGAGCAAGGGCACCAGCCGCCCCGCGTCGATGTCGTGCTGCACGTGGTACAGCGACAGCCGCGCCACACCCGCGCCCGCGATGGCCAGGTGGCGCAACGTCTCGCCGTCGGCCGCGCGCACCGGGCCGACCACCGGCAGCGCGATCATCCGGCCGTCGATGCGCAACGGCCAGTCGGGCGCGTTGCGCCGGTAGGTCCAGCCCAGGCGGTTGTGTGCCTCCAGCTCCTGCGGCGTGCGCGGCGTGCCGTACTTCGCCAGGTAGGCCGGCGCGGCCACGATGGCCTGGCTCGTTTCACCCAGCCGCCGTGCCACCAGGTCGGACGACGGCAATTGGCCCCAGCGGATCGCGATGTCGGCGCGCTCGTCCATCAGGTCGACGATGCGGTCCGTGAGCGCGATGTCGAGCGTGATCTCCGGATGCATCTCGAGCAGGCGCGGCACCAGCGGCACCAGCTTGTGCTGCCCGAAAGACACGCTGGCGTTGATGCTCACGCGCCCGCGTGGCGCGGCACCGGCGGCCGCGCAACGCTCGGCCTCGTCCATGTCGGCCAGCACGCGGGTGCTGCGCTCGTAGAACTGCGTGCCCTCGGGCGTGAGCTGCAGCTTGCGCGTGGAACGGTGCACGAGCTGGATGCCCAACCGCAGTTCGAGCCGCGCGACCAGCTTGCTCACGGCCGAAGGCGTCATGCCCAGCTGGCGCGCGGCCGCCGAGAAGCCGCCCGATTCGACCACCTGCACGAAGGCTTCCATTTCGCCGGAGCGGTTGACGTCGATGCGGGGCATACGCTCTTTCTGTGAGTTCAACTCACAAGTGCTTGTCTTTGCGGCATTCTAGTCATCGAAGGCGAATGTCCGCACAGTACATGGCATCATGCCCATCGCTCTTCTTGCCCTCACCGCCGGTGCCTTCGGAATAGGCACCACCGAGTTCGTCATCATGGGCCTGCTGATGCAGGTCTCGACGGATCTTCACGTCACCATCACGGCCGCCGGCCTGCTGATCTCGGGCTATGCGCTCGGGGTCGCGGTCGGTGCTCCCGTGCTCACCATCGCCACGCGCAAGCTGCCGCGCAAGACCGTGCTGCTCGCGCTGATGGCGATCTTCACGCTCGGCAACCTCGCCTGTGCGCTGGCGCCCAACTACGAAATGCTGATGGCCGCGCGCGTGATCACCTCGCTGGCGCACGGCACCTTCTTCGGCGTCGGCTCGGTGGTGGCCACCGGCCTCGTGGCGCCGGAGCGCCGCGCCTCGGCCATCGCGATCATGTTCACCGGCCTGACCGCCGCCACGCTGCTCGGCGTGCCGGCCGGCGCCTGGCTGGGCCTGCAACTGGGCTGGCGCTCGACCTTCTGGGCGGTGACGCTGATCGGCGTGCTAGCCTTCGTGGTGCTCGCGGCCTTCGTGCCCCGCATGAAGGGGGAAGTCAAGCCCGCACCGCTGCGCGAAGAGCTGGCCGTGCTGGCCCGCCCGCAGGTGCTGCTGGGCCTCGCGATGACGGTGCTCGGGTTTGCCGGCGTGTTCGTGGTCTACACCTACATCCAACCCTTGCTGACGCAGATCACCGGCCTGTCGGAGTCGGCCGTGTCGCCGATCCTGCTGGTGTTCGGTGGTGGCCTGGCCATCGGCAACATCCTCGGCGGCAAGCTGGCCGACCGTTCGGTGATGCCCGCCGTGCTCGGCACACTGGTGGCGCTGGCCGTGGTGCTGGGCGCGATGCAGTTCACCATCGGCACGCCATTCACGGCGGTCGTCTTCGTCGGCCTGCTCGGCGTGGCCTCGTTCGCCACCGTGGCACCGATGCAGTTGCGGGTGCTCGAAAAGGCCTCGGGTGCGGGCCAGAACCTCGCGTCGAGCCTCAACATCGCGGCCTTCAACCTGGGCAATGCGCTCGGCGCCTGGGTCGGTGGCGTGGTGATCGACCACGGCCCGGGGCTGCATGCGCTGGGCTGGGTGGCGGCATTGCTGACGCTCGTGGGCCTCGGCATCGCGCTGTGGAGCCGCTCGCTCGACAAGCACGAGGCACGTGCCTCGCTGAGCGATTGCGCTTCGGCGCAGGTCTGAAGCGCCCGCCGCCGGCGCGAGCCTGTTCACTCGTTGGTGCACCGGTGTCCGTGCAAGCCGGGCACTGGCGCCACCGCGTGATAGAACTTCGCCATGACCACCCCGACCACAACGCCCGCGCCAGAAAAGAAAGACCGCCTGGAAGCCTGGCACGACGGCTCGGCCATCTGCCTCATTGCCGTGGGTGCGCACGGTGATCCGCTCGACCTGGGCGAAGGCGAAGTCAGGCGCCTGATCGAACAGCTCGAAGGCTGCCTGCGGCAAGACCGCAAAGCGCCGGAGAACGCGGCACGTGCGCACATCGCCGTGCGCCCGGCCGCTGCGCCAGATGCGCGCACGCTCGCTGCACTGGCGATCCAGGTCTGGCTCGACACCTACGCCACGGACGGTATGAACGACCTGCTCGCAAGCCATGTGCTCGGCGAGTTCACGCCGGCGAAATTTGCCGCATCGATCGAAGACGCCGGCGTTTGCCTGCTCGTTGCGGAGATCGACAGGCACCTCGTCGGCTATGCGCTGGTGCGCTTCGGTGTCGCCCAGCCGCTTGTGGCTTCAACCGATACGGAGCTTTGCACGCTCTATGTCCAGGAGCCTTTCACCGGATGCGGCGTCGGCTCGGCGCTGCTTCGCGAGGTGCGTGCCGCGGTTCGAGAACGCACGGGCATCGATGCGCTGTGGCTGTCGGTCAACGTCAGGAACCGGCGGGCCTGCGACTTCTACGAAAAGCACGGCCTGGTCGAAAAAGGCCGCACCCATTTCATTCTTGGCGAGGGGCGCCACGAGAACCATGTGCTCGCATTGGTCCCGGGAGACAGCCGCGCGGAGCTTCCGCCGGTGCCCTGAACTGAACCGCGCCGGCCGCAGCCCGCGTCAGTGCTTCTCGGTGGCCGGGTCGGCCTGCACCACCCGCATGAAGAACTCGAACCGGTTGCGCCCCTGCGCCTTGGCGTTGTAGAGCGCCGCATCGGCCCGCGCCAGCAGCTCTGCAGCGGTGACGGACGAATCGGCAGCCCGGAGAAACGCAATGCCGACGCTGGTCGTGACCTCGATGCGCTGCCCATCGACCTCGAACGCCGGCGCGTTGATCCGCGCCACGATCTTTTCGGCAACGGCGGCCACGGCCTCCGGCGTGCTCGGGTTCTCAAGCACCAGCACGAACTCGTCGCCCGCGAGCCGAGCCACCATGTCGGTGCCGCGCACGCAACCCAGCAGCCGCCGCGCGTATTCGACCAGCACCGCATCGCCCACCGCGTGGCCTCGCGTGTCGTTGATGCGCTTGAAGTGGTCGATGTCCAGGAACATCAGTGCCAGCGCATGGCCCGTGCGCCGCCCGCGCAGCACCGCGTCGGGCAGGTATTCGTTGAAGGCCAGCCGGTTCGGCAAGCCGGTGAGCGTGTCGAGCCGCGCCAGCTCGATGAGCTTGTGCTCCACCACCTTCAGCGCGGTGATGTCCAGCGCGAGCGAGAAGATGCCGTGCGTCACGCCATCGGCACGGGTGTCGGGCACGTAGATCACCTGCGTGATGCGCTCGAACCCCTTGCGCTGGGTGCGCGCCTCGAACTCCACCCGCTCACCCGCCAGGGCCCGCGCGATCATGGCCTTGCGCGAGAGGTACACATCGGCGCCCGCCACGTCCTGCACGTGGCGCCCCAGCACCTGCGACGGATCGAGCCCCAGCCACTCGCGGCTGGTGGCGTTGGCGAAGGTGATCTTTTCCTCGCGGTCGATGTAGGTGATCAGCGCCGGCATGCTGTTGGTGATGGTGCGCAGGCGCAGCTCGCTCTCGGCCTGGTGCAGCTCGGCCTCTTTCAAGGCCGTGATGTTGAAGGTCATGAGATAGAAACCCAGCACCTCGCCCTGCAGGTTCTTGTCGGGAATCAGGTTGACCTGGAAGTAGCCCTCCTTGCCGTGCATCGGCGCGTGCACCGGAAAGCGCACCTTCTGGCCGCTGAACATCATCGGAAGGTAGGGCTCGTGCTGCGCGTACATCGCGTCGCCCAGCGCCGAGCGCAACGTCAGGCCCTGCAGCGAGCCGTCGCCCACGCCCGCCATCTGCCGCGCCCGGCTGTTGCCGTACAGGCAGTTCTGGTCGCGGTCGAAGTAGCCGACCAGCGCCGGGATGCTGTCGGTCACGTCGCGCACCCGCTTCTCCTGCTCGGTCAGGGCCTTGCGGATATTGACCTCTTCAGTGATGTCGAAGGTCATCGAGAACACGCCCTGCACCACGCCGTCGACGTCGATGTCGGGGATGTAGTGGGCCTTGAAGGTGCGGTTGCCGATGCCGAGCGACGGGTCGCCGGTCTTCTCGAGGATGACGGTCTCGCCGGCCAGCGCGCGCCGGAAATGCGGCTCGACGGTGGCGAAGTCTTTCGCGCCGCGAACCTCGGGCATCGACCGCCCGACCAGCTGCGCGTTCTTGTGCAGCGTTCTCACGTGCGCATTGACGAAGGTGTAGTGCAGCGACGCGTCCACGTGCGACACCATCGCGGGGATGTTGTCGGCGATGGTGCGCACCTGCGCCTCGCTGTGCGCCAGGCTGACTTCGCTGGCGCGCCGCTGCGCCATCAGTTCGTCGAAGGTTCGCGAGAGGTCGCCGATCTCGTCTTGCGTGTAGGTGCGCGGCGCCACCACTTCCGAAGGCGCGTCCTGGGCGAACTGCATGTGGCGGTGCAGGTCGTCCAGCGGCCGCAGCTGGCGCCGCACCACGCCCAGCGCCAGCGCGCCCGCCGACAGCGCGAGCAGCAAAGCCCCGAGCCATGCGCCGCGCTCGATGGCGTCCAGCCGTGCGAAGGCCTCGGCGCGCGGGTACATGGCCCCGACGATCCAGTTCGTCTGCTCGGTGCGGTCGAAGGCATAGAGGCCGGGCACGCCGCCCTCGTCGATGCCCTCGCTCGCGCCCTCGAAACCGGCCATCGCGCGGATGACTTCCGGCGCACCGCCACCTTCCGCCCGGATGTGGTTCAGGATGCGCGAGGCATGCGGGTGATCGACCACGATGCCGTCGGTGGTCGTGATGAACAGGTAGCCCGTCTTGCCGAACCGGACATCGGCCAGCTTGCCCAGGATGCTGCGGTCTTTCAGGTTGATGGCGCCGGAGATCACGAACCGCACCTGCCCCGCGCTGTCGAGCACCGGCTCGGTGATGGCGACCTGCGCCAACCCGTTCAGGCGGTTGCGGTACGGCTGCGAAATGACGCCGGCCTTCGAGGCCACCGTCTGCTGGAAGTACGCGCGGTCTTTGAGGTTGACGCTGCCGATCTGCTGTGCGCCGTTCTGGTTGGCCACCAGATTGCCGTCGGTGTCGATGAAAGCCACGTTGTCGAAGGCCTGCTTCAGCGCGGGGTGCTTTTCCAGGAATTCCTGCAGCGGCGCGGCGTTCTCGAAGCCCTGCGTTTCCACGCTGTCGCCAAAGGTCTGCAGCAATATCCGGCGGCTGCTGAACTTCTGGTCGATGGCGTCCGCGATGGCCGATACGCGTGCCACCTGCTCGTCGGCGATCGACGCGCGCATGCGGCTCTTGACCAGATGCAGCGCGACGGTGGCAATGGCGAAGGTGGCCGTCAGCACGACCGCCGCGACGCCCAGGCTCAGGCGCGTGTGCAAACCGATGCGGAATTTCGAGGGAGCCGATGGATTCATCGATGTCGTTGAAGCGGCCGGGCCGCCATCTTCTCCGATTTCGTCGTCAAGGTCCGTCTGAATATACGAGCTTGCGATCGGTGTCTGCACCGGCCTTGCATGCCGCCGTGCCGGCAAGCTCGTCGACGAGGCGATCGACGGCGGCTTCGGCCTTGCGCATCGACTGCGCCAGTTGCTCGCCGCCGAATTCGTCCGACTCCACCGCCGCCTCGAAGACGTCGGTGATGCCGATGTAGCCGAGCGCCGAGCGCACGCTGTTCTCGGTGTGGTTGAGGTGCGCGATGCGCCCGCCCGCGTCGTAGCCGTGGTCGCCGCGCGCACCCAGCAGCACCGCGCGCTTGCCCGCCTCCGCCAGCAACGGCCAGTAAGGCACGGCGCCGCGCGAACGATCGAAGCCGAAGGTGCGGCCCACGCGCACGATGTTGTCGATCCAGGCCTTGAACTGCGCGGGCGCGCTGAAGTTGTACATCGGCAGGCCGACCACGACGACGTCGGCGGCGATGAGCTGGTCGACCAGCCGGTCACTCTCGGCGAGCACATCGGCCATCCACGGCTCGCGCGCGGCCGGCGGCGTGAAGGCCGCGTGAATCCAACGGCCGTTGACGTGCGCGGGCGGTTGCTGCCCGACGTCGAGGTAGTCGATGCGGTCGTCCGGCCGCGCCTTGCGCCAGCGCTCGACGAAGCGCGCGGAAAGCCGGCGCGTGTGCGAGCCGTGCGCGTCGGTGTCGGAACGGCCCGGACGGGCGCTGGCGTCGATGTGAAGAAGGTTCAAAGTCATGAGCGTCTTGATGAGTGAGTTGATCTATTCTGTGCCGCGCTGTCAGAATGACTGCGCAGGCCTTGAATCTAGAGACGCTTCGAGGCATTCACAAACGATAATTTTTCCTCTCATGAACGAGATTGGCTCATCTGTCCGGCAACCTCGCCGATTGCCGCCACTGCTGGCGCTGCGCGCCTTCGAGGCCGCGGCGGCGCACCTGAGCTTTCAGCGCGCGGCACTCGAGCTGTCGGTCACGCCCTCGGCCATCAGCCACCAGGTGCGTGCGCTCGAAGACACGCTGGGCCAGCCGTTGTTTCGCCGTCTCACGCGTCAGCTCGCGCTGACGCCCGCGGGCCAACGGCTGTTCGACGACCTGCGCACGGGCTTCGACGTGCTCGAAGCCGGTGTCGACAAATTGCGCCGCCCTGCGGCATCGCAGGCCGTCACGCTGACCACCAACACCGCATTCGCCGCGCGATGGGTGCTGCCGCGCATGGCGGCCTTTCGCGAGGCCTGCCCTGGCATCGAGCTGCGGCTGCATGCGAGCGACACGTCGGTCGACCTTGCGCGCGGCGATGCCGACATCGCGGTGCGCATGGGCAGCGGCAACTGGCCCGGCCTCGTGTCGCGCGAGCTGATGTCCGAACGCTACGCGCCGCTGTGCAGCCCGATGCTGGGCCTGCGGCGCGTGGCCGATCTTCCGAAGCACCAGTTGATCCATTGCGACTGGCAGCCGCAAGCAACGGCGCCGGCCGTCTGGCCGCGCTGGTTTCGCAAGGCCGGCATCGCACCGCCAAGGGGACGGGCGATGAAGGCCTCGGGCCTGTCTTTTTCAGACGAGACGCATGCGATGCTCGCCGCGCTCGGCGGACACGGCGTGGCATTGCTGAGCCTCACGCTCGCGGCCGAGGAAGTGCGCAGCGGCGCGCTGGTGCAACCCTTCGGGCCTGCGCTTGAAACGGGCAGCTACTTTCTGGCCACCGCGAACGGACGCGAGAACGAACCCGCGATTCGCGCCGTGTGGGATTGGATTGCGACGCAGGCTGGGGCACCCGAGACACACAACGGTTGATGTGCACCGACAGGTCGCACCGACCCACTGGAGAAAGCGCACGCGAAAAAGCCTCCCGAAGGAGGCTTGGCCTCGAGTCCGTTGAACCGGAGCACCCGGTGCGTCAGCGCGTCGTCTTGCTCAAGAGCGTCGGCACGACATACCCGTCGCGGTACACGGCTTCGATGGTGCCGTCCACGGCATCGGCGGAATGCGCCGCCACGAATTTTTCGTCCCCCTGCCGGTAGACCACGATGGTGCAGGCCGAGCGCTTGCTGAGAATGCGGGCAACGCCTGTGGCCTGGCGCAGGGTCGGGTACGTCTCCATGGAGATCCTTGTCTGTCTTGTTGTTCCGCGGGTGGCAGTATGGAAGTGCGCGAGAGGGTCCGGGCATTTTTCAGGCCCAGCTCTATAACCTTTGGATTACAACAAATACGAGGCCGGCTTGCCACCCTTTTGCAACGGCTCAGGCCGCCGCGCCAAGGTGCTCGTAGAGGATGAGGAAGCCGATCCCGATCAGCACCACCCCGCCGACGATCTCCGCGCGCTTGCCGATCACCGCGCCCACCACGCGCCCGATCATCACGCCGATGGTCACCATGGCCATGGTGGCCAGGCCGATGGCCAGCGCGGTCCAGGCGATGTTCACGTTGATGAAGGCCAGGCCCACGCCCACAGCCATCGCATCGATGCTGGTGGCAAAGCCGGTGATGGCCAGCGTCCAGAAGGAATTGCGACTGGGCTTGTCTTCCACCGCATCGGGCGCGCCGAAGCCTGCCCAGATCATTCGCAGGCCAAGCACGCTGAGCAGCGTGACCGCGATCCAGTGGTCCCACTGGGCGACGTAGCTGGCGGCGGCCAGGCCGGCCGCCCAGCCGATGACGGGCGTCAAGGCCTCGATGACGCCGAAGATGAGGCCCGTGCGCAAGGCCTCGCGCCAGGAAGGTTTGCGAAGCGCCGCGCCTTTGCCGACGGCAGCGGCGAAGGCATCCGTCGACATGGCGAATGCAAGAAGAATCGTGGAAGCGATGTTCATGGTTGGAAGTAGCAAGAAAGGCCGGTTCAAGACGCCGCGGCACACGAACCCGCCGGCCAATGCCGTGTTCATGCACCACTGGTCTCGCCAACCTGTCGGTTGCTCACGCCACGGTTCGCAAGGTGCGAATCGAGTATGTTGACGTGAACGCTTCCGAAGTCCGGAAGCCGGCTACTCCCCAAGGGAGCAGCGATTCTAAGGGCCCACCCGCAACGCCCCGCCCTGTTGTCCCCGGACGCCGAGGGGTTCCTGGCTTGCGCTCTTCCGCTTGCTCAGGGCTGTTTTCCGTACTGCGCGTCGCTGACTTTTTCCATCCAGTCGACCGCCTTGCCGTTCTCCTGCTCGGTGATCGCGATGTGCGTCATGGCCGTGGTGGGCGATGCGCCGTGCCAGTGCTTCTGGCCCGCCGGAATCCAGACCACGTCGCCCGGACGGATCTCCTGCACCGGATCGCCCCAGCGCTGAACCAGGCCGAAGCCCGCGGTGACGATCAGCGTCTGCCCGATCGGGTGCGTGTGCCATGCGGTGCGCGCGCCGGGCTCGAAGGTCACGTACGCACCGGTCGTGCGCGCGGGCGCCTTCGGCTGCAGAAAGAGCGGATCGACCCGCACGGTGCCGGTGAAATAGTCGGCCGGCCCCTTGGCCGACGCCTGCGAACCGTTGCGCGCAATCTGCAGGCCGTCGTTGTCGGGCTGCGCCAGCGCGGACGCCGCCATGGAAAGGGAAACGGCGGTCAGTGCGATGGATTTCATCGGATGGTCGTGTGAAGAAGAAAAAGAAAAAGCGCGGGCGGCAATGTCAGGCAGCCAGCGAAGGCATGTGGCCGATGAGCTTGTCGAGCATGACCGGGTAGTCGCGCACCCGCACGCCGGTCGCGTTGTAGACCGCGTTCGCCACGGCCGCGCCGACGCCGCACAGGCCCAGCTCGCCGATGCCCTTGGCCTTCATGGGCGACGACATGACGTCCGTTTCGTCCAGGAAGATCACGTCCTGGTGCGGGATGTCCGCGTGCACCGGCACTTCGTAGCCGGCCAGGTCGTGGTTGACGAAAAAGCCCAGCCGCGTATCGACTGCCAGCTCTTCCATCAATGCCGCGCCCACGCCCATCGTCATGGCGCCGATCACCTGGCTGCGCGCCGACTTGGGGTTGAGGATGCGGCCCGCCGCGCACACGGCGAGCATCCGGCGCACGCGCACCTCGGCGGTGAAGGCGTCCACCGCGACTTCGACGAAGTGCGCGCCGAAGGTCGATTGCTGGTACCTGGTGGTGAGGTCGCCGTATTCGATGGTGTCTTCGACCACGATGCCGCCCTCGCCGGCCACCGATGCGAGCGACAGGCTGCGCCCGCCGGCACGCACCATGCCGTCGGAGAAGGTCGCGCTGGCCGCGTCGAGCCCGGCGCGCTGCGACACGGTGTCGCGCAGCTTGACGCAAGCGGCATACACACCGGCGGTCGCGCTGTTGCCGCCCCACTGCCCGCCGGAGCCCGATGACACGGGAAAGGACGAATCGCCAAGCCGCACCACCACGCGATCGATCGGCACGCCCATCATTTCCGCGGCGGTCTGCGCGATGACGGTGTAGCTGCCGGTGCCGATGTCGGTCATGTCGGTTTCCACCGTCACCACGCCGCGCCCGTCGAGCCGCACGCGCGCACCCGACTTCATGACCATGTTGTTGCGGAAGGCGGCGGCCAGCCCCGTGCCGATCCACCAGCGCCCCTCGCGCCGCTGCGCGGGTTGGGCGCTGCGCTGCGCCCAGCCGAAACGCTGTGCGCCGGTGCGCAGGCACTCGATGAGCCGGCGCTCCGAAAAGCGGCGGTTCGGATTCGCAGGGTCGACCTGGGTGTCGTTCAGCACGCGGAATTCGACCGGGTCCATGCCGAGCTTCTCGGCCATTTCGTCGATGGCGATTTCCAGCGCCATCAACCCCGGTGCCTCGCCCGGCGCGCGCATCGCGTTGCCTTCGGGCAGGTCGAGCAGTGCGAGCCGCGTGCCGGTCAGGCGGTTTTCTCCGGCATAGAGCAATTGGGTCTGCTGCACCGCGTTCTCGGGCTTGCCGCCGACGAGGTTGCCCGACCAGCTCTCGTGCCCAATGGCCGTGATCCGGCCCTGTCGGGTCGTGCCGATGCGCACGCGCTGGATGGTTGCCGGCCGGTGCACGGTGTTGTTGGCCACCAGCGGCCGCTGCAGCGTCACCTTCACCGGTCGCTGCGCGATGCGCGCGCCGAGGGCGGCCAGCACGGTGTCGGCACGCAGGAACAGCTTTGCGCCGAAGCCCCCGCCGACGAACGGCGACACGAGGCGGACGTTGTCTTTTGCAATGCCGAGCGTCGTCGCCAGGTCGGAGCGGGTCCAGTCGATCATCTGGTTCGACGTCCAGACTGTGAGCTTGTCGCCATGCCACACCGCAGTCGAAGCGTGCGGCTCCATCATCGCGTGCGAGTGGTCGGGCGTGGTGTAGGTCTGGTCGAGCCGCACTTCGGCCTTGCCGAACGCGCCCGCGAAATCGCCGACCGTGCTGTTGCGGTCGGTGGTGCGCCGCTCGGTCGAGTCTTTCGCATCCGCCAGGTCGAAGGCACCGTCCGCGCGGACGTACTCGACGTGCAGCAACTGCGCGGCCGCCCTCGCCTGCTCGAAGCTTTCCGCGACGACGAGCGCGATGGCCTGGTGGTAGTGCTCGACCATCGGGCCGCCAAGCAGCCTCGCGGTATTGAATCGGCCCTTGTCGAGCTTGCCGACGTTCTCGGCGGTGACGATGGCGATCACGCCGGGCGCGGCCTTCGCGCGGCTCGCATCGATGGACGCGATGCGGCCCTTGGCAATCGCCGAACCGACGACGTAGCCGTAGGCCGCGTCGGGCGCCACATCGTGGCGCTCGTAGGCATAGGGCGCCGTGCCCGTGGTCTTGAGCTTGCCGTCGATGCGGTCCAGCGGCTGGCCGATCACCTTGAGCTGGTCGATCGGGTTGGTGGTGGCGGGTGTGTCGAATTTCATCGCTCAGCTCCTCGCGTCCGTCAGCACCGCATCGAGTGCGCGCTCGACCAGCGTCACCTTGAAGGCGTTCTGCGCGGTCGGCCGGGCGTCGGCGAGCAGCGCATCGGTGGTGGCCCTCGCGCCGCGCGGCAGCTCGCGCTCGGCGGCATCGACGCGCCACGGCTTGTGCGCAACGCCACCCAATGCGACACGGCCGGAGCCGTCGCGCTGCACGATCGCGGCCACCGAGACCAGTGCAAAGGCATACGACGCGCGGTCGCGCACCTTGCGATAGACATGCCGGCCGCCCACCGGGCTCGGCAACTGGACCGCCGTGATCAGCTCGCCCGGCTGCAGCGCGGTTTCGACGTTCGGCGTGGCGCCGGGCAGCTTGTGAAAGTCGGCGATGGGAATGGTCCGCCGCGCGCCGTCGGGGCGCATCGTCTCGATGCTCGCGTCGAGCGCGCGCATGGCGACGGCCATGTCGCTGGGGTGCGTCGCGATGCAGGCATCGCTCGCGCCGATCACCGCATGCTGCCGGCTGACCCCACCGATGGCCGCGCAGCCGCTGCCGAGTTGGCGCTTGTTGCACGCCTGGTAGGTGTCGTAGAAGTACGGGCAGCGGGTGCGCTGCAGCAGGTTGCCCGCGGTGGTCGCCTTGTTTCGCAACTGCGCCGAGGCACCCGCCAGCAAGGCGCGCGACAGCACGGCGTAGTCGCGCCGCACGCGCTCGTTCGCGGCAAGGTCGGTGTTGCGCACCAGCGCGCCGATGCGCAGGCCGCCGTCGGGCGTGCCCTCGATCTTGTCGAAGCCCAGGCCGTTGACGTCGATCAGGTGGGCGGGCGTTTCGATCTCCAGCTTCATCAGGTCCAGCAGGTTGGTGCCGCCCGCAATGAAGCGCGCGCCCGGTACGCGTACAGCCGCCGCGACGGCCTGCGCGGGCGATGCCGCGCGCTCGTAGGTAAAGGCCTTCATGCGTTCACCCCCGCCACTTCGGTGATCGCCTCGACGATGTTGCTGTAGGCACCGCAGCGACAGATGTTGCCGCTCATGCGCTCGCGAAACTCGACGCTCGACAGCGGCGGCTTCGCGCCCAGGTCTTCGGTGACGTGGCTCGGAATGCCCTGCGCGATCTCGCCCAGCATGCCCACGGCCGAGCAGATCTGTCCCGGCGTGCAGTAGCCGCACTGGTAGCCGTCGTGCTTGACGAAGGCGGCCTGCATCGGGTGCAGCTTGCCCGGCGTGCCCAGGCCTTCGATGGTCGTCACCTTCGCGCCCTCGTGCATCACGGCGAGCGTGAGGCACGAGTTGATGCGTCGGCCATCGAGCATCACCGTGCATGCACCGCACTGGCCGTGGTCGCAGCCTTTCTTGGTGCCGGTCAGGTGCAGGTGCTCGCGCAATGCGTCGAGCAAGGTCGTGCGGGTGTCGAGCGACAGGCGGTGCACCTTGCCATTGACGTTCAGCGTCACGGGCGAAAGCGCTGCGTCGCCGGCAGTGCGAGGCGGCGCAGCGATGGCTGGCGCGGCGGTCACCAGCGCCGGCACCGATGCGGTGGCCGCGCCCGCCTTCAGCAGGCAGCGCCGGGAAATCGTGAACTCATCGGGGGTTGTCATGTCGCGTCTGCTCCTTGGTCGATCGCATGCGCTGCGTGGGCACAGCGCCACGCGCAGGTGGCTGGCCAGCCCGGACGACCGGCAAGAACGGACTGTAGGTCTGCGCCCCCGGCGCGAATAGACCCCGCAACCTTGAAGGACTGGCAAGTTGCTGTTGATAATCGCCGGCGAAAGAGGTGCCCATGCCCATCAACGAACTGCGCTCCATCGCGACCTTTGCCAAGACCGCCGAGCTCGGCAGCCTGCGCCAGGCGGCCGCCGCACAGGGCATCACGCCGCAGGCGGCGAGCCAGGCGCTGGCCCAACTGGAGCAGCACCTGGGCGTGCGGCTGTTTCACCGCACGACGCGCAGCATGTCGCTCACCGACGAGGGCCGGCAGTTTCTCGAAGCCGCGCAGCCGTCGCTGGTCGGCCTGCAGCGCGCACTGAGCATGGCGCGCCAGGCCAAGGACGAAGTCGCCGGGCCCCTGCGCATCGTCGGCCCGCGCTCGACCTTCGCGCCGGTGCTGTGGCCGCTGCTCGACGAGTTCTGCCGCCTCTACCCGAACGTGCAACCCGACGTGCACCTGGACGACCGCATCGGCAACTGGGTGGAAGACCGCGTCGACGTGGGCTTTCGTGTGGGGCAATCGCCGGCCGAGGGCGTGATCGCGCGCAAGCTGTTTTCATCGCAGCTCATCATCTGCGGCGCACCGACCTACCTTGCCCGCCATGGTGCGCCCGACAGCCTCAATGCACTCGCCGCCCATCGCTGCAGCGCCTTTCGCCATCCGGGCACCGGCAGGGTGCTGCCGTGGTACGTGAAGGTGGAAGACGCCCGACTCGAGCATCACGTGGTGCCCGCGCTGTGCATCAACGACGAAGCGCTGGAAACCGAAGCCGTGCTGGCCGGGCACGTCCTCGGGCTGCTGACGGGCGTGATCGCCGCGCCGCACATCCGCGCCGGGCGTCTGGTGCCGCTGCTGACCCCTCACGTGGACGACCACTCCAGCACCTTCGTCTACTACGGAAGCCGCGTTGCGCAGCCCACGCGCGTCAGGGCCTTCATCGACCTGGCGGTGCAGCGCCTCGTGAACAACACGACCTACGTTTTGACGGCGAAGGAACTGCAGTCCGCCGAAGCGAAGGGGCGCAAGGCGCATCCGCGGCAGTGATGCCGCCGCGCGAGTTTCAAGCCGCAGCGCCCAGGGGCGACAACCCCCTCACCCACTCGAACACCGCCGCAACGGCAGGCTCGGAGCGCCGCGCCTCCGGGCACACCAGGTAGAACGGCAGGCCAGACAGCACGGGCCCGAAAGGCTGCACCAGATTGCCCGCGCGCAGTTCGTCCGCGATCAGCGCCAGGCCCATCAACGCCACGCCCTGCCCTTGCAGCGCGGCCGACACGGTGTGCGTTTCGTCGGAGAACACCGGCCCGGCCGACACGTCGAGGCCCGGCACCTGCGCCTGCTGCTGCCATTCGGCCCACGTACCCGGCGGGCTCTTGCTGCCGGGCAGCGCGAAATGCAGCAGCGTGTGCTTCGTCAGGTCGCTGCGGCGGCGCAGCTTGAGCGCGGGGCTGCAGGCCGGCGCGAAGGTGTTGTCGAACAGCTTCTCGGCCACGAGGCCCGGCCACTGGCCCTTGCCGTAGCGGATGGCGATGTCGGCCGTGATGCCGTCGAGCGCCACCGCTTCGTGCGATGCGTGAATGCGCAGGTCGAGCCGAGGGTGCTGCGCTCGCAAGGCGCTCACGCGCGGCAGCAGCCAGCGCGCCGCCACGGCCGGCGTGGTCGACAAGGTGATGGCCTGCCGCGCGGGTGGCGCACGCAGCCGCGCGACGGCGTTGGCCATGGCACTGAACGACTCGCTCAACACCGCCTGCAGTTCCCGGCCCTGCGGCGTGAGCACCAGTTGCCTCGGCTGGCGAACGAACAGCTGCACCCCCAGCGACTCTTCGAGCTGCCGCACCTGATGGCTGATGGCCGTGGGCGTGACCGACAGCTCGTTCGCCGCGAGCTTGGCGCTGCAGTGCCGCGCGGCGGCTTCGAAGGCGCGCAGCGCCGCGAGCGGAGGCAATGAATGAAGGGTGGCCATGGATGAATTAATTTTTCTGCAAGGCAAAGAAATCGTCGTTTGTGGCGGCTGTGATGCTTGGATAAATTTCAAACCGTGTCAAGCAAACAGATGAATTTCATTCACCCCATCAACCCATCCGAGGACCACGCCATGACCACCCTGCTCCACATCGACGCCAGCGCCCGCCCCGGCCTTTCGGGCTCCACCGAGCACGGCTCGCACTCGCGCCGCTTGAGCCACCGTTTTGTCTCGGCCTGGAAGGCCACCCGTCCGCACGACGAAGTGATCTACCGCGACATCGGCGCGAAGCCGCCCGGTGTGGTCACCGGCGAATGGATCGAGGCGGGCTACACACCCGAGGCACTGCGCGCGCCGTGGATGCATGGCGTGCTCGCCGAAAGCGACGCGTTGATCGCGGAGATCCGCCGGGCCGACGTGCTGGTGATCGGCACACCCATGTACAACTTCAGCATGCCGGCGCCGCTGAAGTCGTGGATCGACAACGTCGTGCGCATCGGCGCCACCTTCGACTTCGATCGCAGCCGCGAGAACCCCTATGTGCCGCTGCTGGCCGAGCGCGTACGGCGCACCGTGCTGCTCACTTCATGCGGCAGCAACGGCTACGGCCCCGGCGGCTTCCAGGCGCACATGGACCTGCTCACGCCGGGTGTCGCGACCCCGCTCGCGCTGCTCGGGCTCGACGAGCTTCACCGCGTGTCCATCGAACATGCGGAAGACCACGGCGACCTGCTCGATCAATCGATCGCTGTGGCGCTCGCGCGTGTCGATGCACTCGTGCATGAATTGCAGTCGGCTGCGCACGCCTGAAATGCAATTCGCGACAACAGTGCGAGGGCAATTGACAACACAGCCGGGGCATGTCGCCACGCGCATGCAAATGCGCCTTGTGCTCTCTCTTTCGTTGTGATGTCATGGGCTGTGCATTACAAATGCACACAAAAAGGGAGCCACAAGAAGAGAGAGAAAAGAAGGGCTCGAAATGACCAGGCATGACCTTCGTTCGCGCGTGTTCGCGACATTGGGATTCTTGTTTATGGGTGCGGCATCGTTGAGCGCCAACGCTGCAGACGGCACGATTCACTTCACGGGGGAGATCGTCGGCGCTCCGTATGAAATGCGGGTCGTCGCCAAGGCGCCCGCAGTCACGCACCGCGTGGTTGCGGCAAGCACCACCGAGGTGGTGTTCCTGCGGCAATGGGTGGACCGCCCCAGCGCCAGGGTTCGTGTCGATGCACTCGGTGGCCTGCCCCTGGCCACCGCATTCACCGACGCCAAGGGCCATCGAAACACCTTCGATCCGGCGGGCGAACAGCACGTGGGCCTCGATGGCGGCACGCTGTCGATCAAGCCGCAAGGCCAGCCACCGGCCGGCCGCATGGCCGGCGCGATGGTGACGGTCAGCTACAACTGACCAACTGAATCCGTGCCGCGCCTGGCGCGGCGTGGCTCAGCGTGGCTCGGCTTCAGGCCGAACGAAGCTGCTCGCGCAGCTTCTGTCCGATCTCGGGCCGCTCCAGGAACGGGTCGGCCGGGTTCGTGCCCGACACGATGTTCTCCATGCGGCTGCGCACGTTGCCCAGCGCCTTGGGGTGGCTGAACACGTAGAACTGGTTGGCCGTGATCGCCTCGAACACCTTGGCCGCCACTTCGGCGGCGGTGATCTTGCCGCTGCTCACCGCCTTGTTGCTCATGGCCTGGCCGATGAGCTGGCTCTTCGTGAGCTCCGAATCCTTCGGCGCGTTCGGACGGTTGCGCTCGCTGCTCGTGATGCCGGTGGGCACGAAGTACGGGCACAGCAGGCTCGCACCGATCTGGTCGGTCACGAGGTTCAGGTCCTGGTACATGGTCTCGGTGAGGCTCACGACCGCAGCCTTGGCCGCGTTGTAGATGCCCATGTTGGGCGGCGTGAGCAGGCCGGCCATGCTGGCGGTGTTGGTGATGTGGCCGCGATAGCTAGGGTCTTTGGCGGCCGCTTCGAGCATCATCGGCGTGAACAGGCGCACGCCGTGGATCACGCCCCACAGGTCGACGCCCAGCACCCACTCCCAGTCGGCGACGGTGTTTTCCCACACGAGGCCACCCGCGCCCACGCCGGCGTTGTTGAACACGAAGTGCGGCGCGCCGAAGCGTTCCTTGACGGCGGCGGCCAGTGCTTCCATCTGCGCGGCATCGGACACATCGACCTTGCGGGCCATCACCTGCACGCCGGCGGCTTCCATCTCGGCCTTGGCCTTGTCTAGTGCGTCCTGCTGCACGTCGACCAGCACGAGGTTCATGCCACGGGCAGCGCCGATGCGTGCGCACTCGAGCCCGAAACCCGAACCAGCGCCGGTGAGTACGGCGGTCTTGCCCTTGAAGTCCTGAATCATTTGCCGGTGTCCTTCTGTTGAATGTCTCTGACGTTGGAGCCGCTATTGAAATACGGAACGCGCGCGGGCGCAGTCACGAAGGTGCCCGCCACGCGCTGCGTTTTCGGTCACACCTTGTCAGGCCTCGGCCTTCTTCAGTACGTAGCCGATGCGCGGAAAGTGCACATGCACCGTGCCCGTGCGATCGCCGCTGCGCGCCAGCGTGTAGTGCGTGCGCGTGGCGGCGACCAGCGTGCCCGGCGTCTCTTCGAGGCCGAAGCTCTCGGCACGCACCGTGACGGCGCTGCCCAGCGGAATGCCGTGGTCGTCCTGGAAGGTGCTGTCGGTCAGCAGCGTGTGCGGCGTCGCGGCCTTGGCGACGGCGATGGCTTCGGCGGCGCTGAACTTCTCGGGTGCACCATGGCCGATGGCGGCCATGCGGTCCATCCAGTCGATCACCGCAGGCGTCAGGTCGAGGATGGTGCGCACCGACTCGATGCGGCGCGTGTACCAGAGCGGGTGGTAGGCCGAGAAGTCGGCGATGCAGGGGAATCCGCCCAGCAGGAAGGGCTTGTCGTCGAGCATGTCCGACAGGCGGCGCAGGTATGACTTGTAGGCGCTGGTGGCGTCGGCCGAACGCAGGCGCGTCATGTTGCCGGCGCTCATCTTGCCGCGGTCTTCGCCGAAGGCCTTGGCGGCTTCGGGCGGCGCCTTGGCGAACACTTCGGCCACGCCCTTGGGCTGCATGTTCCAGGCCATCGCGGCCCAGAACAACGTGGTGTCGGCCCACTGCGCCAGGATGCGCGACATGCCTTTTTCGGGCTCGGGGTAGAGCGTGGGCTCGGGCTGCAGGTGCTCCAGCACGTCGGCGATGAGCGCGCTGTCGCAATACATGTCGGCGCCGATCTGCAGGAACGGCGTCTTGCGGTAGCCGCCCGTGAGCACCTCCACATCGGGCTTGGGCATGATCGGCGGAATCAGGACCGACTTCCAGGGCAGCTTCTTGGCGCCGAGGATGAGCCGCACCTTCTCGGAGAACGGCGAGGTGGTGTAGTGGTGAAGGATCAGGTCGGCCATGTGGTGTTTTCCGTGAGGGGTTTGCTTGCTTCTGCGGGTGAATGTTCAGCGCGGCTCAACGAGGTTGCGCGCGCTGGATGATCGAATCGAAATCGGTGCCCGCGCCGAGCGTGCCGAAGGTCTGGCCCCAGTCGCCGCCAAGGCGTGAGTCGCAGAAGGCGCTGAAGACTGCGGCCGGTGCGGTCTGAACGAGCAATGCAGCCTGCACCGCCAGCGCCACGTCCTGTGCCAGACGGCGCGCCTCGACCTCGGAGGCCATCGCCTCGATGCGCGCGGGCAGCGCGTCGGCCAGACGGTCGAGCGCGGCATGCTGGCCGCGCGCGGGAGCCAGCTCTTTCGCGAGGCCGGCGACCGCATCGCCCTTGCGCAGGCCACGCAGCAGGTCGAGCGCCATGATGTTGCCGGCGCCTTCCCAGATCGAGTTGAGCGGCATCTCGCGATAGATGCGCGCCATGATGCCTTCGCCGCCCTCTTCCACGTAGCCGTTGCCACCGAGGCATTCCATCGCCTCCTGCGCGAAGTGGCTGCCGCGTTTGCAGATCCAGAACTTGGCGACCGGTGTGAGCAGGCGTGCCATCAGGCGTTCGTGTTCGTCGTCGGGGTGATCGAAGGCGCGGGCCAGGCGGATCGCGAGCGCGGTCGAGGCTTCGCTTTCAAGCGCGAGGTCGGCCAGCACGTTCTTCATGAGCGGCTGTTCGATCAGCGGCTTGCCGAAGGCGCTGCGCTGGCTGGTGTGGTTGAGCGCGATGCTCAGGGCCTGGCGCATCAGGCCGCTGGTGCCGAGTGCGCAGTCGAGCCGGGTCATCGTGCCCATCTCGAGGATCTGCGGAATGCCACGGCCCTCTTCGCCCACCAGCCATGCGGTGGCACCGTCGAACTCGACCTCGGAACTCGCGTTGGCCTTGTTGCCGAGCTTGTCCTTCAGGCGCTGGATGCGGATGGCGTTGCGCGCGCCATCGGGCAGCACGCGCGGAAGAAAGAAGCAGCTGAGCCCGGCGGGCGTTTGCGCCAGTACCAGAAAGGCATCGCACATCGGCGCCGAGAAGAACCACTTGTGGCCGGTGATCGCATAGCGCTCGCCCCAGGCATCGCTGCCGTCCCGCACGGCGCGCGTGGTGTTGGCGCGAACGTCGGAACCGCCCTGCTTTTCGGTCATGCCCATGCCCATGGTCACGCCGGGCTTGTCCTTGAACGATTTCAGCGCGGGGTCGTACCAGAGGCTGCCGAGCTTGGGGCCCCAGCCGGCGTACACGGCCGCATTGCCGCGCAGCGCGGGCGTGACCGCATAGCTCATCGAGATCGGGCAAAGAATCGATGGCTCCAGCTCGGTGAAGAGCATGAAGCCGGCCGCGCGCAGCACATGCGGCGAGGCCGACGTGCCGGTCCACGGCGTGCCGTGCAAGCCGGCACCCACGGCGGCCGTCATCAGCGCGTGGTAGCTGGGATGAAACTCCACCTCGTCGATGCGCCGCCCGAAGCGGTCGTGCGTGTGCAGTTCGGGCGTGTGGATGTTGGCAAGCCGCGCATGCATCTGCATGCCGGCCGAACCGAGGGTTGTGCCCAACTCCTGCAGCTGCGCAAGCTGCAACGCGGGCGCGTTGAACTTCAACGCATCGCGCAGGGGCCGGTTGGTGTCGAAGAGGTTGTAGTCCACCAGCGGTGCGGGCTGGTTGAACACCTCGTGCGTCATTTCCATATCCGGCCTCCTTGCCGTGCGTTCAGTTCATCTCATCTCATTCAGATCAGCTTGACCAACTGCTTGCCGAAATTCTTGCCCTTGAGCAAACCCAGGAAGGCTTCAGGGGCGGACTCGATGCCCTGCGCCACCGACTCGCGCGGCTTGAGCTTGCCGGTGGCAACCAGCGTGCCCAGCTCGGTCAGCGCCTCGGGCCACACTTCCATGTGCTCGCTGACGATGAAGCCTTCGATCTTCATGCGGTTGATGAGGATCAGCGCCGGGTTGGCGAGGGGCAGCGGCTGGCCGTCGTAGCCCGCGATCATTCCGCACAGCGCCACGCGTGCAAAGGCGTTGGCGCGCAGCAGCACGGCGTCGAAGATGTAGCCGCCGACGTTTTCGAAGTAGCCGTCGATGCCCTTCGGGCAGGCTTCCTTGAGCGCGGCGCTCATGCTCTTCACGTCGGGGTGCAGGCGGTAGTCGATGCAGGCGTCGAAGCCGAGTTCGTCGGTCACGTACTTGCACTTGTCCGCGCCGCCGGCAATGCCGACCACGCGGCAACCGCGCGCCTTGGCCAGCGCACCGAAGGCACTGCCGACCGCACCGCTGGCGGCCGTGATGACCACGGTTTCACCGGCCTTGGGTGCAATGATCTTCACGAGGCCGTACCAGGCCGTGACGCCAGGCATGCCGACTGCGCCGAGGTAGTGCGACAGCGCCACGTGCGTGGTGTCGACCTTCTTCAGCGCGCCGGGCTGCGAAGCATCGACCACGCTGTATTCCTGCCAGCCGCCGAAGCCGACGACCTTGTCGCCGACCGCGTACTTGGGGTGCTTGCTTTCGACCACTTCGCCCACGGTGCCGCCCTGCATCACGGCGCCGAGCGGCTGCGGTTGCGCATAGCTCTTGGCGTCGTTCATGCGGCCGCGCATGTACGGGTCGAGGCTCATGTAGTGGTGGCGCACCAGGACCTGGTTGTCCTTCAGTGCGGGCGTTTCGGCGGTCACCAGCTTGAAGTTGCTGGCGACGGCTTCGCCCTCGGGGCGGTTGTCGAGGTGGATCTGCTTGTTGGTGGGCATGGAAGTCTCCGGGGCAATCAATCAGTGAATCAATCGGTGGAAGGCGGACGCATCTCGTTGACGCTGGTGGGGCCGGTAGGCAGCCGGCGCTTCACGTACTTGAAGGTGCCGGTGGCATGGGCGCACACGCGTTCGTGTTCGTCGTAGATCTTGGCTTCGGTAAAAGCCAGCGTGGCGGTGCGATGGATCAGCGTGCCGCGCGCATGCAGCGGGCCGACCGAAGGCTGCATGAAGCTAGTCTTCATCTCGATGGTGACGACACCGGTTTCGGGCGCAACGCTGCGCGCCGCCGCGGCCATGGTGATGTCGAGCAGCGTCATGCAGGCGCCGCCGTGGGTCACGTCGAAGGTGTTGAGGTGCTCGGGCTTGGCGGTGTAGATGATCTCGGACTCGCCGTTCTCGAACTTCGTGAGCTCGAAGCCCAGGTGGCGGGCGAACGGAATCTGGCTCGTGTAGGAGCGAATGTTGATGTCGCTGGAATCAGATGTAGACATCTTGATGGGGGTCTGCTTGTTGAGTTACGGAAGGATTGTTCTTGCCACTGATTTCAGGGCGCGTGCGAATGACACCGGGTACTCCCCTCCGCGAATGTCCCCCGCTTCGCTCCTCCTTTATTTCGCTGCGGGGAGCACCCGGTGCCATTCGCACAGGGCACGCTGCTGGTATATCGCCGATCAACGACCGCTGCGCGCAACGCTCACGTCGATGGTGTGCTCCCCGCAGCGAAACAAAGGAGGAGGGGCGGTAGCCCGCAGGCCGGGGGACATTCGCGGAGGGGAGTACGCCGTCGGCGTGGGCGCCACCCCGAACAGCCACGCCCGAAATCACGCCCAGCCTATTGAAAAAACTCAGGCGCCGAGCACCACGCTGACACCGCCATCGACAGCAACCCACTGCCCCGTGATGTGCTTGCCGGCATCGCTCGCGTACAGCAGCGTGATGCCCTTCAGGTCTTCCTCGTCGCCCAAGCGGCCCAACGGCGCGGCTGCGGCCATGTTGTCCTCGCCGAGCGACTTGATCAGCCCCGCCGCCATCTTCGTCATGAAGAAGCCCGGGCAGATCGCATTCACGTTGATGCCGTACTTGCCCCATTCGGCCGCCAGCGTCTTCGTGAAGCCGATCACCGCCGTCTTCGAGGTGTTGTAGGCCAGCGTCTGCATGCCCGGGCCGTTCCCGTTCAGGCCGGCGATCGAGGCGATGTTGATGATGCGGCCCGTCTTCTTCGGGATCATGTAGCCCTTCGCGATCTGCTGCGACAGGATGAAATAGCCTCGCACGTTGAGGTTCATCACCTTGTCCCAGGCCTCGACCGGGTGGTTCTCGGCGGGTGCGCCCCAACTGGCGCCGGCGTTGTTGATGAGGATGTCGACCGCGCCCATGCGCTCCAGCGTCTCGTCGGCCAGTCGGCGGGTGTCTTCTTCCTTGGAGCAATCAGCGGCGATCCAGCGCGCGTCAATGCCGGCGGCCTGCAGCTCGGCGGCGGCCTGCTCCAGGTCGTCGGCCTTGCGCGAACTCAACATGATCTTCGCGCCGGCTTCGCCGAGTGCATGGGCCATCTGCAGGCCCAGGCCGCGCGAGCCGCCGGTGATGAGGGCGGTCTTGCCCGTGAGGTCGAAGAGTTTTTGAACGGTACGGGGGGTCATGGAATGTCTCCGGTGTGGAAGGTCGTCTGTCTGGCTCAGATCACGTAGTCCATGCATTGGCGGGCTTCGCGCACCGCGCCAATGAAGGGCTTCAGCGCCACGTGCTGCGGATGGTCCGCATAGGCCGCGAGCGCGGCGGCGTCGGTGAACTCCGAATTGAGGATCAGGTCGTAGGTCGCTTCAAGCCCTGGCTGGGCGATCACCACCTCGAACAGGCGCGTGCCGGGCGACAGCTTGGCGCAGGCGTCGAGCAGCGCCTTGGCCTTCAGCAGGTTGGTCGCCTTGTCGGCGCCCTCTGCGTGCTCCTTGAACTTCCACATCACGATGTGCTTGAGCATGGCGGTCCTTTGCGTTGCTTGCTGGATGGGTGGGTTACTTGTCGTTGAGCCGCGAGCGCACGTAGATGAGCACGAAGCCCACCAGCGTCACCAACCCGCCGGGCACCGCCATCGACCAGCCCAGAGCGGCATCGGTGCGACCGGTAGAAATCCCCAAAATCACGAGAAACAGCCCGCCGTAGATCAGGATCCAGATCCACTTCTCCAGCCGGGCATGCGGCTTGGGTGGCTTGACGGGGGTGTTGTTGTTGCTGGGGTTCGGCGGATTGGTAGTGGCCATCAGAAGGCGTCCTCGGGCAAAGCTGTACAGGTCGGGTCGCGGCTTTCGACCACGTTGAGCCATGCGCCGATTTTCGGCAGCTCGTAGTGGAAGAAATAGTCCGTGGCACCGATCTTGCCAGCTGTTACCGCCCTCGCCTTTTCGCTGTCGATCTCCAGGGCGCGCTGCGCCACGTCGAGCCAGATCCAGGCCAGCACCGTGTGGCCGAAAGCCTGCATGTACGGCACGGCGTTGGCCAGCGCGTCGGCCGGGTCGCCGGTGGACCATGCGGCCTCGGTGGCGCTGCCGATGCGCTGCAGCGCGGCACCCAGCGCCTTGGCGTTCGCCGCAAGCGCCGGCACCTTCGCCGCGCGGCCGATGGTGTCGGTGATGCGGCCGGCCAGCAGCTGCAGGCCCCGGCCCTTTTCCATCAGCACCTTGCGGCCCAGCAGGTCGGCCGCCTGGATGCCGTGCGTGCCCTCGTGGATCATGTTCAGGCGGTTGTCGCGCCAGTACTGCTCCACCGGAAAGTCGCGCGTATAGCCGTAGCCGCCGTGCACCTGGATGGCCAGTGAGTTGGCTTCCAGGCACCACTCGCTCGGCCAGCTCTTGGCGATGGGCGTGAGCACTTCGAGCAGCAGGCGCGCGTCGTCGGCAGCCTGCGCGTCGCCGGTTTTCTGTTCGTCGACCAGCCGGGCGCAATACAGCTCCAGCGCCAACGCGCCTTCGCAATACGCCTTCTGCGCGAGCAGCATGCGGCGCACGTCGGCGTGTTCGATGATGCGGACCTGCGGCGCGGCCGAGTCCTTGACGACGGCGATGCCTGCGGCTTCCGGCTTCTTCACCAGCCGGCCCTGCGGGCGGCTCTTGGCGTATTCGAGCGAGGCGTGGTAGCCCGCCATGCCGAGCATGGTGGCGGCCGTACCGACGCCGATGCGGGCCTCGTTCATCATGTGGAACATGCAGTGCAGGCCCTTGCCCGGCGCGCCGACCAGATAGCCGACAGCGCCCGCCTTGCCATCGACCGGGTACTTGCCCTCGCCGAAGTTCAGCAGCGTGTTGGTGGTGCCGCGCCAGCCCAGCTTGTGGTTCAGGCCCGCGAGCGCCACGTCGTTGCGCTCACCGGTGAGCTGGCCCTTGGTGTCCACCATCCGCTTGGGCACGATGAAAAGCGAAATGCCGCGCGTGCCCGGCACCAGCTTGCCGTTTTCGTCCGGGATCTTGGCGAGCACGATGTGCACGATGTTCTCGGTCAGCTCGTGGTCGCCCGACGAGATCCACATCTTGTTGCCCGTGAGCCGATAGCGCGGGCCCAGCGGATCGTTCTGGAAGTCGGCGCCATCGGGCACGGCGCGCGTGGCCACGTCGCTCAATGACGAACCGGCCTGCGGCTCCGACAGGCACATGGTGCCGGCCCAGCGGCCCGAAAACTCGTTCTTGGCGAACACCTCTTTCTGCATCTCGGTGCCATGCACCATCAGCAGGTTGGCGTTGCCGCTCGTGAGCATGTTCGAGCCGATGCTCACCGAGGCCATCGCGAAGAAGCTGTTGGCGGCGGCCGAGAGCGTGTACGGCAGCTGCATGCCACCGATGTCGTAGTCTTGCGCCGCGCTCATCATTCCCGATTCGACGAAGGCCTTGTGCGCGTCGTGCGTGGCCTTCGGCAAGACGACCTTCTCGCCGTCGAAATGCGGTTCTTGCGTGTCGACCGTGCGGTTGAACGGCGCGTACTTCTCGCGCGCGATGCGCTCGCAGGTGTCGAGCACCGCATCGAAGGTCTCGCGCGAGTGGTCGGCAAAGCGTTCGCGCTGGTTGAGCGACTCGGCATCGAGCCAGTCGTAGAGCAGAAAGTCGAGGGTGGAACGCAGGCTCATGATGATGTCGATTTCTTCGAGGGTTCTGTCTGCCGCCGCCTGGCGGCCAATCTATCGCTCCGGCAGCTTCGCGATGGTGCCCTGCGCCAGTGCACAGAGCTTTTCAACGCCGTCCTTCACCACGAACACCTCGCAGGCGCAGACGGCCTGCGAGCTGCCCGAATGGACCGTCCGGGCACGCGCGACCAGCCGCTCGCCGAGGGCGGGCCGCACGTAGTTGATCTTGAATTCGGAAGTCACCACCGGCACGCGCAATGCGCTGCCGCCGGCGAAGGTCAGTGCGTTGTCGGCCATGTAGCTGACGATCCCGCCATGGGCGAAACCGTTCTGTTGCTTCAGCTGCGCGGAAAGCGGCAGCTGGATCTCGGCATGGCCCGGCGACAGCGCATGAAGCTCTGCGCCGATCAGCACGCTGAACGGCTGCGCGGCCAGAACGCCGCGCCCGTATGCGAGAACGGCCAGGGCGGCTTCGGGCGAGACCTCCTGGTCGTGGCCCAAGCCGGCCATGATTACAAGACCTCGAAGACGCCCGCGGCGCCCATGCCGCCGCCGATGCACATCGTGACCAGCACCTTCTTGGCGCCACGGCGCTTGCCTTCGATGAGCGCGTGGCCCGTCAGGCGCTGGCCGCTCACGCCGTAGGGGTGGCCCACGGCGATGGCGCCGCCGTCCACGTTCAGGCGGTCGGCCGGAATGCCGAGCTTGTCGCGGCAGTAGATCACCTGCACGGCGAAGGCTTCGTTCAGCTCCCACAGGTCGATGTCGTTGACCGTGAGGCCCAGGCGCTTGAGCACCTTGGGAATCGCGAAGACCGGGCCGATGCCCATTTCGTCGGGCTCGCAACCGGCCACGGCAAAACCGAGGAAACGGCCGAGCGGCTTCAGGCCCTTCTTCTCGGCGTACTTTTCTTCGACCAGCACGCAGGCGCCGCCGCCGTCCGAGAACTGGCTGGCATTGCCGGCCGAGATCAGGCCGCCGGGCAGTGCCGAGCGGATGCCGCTGATGCCTTCCTTGGTGGTGCCGGCGCGGATGCCTTCATCGTTCTCGATGGTGACTTCCTTGGTGCGCAGGCCCAGCACCGGGTCGGCCACGCCGGCCAGCACGGTGATGGGGGCGATCTCGTCCTTGAAGCGGCCGGCTTCCAGCGCGGCGGTGGCCTTCTGCTGGCTGGCTGCGCCGTATTCGTCCATGGCGTCGCGACCGATGTTGTAGCGCTTGGCGACCTGCTCGGCCGTCTGCAGCATGTTCCAGTAGATCTCGGGCTTGTGCTTCACGAGCCAGGGGTCGGCCAGCATGTGCTTGTTGGCTTCGTTCTGCACGCACGAGATGCTCTCGACGCCGCCGGCCACGTACACCTCGCCTTCGCCCGCGATGATGCGTTGCGCAGCGGTGGCGATGGTCTGCAGGCCCGACGAGCAGAAGCGGTTGATGGTCATGCCCGAGGTGGTGACCGGGCAGCCGGCGCGCAGCGCGATCTGGCGCGCGATGTTGGAGCCGGTGGCGCCTTCGGGCGTGGCGCAACCCATGATGACGTCATCGACTTCGGCGGCTTCGATGCCGGCGCGCGAGATGGCGTGCTGAACGGCGTGGCCGCCGAGCGTGGCGCCGTGCGTCATGTTGAAGGCACCCTTCCAGCTCTTCGCGAGCGGCGTGCGGGCGGTGGAAACAATGACGGCGCTGGTCATGGTGAGGTCCTTTGAAGATGGAAGGGAAAGAAGGTTGTCGTCATGGCGCCGGAGCAGCGTTGGTGTTGCTCAGGAGCTGGTGATAGAAGCCGATCATCTCGCCGTAGTTGGAGACGGCCAGGCGTTCGTTGTTGCCGTGGAAGCGCGCGAGGTCTTCGCCCTTCGCGCGAAACGGCGAGAAGCGGAAGACGGCATCGCTCACGAGGCTGAAATGGCGCGAGTCGGTGGCGGCGGTCATGAGGCCGGGGGCCACGATGGCGTCGGGGAAAGTCTGGCGCACCGCCTGCTGGATCGCGCGGTAGCCGGTGCTGTCGGTCGACGACACGGGCGACGGCTCTGCGTTGCCGGGGTACTGCTTGATCTTGATGTCGTCGTTGGCCAGCGCCTTGCGCAGGTGCGCCTCGACGCTCGCGATGGTGTCGCCCGGCAGGATGCGGAAGTTGACGGCAGCCTCGGCACGGCCGGGCAGCACGTTGTCTTTATTACCGGCGCGCACGATGGTCAGTGCGGTGGTCGTGCGCAGCATGGCGTTGCTGCTCGGGCTCTTTTCAAGTTGGCCGCGCACCAGTGGCTCGGTGAGCCACAGGTTGGACAGCATCACGCGGTTGATGCCGCTCATCTCGGGCGCCAGCGCGCCGAACATCTGGCCGGCCACGCCACTGATGCCACCGGGCATGGGGTTGGCTTCAAGCCGTGCCAGCGCCGCGCTCATGCTGCCGATGGCGCTGTGCTGCGGCGGCATCGACGAATGGCCGGGGGCGGTGTCGAGCGACAGGAAGAAAGTGCCGTAGCCCTTCTCAGCCAGGCCGATGAGCGCCGCGGGCTTCGAGAGGCCGGGCAGCACGCCGTCGAGCACCAGCAGGCCTTCGTCGAGCACCCAGTCCAGGCGCACGTTGCGCGACTTGAGCAGTTCGGCAATCGGCAGCGCACCGCGCAGGCCGCTCACTTCTTCGTCGTCGCCCATCACGAGGTAGACGGTCTGCCTGGGCTTGAAGCCGCTGCCGATCAGAAGCTCGATGGCTTCCATCTGCGCGAAGAGATTGCTCTTGTTGTCGAGCGTGCCGCGGCCCCAGATGAAGCCGTCCTTGATCTCGCCGCTGAAGGGGTCGACCGTCCACGCTTTCTCGGTGCCGGGAGCGATGGGCACCATGTCCTGGTGCGCCATCAGCGCGATCGGCTTGGCGTTCGGATCGGTGCCAGTCCATGTATAGAGCAGCGCCTTGTTGCCCACCACTTCCCGCTTCAGGGTGGCGTGGACCTTGGGGAACTGCTGTTCGAGGTAGGCATGCAGCTTGTCGAACTCGGCCGCGTTGGCGGCCGGGTCGTCCATGCCCGACACCGTGCGGAACGTGATCGCCGTGGACAGCCGCTTGGCGGCTGCCTGCAGGTCGAAGTCCAGCTTGGGTGCGGGCGCCACCGCCAGTTGCTGCGATGGCGTGGTCCAGGTCTTGACCGCCACGACGGCCACCAGCAAGACGATTGCCAGCAGCAGCCCGAGAAAAATGCGTTTCAACATTGGCGGTCGGTGTCCTGTCTTTGCGTCGGTATCAGGCGAACTGCTTGCCTTCGGCGACCAGCTTCTGGATCAGCGGTGCGGGCTGCCAGAACTCGGCGTCGTCGCGCGGGTTCTTGGCAAAGCGCTTCATCGACTCGGCCACGTTGTACAGGCCGACTTGCGATGCGTAGTGCATCGGACCGCCGCGCCAGATCGGGAAGCCGTAGCCGGTGAGGTACACCATGTCGATGTCGCCCGACTTCGAGGCAATGCCGTCTTCGAGGATGTGCGCGCCTTCGTTGACCAATGCGTACACCAGGCGTTGCACGATTTCCTCGTCGGAAATCTTGCGCGGCGTGATGCCCAGCTCCTTGCGGTGGTCTTCGATCATCTTGTTGACGAGTTCCGACGGAATCGCATCGCGCTTGCCGGCCTGGTAGTCGTACCACCCTGCCCCGGTCTTCTGGCCGAAGCGGCCCAGTTCGCAGAGCTTGTCGGCCGTGCGGCTGTACTTCATGTCGGCGCGCTCGGTGGCGCGGCGCTTGCGAATGGCCCAACCGATGTCGTTGCCGGCCAGGTCGCCCATGCGGAACGGGCCCATGGCAAAGCCGAACTTCTCGATGGCCTTGTCGACCTGCTGCGGCAGCGCGCCTTCGTCCAGCAGGAAGCCGGCCTGGCGCGAGTACTGCTCGATCATGCGGTTGCCGATGAAGCCGTCGCACACGCCCGAGACCACCGAGGTCTTCTTGATCTTCTTGCCGATGGCCATGACCGTGGCGAGCACGTCCTTGGCGGTGGCCTTGCCGCGCACCACTTCAAGCAGCTTCATCACGTTGGCCGGGCTGAAGAAGTGCATGCCGACCACGTCCTGCGGACGCTCGGTGAAGGCGGCGATCTTGTCGACGTCGAGCGTCGAGGTGTTCGAAGCCAGGATCGCGCCCTTCTTGGCGACGCGGTCGAGTTCCTTGAAGACCTTTTCCTTGACGCCGATTTCTTCGAACACGGCTTCGATGATGAGGTCGGCGTCCTTCAGGTCGTCGTAGCTCAGCGTGGTGCTCAGGAGCGCCATGCGCTGCTCGTACTTGTCCTGCTTGAGCTTGCCCTTCTTGACCTGGGCTTCGTAGTTCTTCTTGATGGTGGCCACGCCGCGGTCGAGCGCTTCCTGCTTCATCTCGAGGATCTTGACGGGGATGCCCGCGTTCAGGAAGTTCATCGAGATGCCGCCGCCCATGGTGCCGGCGCCGATCACGCCCACGGCCTTGATCTCGCGCTTGGGCGTGTCTTCGGGCACGTCGGGGATCTTGCTCGCGGCGCGCTCGGCCATGAACAGGTGGCGCAGCGACAGCGATTCGGGCGTGAACATCAGCGCAGTGAAGAGGCGCCGTTCTTCGGCCATGCCGTCTTCGAACTTCATCTTGGTGGCGGCTTGCACGGCCTCGATGCACTTCAGCGGTGCCGGGTAGTTCTTCGACATGGCGCCGACCATGTTCTTGGTGAACTGGAAGTAGGCATCGCCTTGCGGGTGCTTGCACGGCAGGTTGCGCACCAGCGGCAGCGCCTCGCCGGTCTTGCCGGCCACGCCCTTGGCGAAGGCCACGGCTTCCTCGAACACCGATTCAGCCGATGCGGCCAGCTTGTCGAACAGCTTCTGGCCGGGCAGGCTGGCCAGCACTTCGGAGCGCACGGCTTCGCCGCTCACGATCATGTTCAGTGCGGTTTCCACGCCGAGCACGCGCGGCAGGCGCTGCGTGCCGCCGGCGCCGGGCAGCAGGCCCAGCTTGACTTCGGGCAGTGCCACGGCGGTGCCGGGTGCGGCCACGCGGTAGTGGCAGCCCAGGGCCAGTTCGAGGCCGCCGCCCATGCACACCGAGTGGATGGCAGCGACGATGGGCTTGGGCGAAGCTTCGAGCGCCAGGATCACGCTCAGCAGGTTGGGCTCTTGCAGCGCCTTGGGCGTGCCGAATTCCTTGATGTCCGCGCCGCCCGAGAACGCCTTGCCGGCGCCCGTGAGGACGATGGCCTTGACGGCGTCGTCGGCATTGGCCTTGGCCAGCCCATCGGTGATGCCGATGCGGGTCGAGAAACCGAGACCGTTGACCGGAGGGTTGGTCAGTGTGATCACGGCGACATCGCCGAGCACTTTGTATTCAGCCGTCATGCTGCGTTCCTTGGTGTGTGAAGAAAAAGAAGAAAAAGCACGAGTGTTCTTTTTCGGGGGATTCTAGGCGTTTGTGGCGACGCAACAATGGCACGCAGTCGCTGTCGAGACAAGCCCTTCGTGCGGAGGGCGGGACTTTCGGGGAACACCGCGGAACCGGCTTTGCCGGGCCGCTGGTGTTGCCCCCTGCAAGGGGGTTGGCGTAGCGACACGAAGTGCGCGAAGCCTGGGGGTTTGCTAAACCTCCAGCCACTCCTTGCGAGTGGTGGCGTCGGCACGCAGGCTGTCGGGCGTGCCGTCGAACACGATGCTGCCGTGGCCCATGACGAGCGCGCGGTCGGAGATCTGCATCGCGATGGTGAGCTTCTGCTCGATCAGCAGCACCGAGATGCCCTTGTCCTTCAGCGTGCGCAGGTACTGCCCCACCAGCTCGACGATCTTGGGCGCGAGGCCCTCGGTCGGCTCGTCGATGATGATGAGATCGGGGTCGCCCATCAGCGTGCGGCACAGCGTGAGCATCTGCTGCTCGCCGCCCGAGAGCACGCCCGCCTCGGTGTGCTGGCGCTCCTTCAGGCGCGGGAACATGCCGTACATGTCGTTGAACGACCAGCGGCTGCCCTTGCCCGAGCCCTTCTGCCCCAGCAGCAGGTTCTGGTGCACCGTGAGCTTGGGGAAGATGTCGCGGTTCTCGGGCACGTAGCCGATGCCGAAATGCGCGATCTCGTAGGCCTTGCGGCGCAGGATGTCCTGGCCCTTCCAGTGCAGTCCGCCCTCGGCATGCACCAGGCCCATGATGGCCTTGGCGGTGGTCGAGCGGCCCGAGCCGTTGCGGCCCAGCAGCGCGACGATCTCGCCCGGGTTCACGTCGAAGGAAACGCCATGCAGCACATGGCTCTTGCCGTAGTAGGCGTGGATGTCTTGAAGCTTCAGCATGTCAGTGTCCTGCCCCTTGTGCGTCGGCAACCGAGGAGCCCAGATAGGCCTCCTGCACGCGCGCATTGGCACGCACGGCCGCGGGCGTGTCGAAGGCAATCACTTCGCCATACACCACCACCGCGATCTTGTCGGCCAGGCCAAAGACCACGCCCATGTCGTGCTCGACCGTCAGCAGCGTCTTGCCGACCGTGACGTGCTTGATGAGCGAGATGAAATGCGAGGTCTCGGTCTTGCTCATGCCGGCCGTGGGCTCGTCCAGCAAGATGACGCTGGCGCCGCCCGCGATGGTCACGCCGATCTCGAGCGCGCGCTGTTCGGCGTACGTGAGGTTGACCGCGTGCACGTCGCGCTTGCGCTCCAGCCCGATCTGGCGAACCAGCTCTTCGGTGCGCGCATTGGCGTCGTCCAGGTTCGAGAGAAAGCGCAGGAAGGTGTACTTGTAGCCCAGGCTCCACAGCACGCCGCAGCGCAGGTTCTCGAAGACGGTGAGCTTCGGAAAGATGTTGGTGATCTGGAAGCTGCGCGACAGGCCCAGCCGGTTGATCTCGTACGGCTTCATGCCGTCGATGCGCTGGCCGTTCAGCAGCACCTCGCCGCTGGTGGGCGCAAGGCGCCCGCTGATCAGGTTGAACAGCGTGGACTTGCCCGCGCCGTTCGGCCCGATGATGGCCACGCGCTCGCCCGCCGTCACCGCCAGGTCGACGCCACGGATGATGTCGGTCTTGCCGAAGCTCTTTTTCAGGCCCTTGAGTTCGAGTGAATAGCTCATGCCGTCTCCCGCCGCTTGATCTCGGCTTCAATTTCTTCTTGTGCCTGACCCCACACCCGCGCAAAGCGACGGCGTACGACCTCGAAGATGCCCAGGCCCACCACAAGCAACGCGGCGGCAACGACCCAGCTCGTGGCCGACGCGGTGTCCAGCGTGAGGCCCGCGAACGGCACGGTCGAGCCGAGCGCCGCGTTCAGCTGCATGTGATAGATCATCTCGACGATGGCCGCGGCGCCCGCCAGCATGATGGCCGCGCCGATGAACAGGCCCACGTAGAGCAGGTAGAAGCGCTTGATCTTGCCGAACAGCGCCACGCGCACGTTCATCATGATGAGGCTGGCCACGCCGCCCGGCGCGAACATCACCATCAGCAGGAACACCAGGCCCACGTACAGCAGCCAGGCCTTGCTGAGTTCGGACAACAGCACCAGCGCGAACACCAGCAATGCCGCCCCGATGATCGGCCCGAAGAAGAAGGTGGCGCCACCCAGGAAGGTGAACAGCAGGTAGCTGCCCGAGCGCAGCCCGTTCAGGCTGTCGGCCGCGTTCACGATCTCGAAGTTGATGGCCGCCAGCCCGCCGCCGATGCCCGCGAAGAAGCCCGCGATGATGAAGGCGAAGTAGCGCACGCGCTGCGTGTTGTAGCCGATGAACTCGACGCGCTCGGGGTTGTCGCGCACCGCGTTCAGCATGCGTCCGAGCGGCGTGCCGGTAAAGGCGAACATCAACCCGGTGCAGATGAAGCAGTACACGGCGATCAGGTAATACACCTGGTTCTGCGGCCCGAAGTTGATGCCGAAGAACGACGCGCCGTACACGCGGTTGGTGGTGATGCCGCCTTCGCCGCCGAAGAAGCTGGGGAACATCAGCGCCATCGCGGCCACCAGCTCGCCGAGGCCGAGCGTGATCATCGCGAAGGTGGTGCCCGACTTCTTGGTCGACACGTAGCCGAACACCATGGCGAAGAACATGCCGCCCAGGCCGCCCACGAGCGGAATGAGCACCAGCGGAATCGGCAGCTTGCCGGCGCCGGCCAGGTTCATCGCATGAATGGCGATGAACGAGCCCAGGCCCACGTACACCGCATGCCCGAAGCTGAGCATGCCGCCCTGCCCCAGCAGGATGTTGTAGCTCAGGCAGATGATGATGAGGTAGCCGATCTGCGAGAGCATGGTCAGCGCCAGGCTGCTGGTGAAGATCATCGGCGCGACGATCAGCAGCACGGCGAACAGCGACCAGATCAGGATGCGGCCGATGTTCAGCGGCTTGAAGCGGTAGTACCGCGTGGGCGTCGGATTGGGTGCCGACGTCGGTGTCGTTGTGGTTGCAGCGGTCATGGCGTCAGTCCTCCCGGGTTCCGAGAAGACCCTTGGGCCTGAAGATGAGGATCAGCACCAGGAACAGGTACGGAAGAATGGGCGCCACCTGCGAGATCGTGAGCTTGAGCAGCTCGTAGCCGAAGGTCTGGTCGGTCACGGCCACACCCAGGGCCTGCAGCCCGGTCGCGAGCGACTGGTCCATGGCCACGGCGAAGGTCTGCACCACGCCGATGATCAGCGACGACAGGAAGGCACCAGCCAGCGAGCCCATGCCGCCGACCACCACCACCACGAAGATGATGGAGCCGACCGAACCCGCCATGGCCGGCTCGGTGACGTAGGTGTTGCCGCCGACCACGCCCGCCAGGCCGGCGAGCGCGGCGCCGCCGCCGAACACCAGCATGAACACGCGCGGCACGTTGTGGCCCAGCGCCTCGACCATGTCGGGGTGCTTGAGCGCCGCCTGGATGACCAGCCCGATGCGCGTGCGCGTGAGCAGCAGCCACACCGAGATCAGCATCAGCACCGCCACCAGCATGATGAACGAGCGCGACTTGGGGAACTGCGTGCCGTACAGCGAGAAGAGCGGGCCCTGCAGTGCCGCCGGCAGGCCGTACGGCACCGTGGAACGGCCCCAGACCAGCTGCACGATTTCAAGGATCAGGTACGAAAGACCGAAGGTCACCAGCAGCTCGGGCACGTGGCCGAACTTGTGGACGCGGCGCAGGCAGTAGCGCTCGAAGGCCGCCCCCAGCACGAACACCAGCAGCGGCGCAATGAACAGCGCGGGCCAGAAGCCCAGGATGCCCGACAGCGTGTAGGCGAAATAGGCGCCCAGCATGTAGAAGCTGGCGTGCGCGAAGTTGAGCACGCCCATCATGCTGAAGATCAGCGTGAGGCCAGAACTCAGCATGAACAACAGCAAGCCGTAGCTGACGCCGTTGAGCAGCGAGATGACGAAGAATTCGACGTTCATCGGTCTTTCGTGTCGGTTGAAAAAGAAAAAGGCCCGAGTGTTGAAGTCGGGCCTCGACCGCGTTAGCGTGCTGCCTGACTCAGGGCCGCTTCATCTGGCACGTGGTGGGCGTGCTGGCCACGTAGGCGTCGTAGTACTTCACCGGTGCCAGCGTGTAGCCGGTGTTCTCCGGGCTGTACGGGTACTTGGCGCTGGCCTTCTCCCAACGGGCGATGTACAGGCCCTGCTGCAGCTGGTGGTCGGTCTTGCGCAGTTCGACGTCGCCGTTGAAGCTCTTGAACTTCATGCCTTCGAGCGCCGCCGTCACCTTGACCACGTCGGTCGACTTGGTCTTGACGAAGGCTTCGGTCAGGGCCTGGAACACGGTGTAGGCATCGGTCGTGTAGATGTCGTCGTTGAACTTCTTCTTGAAGTCCTCGGCGTACTTCTGCATCTCGCCGCCCATGTTGTAGTGGGCATAGCCGACCTGGAACACCTTGCCATCGGACGCGGCGCCCATGGCGGTCGGCGTGCCGCTGGTCACGGCGTAGTAGGTATAGAACTTGACGTTCAGGCCCGAGTCGTTCGCGGCCTTGATGAGCAGCGCGAGGTCGGAGCCCCAGTTGCCGGTGATGACGGTGTCGGCGCCCGAAGCCTTGATCTTGGCGATGTAGGGCGAGAAGTCGCGCACCTGTGCGAGCGGATGCAGGTCGTCGCCGACGATCTGGACGTCGGGGCGCTTGTGCTTCAGGTCTTCCTTGGCGTACTTGGAAACCTGCTGGCCGTGGGCGTAGTTCTGGCCAATGATGTAGACCTTCTTGATGTCCGGCTGGTCCTTCATGTAGGTGGTCAGCGCTTCCATCTTCATCGACGTGTCGGCGTCGAAGCGGTATTGCCAGTAGCTGCACTTGGCGTTGGTCAGCTCGGGGTCGACCGCGGCGTAGTTCAGGTACAGCGCTTCCTTGCCCGGATTGCGCGCGTTGTTCTTCTCGAGCGCATCGATGATCGCGAGCGCGGGGCCGGAGCCGTTGCCCTGAACGATGTAGCGTGCGCCCTGGTCCATGGCCGAGCGCAGTGCGCTGGTGGTTTCCTGCGGGCTGAGCTTGTTGTCGATCGCGATGATCTCGAACTTCACGCCGGCCGCGTTCTTCTTGTTGAATTCTTCGGCAAAGAACTGGAAGGTCTTGAGTTGGTTCGTTCCCACCGCAGCCATCAGGCCCGACAGCGGGTCGATCCACGCGATCTTGACGGTTTCACCCTTCTGGGCAAGCGCGCCGGTGGCACTTGCCGCGAGAACGGCTGCGGTAACGATCTTCAGAGCGAACTTCAATCTATATCTCCTGGTCAAACCGATTCAAAAGGCCTCACGAGAGTACAAGCGTTCGCAGCCCCTCCCCTCAGGGAATGCCCGTAAGGGAGGCGCCTCGAAGGCCCGTTTCTATCGCGCAGGCGACACCGCATTTCTCCAAATTGCTACCCGTGGGTAGATGACTTCTACCAACGGGTAGGAAATGCGTTCACAAAGACGCCTAGGGGCGCTTCATCTGGCAGGTCGTGGGCGTGCTCGCCACATACGACTCGTAATACTTCACGGGGACGTTCGTGTAACCGGTGTTTTCAGCGTCGTAGGGGTACTTGGCACTGGCCTTTTCCCAACGCGAGATGTACAGCCCCTGCTGCAATTGGTGGTCGGCCTTGCGCACCTCGACCTCGCCGTTGAAGCTCTTGATCTTCATGCCCTCGAGCGCGGCGGCGACCTTGACCGGATCAGTCGACTTGGTCTGCGCGAAGGCGGCGTCGAGCAGCGCGAACACGTGATAGATCGAGGCCTGCGTCAGGTCGTCGTTCATCTTCTTCTTGTAGCCCGCCATGATCTTCTGGATGTCGCCGCCCATGTTGTAGTGGGCATAGGCCACGGTGTAGACCTTGCCGTCGGACGTGGCCCCCATGGCCGTGGGCGTGCCGGCGCCCGGCGCGTAATACGTCAGGAACTTGACGTTCAGGCCCGAGTCGTTGGCCGCCTTGATGAGCAGCGACAGGTCGGAGCCCCAGTTGCCGGTGATGACGGTGTCTGCGCCCGAGGCCTTGATCTTGGCGATGTAGGGCGAGAAGTCGCGCACCTGCGCCAGCGGGTGCAGGTCGTCGCCCACGATCTGGATGTCGGGGCGCTTGACCTTCAGGTCTTCCTTGGCGAACTTCGACACCTGCACGCCATGCGCGTAGTTCTGGCCGAGGATGTAGACCTTCTTGATGTCGGGCTGGTCCTTCATCCAGGTGGTCAGTGCCTCCATCTTCATGGAGGTGTCGGCGTCGACCCGGAAGTGCCAGTAGCTGCACTTGCTGTTGGTCAGGTCGGGGTCGACCGCCGCGTAGTTCATGTACAGCAGCTCCTTGCCCGGATTGCGCGCGTTGTTCTTCTCGACGGCGTCGATGATCGCGAGCGCGGGGCCGGAGCCGTTGCCCTGCATGATGTAGCGCGCGCCCTGGTCCTGCGCGGAGCGCAGCGCGGCGGTGGTTTCCTGCGGGCTGAGCTTGTTGTCGAGCGCGAGGATCTCGAACTTCACGCCCGACAGGTTCTTCTTGTTGAACTCTTCAGCAAGGTATTGCGTGGTCTTCAGCTGGTTGGTGCCCACCGCGGCCATCAGGCCCGACAGCGGGTCGAGCCAGGCGATCTTGACCGTCTCGCCCTTTTGGGCGAATGCGGCCGTCACGCTCACCAACATTGCACAGGCAGCTACTGACTTGATAGCAAATTGCATGAAGAGTCTCCTGAGTGAAAGGCGGGATGCCAGCGTACAAGCGCCCTTTTTTTCGCCGCACAGGGAATGCCCGGAAGAAGGGCCGCCGAGGCGGCCTTGCTATCACGTGCGCGACAGTGCGTGTGGGCTTGGCTTGTGTCTTCAGAGCGTGGGCAGCTTGTAGTCCTTGAGCAGTTCGCGAAGACGGGTCTTCAGGATCTTGCCGGTGGCGCCCAGTGGAATGGCATCGACGAACACCACGTCGTCGGGGATCTGCCACTTGGCGGTCTTGCCTTCGTAGAACTTCAGCAGCTCCTCGCGCGTGACCTCGGCGCCGGGCTTCTTCACGACCGCGATGATCGGGCGCTCGTCCCACTTCGGGTGGAACACGCCGATGCAGGCGGCCATGGCCACCGCCGGGTGCGCGACCGCGATGTTCTCGATGTCGATGGAGCTGATCCACTCACCGCCGGACTTGATCACGTCCTTGCTGCGGTCGGTGATCTGCAGGTAGCCGTCGGCGTCGATGGTGGCAACGTCGCCGGTCGGGAACCAGCCGCGGCCCTGCGCGTCGGCGATGAGCGGGTTGCCGCCCTCGCCCTTGAAGTATTCCTTCACGACCCACGGGCCCTTGACCAGCAGGTCGCCGTAGGCCTTGCCGTCCCAGGGCAGCTCGTTGCCGTCGCCGTCGACGATCTTCATGTCGACGCCGAAGATCGCCCGGCCCTGCTTCATGCGGATCTGCAGTTGCGCATCGGCCGGCAGCGACAGGTGCTTGTTCTTGAGCGTGCAGAGCGTGCCCAGCGGGCTCATCTCGGTCATGCCCCAGGCGTGCAGCACCTCGACGTTGTAGTTCTCCTGGAACGCCGTAATCATGGCCGGCGGGCAGGCCGAGCCACCGATGACGGTGCGGTTCAGCTTGCTGAACTTCAGGCCGTTGGTCTGCATGTGGCCCAGCATCATCTGCCAGACGGTAGGCACACCGGCCGCGAAGGTCACGCCCTCGGACTCGATCAGCTCGTACACCGACTTGCCGTCGAGCGACGGGCCCGGAAACACCAGCTTGCAGCCCACCAGCGCGGCCGAGTACGGAATGCCCCAGGCGTTGACGTGGAACATCGGCACCACCGGCAGCACCGAGTCTTGCGCCGAGATGCGCATGACGTCGGGCAGCGCCGCGGCGTAGGCGTGCAGCATCGTCGAGCGGTGGCTGTAGAGCGCGGCCTTCGGGTTGCCCGTGGTGCCGCTCGTGTAGCACATGCTCGACGCCGAGTTCTCGTCGAAGGTCGGCCAGTCGTAGTCCGAAGACTGCTGGCCGAGCCAGCTTTCGTAGCTCACGAGGTTGGGCACGCCGCTGTCGGCCGGCAGCCTGTCGGCGTCGCACAGCGCCACCCACTTGCGGATCGTCGGGCAGCGCGCATGCACCGCCTGCACCAGCGGCAGGAAGCTCAGGTCGAAGCACAGGATCTGGTCTTCGGCGTGGTTGGCGATCCAGGCGATCTGGTCGGGATGCAGGCGCGGGTTGATGGTGTGCAGCACGCGGCCGCTGCCGCTCACGCCGTAGTACAGCTCCAGGTGGCGATAGCCGTTCCAGGCCAGCGTGGCCACGCGGTCGCTGAACAGCAATTGCTCGCCGTCCAGCGCGTTGGCCACCTGCCGGGCACGCGATGCGATACCGCCCCACGTCGTGCGGTGAATATCGCCTTCGACCCGGCGCGAGACGATCTCGCCGTCGCCGTTGTGGCGCTCGACGAACTCGATCAGCGACGAGATCAAAAGCGGTTGGTCTTGCATCAAACCCAGCATCTACGGACTCCTTTGTGAAATGACTTCTGAAAGCTTGCGAACAAGAGATTCACGCAAGCTTCGGCCACTTGCACAATGACACAAACCCGCACTGCATGATTGAACGAAGCGGCTCAAGTGGGCGCCCGCGGCCCGACACCCGCGGGCACCGCGCCCACGACCTTGCGGCACGGCTGGCGGATCGTCTTGTCGCAGCTCGGCAGCTCCTTCGCATGGGCATACGGGATGTGGCCCAGCACGATGCTCGAAGGGTGCGTGGCGTCGTGCCACACCTTGTTGGTCGAGGCCGTGGTGTTGTTGCCGAAGATCCAGAACCCAGTCTGCGAAGGGGTATCGACGGTCACGCGGATGCTGGAGCCGGCGCGGAACACGTGGGCGAACTTCTGGATCTCCACGCGCACCGGATTGGGCTGGGCTGCATCCAACGGCGCTTCGGTCGCCTTGGTGAAGTCGCCGAAGGGCCGCAGCACCGACGAACGGGCACCGTCCAGCGCACGCTTGGAGGCACGCAGCCAGCCGCGCTGCACGAACATCTCCTGCCCGTCGGGCCGCACCTCGGACACGGTGAGCTGCAGGTCGGTGTCGGCGGCGGTGGCGTTGATCCACAGGTCGGCCGAGCCTTCGCCGTAGAAGCTCAGGTCTTCCGGCAGAGCGGCCGTGGTGAAGGTGAGCTGGCCGTCCTTTTCGCTGTCGGCCACGGCCTGCCAGCCTTCGGCGGCGGGGTTGTTCACCACCGGGCTCTTCACCGGGTAGCGGTAGGTCGAAGAATCGGAAACCTGCGTCGGCTTGGCATCGGCAAGCATGCCGCCCGGCTGCATCCACAGGCGCATCGGCGTGACCTTGACCGGCAGACGGTCGAACTCGGCCACGCCCGTGGGCTTGAGCTTCGGCGCACCGGTGATGGCCTTCTGGTCGATCTTCTGCATCTCCTGCAGCAGGCGCACATGCGGCTCTTTTTCGAAGCCGTTGTCTTCGCCCTTCACGAAATGGGCCAGGAAGCGCTTGAGTGCGCTGTCGATGTAGTCGGAGGTGACGTTGGTGTGGTGGTCGCCGTTGGCGCTGATGAGCCACATCTTCTCGGGCGCCATCGTGTCTTCGTAGTAGCCCGAGCGCGGGCCGATCTGCTCGTCCTGCCACGACTGGGTGCCCAGCGCTGGGATGTCGATCTTGGCGGTCTCGTAGAACGCGCTGCGCTTGACGTACAGGCCGTCGGCGTAGGGGTTCTCCAACCACTTCGTCAGGTCCAGATCGGGCCGCTTGATCTTCGCGATGTTGTCGGCCACGGTCTTGGCGCACTCGGTGTCGCCGTCGAGCTTGGCCGCGATATCGGCGGCCTTGTTCCAGGTGGCCGGGAACCCGCCCCACCACTGCGCCGGAAACCCGATGTTCTTGATGCCGCCGGGGTAGCCCACGTCGCGGTACGGGTCGGTCACGTTCTTGCTGGGCGTGATGGCCAGCAGGCCCTTGGGCCGGTGCGCCGCCACCCACAGCTGGTTGTAGCCCGAATACGAGTAGCCGATCATGCCGATCTTGCCGTTCGACCATGGCTGCTTGCCGGCCCATTCGAGCGCGAAGGCGCCGGCCGCGCCGGTGCTGGCGTCGAAGACCTGGTCTTCACCGGTCGAGCAGCCGGTGCCCGGCACGTTCAGGCCCATGACCGCATAGCCTTCGGCCAACCAGGGCTGGCCGACGTTCGGGGCCGAGCCCGAGCTGTAGCCGTCGTACTCCACCAGCAGCGGAAAGCTGCCGGTGGCACTGGGCAGCAGCAGCGAGTAGCGCATCTTGTTGCCATCGGGCAGCGTGATGTAGCCCCACTTGCGCACCGGGCCCTTCTCGGGCTGGGCCTCGGGCGTGGTGGCCGGCGGCGGCGAGCCGGCCGACGGGAAGAACGAGAACCCGCTGTGCGAGCCGCCGCCGCATGCGGCAAGGCCGGCCGCAACGGCCACGAGCGAAGCGGCAAGCCGCCAGCGGTTGGGGTGTCTGAAAGTCGTCATTGGTTGTCTCCGTTGTTGTTTTGAAGTCATGCGCGGCCCAGGCGCGATTCGAGGCGATTCAAGCGATCCGGCGACTCAGGGCGTCGTCGTGATCCGGGTTTCGGTGAGCGTGGCGTCGTAGCGCAGCGTGGCTGGCCAGGGCGCCCAGGTGGCGCCGAGTTCGGGCGTGTTCGGGTCGCCCTTGCGCATGAAGGCACCGATGCTGGCCATCATGGCGTTCGACAACGCCACGCGGCCCGGCTTGTTGGCGGTGCTGTTGGTCACGCTGGAAAAGAGCGACGGCCCGAAGTTGCCGAACATGAAGCCCAGGTCGAAGCCGTGCGCGGCGCCGTACACGTCGTTCCACGGCGCGGGTTCCTGCGCCCAGTCGAAGCGGTAGTGCCAGACGCTGTTCGGCTGCTGCAGCTTCAGCGTGTCGAGCAGGTTCACGCGGCTGGCGTCGCCCAGCAGTTGCGTGATGAGCGCGGTCTTCGCATTGAAGCCGGTGCCGGGCGCCGTGATGGGCAGATACGACGGATCGATGATGTCGGCCACCGTCAGCGGCGTGGGCTCGTCGGGCTTGAAGTTCATCATCATCGAGAACCGCGCGGCGTCGCTGATGAGGTGGCCCGGCTTGGCGCCCGGCGCCAGGCTGGCAAGCAGCGGCGCGAAGAGCTTGCCCTCGTCCCGCGTGAAGCCCAGCAGCAAGGGCACCTTGTTGTAGTTGCCGACGCCGATCTCATGGATGGGATCGACCGGCAACACCTTGCCATCGGGAATCGGCCCGGCGCTGTTCAGGCCCGCGGCCAGCACGTTGGCCAGCAGCTTGTTCGCATCCTGCCCGCGCAGGTAGGCGGCGATCTGCGCCGGCGGCTGCGCGGCGATGTAGCTCGCGGCGGTGGCGTTCGATGCCTTGCCGTCGACCACCACCAGCGTCTTCAAGATGTTCTGGCCCTGCGTGAGCGCGGTCGATTCGGGGCTCAGCGTGGGCAACCCGGCAGTCAGATTGCTCTGCAGCGACAGCCCCGCGCTGATCGGCAACGCCTTGTGGAACAGGCCCTTGGCCATCGGCGACGCCAGCAGCGCCAGCACGTTGGTGCCGCCGGCCGACTGGCCCGACAGCGTGACGTTGCCTGGGTCGCCGCCGAAGACCTCGATGTTCTTCTGGATGTAGCGCAGCGCCGCCATGTTGTCGAGCATGGTGAAGTTGCCCGAATCGTCGCCCGCGGCGCTGCCGGTGCGCAGTTGCGGTATGGCCAGGTAGCCCAGGATGCCGACGCGGTAGTTGGCCGTGACGATGACGGCGTTGGTGGCCTTGGCGAGCCTGGCGCCGTCGTACACCGGGTCGGCGGTGTAGCCCGAGATATTGCTGCCGCCATACAGGAACAGCAGCACCGGCAGGTTCTTGTCGGTGTTGGCCGGGCGCCAGATGTTGAGCGTCAGGCAGTCTTCGCTGCCGACCGGGGTGTTCAGCGTGGTGCCGATGCTCGCGTCATAAGTGTTGTGGCTGCCGGGGCCGTAGATGCGGCCCATCTGCAGGCAGGCATTGCCGAACTTGTCGGCCTTGCGCGTGTCGCTCCAGGCCGTGGGCTCGACCGGCGCGCGCCAGCGCAGATCGCCCACAGGCGCTTGCGCGAAGGGAACGCCCTTCCAGAAGTAGCTGCCCGAATTGGCGCTGTCGTCCACGCCTTCGATCTTGCCGGCCGAGGTCTGGCGAACCATGGGGCCGTCGGCGGGTGGTGCGGGCGGCGCGGGTGGTGGTGCGACGGCTGCCGGTGGCGGCAGGGGAATGAAGCCTGACCCCGACGATCCGCCACCGCAGGCCGACAGGGCCATGCATGCGGTCACGGCCAGCGCGATCGCGCCGGCCTTTGTCGTTCCTGCCCTTGCCGTACCCTGGTTTTCCGTTGTCTCTGTGCTGTTCATTTTTTTGTCTCCACACCGGGTTAATCGGAATGCGTGCATCGGCGCCCGGCACCCATACTCCGGCCCGCCGAACCCACAAAAATTCTAGAAACCGGCCCCGCATTTCCCGCTATCACAAACGAGCCAAAGCAATGACTTCAGGAGCACAAATCCCCCGCCACTTGCGCCGTCCGCAGCGCCGGGGGGCCTGTGTGCCGCAGCCCGAGCTGCGCACCAGCTCCGCCGACTGGCTGGAGGGGGTGCTCGGAATGTTCGAGGCCGAAGGGCTCGACGTGCCCGCACTGCTGCGCGACGCGGGGTTCGATCCGGAGTCGTTGCACCAGCAGAACGCGCGCTTCCCGGTCGACGAGATCACGATGCTCTGGCAGCTGGCGGTGTCGCGCGTCGGCAAGCCCACGCTAGGCCTGAACCGCGAACTGGCCTCGACCTACAGCAAGCTGGGCACCGTCGGCCATGCGATGGCCTGCGCGCCCGACCTGAAGACCAGCCTGGGCAGCCTCACGCGCTACATGGCCGTGATCTCGGACGCCACCACCTTCTCGATGAACGACGACCCGCGCGGCAGCTGGATGTCGCTGGAGCACAGCGGCGGCAGCCTGCCGATTCCGCGCCAGCGCGTCGAATACGCGCTGCTGACGCTGTTCACCTTCGCCCGCTGGGCCGCACGGCGCGACCTGCAGCCGCTGATGGTGGAGTTCGTCTACCCTGCCCCGGCCGACGACCGCCCGCACCGCGAAGCCTTCGGCTGCGACATCCGCTTCAACTGCAGCGCCAACCGCCTGCTGCTGTCGACCGTCGACATGACGATGCACCTGCCGACGCACCATCCGGCGCTGGCCGAGATGCACCAGCACCTGCTCGAAGACCAACTGACCCAGCTCGGCCAGACCACCACCAGCAGCCTCGTGTGCGCCGAAATCGCGCGCCGGCTGCAGCAGGGCGAGCCTCGCCGGCAGGACGTGGCGGCCGGCCTCGGCATTGCCGAGCGCACCTTGCAGCGCCGGCTGCAGGAAGAGTCGGTGTCGTTCCAGTCGCTGCTCGACCGCACCCGCCGCGAACTGGCGCAGCAGTACCTGGCCGAGCAGCGCCACACGCTGACCGACGTGGCCGACCTGCTCGGCTTTGTGGACACCAGCAATTTCTTTCGCGCCTGCAAGCGCTGGTTCGGACTGCCGCCCGCGCAGTACCGGGCGCGGATCTGGCAAGGCAGTGGCCCGGCGGGCAGGATGCTGCCGGCCGGCGCGCTGCTGAACTGAAGGCCCCGCCGGCAAGGGGTTTCGCGCTCTGCCGGACAATCCGGCGATGAGCCTGCTTGCTGAAGACACCGACATCGCGAACCTGGGACTGCGCTGGAAACCCGGCTTTTCGACCCTCGGCCCCGCGTTTTTCACCGCACTGCAACCGACACCGCTGCCCGACCCGTACTGGGTGTGCCGCAGCGAGGCCGTCGCGCGCGAACTCGGCCTGCCGGCCGATTGGCCTTCCGACAGCACGCTCCGGGCACTGACGGGCAGCATGCCGGTTGCCGGCACGCAACCCTTCGCCACGGTCTACAGCGGCCACCAGTTCGGCGTGTGGGCGGGCCAGTTGGGCGATGGCCGCGCGATCATGATCGGCGAGACCGAAGCCGGCCTCGAAGTGCAACTGAAGGGCGCGGGCCGCACGCCCTATTCGCGCGGCGGCGACGGCCGTGCGGTGCTGCGATCGAGCATCCGCGAATTTCTCTGCAGCGAGGCCATGCACGGCCTGGGCATTCCGACCACCCGCGCGCTCTGCGTGACCGGCTCCGACGCCCGCGTGCTCCGCGAAGAATTGGAAAGTGCCGCCGTGGTCACCCGCGTGGCGCCCAGCTTCATCCGCTTCGGCCACTTCGAGCACTTTGCGGCCAACCAGCGCGAGGACGAACTGCGCGCGCTGGCCGACTACGTCATCGACCGCTACTACCCGGCCTGCCGCACCACCGAGCGCTTCAACGGCAATGCCTACGCGGCCTTTCTCGAAGCGGTGAGCGAGCGCACCGCCGCCCTGCTCGCGCAATGGCAGGCCGTGGGCTTTTGCCATGGGGTGATGAACACCGACAACATGAGCATCCTCGGGCTCACCATCGACTACGGGCCCTTCCAGTTCCTCGACGGTTTCGATCCGCGCCACATCTGCAACCACAGCGACACCAGCGGGCGCTACGCCTTCAACCAGCAGCCCAACGTGGCGTACTGGAACCTGTTCTGCCTGGCGCAGGCGCTGCTGCCGCTGATCGGCGACCAGGAAGTCGCAGTGGCCGCGCTGGAGTCGTACAAGACCGTGTTCCCCACCGAGTTCGAGGCCCGCATGCGCGCCAAGCTCGGCCTGACCGATTCGGCCGAAGGCGACCGCGCGCTGATCGAAGGCGTGCTCAAGCTGCTGGCCGCGGGCAAGGTCGACTACACGATCTTCTGGCGCCGGCTCTCGCACTTCATGGCCGACGGCAAGGTCGAGCCGGTGCGCGACCTGTTCCTCGACCGCGAGGGCTTCGATGCCTGGCTGCTATTGTTTTCAGAGCGGCATGCGAAGGGCCAGCGCTCGCAAGCGGCCGATTTGATGCTCAAATCCAACCCCAAGTTCGTGCTGCGGAACCACCTCGGCCAGCAAGCCATCGAAGCAAGTCAGCAAAAAGACAACTCGGGTGTGGCAGTCTTGCTGGCGCTGCTCGAAGCCCCATTTGAAGAACACCCCGGCGCCGACGCGTATGCCGGCTTCCCGCCCGACTGGGCGTCCACGATTGAAATCAGCTGCTCATCATGACCAACCCCGTTGAAAAGACCGACGCCGAATGGAAAGCCCTCCTCGCTGAAAAAGGCGCCGAGCCTGCAGCCTTCGAGGTCACGCGCCACGCCGCCACCGAGCGCCCCTTCACCGGCAAGTACGAAGCGCACTGGGACGACGGCACCTACCACTGCGTGTGCTGCGGCGCCAAGCTATTCGAGTCGGGCACCAAGTTCGACGCGGGCTGCGGCTGGCCCAGCTTCTCCGAAGAAGCCGTGCCCGGCGCCATCCGCAACATCGTCGACCGCTCGCACGGCATGGTGCGCACCGAGAACGTCTGCGCCAACTGCGGCGCCCACCTGGGCCACGTGTTCCCCGACGGCCCGACCGAAACCGGCCTGCGCTACTGCATGAACTCGGCATCGCTCGACTTCCAGAAAAAATAAATGAAACTGCTCCTCGACTTCTTCCCGATCCTGCTGTTCTTCGGCGCCTACAAGCTGGGCGACATCTACACCGCCACCGGCGTGCTGATGGCCGCCACCGTGGTGCAGATGGCGGTCATCTACGCCATGGAACGCAAGCTGCAGGCGATGCAGAAGGCCACGCTGGTGCTGATCCTGCTGTTCGGCACGCTCACACTGGCGCTACACGACGACCGCTTCATCAAGTGGAAGCCGACGGTGCTCTACGGCGCCATGGCGATCGCGCTGGCGGTGGCGCTCTGGGCGCTGAAGAAGAACTTCCTGAAGATGCTGCTGGGTCAGCAGCTCGAGCTGCCCGAACGCATCTGGGGCCGGCTGAACGTGGCGTGGATCGGCTATTGCCTCTTCATGGCGCTCATCAACGGCTACGTGGCGGCCTACTTCACCACCGAGGCCTGGGTCAACTTCAAGCTCTGGGGCTATGTATTCCCCATCGTCTTCCTGGTGGCCCAGGGCCTGTACATTGCGCCGCACCTGAAGGGCGACGACAAGCCCACCGCATGAGCACCGCTGCACTCCTGCCCACCGCGGCCGACCTCGAAGCCGCGCTGCGCGAAGCACTGGCGCCCACGACGCTCGAAGTGATCGACGAGAGCGGCGCCCACGCCGGCCATGCAGGCGCCAACGCAGAGGGCCGCGGCACCCATTTCCGGGTGCGCATCGCCTCCCCGCTTTTCGCCGGAAAGCCCCGCGTTGCGCGGCATCGGCTTGTGTATGATGCCCTCCAAGTTTTTATCGCACAGGGTCTGCACGCCATCGCCATCGAGGTGCTCTGAGTCGTCCATGGGTCACAAGCCGGTCGCCAACCGCATTCGTCGCGGCAAGCCGGCCACCCAACCCCTTCTTCCCCAATTTCTCCCCCATTCCTGCTTTCTTTCACGCGCCTTTTTCTACACGCGCATTTCCTTCCCAGCTTGATATTCATTCCATGAAAAAACAAATCTTGCAGGCCGTTGCGGCCGCAGCGCTGCTCGGTGCCATCCCCTTGGCGGCTCTGGCGCAGAACGCAGCCATCGTCAACGGCAAGCCGGTGCCCAAGGCCCGCATGGACGTGCTGGCACAGCAGCTCGCCGCTGCCGGCCGCCCGGTGACGCCTGAAATGCAAGGCCAGCTGCGCGAGGAAATCGTGGCGCGCGAAGTGTTCATGCAGGAAGCGCAAAAGCAGGGCCTGGACGCCAGCGACGACTACAAGAACCAGCTCGAGCTCGCACGCCAGGCCATCCTGATCCGCGCCCTGTTCGACAACTACCGCAAGACCAACCCGATCTCGGACGCCGACGTCAAGGCCGAGTACGACAAGTTCGTCGCGGCCAACGGTGGCAAGGAATACAAGGCCCGCCACATCCTGGTCGAAACCGAAGACCAGGCCAAGAAGATCATGGCCGACCTGAAGAAGGGTGCCAAGTTCGAAGACATCGCCAAGAAGCAGAGCAAGGACCCGGGATCGGGCGCCAACGGCGGCGACCTCGACTGGGCCAACCCCGCGAGCTTCGTGCCCGAGTTCTCCGAAGCCATGATCAAGCTCAAGAAGGGCGAGACCACCCCCGCGCCCATCAAGACGCAGTTCGGCTGGCACATCATCCGTGTCGACGACATCCGCCAGGCCCAACTGCCGAAGCTGGAAGAAGTGAAGCCGCAGATCATCCAGCAACTGCAGCAGCAACGCCTGCAGAAGTACCAGGAAGAACTGCGCGCGAAGGCGAAGGTGGAGTAAGCAAGCCTCCGGCTTCTGCCCCCACAAAAAAAGCGGCCCGCGGGCCGCTTTTTTATTGCCTTGAAACCGGCGAAGTCAGATCGCCCAGGTGCCGAAGTTGTCGCCCGGCCCGTCGAGCACAAGAAAAGCCCGCCAGGCGGCATCCGCGCTGTCGCCCTGCATCGCTCGGCGCAGCGCGTCGAGCGTGCGCACGATCTTCTTCGAGGCGCCGAAATACGCGGCGTTGAGCGCATCGAGTTGCGGCAGCAGAACCTGCAACACCTGCGCACGGGCCACCGGCTCGGCAGCCGGATCGCCCTGCCACGCGAGCAGTTGCTTGCGAATCAGGTCCTCGATCCGCGCCGCTTCCAGCACATGCCGGCTTTGCGGATGGTCGAGGTCGAGCATCGGCTTCAGCCCACCCAGCGGCGCGCGTTGCGCCAGATCTGCATCCAGGGGCTCAGTTCGCTGCGGTCGCCCGGCGTCCAGCTCATCTGGATGTTGCGGAACACGCGCTCCGGGTGCGGCATCACGGCGGTGAAGCGGCCGTCCGGCGTGGTGACCGAGGTCAGGCCGCCTGCGCTGCCGTTCGGGTTGAACGGGTACTGCTCGGTCGGCTTGCCGTGGTTGTCGACGAAGCGCATGGCCGCGATGGCCTTGCCCGCATCGCCGCGGTGCTTGAAGTTGGCGTAGCCCTCGCCGTGCGCCACCGCGATCGGCAGGCGGCTGCCGGCCATGCCCGCGAAGAAGATGCTGGGCGATTCGAGCACTTCGACCATCGACAGGCGGGCCTCGAAGCGCTCGCTCTGGTTGGTGGTGAAGCGCGGCCAGGCTTCGGCGCCCGGAATGATGTCGGCCAGTTCGGCAAACATCTGGCAGCCGTTGCACACGCCCAGGCCGAAGGTGTCTGTGCGGCCGAAGAAGGCCTTGAACTGCTCGGCCAGCTTCGGGTTGAAGGTGATGCTGCGGGCCCAGCCGATGCCGGCGCCCAGCGTGTCGCCGTAGCTGAAGCCGCCGCAGGCGACCACGCCCTTGAAGTTGGCCAGGTCTGCCCTGCCCGTCTGCAGGTCGGTCATGTGGACGTCGTAGGCCTCGAAGCCGGCCTCGGTGAAGGCATAGGCCATCTCGACATGCGAGTTGACGCCCTGCTCGCGCAGGATCGCGACCTTGGGCCGGGACTGGAGGATGGCTGGGGCCGCCGGCTGCGCGTTCGGCAGGAACACGTGCATGCCCGGGTCCGAAGGCTCGCCGGCCGCGGCGTGCTCGGCATCGGCGCAGGCCGGGTTGTCGCGCTCGCGGGCGATCTTCCAGCTGACCGAATCCCACACCTGCTGCAGGTCCTGCAAGGTCGCGCTGAAGACCGACTTGGCATCGCGCCAGATTTCGAGCTTGCCCTTGCCGGCGTCCATGGTCGAGCTGGCCGGCCGCGTCTTGCCGACGAAATGGCTGTGGGCGCTCAGGCCATGGGTGCGCAGCACCTGCATCACGTCGTTGCGCTCGGCCGTGCGCACCTGCAGCACCATGCCGAGTTCTTCGTTGAACAGCGCCTTGAGCGTGAGCTCTTCGCGCCGGCCGCTGACCTGCTGCGCCCAGTTCTTGGCGTCGCCGGTTTCCATGCGGCTGTCGGAAATGCCGTCGCCTTCGGTGACCAGCATGTCGACGTTGAGCGCCACGCCGACATGGCCGGCAAAGGCCATTTCACAGGCGGTGGCGAACAGGCCGCCGTCGCTGCGGTCGTGCATCGCGAGGATCTTGCCGTCGGCGCGCAGCGCATTCACGGCGTTCACCAGCGCGACCAGTTGCGCCGGATCGTCGAGGTCGGGCACGGCGTCGCCGCTCTGGTTGAGCGTCTGCGACAGGATGCTGCCGGCCATGCGGTGCTGGCCACGGCCCAGGTCGATCAGCACGAGCGTGGTGTCGGCCTCGGTGGCGTCGAGCTGCGGCGTGAGCGTGCCGCGCACATCGGCCAGCGTGGCGAAGGCGGTGACGATCAGGCTCACAGGCGAGGTGACCTTCTTGGCCTGCCCGTCGTCCTTCCACTGCGTGCGCATCGACAGCGAATCCTTGCCGACCGGAATCGACACGCCCAGCGCCGGGCACAACTCCAGGCCCACGGCCTTGACGGTTTCGTACAGCGCGGCGTCTTCGCCGGGCTCGCCGCAAGCCGCCATCCAGTTGGCCGACAGCTTGACGCGCGAGAGTTCGATCGGCGCGGCCAGCAGGTTGGTGATGGCCTCGGCCACGGCCATGCGGCCCGAGGCCGGCGCGTCGAGCGCGGCCAGCGGCGTGCGCTCGCCCATGCTCATGGCTTCGCCGGCGAAGCCCTTGTAGTCGGCCAGCGTCACGGCGCAATCGGCCACGGGCACCTGCCACGGGCCGGCCATCTGGTCGCGGTGGCTCAGGCCGCCCACGGTGCGGTCGCCGATGGTGATGAGGAAGCGCTTGGACGCCACGGTCGGGTGCGCAAGCACGTCGATGGCGGCCTTCTGCAGATCAACACCCGTGAGGTCGAGCGGCTTGAAGCTGCGGGCGACGCTCTTCACGTCGCGGTGCATCTTGGGCGGCTTGCCCAGCAGCACGTCCATCGGCATGTCGACCGGCTGGACCGCGGCGCCTTCGTCGGCCACCAGCAGCTGGCGCGCTTCGGTCGCCACGCCGACCACCGAGAACGGGCAGCGCTCGCGCTCGCAGAAGGCCTTGAACTGTTCGAGCGACTCCGGCGCGATGGCCAGCACGTAGCGCTCCTGGCTTTCGTTGCACCAGATTTCCTTCGGTGCCATGCCCGACTCTTCGAGCGGCACGGCGCGCAGGTCGAAGCGCGCGCCACGGCCGGCGTCGTTGGTCAGTTCGGGGAAAGCGTTGCTCAGGCCGCCCGCGCCCACGTCGTGGATCGCCAGGATCGGGTTGGCCGCGCCCTGCTGCCAGCAGTGGTTGATGACCTCCTGCGCACGGCGTTCGATTTCGGGGTTGCCGCGCTGCACCGAGTCGAAGTCGAGCTCGGCCGCGTTGGCGCCGGTGGCCATCGAGCTGGCGGCGCTGCCGCCCATGCCGATGCGCATGCCGGGGCCGCCGAGCTGGATCAGCAACGAGCCGGCCGGGAACTGGATCTTCTTGGTCTGCGCAGCGTCGATGCTGCCGAGGCCGCCCGCGATCATGATGGGCTTGTGGTAGCCGCGCTGCACGGTGTCGAGGTCGCTCGCGATGGTCTGCTCGTACTCGCGGAAGTAACCCAACAGGTTGGGCCGGCCGAATTCGTTGTTGAATGCGGCGCCGCCCAGCGGGCCCTCGGTCATGATCTGCAGCGGGCTGGCGATGTGCTCGGGCTTGCCGTAGTGGCCGTCTTCAGGCCACAGCTTGGACACCGTGAAGCCGGTCAGGCCGGCCTTGGGCCTGGAGCCGCGGCCGGTGGCGCCTTCGTCGCGAATCTCGCCGCCCGCGCCGGTCGAGGCGCCGGGGAAAGGCGAAATGGCCGTCGGGTGGTTGTGCGTCTCGACCTTCATGAGCACGTGGCTCAGGGCGCTCTCTTTTTGATAGCCCTGCTCGCCCGATCCGCTCGCACGTGCCACGAAGCGCTCGATGTTGTTGCCCTCCATCACCGAGGCGTTGTCCGCATAGGCGATCACCGTGTGCTGCGGGTTCTGCTTCTCGGTGTGGCGGATCATCGAGAACAGGCTTTGCGGCTGCGCCGCGCCGTCGATGGTGAAGTTGGCGTTGAAGATCTTGTGGCGGCAGTGCTCGCTGTTGGCCTGCGCGAACATCATCAACTCGACATCGCTCGGGTTGCGGCCCAGGCGGGTGAAGGCTTCGACCAGGTAGTCGATTTCGTCCTCGGCCAGCGCCAGGCCGAAGCCGGTGTTGGCCGCCTCCAGCGCCGCGCGGCCGCCGGTCTGCACGTCGACCTGCGCCATCGGCTGGGCCGGCAGTTCGCTGAACAGGCTGGCCGCCTGCTCGACGGTGGCCAGCACCGATTCGGTCATGCGGTCGTGCAGCGGGCCGGCCACGGCGGCCAATGCATCGCCTTCAAGAACCGGCGCCTTGCCGATCAGCGGGGCCTTGAGCTTCAGGTGGTACTGCGTGACGCGCTCGACCCGGCGCAGCGCCAGGCCGCAGTTGTGAGCAATGTCGGTGGCCTTGGAGGCCCAGGGCGACACCGTGCCCAGCCGGGGCGTGACGACCACCGAAGTGCCCGCCTTGGCCGGCGCCTCGAAGGGCTCGCCGTAGGTCAGGAGCGCGGCGAAGCGGTCACGGTCGGCGTCGCCCAGCGAGGCGTCAGTCACCACGAGGTGCACGAAACGGGCCGAAATGCCTTCGATGCGCGGCTCGATGGCCTGCAGTTTCGGCAGCAGTTGCCGCGCGCGGAAGTCGCTGAGCGCGCTGCCGCCCTCGAACAGGGTTACGACAGGAAGGGCTTGGGATGCGGGCTGCGTCACGGTCGATTTGGGCCTCGGGGGCCGCGTTGGGAATCAAGGAATCGAGGCGGATGGCCGCTGACTGGGGTCATCCGCGTTAACCCGGGATTTTAGGCCAACGCCGGGCCGCCCCAAGTTGGCCGCCCCCCTCGGGGGGCAGCGGGAACACGAAGTGCCCCGCGCTGGGGGCAGGTTCATTCTGCGATGGGATAATTCCGGGATGAGCATTACTTACAAAGACGCTGCAGGCATCGCCGCCATGCGCGTCGCCTGCCGCCTCGGGTCCGAAGTGCTGGACTACCTCACGCCCTTCATCAAGCCCGGCATCACGACGAACGAGATCGACCGGCTGGCGGCGGAATACATGGTCAAGCAGGGCACCACCTCGGCCACGGTGGGTTACCTGGGCGCCAGCAGCGTGCCCTTTCCGAAATCGCTGTGCACTTCGGTCAACCACGTGGTGTGCCACGGCATCCCCAATGACAAGCCCTTGAAGAAGGGCGACATCATGAACATCGACGTCACCGTCATCAAGGACGGCTGGTTCGGCGACAACAGCCGCATGTTCGTGATCGGCGACGCCTCCATCGCGGCCAAGCGCCTGTGCTCCATCACCTTCGAAGCCATGTGGCACGGCATCCTGCAGGTGCGCCCCGGCGGCCACCTGGGCGACGTGGGCCACGCGATCCAGAAGTTCGCCGAGGGCCAGGGCTTTTCGGTGGTGCGCGAGTTCTGCGGCCACGGCGTGGGCCAGCGCTTTCATGAAGAGCCGCAGGTGCTGCACTACGGCCGCCCCGGCACCATGGAAGAACTCAAGCCCGGCATGATCTTCACCATCGAGCCGATGATCAACGCCGGCAAGCGCGACGTGAAGGAAGACTTCAAGGGCGGCCAGTACGACGGCTGGACCATCGTCACCCGCGACCACTCGCTGTCGGCCCAGTGGGAGCACACGGTGCTGGTCACCGAAACCGGCTACGAGGTGCTGACCCTGTCGGAAGGCAGCCCGCCGCTGCCCTCCTTCGTCACCTCGACCAAGACCTGACGCGCCCCGAGCGCGCCCCCCGGCCGTGATCGAAGCAGCCAAGATCGACGTGGCGACGCTGCGCGAAGCCTATCGCGCGAAGAAGCTCGCCCTCTTCGACACCCTGCGCTTTGCGCGCGCCCCCACGCGCAGCGTGCACACCGTGCTGCGCCAGCTCTCGGCGCTGGCCGACCAGACGCTCTGCACGCTCTGGGAAGAAGCCGATTTCGGCGATTCGCTGACGCTGGCGGCCGTGGGCGGCTTCGGCCGCGGCGAGCTGTTTCCGTATTCCGATGTCGACGTGCTCCTGCTGCTGCCGCCCGAAGGCCACGAGAGCGAGATCGACCCGGCCCGCATCGAGGCCTTCATTGGCCATTGCTGGGACGCGGGCCTGGAAATCGGCTCCAGCGTGCGCACGGTCGAAGAGTGCCTGGCCGAAGCCGAGAAAGACGTCACCGTCCAGACCTCGCTGCTCGAAGCCCGGCTGATCGCCGGCAACAAGAAGCTCTTTACCGCCTTTCGCCGCCGCTTCACGCGCGCCATCGATCCGCAGGCCTTCTTCGTCGCCAAGTCGCAAGAGATGCGGCACCGCCACCAGAAGTTCGACAACACGCCCTACGCGCTCGAACCCAACTGCAAGGAATCGCCCGGCGGCCTGCGCGACCTGCAGACCATCTTGTGGATGACCAGGGCCGCCGGCTTCGGCAGCCGCTGGGACGACCTTGCCAAGAACGGCCTGGCCACCTCGTTCGAAGCCCAGCAGATCAAGCGCAACGAAGCCCTGCTCTCGCTGATTCGCGCCCGACTGCACGTGATTGCCAACCGGCGCGAAGACCGGCTGGTGTTCGACCTGCAGACCGCCGTGGCCGCGAGCTTCGGCTACGAAAGCGAATCGCAGCGCAAGTCGAGCGAGGCGCTGATGCGGCGCTACTACTGGGCCGCCAAGGCCGTGTCGCAGCTCAACCAGATCCTGCTGCTCAACATCGCCGAACGGCTGCAGCCGCAGGGCGAGCAGCCCACGCCGATCAACGAGCGCTTCTACGAGCGCGCCGGCCTGATCGAGATCGCCAGCGACGACCTGTACGAACGCGAGCCGCATGCGGTGCTCGAAACCTTCCTGCTGTACCAGAAGACCATCGGCGTGAAGGGCCTGTCGGCGCGCACGCTGCGCGCGCTGTACAACGCGCGCCACGTGATGGACAGCAAGTTCCGCAACGACCCGGTCAACCACGAGACCTTCATGCGGATCCTGATGCAGCCCTACGGCATCACGCATGCCTTCCGGCTGATGAACCAGACCTCGGTGCTGGGGCGCTACCTGCGCGTGTTCCGCAGCATCGTGGGGCAGATGCAGCACGACCTGTTCCACGTGTACACGGTCGACCAGCACATCCTGATGGTGCTGCGCAACGTGCGCCGCTTCTTCATTGCCGAGCATGCGCACGAATATCCGTTCTGCTCGCAGCTCGCGGCCGGCTGGGACAAGCCGTGGATTCTTTATGTGGCGGCGCTGTTCCACGACATCGCCAAGGGCCGCGGCGGCGACCATTCGACGCTGGGCGCGCGCGACGTGCAGCGCTTCTGCAAGCAGCATGGCATTGCGCGCGAAGACGCGAAGCTCATCGAGTTTCTCGTCGCCGAGCACCTGGTGATGAGCCAGGTCGCGCAAAAGCAGGACCTGAGCGACCCCGAGGTGATCGGCGCCTTCGCCAAGCGCGTGGGCAACGAGCGCTATCTCACCGCGCTGTACCTGCTGACGGTCGCCGACATCCGCGGCACCTCGCCGCGCGTGTGGAATGCCTGGAAAGGCAAGCTGCTCGAAGACCTGTACCGCTTCACGCTGCGCGCGCTCGGCGGGCGCATGCCCGACCCGGACGCCGAGGTCGAGTCGCGCAAACGCGAAGCGCTGGTGCTGCTCGCCCTGCACGCCCAGCGCTTCGAGGCGCACAAGGCCCTGTGGGACACGCTCGACGTCGGCTACTTCATGCGCCACGACGCCACCGAGATCGCCTGGCACGCCAAGCAGCTCTCGCGCTTCGTGCCGCCCAAGAACGTGCCCATCGACCCGAAGGCGCCGCCCATCGTGCGCGCGCACCTGTCGCCGGTGGGCGAAGGGCTGCAGGTGGTCGTCTACACGCCCGACCAGCCCGACCTGTTCGCGCGCATCTGCGGCTACTTCGACCAGTCGTCCTTCAGCATCCTCGATGCCAAGGTGCACACCACGAGCAACGGCTACGCGCTCGACACCTTCCAGGTCGTGACCACCTTCCTGCCAGACCACTACCGCGACCTCATCAGCATGGTCGAGTCGGGCCTGGCGCAGACGCTCACCGAGGCCGGCGCCCTGCCCGCGCCCAGCATGGGCCGGGTGTCGCGCCGGGTGCGCAGCTTTCCGATCAAGCCGCGCATCAGCCTCGTGCCCGACGACAAGGCGCAGCGCTGGGTGCTCAGCATCTCGGCCAGCGACCGCGCGGGCCTGCTGTATTCGGTGGCTCGCGTACTCGCGCGCCATCACCTGAACCTGCAGCTCGCCAAGGTCACGACGCTGGGCGAGCGCGTCGAAGACAGCTTCCTCATCAGCGGCCCCGAACTGCAGGGCCAGAAGACGCAGCTGGCCATCGAAACCGACCTGATGGAAGCCCTGGCCTCCTGAGCAACCGATTCCCGAGTGGCGCCGCGGGTCATGCGGCCCATCGCCACGCCAGGCCGACGTTTCGGACCATCGCCTTCAGAATGCCGACATGGACACTTTGATCGAACAGCTTTCCGACTCGGTCTCTTCGGCAAAGACGCTGGAAGACCTCACGCGTCCGATGCTCGAGATGCTCGAAGTGGTGACCGGCCTCGAATCGACCTACCTCACGACCATCGACCTCGACAAGGGTCTGCAGCACATTCTTTTTGCGCGCAACGCCAGGCAGCTGACCATTCCCGAAGGGCTGTCGGTGCCCTGGTCCGACACGCTGTGCCGGCGCGCGCTCGAAGAAGGCCGCACCTACACCGACGACGTCGCGAATTGCTGGGGCGACTCCGACGCGGCGCGGCAGCTCGGCATCCAGACCTATGTGAGTACGCCCGTGAAAACCGACAGCGGCGGCCTCTTCGGCACGCTGTGCGCGGCCAGCGCGGTGCGCCTTCCGCTGTCGTCGCGCGCGGAATCGGTGCTCCAGCTTTTCGCGCGGCTGATCGGCCAGCAGGTCGAGCGCGAGCTGCTGTTCGTCAAGCTCAAGAAGGCCAACACCGAGCTGGCCGCCTATGCATCGACCGACGCCCTCACCGGCCTGGCCAACCGCCGCTCGCTCATCGAGGCGCTGCGCCGCATGCTCGCGCAGGGCGCGCAAGACGGTCATTGGGTGCTGGTCGGCTTCATCGACCTCGACGGTTTCAAGCAGATCAACGATGCGCACGGCCACGATGCCGGCGACGAATTCCTGGCCGCGATGGCCGCGCGGCTTTCGACCTCGCTGCGCGCGAACGACATGCTCGCGCGTTTCGGCGGCGACGAGTTCGTGGTGATCGGCCCCGGCCCGGCGCTGGGCGAAGCGCCCGCCGGCGCGGCACGGGCGCTCGAAGCGCGCGTGGCGGCCAGCACAGTCAGCGAACTGAAGCTGCATCGGGCGACGGTGCGCTACGAAGGGGCCAGCGTCGGCGTGGTGGCCGTCGACCCGCGTGCCGCCTCCGCCGAGGAAGCCCTGCGAAAGGCAGACGACGCCATGTACGAGGTCAAGCGCAGCCGCCGTGCGGCCGCCAGGGAAACGTCGTCCGTCTGAATGAAAACCGACTGGCTGGCTCGCCTCGAAAGCGCCCTGGGTTCGCTCAAGGCGCGGATCACGATGGGCGGGATTCTGGCGCTGGTGCTCGGCATCGGGCTGATCACCACCGTCCTGGTGGGCCGGACGGAGCACGACCTTCTTGAATCGCAGCGCCAGCGCGAGCTGAGCGAATCGGTGCGCACCGCCGCGCTGCTGGGCCACAACGTGATCCAGCTGCAGCGGGTGCTCGAATCCGTGACGGCGATGCTCGACGAACCCACGCTGGACGACCCCGCCGCGCTGAAGGCGTTCATGCAGAACAAGCCGGTGATGCGGAACTTCTTCGCCACCGTCTACGTGGCGACGCCCGATGGGCAGGTGCGCATCGTGGCCGACGAAAAGGGCCTGTCGTGGCCCACGCTGAACATCCGCGACCGCCAGTATTTCAGCCTCACGCTGGCCGAGGGCCGGCCCACGGTGTCCACCGCGCTGCGCGGGTCGATCAGCGGCGAGCCCATCGTGGCCTTCACGCAGCCGGTGCGCAATGCCAACGGCATCTACGGTGTGCTCGGCGGCACGCTGCGGCTGTCCAGCCGCGACCTGCTCGACGGGCTGGTCGACGCGCAGGAAAGCGACGCCAGCTCGCTCATCGTCGTCACCGACACCCAGGGCCTGGTGCTGGCCCACCCCGACCGCAAGAAGCTCCTGCATTCGATCTCCGACGAGCCCCGGCTGGCGCAGGCCTTCAAGGCCTGGCAGGCCAGCGGCGCGCCGATCGAGCCCCAGGGGGTTCTGCTGCCGCAGGCGCGCGAGATCGTCAGCGCCGCCGGCGTGCCGGGGCCCGACTGGATCGTGTGGCGCGAGCGCTCCGAAGCCGAGGTGCTGGCACCCGTCAAGGCTGCGCGCGAGCAGGCGATGGTGTGGGCCGGCAGCCTTGTCGCTGTGCTGTCGGCCGGGCTCTTCCTGATCCTGTGGTGGCTGCTGCAACCGCTGACGCTGCTGGAGCGCCGCGCGCAGCACATGTTCGACAGCGGCATGAAGGCCGAAGACGGCTGGCCGAACGCTGATGGAGAAATCGGCAATCTGGGCAAGGTGTTGCGCCAGGTCGGCATCCAGCGCGCCGGGCTGGAGCAACTCAACAGCGAAATGATCAGCAAGCTGCGCTCGGTGATGCGCGCGGCGCCCATCGGCATCGCCTTCGTTCGCGACCGCCGCTTCGAGCTGGTGAGCGACGAGCTGTGCCGGATGCTCGCCTATACGGCCGACGACCTGCTGGGCCAGCCGGTCGACCTGATCGTCGTGCCACCGGAAAACGACCAGCCCGACCTTGCCGCCCTCGAAAAAGAGGCCTTTGCCAGCGGCAACTCGTACGTGGGCGAACGGCGCATGCGGCGCGGCGACGCCTCCCGCTTCTGGGCCCGGCTGCGCAGCCGGCCGGTCGATGCGGCGCAGACCGATCTCGGCTCGATCTGGACGCTGGTCAACATCGAAGAGCAGCGCAACGCCCGCCGCGCGCTCGAATGGTCGGCCGCCCATGACGGCCTGACCGGGCTGGCCAACCGCCAGCGCTTCGACCAGCAGGCGCAGCGGCTGATCGGCGCCCGACCCGGCTCGCTGCCCGCGGCGCTGGTGTTCATCGACCTGGACCACTTCAAGGCGGTCAACGACACCGCCGGCCATCTCTCGGGCGACGCGATGCTGCGCGCGGCGGCCGCGGCCATCATGTCGCGCGTGCGCTCCGGCGACCTGGCCGCGCGCATCGGCGGCGACGAATTCGCGTTGCTGCTCGAACAGTGCAGCCACGAGGCGGCGGTGGGCGTGGCGGAAGACATCGTGGCCTCGATTTCAGCCATCGCGCTGCCCTGGCTGTCGGGCAGCCTGCAGGTCGGCGCCAGCATCGGCGTGGCCAGCCTCACGCCCGAGATCGACTCCGTCGATGCCTGGGTCGAAGCCGCCGATGCCGCGTGCTACGCCGCGAAGGCGGCCGGTCGTGGCGTGGTGCGCGTGGGCCGCTAGCAACCCGCTTCCGACGCTGGCGAGCCACAGGGCATTTCCCCACGCGGGGGACACGTTACGATGCGTGTCAAGCAAGACACAATCTGTTTACGTTTTCAATCCGCCGCACCGGGGCTTTGCCGCGCAGAGCCCGAGCCAGCCCCAACAGGAGATCGATCTCATGTCATCGACCGAAGTCGTCATGCCCGAGCAATTGCTGAAGGAGCTCGACGCGCAGAGCCGCATGCCGATCGCGCGGATCGGCGAGGCACTGGCAGCGCTGGGCATGATCACCGAAGACCAGCTGCACGCCGGGCTGGCCCAGCAGAAGAAAGAGCCCCACGTGCCGCTGGGCGAGACGTTGGTGCGCATGGGCGTCGTGAGTCGGGGCCAGCTCCAGACCGCGCTGGTGCGAAAGATGGGCTACCCCCTGGTGAACCTGCACATGTTTCCGGCGACGACGGAAGCCCTGCGCAAGATCAACCACGCCGTTGCCCGGCGCCTGCAGGTCATGCCGCTGATGGTGCACGAGGGGCGCCTCATCCTTGCACTCGAAGACCTGTCCGACCGGCATTCGGTCATCGACGAGGTGGAGTTCATCGCGCAGATGAAGGTCGTTCCGGTGCTGGGCAAATGCCTCGACCTGGACAGCGTGCTGCAACGCACGTACGAGAAAGCCGGCGAGCTGGCGACCGGTTTTTCGTTCGGCATCGATCCGGCGCAGCCCATCGAGTTCGACATGGCCGGCACCGGCGAGCTGCTGCAGACGCTCGAGAAGGAAGAACTGTCGCTCGCCAGCACCGAGGCAGCACCGGTCGAGCAATCGGACAACTCGCTGGTGCGGATGATCAACAGCATGATCCTCGAGGCGCACCGCGAGGGCGCATCGGACATCCACATCGAGAGCTACCCGGGGCAGGAAAAGACCCGCATCCGGTTTCGCCGCGATGGCCGGCTCTACACCTACCTGGAGCTGCCGCCCAGCTACCGCAACGAGATCGTCGCGCGCGTGAAGATCATGTGCGACCTGGACATCAGCGAAAAGCGCAAGCCGCAGGACGGAAAGATCAACTTCGCCAAGTTCTCGCCGCAGCATCGGATCGAGCTGCGGGTGGCGACCATTCCCACCAGCGGCGGCCTCGAAGACGTGGTGATGCGCATCCTGGCCTCGGCCAAGCCCATTCCCATGAGCGAGCTGGGCCTGTCAGAGCGCAACCTCGCGCAGCTGGCGCAGGCCGTGGAGCGCCCCTACGGGATGGTGCTGTGCGTCGGGCCCACGGGCTCGGGCAAGACCACCACCCTGCACTCGGCGCTGATGCACATCAACACGCCCGAGCGAAAGATCTGGACCGCGGAAGACCCCATCGAGATCACGCAGACCGGCTTGCGACAGGTGCAGGTCAACCCGCGCATCGACTGGACCTTCGCCAAGGCCCTGCGCGCCTTCGTGCGCGCCGACCCCGACGTGATCATGGTCGGCGAAATCCGCGACGAGGAAACCGCGAAGACGGCCATCGAAGCCTCGCTGACCGGCCACCTCGTGCTGTCGACCCTGCACACCAACAGCGCCCCCGAAACCGTGACCCGGCTGCTGGACATGGGCATGGACCCCTTCAACTTCGCGGACTCCCTGCTGGCGGTGCTGGCCCAGCGGCTGGTGCGCCGCCTGTGCAGCCACTGCGTCAGCAGCAGCCCCGCCAGCCCGGAACAGGCCGAGGAACTGCTGGCCAACTACATGCACCCCTTCGGCTCGCACGACACCCCGAAGGAACGCGAAACCGTGCGCAGCGACTGGCTGCGCCGCTACGGCCGCGACGGGCAGTTGCAGGTCTACAGGAGCGTGGGATGCAAGCACTGCAACGACACCGGCTTCAAGGGCCGCGTCGGCATCCATGAACTGATGGTGATGTCGAAGGGCCTGCGCCGGCTCGTGCAGGGCGGCGCGCGCGCGGAAGAAATTCAGGAAGCCGCGCTGGGCGAAGGCATGCGTACGCTGCGGCAGGACGGTATCGAGAAGGTGCTTGCCGGCAAGACGACCTTCGATGAGATCCGCGCAACCAGCAATGTGTGAGCGGGCCTGAAGGCGGGGGCGCGATACCCCGCGCCACAGCCGGCAATCGCCGGCATTCAGGGCATCAGGGTCAGGCGGCCGGAGATGGCGGCAGCGCCACGCCCGCCGTCGAGCCCGTGCCCCACAGCGGCGCCCGCTCGAACTCGGCCACCCACGCCAGCACGTCCTTGGCGGCCATCGGCATCGCGATGCCGTAGCCCTGCGCCAGCGTGCAGCCCATGGCGAGCAGTGCTTCGCCCTGCCCCAGCGTTTCCACGCCCTCGGCCACGGCTGTGAGCCCGAGCGCCTGCAGCAGCGCGAGGATGCCCTGCACGATCGCGCGGTCTTGGGCGTTGTCGAGCATGCCGCGCACGAAAGACTGGTCGATCTTCACCGCCGACACCGGCAGTTGCCGCAGGTAGGTCAGCGACGAATAGCCGGTGCCGAAGTCGTCGATGGTCACGCCCACGCCGAGCGCCTTGCAGGCCTCCACGAAGAGCGCCACGTTGGCGAACTGGCTGATGGCGGTGGTTTCGAGGATCTCCAGCTCCAGCATGCCGGCGCCCAGGTTCGGAAACTGCGACAGGTGGCGCGACAGCCGGTCGACGAAGTCCCACCGCATCATGTGGCGCGGCGCCACGTTCACGCTGACCGAAATCTGAAGGCCGGCCAGGCGCCACTGGTGCGCCTGCCAGAGTGCCGTGCCGATGGCCCAGTCGCCGATCTGCTCGACCAGCACGTCGTCTTCGATCAGCGGCACGAACTGCACGGGCGGCAGCAGGCCGCGCTCGGGGTGCTGCCAGCGGATCAGCGCCTCGACGCCGACCACCACGCCGCGCTGCATGTCGACCTTGGGCTGGTAGACGAGGAAGAACTCGTCGCGCACCAGCCCCTCTTGAATGCGCTGACGCTCGCGCACCACCTGCTCGTCGGCGCGGGCCTGCGGGGCGTCGAAGTAATGGACCTTGCCGTCGGAAGCGCGCTTGGCAAAGAAGGCCGCGTGCTGCGCCTGGCGCAAGGCGGTTTCGGGCGGCGGGCCGTTGCTGTCGAGCAGCATGGCGCCGATGCTGGCGTCGAGGCTGACGGTCTGGTCGCGCCAGGTCCAGGGCACGGCCAGCGCGGCCTGGATGCTTTCGAGCACCTGCGCGCATTGCGAGGTGCCCAGGCCGGCGAACACGGCGGCGAATTCGTCGCCGCCGACGCGGGCCATCACGCTTTCGCGCGGCAGCTGGGCCTGGATGCGCCGGGCCACTTCTTCCAGCGCGGCATTGCCGGCCACCATGCCCAAGCGGTCGTTGAGATCGCGGAAACGGTCGATGTCGAGATAGCACACCGCAGCCAGGCGCTTGCCTGAGCGGGCCCAGTCGGCCATCAAGGGGCGCAGCACCTCATCCGGCGGAAGGCGTGCCGAGCCGTCGTGGTGCGACGGGAGTGAGACGACGGGTTGCTTGGACGACAAGAAAGAGAGGCTCCGAAAAGGCGCGGACTATTGTTCTCCCAATTCGGGGCTTTCCACGGTTTGCAACGCAGATTTGTTACCAGCGCGGTTTACGCACAACACTTGGACGCGGAAAGCAGCACGAACGGTGGCGATCAGCCGCAGTACGCCCCCACGATGCGGCCCGTGGGCTCGACCTGGACATTGAGCCGCGTCGCGTCCTGCACCGGGTCCGTGGGGTCGGTCGCCAGCACGGTGCGGCCCAGCCGGGCGCCGGCGCGCTGGCGCATTTCTTCCAGCAATGGCGCGGTGACGCGCAGCCCCAGCCCGAAGCGCACGGCGGCGGCCTGGCAGGCTTCGGGCGGCGACGCAAAACTGGGCGGCTCGGGCACCTCGGAGGTCAGCGGCCGGTCCTTGGGCGGCGCCTGGCAGCCGGCCAGCACAAAAGCCAGGGCCAGAAAGCAGATTCGTCCTCGACCATTCGTCATGCGCATTTTTTGCTCCTTGAAACTGGTGGGAGCTTATCCAAGGTTTCGCCTCCCGATGGCCTCGCGCCACGATCGAGGGGTATGCTGCCCACGACGCGCAGCACAGGCCCACGGCCCTATCTTCCATGACACAGCCTGCAGACACCGTTTTCCTGATCGACGTCGACAACACCCTGCTCGACAACGACCGCGTCGTGGACGACCTGCGCGCCCACCTCGAAGAAAGCTTCGGCGCCGAAAGCGCCAGCCGCTACTGGGTGGCGCTGGAGGCGCTGCGCAGCGAACTGGGCTACGTCGACTACCTGGGCGCCCTGCAGCGCTACCGCGCCGAGGAAAGCCGGCGCGGCATGAGCGACTCGCGCCTGCTGCTGATGTCGGGCTTTCTCATCGACTACCCCTTTGCCGACCGGCTGTACCCGGGGGCGCTGGCGGCGCTGCAGCACCTGCGCCGCCACGGGCCCACGGTGATCCTGTCCGACGGCGACGTGGTGTTCCAGCCGCGCAAGGTGCAGCGCTCGGGCCTGTGGGACGCCACCGAGGGCCGCGTGCTGATCTACGTGCACAAGGAGCAGATGCTCGACACCATCGCGCAATGCCACCCCGCCGCGCATTACGTGATGGTCGACGACAAGCTGCGCATCCTTGCCGCCATGAAGGCGATCTGGGGGCCGCGCCTGACCACCGTCTTCGTGCGGCAGGGCCACTACGCGCTCGACACACAGGCCATTGCCGCCTACGCGCCCGTCGACATCACCATCGAACGCATCGGCGATCTGGTCAACATCGACTTTTCTTCGACATGAGCCAAGCCACCAACCCTCTCGCGGGCCAGCCCGCACCGCTCGACCTGCTGGTCAATGTGCCCCGGCTGATCTCGGCCTACTACACGGGGCAGCCCGACCCCGCCGTGCCGGCCCAGCGCGTGGCCTTCGGCACCTCGGGCCATCGCGGCTCGTCGTTCGACAACGCCTTCAACGAATGGCATGTGCTGGCAATCAGCCAGGCCATCTGCGACTACCGCAAGCAGAAAGGCATCGACGGGCCGCTGTTCCTGGGCATCGACACGCATGCGCTGTCGACGCCCGCGTTCAACAGCGCGGTCGAGGTGCTGGCGGCCAACGGCGTCGAGCTGATGCTGTCGAAGGACGACGAATACACGCCGACACCGGCCGTGTCGCACGCGATTCTGGTCTACAATCGCGGGCGCACGAGCGGGCTGGCCGACGGCATCGTCATCACGCCCTCGCACAACCCGCCCGAAAGCGGCGGCTTCAAGTACAACCCGCCCAACGGCGGCCCGGCCGGCACCGACATCACTTCCGCCGTGGAAGCCGCCGCCAACAAGATGCTGGCGAACAAGCTCGACGGCGTGAAGCGCATGCCACTCGCGCAGGCATTGCGCGCCGCCACCACGCACCAGCACGACTACCTGAACACCTACGTCGAAGACCTGGCGCAGGTGCTCGACATGGACGCGATCCGCGGCGTGGCGATCGACCTGGGCGTCGATCCGCTGGGCGGCGCGGGCGTGCACTACTGGCCGGCCATTGCCGAGCGCTACAAACTCGAGCGCCTGGCCGTGCTCAACCAGGAGGTCGACCCGACCTTCCGCTTCATGTCGCTCGACTGGGACGGCCGCATCCGCATGGACCCATCATCACCCGACGCGATGCACAAGCTGATCGCGCTGAAAAACCGCTTCGGCATTGCCTTTGCCTGCGACACCGACCACGACCGCCACGGCATCGTCGCGCGCAGCGCGGGGCTGATGCAGCCCAACAGCTACCTCGCGGTGATGGTCGATTACCTCTACACGCATCGCCCGCAGTGGCCGGCGCAGGCAGCTGTCGGCAAGACGGTGGTGAGCAGCCAGATGATCGACCGCGTCACCGCGCGGCTGGGCCGCAAGCTGTACGAAGTGCCTGTGGGCTTCAAGTGGTTCGTCGACGGGCTGGTCGATGGCTCGCTGGGCTTTGGCGGCGAAGAAAGCGCGGGCGCGACCTTTCTGCGGCTGGACGGCTCGACCTGGACCACCGACAAGGACGGCCTCGTGCCCGCCCTGCTCTCCGCCGAGATCGCTGCGCGCACCGGGCGCGACCCCGGCGAGCGCTATGCCGAGCTGACGCAGGCGCTGGGCCAGCCCGTGTCCGACCGGGTGGATGCTGCGGCCACGGTCGAGCAGAAGAAACGGCTGTCGAGCCTGTCGCCGGAGCAGATCCGTTCGACCGATCTGGCGGGCGAGAAGATCGTCAACGTGCTGAGCCATGCGCCGGGCAACGGTGCGGCCATCGGTGGCGTGAAGGTCATGACCGAGAACGGCTGGTTCGCTGCGCGGCCTTCGGGCACGGAGAACATCTACAAGATCTACGGCGAGAGCTTCCTGGGCAAGGAGCATCTGGCGCGCATTCTCGAAGAGGCGCAGCACGTGGTGGATGGCGCGCTCTCTGGCGCCTGAGCGAACGCGCACGGCATGCAAACGACAGTGCTGCGGCTGAACCCGGGCGACGACCTGCGGGCCGCGCTCGATCTCGTGCTGAAGCAAGGCGGCGGCAAGGCCGCGTTCGTGGTGTCGGGCATCGGCAGCCTCGCCGGCGCAAGCATCCGTTTCGCGGGGGCCGAAGCGCCGGCACGGATCGAAGGCGCACTGGAAATTCTCACGCTCGCGGGCTCGCTGTCGCCGGACGGTTCGCACCTGCACATCAGCGTGTCGGATACCGAGGGGCGCGTCTTCGGCGGCCATGCGGCGCCGGGGTGCGTGGTGCGCACCACGGCCGAGATCCTCATCGCGCAGCTGCCCGACTGGCAGTTCTCGCGCGAAACGGATGCCGCGACCGGCTATGCCGAACTGGTGCCGCGCCGCCTGAGCTGAACGCTTGGTGCGCCGCCTTCAGTGCGGCGTGTCGTTCAGGTCGTATTTCATGATCCGGCCGTGGCGCCCTTCGAGGTCGCGCTCGACGGCATACACGTCGCCGCTGGGCGCATTGCGCTGCGACAGCACCGCATCCAGCGCCCCAAGATCGGCCGCGTCGAGCTGCAGGTCGAGCACCTTCAGGTGGTCCGCAAGATGGTCGCCGCGCCGCACGCCCACGATGACGGCCGCGACGGCCGGCTGCTGCAGCACCCAGCGCATGGCCACCGTCGGGATCGACACGCCATGCCGCTGCGCAACCCGTTGCAGCTGCACCAGCAGTTGCTGAAACAGGTCCCAGCCGCCGAAGTCGTCGATGACGAGCTTGTACTTGACCAGCGAGCGGTTCTCGAAGGTGTGGCCCGGATCGCTCTTGCCCAGCCAGCGCTCCGACAGGAAACCACCGGCCACGCTGCCGTAGCACAGCAGTTTCATGCCCGACTGCGCGCAGTACGGCGTCATGAGCGGCAAGGGCCGCTGGTCGAGCAGCGAATACTGCACCTGCATGCTGAACAAGGGTACGCCCGCTTCTGCCAGCTCACGCGCGTGCGGCGTGTCGAAATTGGTGCCGCCCACGCGGTCGATCTTGCCGGCGCGCTGAAGCTCGGTGAGCCAGTGCGCGACTTCGAGATAGCGCGGCACGCTGTAGTCCCACCAGTGGAACTGCACGAGGTCGAGCCGCTCCATGCGCAAGCGCTTGAGCGAGCGGTCGATGGTCTGCTCGACCTGGCGCTTGTCGATGGTTGGCAGGATCGCAAGGTCGGGCACGAACTTGGTGTGCACCCGCAGTTGCGCAAGGCTGTCCTGGCCGTGGCGCTGCAGATGGTCGGCGCGGAACTCGCCGATCATTTCTTCGACGCCCGTGTAGATGTCGGCGCAATCGAAGGTAGTGATGCCGGCGTTGTAGTAAGCCGCCATGTCGGCGATGGCGCTTGCGCGGTCGACGTCACCATGGCCGCCGGCCAGTTGCCAGCCGCCCTTGAGCAAACGGGAGATCGAGTAGCCGGGTGCGAGTTCGATGCGGTGCTGCGAAGAAGAGGTGAGAGAAGAAGTCATGAAGGCTCGTTCGAGGGATGGACCACCGCCGTGGTGTCGGCGTGGCGAAAGGTGCGCAGCCCGATGCGGGTGATGCGAAAGCGCGACGGGCAATGCGGATCGGGGCATGCCACCTCGGCGTCGGTGCTCATCCAGTCGTTCGCATCGGTGGGCCGCTGCTTGGCGGCCAGCAGCGGCAGCAAGGCGCCGAGCGAGTAGATCGAAAAGCCCTGCCCTTCAGGCAGATGCAGCATCTCGCCGCGCAGCTCGAAGAAATCGCCGACCTTCGCGCCGCAGTAAAGCCTGGCGCCTTCGGGGGCGACGACCTCGACGCGCAGGTCATGGAGCGTGAAACGGGTGTCGGTGGTCATCGGGGGCCTTGGGGGTTCAGGGGTTGGGTGGCGTCACCGACAGGATGATTTCGGTGGGCGCCTGCGACTGGTTCATGTAGCGGTGCGGCAGGCGCGAGTCGAACGAGATGCTCTCGCCGGCCAGCACCGGGTAATCGACGCCCGCGATCTGCGCCACCAGCGCGCCGCCGACGACGTACACGCACTCCGTCGAGGCATGGCCGCGCGGTTCGTCGGCCGACACCTGCCCCGGCTGCAGCACGGCGCGCAGCACTTCGAGCTGCCCGTTGCCGGCCGTGAGGCGTTCGTAGCCGACCTGCCCCTTGGGCGCGGTAAGCAGCGAGCGTTCGCCCGGACGGCTGATCCACACCGAAGGCGGCGCCGGCGCGGAGAACAGCGAAGACACCGATTCGCCAAAAACGCCAGCCAGCCGGCGCATGGTGTCCAGGCTCGGATCGGTGACCGAGCGCTCGATCTGGCTCAGCAGCGTGGCCGAAACGCCAGCCTGGGCGGCCAGATCGCGCAGCGACAGGCCGCGCACGGTACGCAGCTCCTTCAGTCGTTCACCGATCATGCGGGCATCCTGATTTTGTGCAGTGTGGCTTCATTGGATGGCGATGGTATGTGCTGTGTGGCTGCACGTCAACGGTGCTTTCTCCCGAAGCCTGTGCACTGGAATATTGCCAAGAAACAAGCTAATGAAGAACAAAAAATAGCGGAATACCATCTTGCGCTTTCCGGCAATCCGGTTGCACACTCCGTCGAGTTTTGTGCAGTACCACTTTACAGGAACCGAGATGGCCGACGTCCCCACCGCGCGCAGCAGAAGCAAGCCACCCCGCCTTGGCCACCGATGGCTGCTGGTGTTCCCCTTCGTCTGGCAAGCCTGCCTGGCGCCGGCAGTGAACGACATCGCCGCCACGCCCTTCGGACTGCCCTTTCCGATGTTCTGGCAGATGGCCGGCATCGTGCTCACGAGCGTGGTGATCGCGCTGGTCTTCAGGCTCGATGCGCGCGCCGGCGTGGACGCCGAAGAGGCCGAGTTCCTCGCGAAGAGCCAGCAGGCCGACGACGCAGGCAAGGACGGCACGCCATGAAGCTCGCGATCGTCCTGGCCATCTTGCTGGCCACGGTGGCGGGCGCCATCGCCTACGGCCGCCGCACCCGCCATGGCAAGAGCTTTGCCGACTGGGCCGTCGGTGGACGCAGCCTGGGCACGCTGGTGTTCTGGTTCATGAATGCGGGCGAGGTCTATACGACCTTCGCGGTGCTCGGCATCTCGGGCTACGCATGGGCGCTGGGCGCGCCCGCCTACCTCGCGTTCTGCTCGGTGTCGATGAGCTATGCGGTCGGCTATTGGCTCATGCCGAAGATCTGGCGCGCGGGCCGGCTCGGGCGGCTGCTCACGCAGTCGGACTTCTTCGCCGCGCGCTACGACGCGCCCTGGCTCGGCGTGCTCACGGGCGTGGTAGGCATCGCCTCGCTGGTCGTGTACGTGCAGATCCAGTTGGTGAGCCTCGGGTTGATCGTGCAGCTCACGCTGGGCAGCAGCATCTCGGGCGAAGCCGCGACGGTGGGCGCGGGCCTGCTGATGGTGGCCTTCGTCTTCACGGCAGGCGTGCGTTCGGCCGCCTTCGCGGCTGGCGTGAAAGACGTGCTGATGGTCATCGTCGTGGTGCTTCTGAGCGTGACAGTGGCCAGCAAGGTCGGCGCGGCCTCGCTGCTCGACCTGTTCTCGATGGCCGAGGCGCAGCACCCCGGCATCGGCAAGTTTCCGGGGCTGGACGCCACGTCGCCCACCACTGCGATCTGGCTCATGACATCGGCTATCAACATCGCGCTGGGCAACTGGGTCTTTCCGCACCTGTTCCAGATGTCGTACACGGCGCACAGCGCCACGGCGATCCGCCGCAATGCGATCTGGCAGCCGCTGTATTCGCTGGCTTATTTCTTCATCATCCTGCTGGGCTTCGCGGCGCTGCTGGCCCACACGCAACCTCCGGGCGACAACCTGAACGCGGCGCTGCTGCAGTTCGTGTCGGACCGCTATCCGGCGTGGATGGTCGGCCTTCTCGCGGGCACGGGCTTTCTGCTGGCACTGGCGCCAGGCTCGCTGCTGTTGCTGACGGCCGGCTCGATCTTCACGCGCAACGTGGTGCGGCCGTTCCGGCCCGGGTTGGGCGAGCGTGGGTCGCTGGCGCTGTCGCGCGGCTCGCTGGTGGTGTTCGCGGCCATCGCGGTGTGGCTGTCGGTCAGCCAGAAGGGCTCGCTGGTGAAGATCCTGCTCGACGCCTATTCAGCCATCGGCATGCTCGCGCCCGGCGTGTTCCTCGGCTTCTTGTGGAAACGCACGAGCGCGATCGGCGTGCTGGCGGGGCTGGTGGCGGGCTTTGTCGCCCTGCTGGCGCCTTTCGCGGCGAAGTTCTGGGCGACGGCCGTGCCGCAGTGGGAGGCTGGGCTGATCGCGATGGCGATCAACGCGGCGGTGGTCGTGGTCGTCAGCCTGGCCACGGCAGCGCCGCGGCGCGAGGCGATCGCGCTGGGGCTGCAGGATGAGCCACTGCCTGACTCGGCCGAGCCGGAGCTGCGCGCTCGGACGGTCTGACGCACTGAAGGGCGCTCAGGCCTCCAGCGCTTCCACGCGCAGCGTCACCACCGGGCCAGCGACTTCCGCGCGCGCCTGCAGTGCATGCGCCGCCAGGTCGAGCGCGCCCTGCGACACAGGCCCTGTCAGCACCAGCACCTGCGGACCGACACCGGGCCGCTCGGCCGCCAGCGCCACCTGCCGAACCGGCACGCGCTGCTCGGCAAGACAGGCCGTCACCGCCTGGATCTGGCCGACCGCGTGCACCGGCACCCGCAGGTAGTGCACCGTGTGCACGGCCGCGCGCGGCAGCACCGGCAAGGCGTTCATCGCGTGGGCATGCACGCCCAGATGCGGCACATGGTTCGCGGCATGCACCCCATCGAGCCGCGCCACGTCGACCAGGTCGGCAATCACGGCCGATGCGGTCTGCTCCGAGCCGGCACCCGCGCCGTAGTACATCGTCAGGCCGGCGGCATCGCTCTTGACCATGACCGCGTTCATCGACCCGTTCACATGCGCCATCAGGTGGTCGGCCGGCACCAGCGCGGGCTGCACGCGCAGCTCCACGCCGTCTGCCTTGCGGCGCGCCACGCCGAGCAGCTTGATGCGGTAGCCCAGTTGCTCGGCGCAGGCCACGTCCAGCCCTTGCAAGGCGGTGATGCCCTCCACCTGCGCATCGACAAAGCGCAGCGGCATGCCGAAAGCATTGGCGGCAAGCAGCGTCAGTTTGTGGGCGGCATCGATGCCCTCGATGTCGAATGTCGGGTCGGCTTCCGCGTAGCCGAGCGACTGGGCCTGCGCGAGCGCGCTCGCGAAGTCCAGCCCCTCGTCGCGCATCTTGCTCAGGATGAAGTTGGTGGTGCCGTTGATGATGCCCGCCACCCATTCGATGCGGTTGGCCGCAAGGCCCTCACGCAGCGCCTTGATGATCGGGATGCTCACGGCCACGGCGCCTTCGTAGGCCACGACCACGCCCTTCTCCCGCGCGGCGGCGAAGATTTCAGTGCCGTGCACCGCCAGCAAGGCCTTGTTGGCCGTGACCACGTGCTTGCCATGCGCGATGGCGGCCAGCACCCAGTCGCGCGCGGGGCCGGTGCCGCCCGCCACTTCCACCACCACATCGACGTCGGGGTGCGTGGCCACGTGCAGTGGGTCGGCGGTGAGCGGCACGCTGCCTTCGACGATCGCGCCTGCTCGCTCGAGGTTGCGGGCCGCAACGATCACCAGCTCGATTGCCCGGCCGGCACGGGCCGCGATGTCGGCCCGGTTGCGGGCCAGCACGCGAAAGGTGCCCGAGCCCACGGTGCCGATACCGATCATCCCCACGCGCAGGGGACGAATGGCCGCCCGATCGGTGTTCAGGCTGTGCAGGGGCTCGGGGGATTCAACGGGATCGCGGTACATGGACATCTCCAGACGAAAAAACAAAACCCAGCTGCCAGAGCTGGGTTGATTCGTTCGGGGAGAGAGCGATACACCAGGTGGCTGCCGGAACGGCCACCTGCGCGTGCTCAGGTGGCCGCGGTGGTAATGGTGGTAATCATTCGAGCAACAACCATCGCCTGCGCGGAGGCAGGCGGCATCATGCGAGCCATGGAGGCTGCGGCGGATGCGGGGGGGAAGTTGTGGCTCGACATGAGGGCCGGAGTGTACAACAGGCTTGTTAACCAACCGGCTCAGGGCGCGGCCGACAGGCGCTTTTCGAGCCACACGCTGTAGCGCGAGAGCCCGAAGCACAGCACCCAGTACACGGCCGCGATGAACAGGTAGCCCTCGAGGTAGAACGGCCGCCAGGTCGGATCGCCGCCAAGCGCCAGACCCAGCGCACCGGTCAGCTCGAACAGGCCGACCACCGTGACCAGCGAGGTGTCTTTCAGCGTGCCGACGACGCTGTTGGTCAGCGCCGGCACCACGAGCCGCAGTGCCTGCGGCAGCACGATGTCACGCTGCACCGGCCAGCGGCCGAAGCCGAGCGCCATCGCGACCTCGGTCTGCTCGCGCGGCACCGCCTGCAGGCCGCCACGGATGATCTCGGCCAGATAGGCCGCCACGAACAGCGTGAGGCCCGCGAGCACCCGCACCAGCACGTCGGGCTGCCAGCCCGCGGGCCACAGCAGCGGCAACAGGAACGAGGCCATGAACAGCACCGAGATCAACGGCACGCCGCGCACCAGCTCGATGTAGCTCGCGCTCAGCGTGCGCACCACGGGCCAGCCCGAGCGGCGCCCCAATGCCAGCAGCAACGCGAGCGGAAAGGCCAGCGACAGCCCGACCACGGCCAGCCCGATGGTGAGCGGCAAGCCACCCCAGCGGCTCGTCGGCACATGGCTCAGCCCGGCGACGCCACCACGCATCAGCAGCACGAACAACAGTAGCGCGCCAACCCACAGCGGCACCAGCCACCAGCGCCAGCTGCGCGGCCACGCACTGAGCACGGTGACCGCCGACAGCACGACCACCGCGATGGCTGGGCGCCATTGCTCTTCATAGGGAAAGCGGCCGAACAGCATCGGCCGCCACTTCTCGGCCACCACGCCCCAGCAGGCGCCGTGCTGCACCGCGCGGCAGGCTTCGGCATCGGGGCGGAACACGGCATGCACCACGCCCCACTCGACGACATGGAAACCGCCCCACACGAGCAGCGCAATCAACAGCACGGTCGCCAGCGCGCGAAGTGGCGAACCCCAGAGTTCGCTGCGCCACGCGATCGGGCCCTGTGCGACGTTCCTCATCGCCAGCCTCGCAGCGCGACGCGCGCGTTGTAGCGGTTCATGCCGAAGGAAATCAGCAGCGACAGCAGCAGGTAGACCGCCATGATGATCGCGATGCACTCGAAGGCCCGGCCATTCGAGCCGATGGTGGTGTTGGCCACCGACACCAGTTCGGGGTAGCCCACCGCCACCGCCAGCGACGAATTCTTGACGAGGCTCAGCAGTTGGTTGGTGAGCGAGGGCACGATCACCCGCAGCGCCTGCGGCAGGATCACGATGCGCAATTGCTGTATCGACGACAGCCCCAGCGCCTGCCCCGCAAGCACCTGCCCCTGCGAGACCGACAGGATGCCGGCGCGCACGATCTCGGCCACGAAGGCGGCCGAGTAGAAAGACAGCCCCGCCACGATGGTCACGTATTCGGGGCTCAGCGCGGCGCCACCGCTCACGCCGAAATCGCCGCGCTCGGGCCACTCGAAATGCGTGGGCCACCAGCCGCCCTCGCCCGCCACGGGCCAGGGCACGCTGAGGCCGCCCTTGCTGAGCCACACGCCCGGCATCAGGTGCACGGGCTCGGTCGGGTCGGGCAGCAGGTTGGCCATGGCGAAGGCCAACATCAACAGCTGCACCAAGAGCGGCACGTTGCGCAGCAACTCGACATACGCGGTGCAGATGCCGCGCAGCAGCACGTGCGGTGCCAGCCGGCCGATGCCGATCAGCGTGCCGAGCACAACCGCGAAGATGGCCGCCGGCACCGCCGCGCGCACCGTGTTGATCAGGCCCGCGAGAAATGCACGCCAGAAAGGCTGACTCGCATCGAAGTCGAGCCAGCCTTCGCTGATCGAGAAACCCGCAGGCTCGGTGAGAAAGTCGAAACCGGAGCGGACACCCCGCGCGCGCAGCACTTCGAGCGCGTGGTGCACCACCCAGGCCGCACCGGCCACGACAGCCAGCACCAGCAGCGCCTGGACCACCCAGGCCAGCCAGGCGCCGCGGCGCGAGGCCCTGCCGTTCATCGCACCGGTGGTGCGTAGATCAGGCCGCCTTTGCTCCAGAGGTTGTTCGAGCCGCGCGGCAGCTTGAGCACCGACTTCGGCCCGACATTGCGCTCGAACATCTCGCCGTAGTTGCCCACGGCCTTGATCGCGCGGAACGACCAGTCCTTGTCGAGGCCCAGCAGCTTGCCGAGGTCTTCGCCGGTGCCAACCAGCCGTTGCTGCGCCGGGTCCTTGCTGTTGGCCTTGAGCTGGTCGGCATTGGCCTGCGTGATGCCGAATTCTTCTGCCTCGATGAGCGCGTTGGGCACCCACTTGGCAATGGCGAACCATTCGTCGTCGCCACGGCGCACCAGCGGCGCGAGCGGCTCCTTGGAGATCAGCTCGGGCAGGATGATGTAGTCGTCGGGATTCGGCGCTTCCTTGTTGCGCAGGCCCGCCAGCGCCGAGGCGTCGGTCGTGAAGGCCTGGCAGCGGCCCGAGAAGAAGGCCTTGAACGAAGCCTCGAAGCTCTCGAACACGACGGTCTTGACCGGGATGTTCTGCGCGCGGAAGTAGTCCGACACGTTCTTCTCGTTGGTGGTGCCCGACTGCGTGCAGACGGTGGCGTTCTTCAGTTGCTTGGCGCTGGTCACCTTGAGCTTCTTCGGCACCAGGAAGCCCTGGCCGTCGTAGTAGGTGATGGTGGTGAAGTTGAAGCCGAGCGACGCGTCGCGCGTGAGCGTCCAGGTGGTGTTGCGCGCCAGGATGTCGATCTCGCCGGCCTGCAGGGCCGAGAAGCGCTGCTGCGAGTTGAGCGGCACGAAGTCGACCTTCTTGCCGTCGCCGAGCACGGCGGCCGCGATGGCGCGGCAGGTGTCGACATCGAGGCCCGACCAGTTGCCCTGGGTGTCGGGCGCCGAGAACCCGGCCACGCCGTTGGTCACGCCGCACTTGACGGTGCCGCGCTGCTTGACCGCATCGAGCGTCTTGCCGGCGAAGGCTGGGGCGGCAGAGGCCAAGGCGACGACGGACGCGGCGGCGAGCAGGGCCGGACGGAATCCGGCGAATCGGTTCTTCATCATTGGTGTTCTCCTCAACAGTAAGCAAAAGGCAGTGTACGGGGCGACACCGCACTCTGCCAAAGAACACCGGGTTGGATGCATATGCCGGCGATTCGCCCCTCATCCAGCGCCCGAAAGCGCTGGCGGTTCACTACCATACGGCCCTCGAATCACTCTCAAATGGAATCAACACAATGGTCAAATCCGACGACACCGGCAAGTTCATCCTGCGCGTTTCGCTTGGCGTCCTGATCCTGCTGCACGGCATCGCCAAGCTGCAGGGTGGCGTCGGCTTCATTTCCGGCATGCTGGCCCAGCACGGCCTGCCGGGCGCGCTGGCCTACCTGGTCTACATCGGCGAGGTGGTGGCGCCCGTGCTGCTGATCATCGGGCTCTACACGCGGCCCGCTGCATGGATCGTCGCGATCAACATGCTGGTGGCCTTTGCGCTGGTCCACATGAAGGAGCTGACGGCGCTCGGCAAGCAAGGCGGCTGGGCACTGGAACTGCAGGGCATGTTCCTGTTCGCGGCGCTGGCCCTCGCGTTCATGGGCGGCGGCCGCTTCGCCCTCAGCAGCAAATACAACTGAGCCGGCTCAGTCAGTCGTCATCGGCCGCATCGAGGCCTGGGAACAGGACCTCGGTGTAGCCGAAACGCGAGAAATCGCGCACCCGCATCGGGTAGAGCTTGCCCAGCAGGTGATCGACTTCATGCTGCACCACGCGCGCATGAAAACCGCTCGCGACCCGATCGATCGGATCGCCGTACAAGTCGAAGCCGGTATAGCGGACGTTGGCAAAGCGCGGCACCACGCCGCGCAGGCCCGGCACCGAAAGACATCCCTCCCAGCCCTCTTCCTCTTCATCGCTCAGCGGCGTGATGACGGGATTGAGCAGCACCGTGCGAGGCACCGGCGGCGCGTCGGGATAACGGGGGTTGACGATGTCGGTGCCGAAGATCACGAGCTGCTGGTCAACGCCGATCTGCGGAGCCGCGAGGCCCGCGCCGTTGACGGCATGCATCGTCTCGAACATGTCGCGCACCAGCAGGTGCAGTTCGTCGGTGTCGAAGGCGGCGACCGGCTGCGCGATGCGCAGCAGCCGGGGGTCGCCCATCTTGAGGATTTCGCGGATGGCCATGGCGCGATTATCGCGACGCTGCGCGATCTCACAGCACCATCAGGACGCGAAGGTCACTGATCGCGGACTGGGTTCGTCGTGCTGTGGATCGGCGTGCCCGGCAGGTTGGGCAACGCCGGCCGGCCGGTCGCCGGAAGCCCACCCGGCCGGACGGGTTGGGCAGGAATCCCGACGACAGGAGGACGCGGGTAGTTGCCCGGCCGCACGCCCCCCGGATACGGGTATCCGGGCCTGTTGTAGTAGGGGCGACGGTCGTAGTAGGGACGGTCGTAGTACGAGGGGCGGCGCTCGTAGTAGCCCCCGCCGTTGATGTAGACCGGCGCCGGTTGGACGACCACTGGCGCGGGATCGGTGTAGTAACCACCCGAGGAATAACCTCCGCCAGCGTAGCCCCCACCGTAATAGGGATCGCCTGGAACGGCGCAACCGGTCAGAAGCACGAGGCCGCCGAGGGCGATGGTGGCACCAAGAACACGAATTTTTTGCATGAGGGTCTCTCCTTATTGGCCTTCAGTTTGCTTTCAACGCCAGGTTGTAGACCCTGTTGACTGCGGCAGGATGAAGTCGCGTAACGGCCGGTAAAGAGAGCCCGCCGCTACGTCTTCATTTTTCCGGGACACCGTTCGCCAGAATCTCCAGCATACGCGCCTCGTCGATCACTTCGACCCCGATCTCGCGGGCCTTGTCGAGCTTGCTGCCGGCCTCTTCGCCGGCCACGAGGTAGTGGGTCTTCTTGCTGACGGAGCCGGCGACCTTGGCGCCGGCTGCCTCCAATTTATCCTTCGCTTCGTCGCGGCCCAGCGTAGGAAGGGTACCGGTGATGACGAAGGTCAGTCCCGCCAAAGGCTTGGGCGCACGCGCCGCGGGCTCGCCCTCTTCCCATGTCAGGCCGCAGGCGCGCAGCTGCTCGACCACCTCGCGGTTGTGCGGCTGGTCGAAGAAGGTGCGCAGGCTCTGCGCCACCACCGGCCCCACGTCGTTGACTTCGAGCAATTGCTCTTCGGTCGCGTCCATGATCGCGTCGAGCTTGCCGAAATGCTTGGCCAGGTCTTTTGCGGTGCTCTCGCCCACGTGGCGGATACCCAGGCCGAACAGGAAGCGCGGCAGCGTGGTCTTCTTCGAGGCTTCGAGCGCGTCGACAAGGTTCTTGGCCGATTTCTCGGCCATGCGGTCCAGCCCCGCCAGCGTGGTGAATCCGAGCTTGTAGAGATCGGGCAAGGTGCGGATGAGGTTGGCGTCGACCAGCTGCTCGACCAGCTTGTCGCCCAGGCCGTCGACATCGACCGCGCGCCGCGCTGCGAAGTGCAGGATGGCCTCTTTGCGCTGTGCCGCGCAGAACAGGCCGCCGGTGCAGCGGTAGTCGACTTCCCCCTCTTCGCGCACGGCCTCCGAGCCGCACACCGGGCACTGGTGCGGCATGGTGAACACCGGGCCGCGCTGCTCGTCAGGCTTGGCGAGGCTCTCGGGCACCACGCCAACCACTTCGGGAATCACGTCGCCCGCGCGCCGCACGATGACGGTGTCGCCCACGCGCACGTCCTTGCGACGGGCCTCGTCCTCGTTGTGGAGCGTGGCGTTGGTCACGGTCACACCGCCGACGAACACCGGCGCCAGCTTGGCCACCGGCGTGAGCTTGCCGGTGCGGCCGACCTGGATCTCGATGCCGAGCACCTCGGTCAGTTGCTCCTGCGCGGGGTACTTGTGCGCCACGGCCCAGCGCGGCTCGCGTGAGACAAAGCCCAGTTGCCGCTGCAGTTCGACGCTGTCGACCTTGTAGACCACGCCGTCGATGTCGTAGGGCAAGGCATCGCGCTGGCGGCCGATGTTCTCGTGGAACGCTATGAGTTCAATAGCACCCTTCGCACGCGCGGTCTGCGTTGCAACGGGAAACCCCCACGCATGGAATTGCTGCAGCCAGTCGAACTGCGTCGGGCAATCGGGTCCACCTTCGCTGGCTGGCGTCACTTCGCCGAGCCCGTAGGCAAAGAAGCTCAGCGGCCGTGCCGCGGCAATCGCCGGATCGAGCTGGCGCACCGCGCCGGCCGCCGCATTGCGTGGGTTGACGAACACCTTCTCGTTCTTCTGGCCCGCCGCGATCTTCTGACGCTGGCGCTCGTTGAGCGCGTCGAAATCGGCACGCTTCATGTAGACCTCGCCACGCACTTCGACCACGGGCGGCGCCTTGCCATTGAGCTTCAACGGAATCTCACGCACCGTGCGGATGTTCTGCGTGACCTCTTCGCCCACTTCGCCATCGCCACGCGTCGCGGCCTGCACCAGCACGCCGTTCTCGTAGCGCAGGTTCATGGCCAGGCCGTCGAACTTCAGCTCGCAGACGTATTCGACCTGCGGACCGTCTTCGGCCAGGCCCAGTTCCTTACGCACGCGCGCATCGAAGGCGCTGGCGCCGCCGGGCGTGATGTCGGTCTCGGTGCGGATCGACAGCATCGGCACCTTGTGGCGCACCTTGGTGAAACCGTCGAGCACCTTGCCACCCACGCGCTGCGTGGGCGAGTCGGGCGTGCGCAGCTCGGGGTACTCGGCTTCCAGGGCCTGCAGGCGCTGGAACAGCTTGTCGTACTCGGCGTCGGGCAGTTCGGGCGCGTCGAGCACGTAGTAGAGGTGAGCGTTGCGGTGAAGCTGTTCGCTCAGTGCGGCGGCTTCGCGAGCCGCTTCGTCGCGCGTCGTCATGGGGTTGTCTCCCGAAAGAATCGGATTAGCTGAAGAGGCGGCGCGCCAGCGGCGAACCCGCTGCAAGATCGCGCGCATCGAGCGTGTCGTAGAGCTGCTCGAGGTCGGTGCCGATCACGTCCATCGTCTCGTCGCGCAGCAACTGGCCGTCGCTGTCGGTCACCACGCCGTCCATTTCGCGGGCGAGCGTGGCGGCGGCTTCGCGCATGCGGCGGAACGGCTCTTCGTCGCGATCGACCTGCGGCACGTCCAGGCTCAGGCTGAGTTCGCGAATCGCCGATTGCGCCGGGTCGTCGGCCAGCGCGGCTTGGGTGTCGAAGGCCAGCCCGAGGATCGGCGGCAGGCCGACCTCACCCGTCGGCAGCACCATGCGCCCCGGAATGATGCCGGCCACGAAACCGAGCCGCGCGGCGTTCTGCTGCACATAACCCGGGCTCCAGGCCGCATGCAGCGCGCGCAGCACGAAGCCGAGTTGCGCATCGTGCGCGCTGGCGAACTGGTCGAGCTCGCGGGCGCGCGCCACTTCGTCGAGCATCTCGGGAAATTCGGGCGCGCCATTGACCGCGTCGGCAAAGGCCTGCGCCTTCACGACGAACTCGGAATACTCGATCTCGTTGAGCGCGCCGGTGCGGTTGGCCAACTGCACGCCCACCTGGAACGCGCTGTAGCGCTGGCCGGGTGCGGGCGGCTCCCATTGGCCATTGCGCTCGTTCAGGCCTTCGATGGCCACCGGCTTGCTGCCCGCGCGCCGCGTCGGCGGCATGGCGGCGATGGCGGCATCGCCCGAGGCCAGGCCGTCCAGCGAGATCGGCGCGATCACGTCGATCAGCGGATCGAGCCCGCCGCGGCGTTCGCCGGTCGGCACGGGCACGCCGCTGGGTGCAGGCAGGTCGGGGTCGAACAGGGGTTCATGCCGATCGGCGCTGCCCGACACCTGGTGCGGGTCGACATGCAGCATCGGCTCCACGCCATCGCCCGAAGACGACAGGGAGCGCTCGACGTCGGCCAGCGCGGTATCGACCGCATCGGGCTGGCGCGGCGCATTGCGGCGCGACATCATGGCCTCGTAGCCCACGACGGCTGCGAGAACGAGGCCACCGAGGATGGCCAGGGCAAGAGTGAGGTTGCTCATGAGGCCGCCCGCTTCAAGCAGCCTCGACCATCGAGGCCGCCGACTCCATGTCGACCGCGACGATCCGCGACACGCCCTGCTCCTGCATCGTCACGCCGATCAGCTGCTCGGCCATTTCCATGGCGATCTTGTTGTGGCTGATGAAGAGGAACTGGGTTTCGCGGCTCATGGCGGTCACGAGTTTGGCATAGCGCTCGGTGTTCGCGTCGTCCAGCGGCGCGTCCACTTCGTCCAGCAGACAGAAAGGCGCCGGGTTGAGCTGGAAGATCGCAAACACCAGCGCAATGGCCGTGAGCGCCTTCTCGCCGCCCGACAGCAGGTGGATGGTCTGGTTCTTCTTGCCGGGTGGCTGCGCCAGCACCTGCACGCCGGCATCGAGGATTTCGTCGCCGGTCATCACGAGCCGCGCATTGCCGCCGCCGAACAGCTCGGGGAACATGCGGCTGAAGTGGTCGTTGACGATCTTGAAGGTGCCGCCCAGCAGGTCGCGCGTTTCGGCGTCGATCTTGCGAATGGCGTCTTCGAGCGTGCCGATGGCTTCGTTCAGGTCGGCCGATTGCGCGTCGAGGAAGGTCTTGCGCTCGCTCGCGATGGCGAGTTCATCGAGCGCGGCCAGGTTCACCGCACCCAGGGCGACCACTTCGCGGTTGAGGCGGTCGATTTCGCTTTGCAGGCCCGTCAGTCGCACCTTGTCGGTTTCGATCGAGAGCGCCACGGCTTCGAGGTCGGCGCCCGCGTCGTCCAGCAGCTGCTGGTACTGCTCGACGCCCAGGCGCGCGGCCTGTTCCTTGAGCTGGAACTCGGTGATGCGCTGGCGCAGCGGATCGAGTTCGCGTTCGAGCTGCAGGCGGCGCTCGTCGCTCGCGCGCAGCTTGAGCGTGAGGTCGTCGTACTGGCTGCGCGAGGCGCCCAGCGAGGCTTCGCGTTCGAGTTTGAGCGACAGCGCGTCCTGCAGGCCGGCCTGTGCGGCGGCATCGGACAGGCGGCTCAGTTCGGCGCGGGCGCGCTCGTCTTCGTCGGTGAGCGCCACGACCTGTTGCGAGGCGGTTTCGATGGCGCGGTTGAGTTCGGCGCGGCGCGCTTCGAGCGTGCGCTGCGAAAAAGTCGCTTCCTGCGCCTGGCGCTCCAGGCTGCGGTGCTGCTCGCGGCTGGCATTCAGCGCACGGCCGGCATCGATGACGCGTTCGTCCAGCTGGGCGTGGCGCTCCTGGCTGTCGGCCAGCTGCATGTCGAGTTCTTCGAAGCGGCCTTCGGCGGCGATGCGTTTTTCTTGCAGTTCTTCGAGCTGTGCGTCGACTTCGCCGAGGTCGGAGGCCAGTTGCTCGCTGCGCGCGCGGGTCTGCTCGGCCAACTGCGTCATGCGGAGCGTCTCGACCTGCTGCTCGTGTGCGCGCGACTGCGTGTCGGCGGCTTCGCGCCGTGCGGTCACGAGGCGCGAGGCGGCATCGCCATAGGCAGCCTCGGCACGGATCAACGCGGTGCGCGCTTCTTCGTTGATGAGCGTCTGGGCGCGCAGTTGCCGCTCCAGGTTTTCCATTTCCTGCTGGCGTGCCAGCAGGCCGGCCTGCTCGGAATCGGGCGCGTAGAAGTTGACGCTGTGCGAAGACACGGCATGGCCGCTCTGCACATAGATGACTTCACCGGGCTGCAGCGTGGCGCGTTGCGCCAGTGCGTCCTCGAAGCTCGCGGCTGTGTAACAGCCGTGGAGCCAATCGGTCAGCAGGGCCTGCTGGCCCGCGTCGTTCAGGCGCAGAAGGCTCGACAAGCGTGGCAGCGTGCCTGCGTCTTGCGGCACACCGGCGGCCGGCGGGCTGTAGAAGGCCAGCTTGGCGGGCGGCGCGTCGTTGCCGAAGGCACGCACCATCTCGAGCCGGCTGACTTCGAGCGCACCCAGGCGCTCGCGCAATGCGGCTTCGAGCGCGCTTTCCCAGCCCTGCTCGATGTGGATGCGGCTCCACAGGCCCTGCAACCCGTCGAGGCCGTGCTTGGCCAGCCAGGGCGCCAGCTTGCCGTCGGTCTTGACCTTTTCCTGCAACGCACGCAGCGCTTCGAGGCGGGCCGAGAACTCCGCGTGGCGGGCGCCTTCGGTGTTGACGGCCTGCTGCTTCGCGCGGCGGTCGTCGTCGAGTTGCGGCACGGCTTCCTGCAGCTCCTGCAGGCGCGCATCGGCTTCGCTGGCGACTTCCTGTGCGGCCGCCAGCTGCTCCTGCATTTCGAGCAGACGCGCTTCGTCGGGCGCGGCCAGCGCGCTCTGGTCGGCGCGCAGGCGTTCGCTGCGCTGCGTGAGCTGGCGGCTCTGGTCTTCGATGTTGCGCTGGTCGGCGGCCAGCACCTGGATCTGCTGCTGCACCTGCGACACGGTCGTGCGCTGGGCATTGGCCTCGTCTTGCGCACGCTGCACGGCTTCTTCGAGCTCGGGCATGCGCGCGTCGTGTTCTTCGAGCTGCGCGGCCAGCAGGATGGCCTGCTCTTCGGCATCGACGCCCTGCCCGGCCAGCGTTTCGATCTCGGCTTCGGCGTCGGTGCGCCGCGTGCCCCACTGGCCCATCTGTTCGCGCAACTGCACCAGGCGCTGCTCGACGCGCTGGCGGCCTTCGACCACGAAGCGGATCTCGCCTTCGAGCCGGCCCACTTCGGCGCTGGCCTCATAGAGCTTGCCCTGCGCCTGGTTGACCTGGTCACCGGCCGCGTAGTGGGCCTGGCGCACGGTTTCAAGCTCGGATTCGATGCGGCGCAGATCGGCGGTGCGCGATTCGAGGTCGTTGATGGCCTTTTCGGAATCGGCCTTGATCTTGGCCTGGTCGCTATCGCTTTCGCTGCGCTTGAGAAACCACAGCTGATGCTGCTTCTTGGTGGCTTCGCCCTGCAGCGTGTTGTAGCGCGCGGCCACCTCGGCCTGCTTCTCGAGCTTTTCGAGGTTGGCGTTGAGCTCGCGAAGAATGTCTTCGACCCGCACGAGGTTTTCGCGCGTGTCGCCCAGGCGGTTTTCGGTCTCGCGACGGCGCTCCTTGTACTTGGAGACACCGGCCGCCTCTTCGAGGAACAGGCGCAGTTCTTCGGGCTTGGATTCGATGATCCGGCTGATCGTGCCCTGCCCGATGATGGCGTAGGCGCGCGGGCCGAGGCCGGTGCCCAGGAACACGTCCTGCACGTCGCGCCGGCGCACCGGCTGGTTGTTGATGTAGTAGCTGCTGGTGCCGTCGCGCGTGAGCACGCGCCGCACCGCGATTTCGCCGAACTGGTTCCATTGGCCGCCGGCGCGGTGGTCGGCGTTGTCGAACACCAGTTCCACGCTCGAACGGCTGGCCTGCTTGCGGGTGGTCGTGCCGTTGAAGATCACGTCCTGCATCGACTCGCCGCGCAGCTCCGAGGCACGCGACTCGCCCAGCACCCAACGCACCGCATCCATGATGTTCGACTTGCCGCAACCATTGGGTCCGACCACGCCGACCAGTTGGCCCGGCAGCAGGAAGTTGGTGGGTTCGGCGAACGACTTGAAGCCCGAAAGCTTGATGGAATTAAGACGCACGACTTGTCGGCCTGCCTTGGCGTAGCGCCAAGGTATTGATTTGTAAGGAAAATTGCACGGGCCTGCAGGCTTGCAGCAGGCCGCCGCCCCAGTTGTGGATGATAACGTCAGGGCATGAGCGATTCCTTGGTTTCACCCCCCCTTGCGGCGCGACGCATTTGCCTGCAGGCAGGCGTCATTGCCCTGCTCGGCCTGGCCGGCTGTTCGTCGGTCCGCTCCACCGATCGCGCCGAGCCTTATGCCAGCCATGAGTGGCTTCAGTCCGGTGCCAACCGCATTGCCAGCCTTTCGCTGCGCGACAACCTGCAATCGGTCCGGCGCGTGCAGAACACCCTTTACCGGCGCAACCCGCGCGAATGGCGCAAATCGGCGCCCAGCATGGACGAAGCCACCCAGCGCACCTGGGACGCGGTGCTCAAAGACGGCACCCTGCCCGAGCTGCATGGCGCCACAGGTATCGATGCCGTCCGGCTGGCCTTCGAGACCGGGCCGCAGGCCTACCAGGGCGACCGCGTCGCGGCGCTGGTGTACGGCTGGACCACAATGCTCAAGCAGGCCAACGGCAACACCTGGGACCAGACCATGATCGACGGCATCGACGCCGAGAACAGCTACCGGGTGGCCCGCAACTTCGAGATCTCGCTCTGGCTGATCTCTTCCAAGACCGGCCCCGACGGCCAGCCGCTGCTGCTGGCCACCGAAATCAGCGACCGCGGCCGTAACCTCGTGGCCGACCGCGAACTGTCGAAGGTGATCGCGCGGCTCGACCTGCTGGCCGCCCAGGCCGACGAGAAGTACCGCCGCGCGGCGCTCGACTTCGGCCAGAACTGGATCATGGGCGTGGTCATGCCGCTCTTCACACTGGTGCCCAAGTAGGCCGGCAGGATCGACCGGAAAGAAGATGTTTCTCCGGGCACGCGCCTTGCTGCAAACCATTGCCCAGCGTGGTCCACAGAAAAAGCAGGCCCCTAGAATGAATCCGCCCTTCACCCCTCAACCCATTCGAGGCAGCAGCAACTCATGAGCTCCATCAATTTCATCGGCGGCGAAAAAGGCGGTGTCGGCAAGTCGGTCACGGCGCGCGTGCTGGCGCAGTACTTCATCGACCACAGCCGCCCGTTCACCGGCTTCGACACCGACCGCTCGCACAGCTCGTTCACCCGCTTCTACGAAGGCTTCGCCTCGCCCGTGGTGGTCGACAGCTTCGAAGGTCTCGACACGGTCGTGAACGGCTTCGAGGCCAACCCGCAGCAAAGCGTGATCGTCGACCTCGCGGCGCAGACGCTCGCGCCGCTGTCGCGCTGGATCAAGGAATCCGACCTCTTCGACGTCTTCGCCGAGATCGGCGTGACCGTCAATTTCTGGCACGTGCTGGACGACGGCAAGGACTCGACCGACCTGCTCGGCACGCTGATCGACACCTTCGGCAACCGGCCCAACTACATCGTGGTGCAGAACTACGGACGCGGCAGCGACTTCGGCATGCTGCTGGGCTCGCAGTCGCTCTCCAAGGCCACCGCCAACGGCGCGCGCGTCATTGCGCTCCCGCGCCTGCACGAAGCCAGCATGCGGAAGATCGATGCACAGAACACCAGCTTCTGGAAGGCCGTGAACGACCGCGAAGGGGCGCATGCGCTGGGGCTGCTCGAACGGCAGCGTGTGAAGTCGTGGCTGGCGACTGTCTACGCGGCGTTCGATACCTTGCCGCTGTAGTTCTGAAGTGGTGCCTGCTCATGGCAGCACCCCGGACAAGACCCGCAAGCCGCTACTCGACGACAGCGCCCCCACCCAGCGCCTTGTAGAGCGTCATCGTCGCATTGAGCTGGTTCAACCGGTTCTGGGCCAGCGATACCTCGGCCGCACGGCGCCTGTCCTTGGCGTCCAGCACCGGCTGCAGCGCCGTCGCACCCGCCTTGTAGCGCACCTCGGACAGCGTCTCCGCGCGCTGCGCCTGCTGCAATGCCAGCACCAGTTTTCCGCTCTCGTCGCGCAGTTGCGTGCGTGACGACAGCGCGTTCTCCACTTCGGACAGCGCCGTGTACAGCGACTGGCGAAAGCCCAGCACCGCCTCTTCGTATTGCGTCTGCGAAACGGCGACCGTCATCCGCGCCGTGTTCCATTGCAGAAACGGCAGCGCCAGCCCTGCACCGAGCGTGCCGACCGGGTTCTTCAGCAGATCGCCCAACGCGGTGCTCGACGTGCCCAGCGAACCGGTAAGGCTCAGCGTCGGATAGAAGCCGGTGCGCGTTGCGTCGACGTTGGCCAGTGCCCCACGCAGGCGCAGCTCGGCCGCGCGCAGGTCGGGGCGACGGCCCAGCAGGCTCGCGGGCAAACCTGCGTCGATCCCCGGCAGTTCGGCAACCGGCAGCTGCAAGGGCTCGACTGCCATCGCCTCGGGCGGCCGGTCGAACAGGATCGCCAGCGCGTTGCGTGCCTCGACGCGCTGCTGCAGCAGTTGCGTGTGCGCGGCTTCCTGGCTCGCCAGGTTCTGGCCCGCCTGCGCCACGTCCAGCCCCGACACGGCTCCGGCGGCGTACTTGACGCGCACCAGCGCCAGAATGCGCCGACCGTCCTCGATGCCCGCTTCGCTCAAGGCGATGCGCTGGTTCAGGTAGCCGGTCTGCCAATACAGTCCGGCCGTGGTGCCCACGAGTGCGAGTGCCGTGGCCTGTCGGTCGGACTCCGTCGCCTTCAGCTCCCAATCGGCGGCACTGCGCAATGCGGCGAGTCGCCCCCACAGGTCGACCTCGTAGCTCAGCGTGATCTGCGTGCTGGATGTGGTGCCCGCCACGCCGCCGCGCTTCAGGTCGTAGCCACGGCTCGTGCCGGTCTGCCCCACCACGCCCGGCGTGAGGTTCGTGTTCGCAAGGCCCGCCTGCAACTGCGCGCGCTGCACGCGAATGCCCGCTGCAGCAAGGTTGTTGTTGGTGCTCAGCGCGCTGTCGATCACGGTGTCGAGCTGGCGGTCGTTGAAGGCCGTCCACCAGCGGGTCGCGGGCATCGCGGCGGCATTCATCGCGGCCGGCTGCGGCGCTTTCTGCTGTTGCCACGCCTGCGGCATCTCGATCGGCCGCTGCGCTCGCTGCTCCGGCTGGAACGCGGTGCACCCGGCAAGCGCCGCCGCGACGGCGACCGCCCCAAGTCGCAAGCAATAACGCGCGCTACTCACGAGCCAGTGCCTCGATCGGGTCCAGCCGCGCGGCGTTGCGCGCCGGCAGGTAGCCGAACAGCACGCCGATCAGCGACGCGCACAAGAACGCCGAGACCACGGCGCCCATCGAAAAGATCATTTGCCATTGCTTGACGAAAAGCGAAAACACAAAGCTGATGCCGTACGACAGCGTCACGCCGATCAGCCCGCCCACGAGGCACACCAGCACGGCTTCGGTCAGGAACTGCTGCAGCACGTCGCTCTGGCGTGCGCCCACGGCCATGCGGATGCCGATCTCGCGGGTGCGCTCGGTCACCGACACCAGCATGATGTTCATCACGCCGATGCCGCCCACCACGAGCGAGATCACCGCGATCAGCGACAGCAGCAGCGTGAGCGACTGGCTGGTGCGCTCGACCGTCTTCACGATGCTGTCCATGTTGTAGGTAAAGAAATCCTTGCTGCCATGGCGCATGGTGAGCAGCCGCACGATGCTGTCTTCGGCGGCGCGGGTCGGTTGGTCGTCGCGGATGCGCACCGTGATCGCGTCGAAGTGCTGCTGCCCGAACAGCCGGCTCGCGCCCGTGCTGTAGGGCAGCCAGATGCTGAGCGACTTGTTCTCGCCGAACATGTTCTTCTTTTCTGCCGCCACGCCGATCACCGTGCACGGCAGGTTGCCGACAAGGATCACCTTGCCGACCGGATCGCTGCCGTCGGTGAACAGCTTGCGCCGCGTGTTCTGGTCGATCACCACCACCTGCGACTGGCGCCGGACGTCTTCGGCGTTGAAGCTCGAGCCACTGCCGATCTGGATGTCGCGCACCTGGAAGTAGCTGTCGCTGACGCCGTTCACGTTGCCGTTGATGTCCGCGTTGCGATAGCGCAGCCGCAGGCTGCGCATGGTGACGGGCGTCACGCTGTGCACATACGACTGCGCCGACAGCGCCTGCAGGTCGGACGGCAGCAGCGTCCGGATGCCGGCCGCCTTGTCGTCGCCGAAATCGTGGCCCGGATAGATGTCGAGCGTGTTGGTGCCGATGGCCTTGATGTCCGACAGCACGAAGCGCTTGGCGCCCTCGCCGATGGCCACGATCGACACCACCGAGGTGATGCCGATGATGATGCCCAGCATGGTCAGCGCGGTGCGCATGCGGTGCGCCATCATCGAGCGCCATGCCATGCGGAAGGCTTCGGCAAAACGCGCCCAGCCTGTGCTGAAGCGCGCGATGCCCAGGCGCGGCCGGCCCATGGCGCCGGCTTCGATGTCGGTGTCGGCAGGCCCGGTCTGCGTCTCCTGCTCCGCCGCGGCGACGGTCGGTACGTTGGGTCGGTCGCCCACGATCACGCCATCGGCGATCTCGATGATGCGTTCGGTGCAGCTGGCCACCTGCATGTCGTGCGTCACGATGATGATGGTGTGGCCCAGCGCATGCAGCTCGCGCAGGATCGCGATCACCTCTTGCCCGCTGCGGCTGTCGAGCGCGCCGGTGGGCTCGTCGGCAAGGATCACCTGGCCGCCGTTCATGAGCGCACGCGCAATGCTCACGCGCTGCTGCTGGCCGCCCGACAGTTGGCTCGGCCGATGTTCGGTGCGGTCGCCCAGGCCCAGGCGCGCGAGCAGCTGGCGGGCACGCGACTCGCGCGCGCTGCCTTCGGTGCCGGCATAGACGGCAGGCACCTCGACGTTGCCCGTGGCCGTCAGGTGCTGCATCAGGTGATAGCGCTGGAAGATGAAGCCGAAGTGCTCGCGCCGCAGCTCGGCCAGCGCGTCGCTGTCGAGCGTGCCCACGTCCTGCCCCGACACCGTGTAGGTGCCGGTGCTGGGCCGGTCGAGGCAGCCGAGGATGTTCATCAGCGTCGACTTGCCCGAGCCCGAGGCGCCGACGATGGCCAGCATTTCGCCGCTGCCGATGTCGAGGTTGACGTCCTTCAGCACCTGCACCTCTTGCTCGCCCGAAGGAAAGCTGCGGCCGATGCCGCGCAGCGCCAGCAGGGGTTGCGGTTGCTGCTGCTGCGGCGGCGACAGCGGTGCCTGTGCCATCAGTGCTTGCCCCGGCCGTTGCCGTCGTCCGCCTTCTCCAGCGCCGAAGCGTCGCCGGTGATGACGTTGTCACCTTCTTTCAGGCCCTCCAGCGCCTGTGCCTGGAAGTTGTTGGTGATGCCGACGCGCACGTGCCGCGTCTGCACCGACTGGTCGGGCATGAGCACGCGGACCTCGCGCCGCCCTTCCTTGTCGCGCGCGCCGAGTGCGGTCAGCGGAATGGTCAGCGCCTGCTTGGCCTCGCCCAGCATGATGGCGACCTGCGCCGTCATGTCCACACGCAGCGTGCGGTCGGGGTTGGGCACGTCGAACAGCGCATTGAAGAACACGGCGTTGTTGATCTTCTCGGGCGACGGCTGCACGGCGCGCAAGGTGCCGTAGTAGCGCTTGTCGGGGTCGCCGAGGATGGTGAAGTACACCGGCTGCCCCGGCCGCACGCGCACCACGTCGGCCTCGGACACCTGGGCCTTGACGGTCATGGTCGACAGGTCAGCCAGCTTCATCAGCGTGGGCACCTGGAACGAGGCCACCACCGTCTGGCCTTCGAGCGTGCTGATGGACACCACGTCGCCATCGATGGGCGCCACGATGCGCGTGTACGACAGGTTGGTCTGCGCCGAGGCCAGCGCCAGTTTCTGCTGGCGGATCTGCGCGTCGAGCGACACCGCATCGGCGCGCAGCGCGCGTAGCTCGGTGTCGGCGCTTTCCATGTCCTGCCGCGCCGCCGCGTCTTGCGCGAGCATTTCGCGCTGGCGGGCCCAGCTGAGTTCGGCCTGCTTGACGCGCACCTCTTTCGCCAGCTTCTGCGCCTGCAGGTTTTCGAGCTTGGCCTGCTCCTGTGCGAGCGTGTTCTGCGAGATGACCGGATCGATCTCGGCCAGCCAGTCGCCCTTCTTCACGGTCTGGCCGAGCACGACCTTGAGCGACTTGAGCTGGCCGCTGACCTGCGCACCCACTTCCACCTGCTTGAGCGCCTGCAGCACGCCGGTGGCGAGCACCGCGTTCTCGAGGTCGGCGCGCTGCACCGTGGCGGTCAGGTACTCGTTCTTCTTTGCGGGACTCAGCCAGAAAAAGCCAACGAGGGCCAGGACAGCGATCGCGACGATACCGACAAGGAGCTTGCGCGATCGCCGCGGGGGGATGTTGGGCATGCAATGAGATGGGAGTGGAACACGCTGCAGAAGCGGATCGATCCTATCGCCCGTTACTTAAGGCCTGCTAAAGGGGGCTGCGCCTTGCAGGGACTTTTGTCCGGCTGGAGGAAGGAAAAAAAAGCAAAAAGCCCCGCCGGCCCTTTCAGGCCCGCGAGGCGATTGGATGGCGCCACATGGCACCCCATGGCAGCCATGCCGGCTGCCGTGCGTTCAATCAGTGGCTCAACGCGCGCGGCGCGAGCGCACGAGCAGGGTGATCAGCAACAGCGAGAGAACGGTGAACGCAACGAACGACCAGTTGGCCAGCGTGAGGCCGAACAGCGACCAGTCGACCTTGGAGCAGTCGCCGCCACCACGGAAGATCATTGGCAGTGCGCGCTTGAGTGGAAAGGTCTCGATCATTCCGTAGAGGTCGCGCCCGCAGGACACGACTTCAGGCGGATACCACTGCAGCCAGCTCTGCGCGGCCGCCGTGTAGGCGCCGCCGATGGCCGAGACCAGCGCCAACAGGCCCCCGGTGATCTGCAGGCCCCTGTTGCGAAACGCACCGGCCAGCCCCGTGAAGAGCGCCACCAGCACCAGCGCATAGCGCTGCACGATGCACATCGGGCAGGGTTCGAGCCCGACCACGTGCTGCAGGTAGAGCCCGAAGGCCAGCATCAGGACACAGGCCAGGCAGATCAGCCCGTACGCGCGGCGCGGCGCGCCAAAGTACCAATCGATCAAGGAGATACCCATTCTTCTTCGACGAACACCCTGGCCTTGCGAGGATTGGCGACGACGGTGTCGCCTTCCTTCAAGCCCAGGTCGCGGAACTGTTGCGCAGGGAGTTGCGCTTCGATGATGGTTCCGGAGCCCGGATTATCTGGATTCGATTCGGTGGGCTCAAGTTCCAGCCTTGCGATAGGTCCGACAACAATCGCGCGCGACAGCGTAGCGACGATGCCGGTGGCACCGGTCACGTAGCGTGTCACATCCAGGTCATGTGGCCGCACGTAGGCCAGCGCCTTGGCATCGCGCGCGCCGCTGTGCTCGGGCGAATCCAGGCGCATGCCGTCGAGCTGCACCGCGCCGTTGTCCGCGCGGCCATGGAACAGGTTCACGTCGCCGAGAAAGCCATACACGAAAGGACTCGCGGGCTTGTCCCAGACGTCCTGTGGCGAGCCGACCTGCTCGATCTGTCCCTTGTTGATGACCACCACGCGGTCGGCCACTTCGAGCGCTTCTTCCTGGTCGTGCGTGACGAAGATCGAGGTGACGTGCAGCTCGTCGTGCAGCCGGCGCAGCCAGCGGCGCAGCTCCTTGCGCACCTTGGCGTCGAGCGCGCCGAAGGGCTCGTCGAGCAGCAGCACCTTGGGTTCCACCGCCAGCGCGCGGGCCAGCGCAATGCGCTGGCGCTGGCCGCCAGACAGTTGCGACGGATAGCGGTCGGCCAGCCAGTCGAGCTGCACCAGCTTGAGCAGGTCGGTCACCTTGGTCTTGATCTGCGCGTCGCTCGGGCGCTCCTTGCGCGGCTTCACGCGCAGGCCGAACGCGACGTTCTCGAACACGGTCATGTGGCGGAACAGCGCATAGTGCTGGAACACGAAGCCGACCTGCCGCTCGCGCACGTGCACGTCGGTGGTGTCTTCGCCCGAGAACAGAATGCTGCCGGTGTCGGCCGTTTCCAGCCCCGCGATGATGCGCAGCAGCGTGGTCTTGCCACAGCCCGAGGGGCCGAGCAGCGCGACGAGCTCACCCGACTCCACGTCGAGGTTCACGTCGCGCAGCGCGCGGAAGTCGCCGAACTGCTTGCTGATGTTGCGGATTTCGATGCTCATGGTTTCTTCTCTCTCTCAGGCTGCCGTCGTTTCAGGCGGACGCTCGGGGGGCAACTCGGCAATGGCCTTCATCTCGCGCTCGTGGCGCCACTCGATGACCGACTTGATCACCAGTGTGACCAGCGCCAGGATCGCCAGCAGCGAAGCCACGGCGAACGCGGCCACCGACTGGTATTCGTTGTAGAGCACTTCCACGTGCAGCGGCATGGTGTTGGTCTGGCCGCGGATGTGGCCCGACACCACCGACACCGCGCCGAACTCGCCCATGGCGCGCGCGTTGCACAGGATCACGCCGTACAGCAGGCCCCACTTGATGTTGGGCAGCGTCACGCGCCAGAAGGTCTGCCAGCCGGTCGCGCCCAGCACGATGGCGGCCTGCTCCTCGTCGGTGCCCTGCGCCTGCATCAGCGGAATGAGCTCGCGCGCGATGAACGGGAAGGTCACGAACACGGTGGCCAGCACGATGCCGGGCACGGCGAAGATGATCTTGATGTCGTGCTCCGACAGCCACGGGCCGAGCCAGCCCTGCGCGCCGAACACCAGCACGTAGATCAGGCCCGCGACCACCGGCGACACCGCGAACGGCAGGTCGATCAGCGTGGTGAGCAGGGCCTTGCCGCGAAACTCGAACTTGGCAACGGCCCAGGCCGCCGCGACACCGAACACGAGGTTCAGCGGCACCGCGATGGCGGCGGTGATCAGCGTGAGGCGGATGGCGCTCCAGGCGTCGGGTTCTTTGAGCGCGTCGAGGTAGGCGCCAACGCCCTTGCGCAACGCCTCGGTCGCCACGGCCGCCAGCGGCAGCACGAGGAACAGGAACATGAACGCGAGCGCTACGCCGATCAGCAGCCAGCGCACCCATGCGGCTTCGGTGGTGCCGGCCTGTGCGCGGCGAATGACTTTGGAAGGTGCGCTCATGTCAGGCCCCTGCCCTGCGGCGCTGCCATGCCTGCAGGCCATTGATGACCAGCAGCAGCACGAAGGAAATGACCAGCATCACCAATGCAACCGCCGTGGCGCCCGCATAGTCGTACTGCTCCAGCTTGCCGATGATGATGAGCGGCGTGATCTCCGAAATCATCGGCATGTTGCCGGCGATGAAGATCACCGAGCCGTACTCGCCGATGGCACGCGCAAAGGCCATGGCAAAGCCGGTGAGCAGCGCCGGGGCGATCGACGGGAAAATCACCTTGGTGAAGGTCTGCAGCCGCGTCGCACCGAGCGAGGTGGCGGCTTCTTCGAGCTCTTTCTCGGCATCTTCCAGTACCGGCTGCACCGTGCGCACCACGAACGGCAGCCCGATGAAGATCAGCGCGATCACGATGCCCGCCGGCGTAAAGGCCAGCTTGATGCCGTGCGGCTCCAGCAGTTGCCCGATCCAGCCATTGCCCGCGAGCAACGCGGTCAGCGAAATGCCGGCCACGGCCGTCGGCAGCGCGAATGGCAGGTCGACCAGCGCATCGACGATGCGCTTGCCCGGAAACTTGTAGCGCACCAGCACCCACGCCACGAGCAGGCCGAACACCGCGTTCACCACGGCCGCGATCAGCGAGGCACCGAAGGTCAGCCGGTACGAGGCCATCACGCGGGGCGCGGTCACGGCCACCCAGAACTGGTCCCAGGTCAGCGTGAAAGTCCTGAAGACCAGCGCCGACAGCGGGATCAGCACGATCAGGCTGAGATAGAGGATCGAAAAGCCGAGCGTGATGTGGAAACCGGGCAGCACGCGCTTGGCACCTCCTGCCCGGTTGGCACGCGAAAAAGGCGCTCCCGCGGACGGGAGCGCCGATGAAACAGCGCCGCTCATTTACTTCGCGCCGGGCGTGTAGAGCTTGTCGAACTGGCCGCCGTCATTGAAGTGCACCTTCTGCGCTTCGCCGAGGCTGCCGAACAGTTCCTGCACCGTGAAGAGCTGCAGCGGCTTGAAGGTCGATGCGTACTTCTTGAGCACGGCCTGCGAACGCGGGCGCAGCGCATGCTTGGCGGCGATTTCCTGCGCTTCTTCGGAGTACAGCCAGTCGAGGTAGGCCTTGGCCAGCTCGCCCGTGCCCTTCTTGTTGACGGTGCGTTCGACCACGGCCACGGGGTTCTCGGCCACGATGCTGATCGACGGATAGACCGAGTCGACCTTGCCGGTACCGAACTCGCGGTCGATCGAGACCACTTCCGACTCGAAGGTGATCAGCGCATCGCCGATGTTGCGTTGCAGGAAGGCGGTGGTGGCGTCGCGGCCGCCGCGTGCCAGCACCGGCACGTTCTTGAACAGCTTGCCGACGAACTCGGCGGCCTGCGCATCGGTACCGCCCTTCTTCTTGATGTAGCCCCAGGCCGCAAGGTAGGCGTAGCGCCCGTTGCCGCCGGTCTTGGGGTTGACGATCACGACCTGCACGCCCGGCTTGACGAGGTCGTCCCAGTCCTTGATGCCCTTGGGGTTGCCGTTGCGCACCAGGAACAGCATGGTCGACGTGGTCGGCGATGCGTTGTCGGGGAACTTCTTGGTCCAGTCCTTCGCGACCACGCCGGTGTTGGCCAGGAAGTCGATGTCGGTCGAGGTGTTCATGGTCACCACGTCGGCGTCGAGGCCGTCGGCCACGGCGCGTGCCTGGGCGCTGGAGCCGCCATGCGACTGGTCGATCTTGACGTCCTTGCCGGTGGCCTTCTTGTAGTGCGCCACGAAGGCTGCGTTGTAGTCCTTGTAGAACTCGCGGGCCACGTCGTACGAGGCGTTCAGCAGCGACGTACCTTGGGCAAAGGCGCTGCTGCCGGCGAGAGCGGAGGACGCCAGCGCGAGCACGGCGACGAAGGTCTTGATTCTGGAAGTCATGTGGTTGCCAGGTTTTCTGAAAATTCACGACCCGCCGGCCAGGCGGCGGGTTCGTCGGTCAACGATTGCAGCAGGGCCAGGCCGAGCGGCCAGTCTCCGTGCCCCGAATCGATGTTGATGTGGCCCGCATTCTGCATGCGGACGAACTCGCTGCCCCAGGCGCGGGAATAGGCCCCCGCCAGCCGGATCGGGCAGTAAGGATCGTTGCTGCTGGCCACGACGATGCTGCGGTACGGCAGCGCCGCATACGGCACGGGCGCGAAGTCGGACAGCACCGCGCGGCGCTCCGGGTCGGCCGGGGCCACCAGCAGCGCACCGCGGATGCGGGCAGCGGCGGCGGCCGGCAGATGCGCCGTGGCGATGCAGCCCAGGCTGTGGGCGGCGATCACCACCGGGCCTTCGCAGTCGAGCACCAGCTTCGCCAGCGTCGACACCCAGGCGTCGCGCTTGGGCGAGGCCCAGTCGTCCTGTGCCACGCGCGCGGCGCCCGGAATGCGCTCCTCCCACAGGCTCTGCCAATGGCCGGGCCCGGAGTCGCGCCAACCGGGCACGATGACGACGCTGGTCTGCATTGCGGGTGCCGCCTTGCTATTTACTTGTTGGGCTGCGGCGTGATGCGCAGGTAAGGCTTGACGGCCTTGAAGCCCTTGGGGAAGCGCTCGGCCAGCTCGGCCGGGTCCTGGATGCTGGGCACGATGACGACGTCGTCGCCGTCTTTCCAGTTCACGGGGGTGGCGACCTTGTGGCTGTCGGTGAGCTGCAGCGAGTCGATCACGCGGATGATCTCGTCGAAGTTGCGGCCGGTCGACGCGGGGTAGGTGATGGTGGTGCGGATCACCTTCTTGGGGTCGATGATGTAGACGCTGCGCACCGTGGCCGTGGTCGAGGCGTTCGGGTGGATCAGGTCGTACAGGTCGGCCACCTTGCGGTCGGCGTCCGCAATGATCGGGAAGTTGACCGTGGTGTTCTGCGTTTCGTTGATGTCGCTGATCCACTCCTTGTGCTTGGTGGCCGGATCGACGCTCAGCGCGATGGGCTTGACGCCGCGCTTGGCGAACTCGCCCGACAGCGCTGCGGTCTTGCCGAGTTCGGTGGTGCAGACGGGCGTGAAGTCGGCCGGGTGCGAGAAGAACACGATCCAGGAGTCACCGGCCCATTGGTAGAAGTCGATGGGGCCTTCGCTGGAATCCTGGGTGAAATTGGGGGCGGTGTCGCCGAGTCGCAGAGTTGCCATGGTCGCTCCTGAATGGATGGGAGCCCTGGATTGTGCGAACGGCGGCTTCAATGCCAAACGAATATCTGCTTGTTTGGATATGACGTTTTCCGCATAACGAATGCTGGCGGTCAAGCCGGGTCGCTATCTTTTGAATAGCACCATCCGTTGTTGTGGCGGTCGCAGCCGCCCATTCGGCCTCAGAACATCTGCATATCGGCGCTCTGCAAACGCTCCGTCAGAAAGTCGATCAGCCGCCGAACCGCCGGCACCAGCGCCCGCCGCGCCGGAAACACCATGTGCGCCACCACGGGCGGCGGGCCCCATCCGGGCAGCAGCCTGACGAGGCGTCCGGCCACCATGTCGGCCCGGCACATGTAGTCGGGCAGCATCGTGGCGCCCACGCCGCCCAGTGCGCCGAACTGCAGCGTCGCCAGGTCGTCGGCCACATAGCGCGGCGTGTGGATGTGCACGTGGGTCTCGCCGTTCGGACCGTCGAGGCGCCATTCCGAGCGCCCTTCGCCGTTGACCGACATCGCCGCCGTCGGCAGCTTCGCCAGGTCGGCCGGCGTGTTCACCGGGCCGTATTGCTCCAGCAGCTCCGGGCTCGCGGCCAGCACGCCGCGGCTGTAGCCGAAGGTCTTGGCCACCAGCACCGTGCTGTCTTCGATGGCGGGCCGCACGCGCAGCGCGATGTCGACGCCCTCCTCGATCAGGTCGACGGGCCGGTTGATCACCCGCATGTCGATGCGCACCGCCGGATACCGGTCCATGAAGATCGGCATCAGCTGCGCCAGCCCGCTGTGCGCGATGGTGACGGGGCAGGTCAGGCGCACCAGCCCGCTCGGCTCGGTCTGCACCTGGGCCACGGCTTCGGCCGCCGCCTGGGCCGCATCGCGCATGGCGGACGCGTGCCGCAGGTAGATCTCGCCCGCCGGCGTGAGCGACAAGCGCCGGGTGCTGCGCTGCATCAGCTGCACGCCAAGCCGTTCTTCCAGCTCCGCCACGCGGCGCGACAGGCGCGACTTGGGAATGCCCAGGGCCCGGCTGGCCGCCGCAAAGCCGCCGCGTTCGGCGACTTCGGCAAAGAAAACCATGTCGTTGAGGTCTTGCATGGGCTCGATTGTCCTGCAAATAGAACGAGCTAGGCGATTTTTGGCTACTTATCAGTCACTCGGTCTAAAAATAGAATTCTCACATCGCCGGCCACCTTGAGCGCCGACAGCCACACGAAAGTGATTGATCCATCATGAAGCTGCTCCACATCGACTCCAGCATCCTCAGCACGAACTCGACCTCGCGCCTGCTCTCCGCCGAAACCGTGGCCGCCTGGAAGGCCGCCCACCCCGACACCACCGTCGAATACCTCGACCTGGCCGTGGACACCCCCTCGCATTTCAGCGCAGACGCCCTGGGCATCAAGACGGGCGTGCAAGCCCAGCCGACCGACGCCCAGCAGCGCGAAAACGCCCTGTCCGAAAAGCTGGTGAGCCAGTTCCTGGCCGCCGACGTGGTCGTGATCGGCACGCCGTTCTACAACTTCTCGATCCCGACGCAACTGAAGGCCTGGATCGACCGCCTCGCGCAGATCGGCCGCACCTTCAAGTACACCGACAAGGGCCCCGTGGGCCTGGCCGGCGGCAAGACCGTGATCGTGGCCTCCACCCGCGGCGGCATCTACTCGACCACCGAAGGCGGTCAGGCCATGGAGCATCAAGAGAGCTACCTGAAGGTGATCTTCGGTTTCTTCGGCATCACCGACGTGCGCTTCGTGCGTGCCGAAGGCGTGGCGATGGGCGACGGCGCCAAGGCCACCGCGCTGGCCTCCGCACGGGCCGACATCCTGGTGGCCACGGCCGAAGCCGCGAACCAGAAGGACGTGGCGCAAGCCGCCTGATCCGCCCTGCTTCGCGCCCATGAAAAAAGCCGCCCTTGCCGGGCGGCTTTTTCACGTCTGGCGCATCGAGAGATGCGCAAGCACCTTACGAGGCCGAATGGCTCTTGACCCAGGCCACGTACTTGTCCATCCACCCCTGCAGGAATTTCTTCGAGCCTTCGTTGCCGATGTGGCCCTTGTCGTCGAACAGGTCGTCCTTGGTCTGCAGGAACACTTCGGGCGCGCCGAGCGTGGGCACATCGAGGTAGGCCAGGATGTTGCGCAGGTGCTGCTGCGCCAGCGCGGTGCCGATGGCGCCGACCGAAATACCCACCACCCCAGCCGGCTTGCCACCCCAGGCGTTCTGGCCATAAGGACGCGAGGCATGGTCGATCGCGTTCTTCAGCACGCCAGGAATCGAGCGGTTGTACTCGGGCGTGACGAACAGCAGGCCCTGCGCCGCGGCGATTTCGCTCTTGAGCCGCTTGACCTGCGGCGACTGGTTGCCGTCGTCGTCCTGGTTGTAGAGCGGCAGGTCGTCGATGCGCAAGTGCTCGAAAGTGAAATCCGACGGGGCCAGGTGCGCGAGCGCCAGGGCCAGCTTCTGGTTGTGGGATTCCTTGCGAAGGCTGCCGACGATGACTGCGATCCGGGTCTGGGCCATGGATGTAACTCCTTGAAGTGAGGGGGTCGAAATGACGAACGCGATTATGCGAACCGCTCAAGACCTTTTCCAGAAAAGTTCTTGCGCTCCCGCACACCTTCTTGCGCGCGCCGCGCGAGCCTGTTCGCCAGGCGATCGAGCCCGGTACACAACAGCCAGTAGATGGCGCCCACCAGCATGAAGATCTCCGCCGGAAAGACCATCGTGCGCGCGTTCACCTGCGAGGCCACAAACGACAGCTCGCCCACGCCCACGATGTAGGCCAGCGAACTGTCCTTCACCAGCGTCACCCACTGGTTGATGAACGACGGCAGCATCATCCGCAGCGCCTGTGGCAGCACGATGAATCGCAGCGTGCCCCAGCGCGTGAGGCCGAGCGACAACCCCGCAGCCCACTGCCCGGCCCCGATGCCGCGAATGCCCGCGTGCACCGCATGCGCCAGGTAGGCACCGCCCACCAGCGACAGCGCGCACATCACAGACAGCACGCCCGGCACGCTGATGCCGAGCGCGAACGGCAAGAGAAAGTAGGTCCAGAAGATCAGCATCAGCACCGGGATCGCGCGGAAGAACCCGAGCACCAGCGTGAGCACGCTCTTCAGCCAACCCTGCGCCATCGCCAGCCCGATGCCCCACGCCAGCCCCAGCACCGCCGAGGCGATGCCCGACCCGGCACTGAGCAGCACCGTGAGTGCCGCGCCACCGAGCTGCCCGTTGGGGAACGCGCCCCACAGCAGGTACGGCAGGCTGTCCCACAGCGTTCCGATCGCCGTCATGCCGCCCTCCCCGGCGCGAGCGCCTGCCGACGCGCCGCCCACGCGGCCAGCACCTCGATGGCGCCGATGGTCACGATGTACAGCAGCGTCGCGAAGCCGAAGGCCTGGAAGGTCTTGAAGGTCTCGGCCTCCACCTGCCGCGACGCATACGACAACTCGACCAGCCCCACCGCCATCGCGAGCGAGGTGTTCTTGACGATGTTCATGTACTGCCCCAAGAGCGGCGGCAAGGCGATGCGCAGCGCCTGCGGCAACACCACGTGCGCCAGCACCTGCGCACGCGTGAAGCCGAGGGCGGACGCCGCCAGCGTCTGGCCCACGGGCACGCCGCGAATGCCGGAGCGGATGTCTTCACCCACATAGGCGGCCGCGTACAGCGTCAGCCCGACAAGCGCCGAGAGCAACTCGAACGACAGCGCATGCCCCGCATAGAGCCATTCGCGCACGGCCTCGGGCAGCACGCTCGGCGCGCCGAAGTACCAGAAGAAAAGCTGCACCAGCAGCGGCGTATTGCGAAACAGCGAGACATACGCGCCCGTCGCGCGCAGCAGGACGGGCCGGCTCGACGAGCGGCCCGCTGCAATGACGACGCCGAGCGCCGTGGCTCCCGCCGACACCAGCAGCGAAGCCCACAGCGTGGTCAACCAGCCGTCGAGCAGCCAGCCCAGATAGCGAGGCGCGAGCAACTGCTCGCGCAACAGATCGATCAAGGCCGCATCGACCTCAGTTGGCGGCAGCGACGCGCTGGTCGCCGATCTTCAGCAGGCGCGGCAGCGGTGCCTTGCTGTTCGGGCCGAACCAGGTGTCGTAGATAGCCAGCGCGCGGCCGTTCTTCTCGCTGTCGATCAGCCAGGTGTTCAGCGCCTCGAGCAGCCGCGTCTCGCCCTTCGGCACGGCGGCGCCAAGGTATTCCTTCGACACGGTGATCGCCGGGATCTCGTACTTCTCCTTGTCGGGAATCGCGTTCCACTGGGCCGTGAGCTTCACGCCGTCGTTGGTGATGGCCTGCACGTTGCCGTTGCGCAGCGCGGCCAGTGCGAAGGGTGAATCGTCGTACAGCACGACCTTGGCGTCGGGGTAGTTCTTGCGCAGGTTGGCTTCCATCGTCGTGCCCTTCTCGGTGCCGATGCGGATGTCCTTGATCTGCGCGGCATCCTTCAGCACGCCCTTCTTTGCAAGAAACTGCTGGCCGACCAGGAAGTAAGGCGTGGTGAAGTCGACCGCCTTGGCCCGCTCGTCGGTGATGGTGAAGCTCGCGAACACCACGTCCACCTTGCCCGAGGTCAGCAGCGGAATGCGGTTGGCGGGGTTCGTCGGCACCAGCTCGATCTTCACGCCCAGGCTCTTGGCGAATTCGGTGGCCAGGTCGATGTCGTGGCCCACCTGCTTCTTGCTGGCCGCATCGATGTAGCCGAAGGGCGGATTGCCGTCGAAGGCGGCCACACGCAGCACGCCGGCCTTCTTGATGTCGTCGAGCTTGTCGGCCCATGCGGTGCCGCCAAAGGAAAGAAAGCCGGCGGCTAGCGCCAGGCTTGAAACGATGAATGTGCTGCGGGTCATGCCTGCTCTTCTCGGAAATGAGAAGCCGCGACTCTAGGCAGCCCGCCCGCTCGCGCCAACGAAGCAATTTCCGCTTGCTTATGCATCGCCGACTTGCGCATGAACTAATGAGAAAAGCTTCGTGGCGCGATGAAGGGCGTGCTTCTAAATTCGCCGGCCTCTCTCTTCTTTCTCCAGACCGCGCGCCTGCGCGGCAGCGTCATGAACCCCAACCACCCCTTCACGCCCGCCCTGTCGCGGCGCCTCCTGCTTCGCGCCGGCATCGGTGCCGCGACCACCGCCGCCCTCACCCCGCTCTTTGCCCAATCGCGCGCCAAGACGCTGCGCATCGGCTACCAGAAGTTCAACACGCTCAACATCCTCAAGGGCACCGGCCAACTCGAGAAGGCGCTCGAAGCCTCCGGCGTGAAGGTGGAATGGGCCGAGTTTCTCGGCGGCAGCCAGTTGTCGGAAGCGCTGGCCGCCGGTGCCATCGACTTCGGCCATGCCTCCGACGGCATCGGCGTGTTCCAGCAGGCCAGCGGCAAGGGCCTTGTTTACCTCGCGGCGGAAAGCCCGTACCCCGGCGGCGTCGGCTTCCTGGTGCCGCGCGATTCGTCGATCCGCAGCGTGCGCGACCTGAAAGGCAAGCGTGTCGTCACCGGCCGTGGCTACAACACGCAGTACGTGCTGATCCGCGCGCTGGAAGCCGCGGGCCTGCGCTACGAAGACATCGAGCCCGTCTACATCGTCACGGCCTCCGACACGGTGGCGGCCTACCAGTCGGGCAGCGTCGCGGCCATCGGCCTGTGGGACCCGTTCCTGGCCGGTGCGCAGATCGCGACCAACTCGCGCGTGCTGTTCGACGGCACCGGCCTGAGCGGCAACCGCACCTACCACTTCGCACAACCCGGCTATGCGCGGGCCAACCAGGACATCCTGCGCACCGTGTTCACCGAACTGCGCAAGGCCAACGAATGGGCGCAGGCGCATCCGGCCGACGTGGTGGCCACGCTGTCGCCGCAGCTCAAGGTCGATCCGAAGGTACTGGCGCTGGCGACCGAACGGCGCCAATATGGCGTGGTCGCGCTCACGCCCGCCATTGCGAAAGAACAGCAAGGCCTGGCCGACGTGTTCGCGCAACTCAAGCTTATTCCCAAACCCATCGAGGTGAAAGACGCCTTCCTGGACCTGAACCTCGTCTGAAACGCCTGCTCACGTGACCACGTCTTCCCACTACGACGTCATCGTCGTCGGCCTTGGCGCCCTCGGCGCAGCCACCCTCTACCAGCTCTCGCAACGCGGCGCGCGCGTGCTGGGCATCGACCAGTTCTCGCCCCCGCACGACCAGGGCTCCTCGCACGGCGATTCGCGCATCACGCGGCTGGCTGTCGGCGAAGGCGATGCCTACGTGCCCTTCGTGCAGCGCTCGCACGCGATCTGGCGCGAGCTCGAAGCCCGCACCGGCAAGCCGCTGATGACCACCACGAGCGGCCTGATCCTCGCGCCGCGCGACCGCGTGGCCGAGCACCATGGCAAATCGGATTTCGTGCGCCGCACCATCGCCTGCGCCGAGCGCTTCGGCATCGCGCACGACGTGCTCGACGCGGCCGGCATCCGCGCGCGCTTTCCGCAATTCAATCTGCAGGGCGACGAGATCGGCTACCACGAGCGCGACGCCGGCTTCGTGCGGCCCGAAGACGCCATCGGCGCCCAGCTCGCGGTGGCCCGTGCCTCGGGCGCGCAGACCCGCACCGGCGAGCGCGTGCAGTCGGTCGAACCGGTGGGCAATGGCGACACGGTGCGGGTTCGCACCGACACGGCCAGCTTCACGGCCGATCGCGTCGTGGTTGCGGCCGGTGCATGGCTGCCCGAGTTTCTCGGCCGGCAGGCCCGCGCCGACTGGCAGGCGAACTTTTCGGTGCACCGCCAGGTCATGCACTGGTTCGACACGGGCAGTGCCGCTGGAGACTTCGCGCCGGGCCGCTTTCCCATCTTCATCTGGATGTTCGGCGACGCGCAGGAAGACTACATGTACGGCTTTCCGGCCTCCGACCCGTCGCAGCCCGCGCTCAAGGTCGCGACCGAGCAGTACGTCGAAGCCACCACGCCCGACGCGCTCGACCGCACCGTGAGCCCCGAGGAAACCGCCGCGATGTACCGCCACCGCGTGGCCGGCCGCTTTCCGCAGATCGACGGCCGCGCGATCAAGGCGCGTGCCTGCATGTACACCGTGACACCCGACCGCAGCTTCGTGATCGACGCACTCGACGGGCTGCCGAACGTGCTCATCGCTTCGGCTTGCTCGGGCCATGGTTTCAAGCACTCGGCCGGCCTGGGCGAAGCCGTTGCCGAGCACGTGCTGGGCCGCGCCAGCTCGCACGACCTGGACCTGAGGCCTTTTGCCCGACAGCGACTTCTGGGGAAGGAAACAACCTAGAGCAAGCGCGCGCGATCCCGGGCATCATCGCTCCCGATCTTTATTTGTTTCCGTTTCAGGAGCGACGCGCGATGAGATTTCTGGTGGTGGGTGCGGGTGCACTCGGTGGCTATTTCGGCGGTCGACTGATCGAGGCGGGGCGCGACGTCACCTTCCTGCTTCGCCCGCGCCGCGTGGCGCAACTCGCCAAGACCGGGCTTGTGGTGCAGAGCCCTTTCGGCAACCTGCAATTGCCGGCCCCGCCCCATGTGCTGGCCGAAGACATCAAGACGCCCTTCGATGTCGTCGTGGTCGGCAGCAAGGCCTACGACCTCGATGCGACCATGGACGCGTTCGCACCCGCGGTCGGCCCGAACACCCTCATCCTTCCGCTGCTCAACGGCATGAAGCACATCGACCGGCTGGTCGAGCGCTTCGGTGAAGAACGCGTGCTCGGCGGCCTGTGCATGATCTCCGCCACGCTGGACGACGAAGGCCGCGTGCTGCACTTGAACGACATGCATGGCCTGACCTACGGCGAGCGCACCGGCGGCCGATCGGCCCGCGTCGACGCCATCGCGGCACAGTTCGCGGGCGCGAAGTTCGATGCCACCGCCAGCGAAACCATCATGCAGGACATGTGGGAGAAGTGGGTCTTCATCGCCTCGGCGGCGGGCCTCACGAGCCTGATGCGTGCGTCCATCGGCGACATCGTGGCCGCCGGCGGCCAGGACGTGGCGCTCTCGATCTTCAACGAGGGCTGCGCCATCGCCGCGCACAACGGCTTCGCGCCCCGCCCCTCGGCGCTCGAACGCGGCCGCGCGGTGGTCACGACGGCGGGCTCGCCGATGACGGCATCGATGTACAAGGACATCGTGCGCGGTGCGCAGGTCGAGGCCGACCACATCGTTGGCGACCTGCTGCGCCGTGCGCCGGCCGGCGACCCGGCCGTACCCTCGGTGCTGCGCACCGCCTACGTCCACCTGAAGGCCTACGAAGCCAGGCGCGCCCGCGAAGCCGGCTGAAACCGAAGACACGAAAGAAACCATGGGTGACACGCTCGCGTTCCTCCATACGGCGCAGGTGCATGTGCAGACCTTCGGGAGTCTCGCGCGCGAGCTTGCGCCCGAGCTGAACGTCCAGCACCTGGTGATGGAAGACCTGCTGGCCGATGCCCGCACGCTGGGCGTCGACAACACGGGCCTGGTCACGCGCGTGCACGAGGCCATGCGCGAAGCCGCGGCGGACGGCGCACTGGTGGTCGTGTGCACCTGCTCGACCATCGGCGGCATCGCCGAAAAGACGGCCACCGGCGGCGCCTTCACCGCCCTGCGCATCGACCGGCCCATGGCCGATCGCGCGGTGCGCAGCGGGCCCCGCGTGCTGATCGTCGGTGCGGTCGAAAGCACGTTGGACCCGACCCGCTCGCTGGTTCTTTCGGCGGCCACGCAGGCCGGCGTCGGCATTCGCGCGAACACGCTGCTGGTCGAAGACGCCTGGGTGCATTTCCAGGCCGGCGACATCGCGCGCTATGTGCAGACGCTGGCCGAATCGATCCGCGCCGCGGCCAGTGCCTCGGATGTGATCGTGCTGGCGCAGGCCTCGATGGCACCGGTGACGGCCCTGCTCGGCAACCTCGGCATCGAAGTGCTCAGCAGCCCCGGGCTCGGCGTTGCGCACGCCGTGGCCACGCTGCGCGCCTCGCGCACCGCGTGGAACCTCAGTCCGACTTGAGGATCGTCTCGCCCTTCAACATTCCCATGTCGCGGGTGTTGAAGCGGTGCCGCTTCCAGCCGGCCCAGGTGCGGCGGAAGTTGGCGATCGAGATGCCGTAGTACAGCACCTTGAACATGCGCAGCGCGCCCCACATCGGCGTGCCCTTGTAGATGTCGCCGGCCAGCAGCGACATCAGCGCCTCTTTCACCCGGAACGGATTGCCCGGGTGCATGAACATGTCGCGGATGGTCGGGTTCGTCACGCGGTAGATGAACCACGAGTATTCGCTCGGGCCCTTGCGCATCATGGCCTCGAAGGCCTGGCGCGTGGCGGGCATTTCCGCCGGCCGGTCGAGCGCGGTGGCCACGAGCTCGGCACCGTCGAAGGCGCTGTGCATCGCCAGGTACACGCCCGACGAGAACATCGGGTCGATGAAGGTGAAGGCGTCGCCCAGCAGCAGGTAACGGTCGCCGGTGGCGTGCGTACTCGAGTACGAGAAGTTGCCGGTGGCGTGCACCGCATCGTCGACCAGCGTGGCGTTCTTCAGGCGGTCCACCAGCACCGGGCACAGCGCGATGGTGTCGTAGAAGAATTCTTTCAGCGGCTTGTCGCGGGTCTTCAGGTAGTACGGCCAGCAGACCGCGCCCACGCTGGTGGTGCCATCGGCCAGCGGAATGAACCAGAACCAGCCGTGCGGAAACCAGCAGATGCTGATGTTGCCTTCCTTCTTGCCTTCGAGCCGCTCGGCATTCGTGAAATGGCCGAACAGCGCGGTGCTGTTGTGGTCGGGGTTCTTTTCCTTGCAGCGGAATTTGTTGGCGAGCAGCGTGTCGCGCCCGGTCGCATCGACCACGAAGCGGGTGCGCCAGCTGCGCTTGGCGCCGTCGTCCATCTCGGCCTGTACCGTGGCGCCGTCGGCGTCGAAAGACACGTCGCGCACCTTGCAGCCTTCCAGGGTCTGCGCGCCGCGCGTGGCGGCATTGCGGAACAGCAGCTCGTCGAGTTCGGAGCGGCGCACCTGCCAGGCGGAGTCGAGCGACTTGTCCCATCCCTCGGCAAATTCCACATAGCTGCGGTGCTCGTGCTCGGGCGAGACGAACTCGATGCCGAACTTGGGCATGCCGATCTTCTCGACCTGGTCGCGCACGCCGAGCTTTTCGAACAGCTCGACATTCGCGGGCAGCAGCGATTCGCCGATGTGAAAGCGCGGGTGGTGCGCCTTTTCGAGCAAGACCACGCTGCGGCCCTGCTGCGCCAGCAGCGCCGCCACCGTGGAGCCGGCAGGGCCGCCGCCGATCACGAGCACATCGCAGGATGCATCGGCACTGGCAGGAACGGGGGAATCTTCGATCGGGGGCATTCGTGTGAGGCTCGTGATTGACGGTGCCGCACAGCATAACGCGGCGAAAAAACGCTCCGGCGCCGCCGCGCCAAGCCGGTGCATTTGCGCAAAGTCTGCTAAGTACGCGGCGGCCCGGATCGGCACACTGGCCGCCATGACAACCCGTGCCGTCGCGGCCGGCAGATGCGCCACGCCCGCCACGCGCCCCGGCCTTTGCATCCTCTCTTGCCAGGACCCGCCATGCCCCTTCTTCGCCTGCTCTTGCTCACGCTCTGCTGCCTCGCGGCGCCCTTCGCCCAGGCCGCCGGTTTCACCACCATCGAAGTACCCGCCGACGCGCAAGGCCCGGCGCTGCACGGCGCCGTGTGGACGCCCTGCGCCACGCCCGACACCAAGGACTGCCCGGTCGCCGGTGCGCAATTGCCGTTGGTCGTGGTGTCGCACGGCTATGGCGGCTCCTTCCGCGGCCACCAGGACACGGCGCAAGCCCTGGCCGATGCCGGTTTCGTGGTCGCGGCCATCAGCCATTCGAGCGACAACTACCAGATCCGAGGTGGCCCGAACGACAGGATTTCCGCGCTCGCGACGCGCACCACCGACATCAAGCGGCTGATCGACTACATGCTGCAGCAGTGGCCGTCGCGCAGCGCGCTGGCGGCCGACAGGATCGGCTTCTTCGGTTTTTCCAGGGGCGGCTACACCGGCCTCGTGCTCGGCGGTGCCGTGCCCAATTTCGAACGGCTCCCGCCCCTGCCTTCGTCCAACTGCGCATCGGCCCCCACGAGTCCGCTGTGCACGCTGATGCAGGAGCGCTTCAGGGAGCTCCTGGCCACGCCGCTGACGCATGACGCACGCATCAAGGCGGCGGTGATCGCCGACCCGTTCAGCCCGATCTTCGACACCCAAGGCCTGAAGAACGTCACCCTCCCGATCCAGCTCTGGGCCTCCGCCTACGGTGGTGACGGCGTCACGCCGGAAAGCGTAGCCGCGGTTCGCCGCAACCTGCCCTCACCGCCCGAGTGGCACGTGGCGGACAAGGCCGCGCACTTCGGCTTTCTGCCGCCCTGCTCGGCCACGCAGCTCGCGGCCAAACTGGAGATCTGCAACGACGAACCGGGCTTCGACCGGGCGGCCTTTCATGCCACTTTCAACGCCAAGGTGGTTGAATTCCTCAAGCGGCATCTTCTGCAGGCGGCTAACTCCTGACGCCTAGGCACGCCGGCCTTTCGTGCTGGCCGGTTGCTCCGCCATCGTTAGGCAGGCGCGGCCTTGGCGTCACTGCGCAAGAACGGCTAAGTACGCCGCGCCTGAAAGCGGCACACTCGCCCCCATGAGAACCCCGCGCGCCGAAGAGAACTACCGGGCCCGCGTGGCCCGTGTGGTCGCGGCCATCGTGGCGGACCCGATGGCGGAGCACCGCCTCGAAGACCTGGCGCGGCTGGCGCATTTCTCGCCCTTTCACTTCCACCGCGTCTACAGCAGCATCGCCGGCGAAACGGTGGCGGCCACGGTGCGTCGCGTGCGGCTGGCGCGCGCGACGCAGTTGCTCGAAGAAGGCCACCAGAGCGTCACGCAGGTGGCCATGGAGGTCGGCTACGACAGCCCGCAGGCCTTCTCGCGGGCCTTCGGCCACTTCACCGGACAGTCGCCGCGCGAGTTCCAGCAGCAGATGCAGCGCATGGCGCCCGATGCCGGCGCCGCCCAGGCCCTGGTGCGGATCGTCGAGCGGCCCGCGCAGCAAGTGCAGGCCTTGCGTCACCTGGGGCCGCTGTCGACCATTCCGCACACGCATCGCCGGCTGCGCGCCTACGCCGGCGACCGGGTCATGTCGGCCTGGCTGGGCGTTTCCTGCGGCGAGGGGCCCAATCCTGACGACTACCGGTACTACGCCGCAGCGGCATCGCCCGAGCCCTGGCCTGCCCACGTGAAGCTCGAAACGCTGGACTTGCCGGGCGGCCGCTATGCGCTGCATTGCCTGGCCGGCCCCTATGCCCGCATCAACGCAGCCATCAACGCGCTGTATGCCCGTTGGCTGCCGGGCAGCGGCTACGAGCCGGACGACCGGCCCATGCTGGAGCACTACCTGAACTCGCCGCGGCAGGTGTCGCAGGCCGAGCTGCGCACGGACCTGCTCATTCCCATCCGCTCTGCCGGCGTGCCTTGAGTTGGCGCGGTCCGACGCGGATCGGCGACGGGCCTTTGATAGTCTTTGGCAGCGTTTGACAGCTGCCGGGGCGGAAGAGCCGCCCCCTAACCCGCGCGGCGCTGACCAGCCAGCCTGCGCACCACAGCCACCAGCCGATCGACCTCGTCGAAGGTGTTGTAGAACGCCAGCGACGGCCGCACCGTGGTCTCGACACCGAAGCGCCGCAGGATCGGCTGCGCGCAGTGGTGGCCCGTGCGCACCGCGATGCCCTCTTCGTTCAACGCCTGCCCCACCTCTTCGGTGCTGTAGCCGTCGAGCACGAAGGACATCACGCTGGCCTTGTCGGCCGCCGTGCCGATCAGCCGCACACCCGGGATCGCGCCGAGTTGCGCCATGCCGTAGACCAGCAGGTCATGCTCGTAGCGCGCGATGTTCTCGATGCCGACCTTGTTGACGTAGTCGATGGCGGCACCCAGCCCCACCGCGTCGGCGATGTTGCCGGTGCCGGCCTCGAACTTGTTCGGGATCGGCTGGAACACCGTCTTCTCGAAGGTCACGTCGGCAATCATGTTGCCGCCGCCCTGCCAAGGGGGCATGTCTTCAAGCACTTCGCGCTTGCCCCAGACCACGCCGATGCCGGTCGGGCCGAACACCTTGTGACCGGAGAACACGAAGAAGTCGGCGCCGATGTCCTGCACGTCCACGCGCATGTGCGAGACCGACTGCGCACCATCGACCAGCGCCTTCGCGCCCGCACGATGAGCCAGCTCGACGATCTCCTTCACCGGCACCACGGTGCCCAGCGCATTCGAGACCTGCGTGACGGCCACGATCTTCGTGCGGTCGTTGAGCAGCTTGCGGTATTCATCGAGCAGCACCTGCCCCGAATCGTCGACCGGAATCACGCGCAGCTTCGCGCCCTTGGCGGCAGCAAGCTGCTGCCAAGGCACGATGTTGGCGTGGTGCTCCAGGTTGGAAACGATGATCTCGTCGCCCTCGCCCACATGCTGGCCACCCCAACTCTTGGCCACGAGGTTGATGGCCTCGGTGGTGCCACGCACGAAGATCACCTCTTCCACCTCGGGCGCGTTGATGAACTTGCGTACCCGCTCCCGTGCGCCTTCATAGGCGTCGGTTGCGCGTGCGGCCAGTTCATGCGCTGCGCGATGGATGTTCGAGTTCTCGTGCGCGTAGAAGTACGCGATGCGGTCGATCACCGATCGCGGCTTGTGCGTGGTGGCCGCGTTGTCGAACCACACGAGTTGCCGCCCGTTGATGCGCTCCTGCAGGATCGGAAAGTCGCGCCGCACGGCATGAACGTCGAATGGAGGATGCTGTCCACTGCCGGCCAATGGCACGGCCTCGGGGCCACGTGGGTCCGGCTTGGCTGGCGTGACGAAGCCGTTGGGCAAGCGCACCGCATCGACAAAGTAGAACTGCGCATCGCGACCGGCTGACGCAGAAGGCGGGCTCGGCGGCAATGCCGGCTGGGCCACAGGTGCGGCAAGGCCGGCGAACGGGTCATGAATCGCGGCACCATGGCCGTCACCCGCCAACGGATGACCGTAGCTGTTATTCAAGAAGTAGAACGGCGACGCGGCCGCCTGCGGCGCAGCAGGCGCATTGGCCTGCTGCGGCAGGCCCTGCACCGTGCCGCCCAGGCGCGGCTCGAAAGCCGGTGCCACCGACAGCACGTGGTCGGGTACGCCATTGCCCGCCACTGCATGCGGGAGCAAGGCCGGCACGCGATTCGCGAGCGACGGCAATTGCGTCAGCGACGCGGGCAGCACGTTCGCGCCCGGAATCTGCCCTTGCGGAATCGGCGTGCCCGGCACGCTCGGCCCGAAGCCGGCCGGACTCACCAACGGTGAACCCGGCGGTGCGATATTGGCGGGAAACTGCGCGCCCGGCACCAGCCCGCTCGCCACACCCGGCAACGAGGACGGCGGCGTGCCCGGCAGCGCGGAGAACATGGCGCTGGCCATGCGCGAGAGGATGGCCGGATCGAACGGCGCCTCGCCCGCCTGCGACGGCAGGCCGCCCGGAGTCAATGGGGTACTCACCGCGGCTTACTTGTAGGTGTCGGGATAGTCGTGGTACTTGCCGATCTCGACGTCGTCGAGCACCGCCAGCGCATCGGTGGTCAGCACCGCGAGCGAGCAATACAGCGAGATCAGGTACGACGCGATCGCGTGGTTGTTGATGCCCATGAAGCGCACCGACAGGCCCGGGCTCTGCTCGCCCGACAAGCCCGGCTGAAAGAGGCCGATCACGCCCTGGCGCTTGTCGCCCACGCGCAGCAGCAGGATCTTGCTCTTGCCATCGGCCACCGGCACCTTGTTCGAGGGAATCAGCGGAATGCCGCGCCAGGTGATGAACTGCGAGCCGAACAGGCTCACGGTCGGCGGCGGCGTGCCACGGCGGGTGGCTTCACGGCCGAAGGCGGCAATGGCCAGCGGGTGCGTGAGGAAGAACGCGGGCTCTTTCCAGACCTTGGTCAGCAGCTCGTCGAGGTCGTCGGGCGTGGGCGCGCCGGTCAGCGGAAAGATACGCTGCTCTTCGCTCACCTGGGCCAGCAGGCCGTAGTCGGGGTTGTTGATGAGCTCGCTCTCCTGGTTCTCCTTGATCGTCTCGATCGTCAGGCGCAGCTGCTCCTTGATCTGGTCGTGCGGGCTGCTGTACAGGTCGGAGATGCGGGTGTGCACGTCGAGCACGGTGCTCACGGCATTGAGGTAGTGCTCGCGCGGGTTTTCTTCGTAGTCGACGAAGGTGCGCGGCAGTTGGTTTTCTTCTTCGCGCGAGGTGCAGGTGACCTTGATCGACTCGGGGTTCTTGACCTTGTTGACGCGGTAGATACCCGCTTCAACTGGCACCCATTGCAGCAGGTGCGTCAGCCAGCGCGGGCTGATCGTCTCGAGCTGGGGAACTGTCTTGGTGGCATTAGCTAGCTGGCGTGCGGCGTTGTCGCCAAGGGCGGTGGTACCACCGACTGTTGCGCTCATGAATCAAGGCTCCTGTTGGAAAGAAAGTGGCCGCCAGTGTCTGGCGACCACGGGTTTCCCCTCAACAGGCTATAGCCGCCAAGTTGATTCTTCGCGCAAGGCGCGATTGCTCCAGCTGCTCGCAACGCATGAGCAAGCCGACCATGTTGATGCCCAACGCAGTGGCGAGCTTTTGCGCGGTGACGATCGAGGGGATCACCCTACCGCGCTCGATCTCGCCCACGTAGGAGCGGTTCAGATCGGAACGCTCCGCCAGTTCTTCCTGCGACCAGCCCTTGCCCTCGCGCAACTGGCGCACGGTGACGCCGAAGTCTTCAACAAAGGCTTTCATGGCGCACTCGCTTTCGGTGCGTTCTGCAGGCTGGCCTGCGTGACGCTCGCGCCCGCAGGCACGTCGTCGGTGATCCACACATTGCCGCCGATGACCGCGCCCTTGCCCAGCGTGACGCGCCCGAGGATGGTCGCGCCGGCGTAGATCACCACGTCGTCTTCCACCACCGGATGCCGCGGCAATCCCTTCTGCAGGTTGCCTTCGGTATCGGTCGGAAAGCGCTTGGCACCGAGCGTGACGGCCTGGTAGAGCCGCACGCGCTTGCCGATGACGGCGGTCTCGCCGATCACGACGCCCGTGCCGTGGTCGATGAAGAAACCCGCGTCGATCTGCGCGCCCGGATGGATGTCGATACCGGTCTGCGCGTGTGCCAGTTCGGCGACGATGCGCGCCAGCAACGGCAGGTCGAGCGCGTACAGCCGATGCGCCAGACGGTGATGGATCATCGCGAGCACGCCGGGGTAGCACAGCAGCACTTCGTCCACGCTGCGTGCGGCCGGATCGCCCTGGTAGGCCGCGAGCACGTCGCTGTCGAGCAGGCGGCGCAAGCCCGGCAATGCATTCGCGAACTGGCGTACCGCCTCCGTCGCGGCCTCGTCGATCTCGCTCGCGGAACGCGGCTGGTGACGCGCGTTGAAGTTCAACTCGAGCCGCGCCTGCACCAGCAGTGCCTGCAAGGCCGCATCGAGCGTGTGGCCGACATAGAAGTCCTCGCTCTCGTGGCGCAGGTCGGGCGGCCCGAGCCGCATCGGAAACAGCGCGCCTTTCAGCGACTCCACGATCTGCGCCAGTGCATCGCGCGACGGAAACTCGCGTGCGCCGGGTTCGCGCGAACGGCGTTGCGAATCACGCCACTCGTCGCGCACGCCATGCAGCGCGCGCACGATGTCGCTCACCTCGAAATGGGCCATGTGTTTTTCCTCCCTGGAAAATCCGGTTTGTCGTAGTGGGTCAGTCCTGCACCCAGGGCAGCTTGTGGAAGCGCCAGCCGTCGGCACCGCCGCGGTGTTGCTGGTCGTCGATCTCGCCCTCGAAGCCTTCGAGCACATTGAAGACGTGGGTAAAGCCCGCCTTGGCCGCAGCCTCGGCAGCCAGCGCCGAGCGCTTGCCACTGCGGCACAGCAGCAGCGCCACCGCCTCCTTGCCACCATCTTTGGCAAGCTTGGCTTCGAGCTCGCGCACGAAGCGCGGGTTGCGCGTGAGGGCCGTTCCCGTGGCCCAGGCCACGTGCAGGCTTTCTGGCACGTGGCCGACAAACTTGCGCTCTTCGCCCGAGCGCACATCGACCAGCATGGCCTGCCCTTTCTGTACCAGCGCCCACGCCACCGGTGGCGTCACGCCGCCCGCGTAGGGCCAGTTGGCTTCGGCTGCCTTGGCGCGCGCCTGTTCCAGTGCTTCGGGCAGGACGAGTTCTTCGACTTCCACTGACATGCTGTGCGGCTCCTGTTGTGCGTTGGATGTCGCCTTGGTGGCGATGACCACCACTTTAGGAGTGCGAGGCCGAAGCTCCAACAACTGAAAAGTCGATTCCTAACAACCAGGCGATCTATAAGCCGCTCGATGCCTCGCGCAAAATGGCCGCCCCGACAACGGCAAGGACAAGATGTGAGCGAGCCGATCCAAGATCCCGAGATGGTCCTGTGCATTCCCGGCCCCTGGGAGAGCACCACCGAGCTGATCCCCCGGCTCATCGAGGACGGCGACGGCTACCTCTTCGCCGGCCGCATCCTCATGCACACCGAGACGCGCTTCAGCTGCGAACTGGTCTTCGAAGATCGGGACGAACGCATGGCCAGGGCCTTCCACGCGGCCGGCCCCCACTGGCGCGACACGGCCGAGATGGCGGCCATTGCCACGCACCGGTCGGTGGTCTATCTCGTTGGTTCTGGCGGGAGCCAGCAGAACGCCGAATCGCTCATGCGGGCAGGTGCAGCCCTCGTGCGCGCGGGCGGCCTCGGCGTGAAGGTGGAGAGCACGGGCCTGGCGCACACGCCTTCCGTATGGCTCGACCACTGCGCGCACCTCCATCTGTTCTTTGCCCACCGGGCGTTGGTGGTCTATCTCACCGGCGAGGATGTGTGCTCCTGCGGCATGCACAACCTCGGCTTGAAAGATGCCGTGACCACCGGCCCCGGCGACCCGACGGCCGCCACCGAACTGCTGCGCGCCTTCACGCACTACCTGTTCACCGAGCAGCCCACCATCCGGCGCGGCCAGACCTTCTCGGTGGCGGCGGACGCGCCGGTCTACCGCATCGAAGAAGAGAGCAACCAGACCTACGAGGAAGACTCGCTCTTTCACAACCCCTACGGCCTCTGGCGACTGGTGCCGCTCGCGGCCTGACGCAAAAAAACCCGGCGCCAAAAACGGCGCCGGGTTGTTCGCAATTGCCCGAGGGTCCGTCAGAGCTTCGCGATCGAAACCTCCGTCGACTTCACGAGGGCGACCACGTCGGAGCCGACCTTGAGCTGCAGCTCGTCGACCGAGCGCGTGGTGATGACCGAGGTCACGATGCCCCAGGCGGTTTCGACATCGACTTCGGAGACGACGTCGCCGCGGATGATCTCGCGGACCTTGCCCTTGAACTGGTTGCGCACGTTGATGGCTTGAATGGACATGATGGTTTCTCTTTCAGGTGGAAGGATGGGTCTGGGTGGAAGTGATGAAGCGGCGGCAGCTCAAACGATCTGCGCCACTTCGTCGAACGCGAGCCGGGGCCCCCGCTCGAACGTGCTGGCGTGGTCGGCCACGCCGAGGTTGACGAGGAAGTTGGCGCGGTAGCGACCATCGGGAAAGAAGGCCTTGTCGACCAGTTCCGCGTTGAAGCCCGATTGCGGCCCCGCGTCGAGCCCGAGCGAACGCGCCGCCAGGATCAGGTAAGCGCCCTGCAGGCTGCTGTTGCGAAAGGCCGTGGCCTGCGCGGCCTCGGCGCTCTTCTCGAAGATGGGCTTGGCGTCGTAGGCCGGGAACTGCGCGGGCAGGTGCTCGTAGAAGCGCGTGTCGTGCGCCACGATCACCGTCACGCCGGCCTGCAGCGTCTGCGCCGTGTTGCCCGCCGACACCGCTGGCTTGAGCTTTGCCTTGGCCTCTTCGCTGCGCACGAACACGAAGCGCGCCGGCTGGGCATTGAAGGCGGTCGGCCCCCACTTCACGAGGTCGTAGAGCTTGTGGATCAGTTCGTCGGTCACCGGCACCGGCTTGAAGGCGTGCACGGTGCGCGCCTTGCGAAACAGCTGGTCGAGCGCCGCGTCGGGAATGGTGTTGAGTGTGCTCATGGTTCTTTCTGCAAGGCGTTCAGGACGCGGCGGCCAGCGCCACGTCGAGATCGGCGATCAGGTCGTCGATGTGTTCGATGCCGACCGACAGGCGCACCGTGTCTTCGGTCACGCCGGCCTTGGCCAGCTCTTCGGGCGACAGCTGGCGGTGCGTGGTCGAAGCCGGATGCGTGGCCAGCGAACGCACGTCGCCGATGTTCACCAGTCGCGTGAACAGCTTGAGCGCATCGAGGAATTTCGCCCCACCCTCGCGGCCGCTGCCGATGCCGAAGGTCAGCACGCCGCTGGACTTGCCGCCGAAGTACTTCTTGGCCAACGCGTGGTCGGGGTGGTCTTCGAGCGCTGCGTAGTTGACCCAGTTCACGGCCTTGTGCGTCTTCAGGTGCTGCGCCACCGCGAGCGCATTGCTGCTGATGCGGTCCATGCGCAGCGCCAGCGTCTCGATGCCCTGCAGAATCAGGAAGGCGTTGAACGGCGAGATGGCCGCGCCGGTATTGCGCAGCGGCACCACGCGCGCGCGGCCGATGTAGGCGGCCGGGCCCAGCGCTTCGGTGTAGACCACGCCGTGGTAACTCACGTCGGGCTCGTTCAGGCGCTTGAAGCGCTGCTTGTGCTCGGCCCACGGGAACTTGCCCGAATCGACGATGGCACCGCCGATGCTGGTGCCGTGGCCGCCCAGGTACTTGGTGAGCGAATGCACGACGATGTCGGCACCATGCTCGATGGGCCGGCTCAGGTAAGGCGAAGGCACGGTGTTGTCGACGATCAGGGGCACGCCGTGGCGGTGCGCGATCTCGGCGATGGCCGCGATGTCGGTCACGTTGCCGGCCGGGTTGCCCAGCGACTCGACGAACACGGCCTTGGTCTTCTCGTCGAACAGCTTCTCGAAGCTGCTCGGATCGCGATGGTCCGCAAAGCGCGTGGTGATGCCGAACTGCGGCAGCGTGTGCGCGAACAGGTTGTAGGTGCCGCCATACAGCGCGGTGCTGCTGATGATGTTGTCGCCCGCCTCGGCAATGGTCTGGATCGCGTAAGTCACCGCCGCCTGGCCCGAGGCCAGTGCCAGCGCTGCGATGCCGCCTTCGAGCGCGGCCACGCGCTGCTCCAGCACGTCCTGCGTCGGGTTGTTGATGCGGGTGTAGATGTTGCCCGGCACCTTCAGGTCGAACAGGTCGGCACCGTGCTGCGCGCTGTCGAAGGCGTAGGCCACCGTCTGGTAGATCGGCGGTGCGACGGCGCGCGTGGTCGGCTCGGGCGAGTAGCCGGCATGCACCGACAGGGTTTCGAATTTCCAGTTCTGCGACATACAACTGCCTTTCAGGGTTGGAGAAAAAGAAAGAGAGACGGAAGAAAGAAAAGAAATCAGATGGCCCAGCGCAGCGCATGTGCCGGCGTGCCAAGCCAGCCCGCGCCGGCGTTGTCCGCCTCGGGCTCGTCGGGCTTTTGCAGCACGCGGTCGAGGATGCGTTTCTCGATGGCCGCGAAGGCCGGGTCGCCCTGCGAACGCGGGCGGGCCAGCGCGATGTTTTCGTCGAGCGCGATACGGCCGTCTTCGATCAGGATCACGCGGTCGGCCAGCGCCACGGCTTCCTGCACGTCGTGCGTCACCAGCAGCGCGGTGAAGCGATGGCGCTGCCACAGGTTCTCGATGAGGCGGTGCATCTCGATGCGCGTGAGTGCGTCGAGCGCGCCCAGCGGCTCGTCGAGCAGCAACAGCCGCGGGTGATGCACCAGTGCCCGCGCAAGCGCCACGCGCTGGCGCTGGCCGCCCGACAGCCGCGCCGGCCATTCGTTCTCGCGGTCGGCCAGGCCGACCTGCGCCAGCACTTCCTTGCCGCGCGCCTTGGCGTCGCCGGGCAGGCCGAGCGTCACGTTGTCGAGCACGCGGCGCCAGGGCAACAGGCGCGCTTCCTGGAACATGATCCGCGTGTCGTCGTGCAGGCCATGCACGGCCTTGCCGTCGGTATAGAGCCCGCCGGACGATGCCTCTTCGAGGCCCGCGATGAGCCGCAGCAGCGTGCTCTTGCCGCAACCGCTGCGCCCCACGATGGCGATGAACTGGCCCGGCTCGATGGTGAGCCTGGTGTTGCGCAACACTTCGCGCGCGCCATAGCGCTTGTGCAGGCCGCGCGCCTCCAGGCGCACGCCACCCCCGATGGCCTGGGGTTGCTGGATATCTTTCAGGACGGCACTCATGGATCAGGCTCCGGGTTTGAAAAGCGCCACGTTCAGCGCATTGATTTTTCTGGGCAGCAGCTTCTCGGCGAAGAAGGCATCGGCAATGCGTTGCTGCTCGGCCAGCCCTTCGGCCACGACCGGCCGCACCACATAGCTGCGGCGGCTGTTGGCCTGCTCGATGGTCGCGGCGTCCAGGCCCCAGACCGGTGCCAGCAGCACGGCCGCTTCCTTCGGGTTCTGCTTGACCCACTGGCCGGTCTTCTCCAACTGGGCGTAGACCACGCGCAGCACGTCGGGCCGCGCCTTCGCGAACTTGCTGCCGGCAAGGTAGTAGCGCTGGTACGAGGCGATGCCCGTGCCGTCGGCCAGCACGCGCACCTTCGACTGGCCCGGCTGGCGTTGTGCCGCGGAAAGAAACGGGTCCCACACCACCCAGGCGTCGATCGCGCCCTTCTCGAAGGCGGCGCGGCCATCGGCAGGCGTGAGGTACGCGGGCTCGATGTCCTTGAACGACAGGCCCGCCTTGTCGAGCGCGGCGATCAGCAGGTAGTGCACGCCGGCCGCCTTCGCAAAGCCGATCTTCTTGCCCTTGAGGTCGGCCACCGAGCGGATCGGCGAGTCTTCGCGCACCACGATGGCTTGCGCGGCGGGCGACGGCGCCTCTTGGGCGACGAAGGTCAGGTCGGCACCGGCCGCCTGCGCGAACACGGGCACGGTGTCGGCCACGTCGGCGCTGATGTCGAGGTTGTCGAGGTTCAGCGCTTCGAGCAGCGGCAGGCCGCTGGTGAACTCATGCCACCTCAGCGCGGCGTTGAGCGGCGCGAGCTGCTTTTCGAGCGTGCCTTGCACCTTCAGCACCGCGATCAGCGTGGAAGACTTCTGATAGCCGAGCCGCACGGTCACAGGTCGCGTGACGGAACCTTGTGCCAGCGCGACGCCCGCACCCGCAACACCCAGCGCGCCCAACGTGGCGATGGCCGTGCGTCGCGAAATGGCGTAGTTCATCATGTGCCCTGCCCTCACTTCGGCTTGCGCTGGTAGCCGGGGTGCCAGCGCAGCCACCATTGCTCCAGTCCGCGCGCGAACAGGTCGGCGAGCTTGCCGAGCAGCGCATACAGCAGGATGCCCACCAGCACGATGTCGGTCTGCAGGAACTCGCGGGCGTTCATGGTCAGGTAGCCGATGCCGGCCTGCGCCGAGATGGTCTCGGCCACGATCAGAATCACCCACATCAGGCCCAGCGAAAAACGCAGGCCCACCAGGATCGACGACAGCGCACCCGGCAGGATCACCTCGCGGTACAGCTGCCATCGCGACAGGCCGTAGGTGCGACCCATCTCGATGAGCTGCGGATCGACGTTGCGGATGCCGTGGAAGGTGTTCAGGTAGATCGGGAAGAACACCGACACCGAGATCAGGAACAGCTTGGCCGACTCGTCGATGCCGAACCACAGGATCACGAGCGGAATCAGCGCCAGCGCGGGGATGTTGCGCACCATCTGGATGGTCGAGTCGAGCAGCGTCTCGGCGAACTTCACCGAGCCCGTCAACAGGCCCAGCGCCAGCCCGGCACCGCCGCCGATGGCCAGGCCCGCGAGCGCGCGGCCGGCGCTGACCTTGACGTGCGTCCACAGCTCGCCCGATGCGGTGAGCGTCCATGCGGCCTTGACCACATCGATGGGCGCCGGCAGCACGCGCGTCGACAGCCAGCCCAACGACGAGGCGATCTGCCAGAACACGATGAGCCCCACGGGCACGAGCCAGGGAACGAGGCGGCCCGCGACGTTAAGGGCGAAGGCCTTCAGCGCGCTGCCGGGAGCCGCGTCGGAATCGGTCGAAGCCACCGGAAGCTCCTGCACTTGTTCAGTCATAAGCGTCCTTCAGCTTTGAGAAACGAGGCGCGACGGCGCATCGAGGTTGGCAACGACCTCACCGAACGGGCCGCTCAGCGAGCCCCCGGCCAGACGCGCCTGCGCCTTGCGCGACAGCAGCGGGAACACCAGCTCGGCGAAGCGATATGCCTCTTCCAGATGCGGGTAGCCCGAGAGAATGAATTTGTCGAGGCCGAGTGCCGCGTACTCCTCGATGCGCGCAGCCACCGTCTTCGCATCGCCCACCAGTGCGGTACCGGCACCGCCGCGCACGAGGCCCACGCCGGCCCACAGGTTCGGCGAGATCTCCAGCTCGGCGCGCGAGCGCTTCGCACCGCCGGCATGCAGTGCAGCCATGCGACGCTGGCCTTCGGAGTCCATGCGCGCGAAGGCGGCCTGGGCGCGAATGACGGTCTCGTCGTCCACGCGGCTGATCAGTTCTTCGGCGGCCTTCCAGGCAGCGTCTTCGGTCTCGCGCACGATCACGTGCAGGCGGACGCCGAACTCGACGCGGCGGCCCTGCTTCTCGGCACGGGCACGCACGTCGGCGATCTTCTTCGCCACTTCGGCGGGCGGTTCACCCCAGGTGAGGTACGCATCGACCTGCTCGGCCGCGAGGTCGTGCGCCGCGGCCGACGAGCCGCCGAACCACACGGGCGGGTGCGGCTTCTGCACTGGCGGATACAGCAGCTTGGCGCCCTTCACGCTCAGGTGCTTGCCGTCGTAGTCGAAGGCCTGCCCGTCATGGCTGCGCGCGATGATCTCGCGCCAGATGCGGATGAACTCGGCCGACTGCTCGTAGCGCGACGCATGATCGAGGTACACGCCGTCGCCTTCGAGTTCGGCCTGGTCGCCGCCGGTCACGAGGTTCACCAGCAGGCGCCCACCGGAAAGCCGGTCGAACGTGGCGGCCATGCGCGCGGCCAGACTGGGCTGGTGCAGGCCGGGCCGCACCGCGACCAGGAACTTGAGCTTCTTCGTCGAGCCGATCAGGCTCGATGCGATGACCCATGGGTCTTCGCAAGAACGGCCCGTGGGAATCAGCACGCCTTCGTAGCCCAGGTTGTCGGCTGCCCCCGCGATCTGCTGCAGGTAGGCCAGGTCGATGGGGCGCGCACCTTCGCTCGTGCCAAGGTAGCGGCTGTCGCCGTGCGTGGGGAGAAACCAGAAGATCTGCATCACGCGATCCCTGCGCCAGCGGCTTCGAGCACGTTGATCTTTTTCGGGATCAGCTTCAGCTCGAAGAAGGTGTCGGCAATCTTCTGCTGCTCGGCCAGGATGGCCTTGGTGATCGGGCCCGTGCCGAAGCCCACGCGGCCCACCGACAGGTCGGCCACCGGCTTGGGCAGGCCCCAGAGCTTGGCCAGTTCGCCCGCGTATTCGCTCTTGTTGGCGGCGCCCCAGACGTCGATCTTGTTGAGCTCTTCGATGGCGATGGCGAGCACGTCGGCGTTCTTTGCCACGTAGTCGAGCGACGAGAAGTAGTAGGCGCGGTTGCCCACGACGCCGGTGGCGTCGGCCAGCACGCGCGCTTCCAGCGCTTTTTCGGCCGCGGCGAGGAACGGGTCCCAGATGACCCAGGCGTCGACCGAGCCCTTCTCGAAGGCGGCGCGCGCATCGGCGGGCGGCAGGTAGACCAGGTTCAGGTCGCTGTACGAGAGGCCGTGCTTCTCGAACAGCTTGACGATGAAGTAATGAACATTCGAGCCCTTGTTGAGCGCGATCTTCTTGCCCTTCAGCTCCGCCACGGTCTTGATGGCCGAGCCCTTGGGCACGAGCACCGCCTCGGACTGCGGACGCGTCACCGTGGCCGCCACATAGGCCAGCGGCGCACCGGCAGCCTGCGCAAAGATGGGCGGCGCTTCGCCCACATCGCCGAAGTCGATGGAGCCGACGTTGAGGGCTTCGAGCTGAACGGGGCCGGCGGTGAACTCGGTCCACTTGACCGTCACGCCGAGCAGCGCGAGCCGCTTTTCCAGCGTGCCGCGGCCCTTGAGGATGCTGAGCGGCCCTTTCTGGTGGCCGATGCGAAGCTGCCGCGCGGGCGCCTGCGCCAGTGCGGCGAACGAGGAAGGCAGCGCGATGGCGGCGGCAACGCCCTGGATCAGGCGGCGGCGGGGAGCGGAAATCAGTGTCATGGCGATCGGTGTTCGTGTGGAGGGGCGCCGCGCAAATCAAGCGGCGGAAATGAAGCTCACGATCAGCGCGATCGCGCTGACGACGACGGCACTCACGGCGAGGTCGCCCAGCGCGTGCCAGAGGGAACGCGGTGTCGTGTCGAGCACGGAGTCTTCGGTGGCGACGGGGGTCATGCGTGGCTTCCTTGGTGTTGCAAAACGTCAGGCAAAGGCTGTCCCCGGCCGCGCACGGGCGGCTTCGAAAAATCGGGAGCAGGGATGGGTCTGGAGTCTGGATGAGGCCGGTTCGATGAAGAACCCGGCCGTCAGACGCTACATCGCACGCGCGAAAACGGCACCGGCTCGAAGCCATGTGTGGCGGGCAGCTTCAGGCCTTCGGTGGCGAGCACCTCGACGGCCTCGTTGAGCCGCTCGGCCAGGTCGTTGTGCACCTGGTAGGCGTTCTCGGGCGTCAGCGCAATCTGCGAATCGCTGGCGTAGACGCCCGGCAGGATGTGGCGCGCCGACAGCGACTGCAGCACGGGCCGCAGCGCGTAGTCGAGCGCGAGCATGTGGTGCGGGCTGCCGCCGGTGGCCAATGGCAGCACCGTCTTGCCCTTGAGCGCGTTCTGCGCGAGCAGGTCGAGAAAGACCTTCAGCACGCCGCTGTAGGCCGCCTTGTAGACCGGCGTGGCCACCACGATCACGCGCGCCGCCGCCACCTGGGCAACGGCACGCTCGATGGCCGGGTGGCTCCACTCGGCCAGCAGCAGCGCCTGCGCCGGCAGGTCGCGGATCGCGAGCCGCTCGATCTGCGCATGGCGTTTGGCCAGCCGCTCGCCCACGGCCTCGAGCAAGGCGGTGGAACGGGACGGGGCCGAGGGGCTGCCGGCAATCAGGAGAACGGACACGGAAGGCTTTCGTTTTTCTTCAGGAATTCAGGGCGAAACAGCCCATGGCGCCCGTCGAACGGGCGCCATGCGCTATCGGCTGGACAGCGGACCGGGCTGCTTATTTCTGCTTGGCGGTATAGATCTGGTCGAAGGAGCCGCCATCGGCGAAGTGCTCCTTGTCGGCCTTCGCCCAGCCACCGAAGGCCTGGTCGATGGTCACCAGCGTCAGCTTGGGGAACTGCTTGTCGTACTTGGCCTTCGCCTTGTCGGACGTCGGGCGGTAGAAGTTGCGGCCGGCGATGTCCTGGCCTTCATCGGAGTACAGGTACTTCAGGTATTCCTCGGCCACGGCACGCGTGCCCTTCTTGTCGACGACCTTGTCGACCACCGCCACGCTGGGCTCGGCCAGGATGGAGATGGAAGGCACGACGATCTCGAACTTCTCGGGGCCGAATTCCTTCAGCGCCAGGAAGGCTTCGTTTTCCCAGGCCAGCAGCACGTCGCCCACGCCGCGCTGCACGAAGGTGATGGTTGCGCCGCGCGCGCCGGTGTCGAGCACGGGCACGTTCTTGAACAGGTTGCCGATGTATTCCTTGGCCTTGGCATCGCCGCCATACTTGCGCTTGGCGAATTCCCAGGCGGCAAGGTAGTTCCAGCGGGCGCCGCCCGAGGTCTTGGGGTTGGGGGTGATCACCTGCACGCCGGGCTTGACGAGGTCGTCCCAGTCCTTCAGGCCCTTGGGGTTGCCCTTCTTCACCAGGAACACGATGGTCGAGGTGTAGGGCGCGGAGTTGTGCGGCAGGCGCTTTTGCCAGTCGGCCTTGACGAGGCCGCCATGGGTGACGAGCGCATCGATGTCGCCGCCGAGCGCCAGCGTGGCCACGTCGGCGTCGATGCCGTCGATGATCGAGCGGGCCTGCTTGCCCGAACCGCCGTGCGATTGCTTGACCGTCACGTCCTGGCCGGTCTTGGCCTTCCAGTACTTGGCGAAGGCCTGGTTGTAGTCCACGTACAGCTCACGCGTCGGGTCGTACGACACGTTCAGCAGCGTCACGGGCGCCGCGCCGCCTTGGGCAAACGTCGGCAATGCCGACAGGGCCATGGCACCGGCCACGCCGGCACCCAGGGAAAGCTTGATAAAGTCGCGGCGAAGGCTCATGGTGTCTTGCTCTAAAAAGGCATATCAATGGAGCTGCGTATTCTCAATACGACATATAGGAACTGGAACGACCAAGTTTTCAGTTCTAAATAGCGAAATCAACTAAGCAACACGCTTACCCCCCACAAGAGGCAAAAAATGGCACGCATGGTTCAGTGCATCAAGCTCGGCAAAGAGGCCGAAGGGCTCGACTTCCCGCCCTACCCCGGAGACCTGGGCAAGCGCCTGTGGGAAAACGTCAGCAAGGAAGCCTGGGCCGCCTGGCTCAAGCAGCAAACGATGCTGGTCAATGAAAACCGGCTGAATCTGGCCGATCTGCGCGCCCGCCAGTACCTGGCCCGCCAGATGGAAAAGCACTTCTTCGGCGAAGGCGCCGACGTGGCGCAAGGCTACGTCCCTCCCTCGAACTGAGTCCGCCTTGGCGGCCGAGCCCGTCACCTGGCGCGCCGACGGCGTGCCCCGCAGCGAACGCTTCGACGACATCTATCACACCGAAACCGGGGCACTGGCGCAGTCGCGCCACGTGTTCCTGGGCGGCTGCGGGCTGCCCGCGGCCTGGGCCGGACGCCCGCAATGGCGGATTCTCGAAACTGGCTTCGGCCTGGGCCTCAATTTTCTGACAACCTGGCAGGCCTGGCGTGCGGACGCCGGCCGGCCACGGATGCTGCACTTCGTCTCGGTCGAGGCGCACCCGATCGCGCCTGAAGACCTGCTGCGCGCCGCCGGGGCTTATGCCGAGCTGCTGCCGCTGGCCGAGGAACTGGTCGCGCAATGGCATGGGCTGCTGCCCGGCTTTCACAGGCTCGCCTTCGACGGAGGCCGCGTGCTGCTCACGCTGTGCATCGGCGATGTGCAGGCGATGCTGCGCGCGCAGCGTTTCGAGGCCGACAGCATCTTCCTGGACGGCTTCAACCCGCAGCAGAACCCGGCCATGTGGTTGCCCGACACGCTGAAGGCGGTGTCGCGCTTTGCCCGCCAGGGTACCGGGCTGGCCACCTGGACCTTTGCGCGCGCGGTGCGCGATGCGCTGCAGCAGAACGGCTTTCAGCTTGAAAGGCGCCCCGGCCTGCCGCCCAAGCGCGATTGCCTGGGCGGCGTGTTTTCGCCTGCGTGGACGGTGCGGCGGCGCGGGCCGGCAGCCGAGCATGTCGAGACGCCCGGGCGCTGCGCCGTGATCGGCGCTGGCCTCGCGGGGGCTGCCGTCGCGGCCAGCCTCGCGCGGCGCGGATGGCGGGTTACCGTGCTCGATGCGGCCGACCACCCAGCCTCGGGCGCTTCGGGCCTGCCGGTGGGCATGCTGGCACCCCATGTCTCGCCAGACGACGCGCTGCTCTCGCGCCTGACGCGTGCCGGCATCCGTGCCACATGGCAGGAACTCGCACGCCTGCTCGAAGAAGGCCGCGACTGGCGTGCCAGCGGCGTGCTGGAGCGTCGCCCCGATGGCGATGCGCGCGTGCCTGCCGGCTGGAGCGACAGCGGCCCCAATGAATCGTGGCCCGCAAGCCCGGCGCAGCTGACAGCCGTCGATCTGCCCGCCGATACGCCAGCGCTCTGGCACATGCGTGCTGCATGGGTGAAGCCTCATCGCTTGATCGATGCGTGGCTGAGCGAACCCGGCATCGTGTTCCGTGGCGGCAGCCCGGTGGCACGCCTCACGCACAGCACGACAGGCTGGCAACTGCTCGACGCCGCAGACAAACTGCTGGCAGAAGCGGACCGCGTCGTCATCACCGCAGGCTTCGAATCGGGCCGTTTCGCTCCCGAACTCCCTTTGCAACCCGTGCGCGGTCAGGTCGCATGGGGGCGCATGACAGCCGAAGCCGCGCTGCCCACCACGCCACTCAACGGCGACGGCCATCTGATCGCCCACGTCCCCCATACCGAAGGCACCGAAGGCGCCCTGCTCTGGCTGGCCGGTGCCACCTTCGACCGAGACAGCACCGACCTTGCGCCAAACGCCGAAGACGCCACGGCAAACCGCGAACGCCTCGCCCGCCTGCACCCCGCCGCGGCCGCCTCGCTGGCACCGGCGTTCGAGCGCGGCGAAGTCAACGCGTGGGTCGGCGTGCGCTGTGCTTCGGGCGACCGGCGGCCACTGGTCGGCCCGTTGGGTGCCGATGCAAACGCCCCCTGGGCCTGCACCGCCCTGGGCTCGCGCGGCCTGAGCTTTGCCGCGCTGTGCGCCGAGTTGCTCGTGGCGCAATGGCATGGCGAACCGCTCCCCTTGCCCGCAACGCTGGCCAAGGCACTCGGCACGCAGCGGCTCTGAACGATCGCTTCAGGCTGCGCCCGCGGCCCGATACGCCATCAAGAGCGCCATGCAAACCACCAGCACCAGGAAGTACTTGCGCAGCGCGCGTTCTTCCAGCCCTGTGGCAAGCCGGGCCCCCAGCGCCGTGCCGATCCACAACCCGACCACGACAAACCCCAGCAGCACCCACGGCAACCCGTTCGCCAGGCTGGCATAGACGAACACGGCCGGCAGCGCGAGCGGCAACGCGTTGATGGCAAGGCTGACCGCCTGCGCCCGGTGCTGCGAGTAATGCAGTGCCACCGTCAGCAGCGCCGTGATGGCCAGCCCGCCGCCAATGCCGAGCAGACCCGACGAAGCGCCCGCCACCACGCCCACCGCCAGCAATGCAGGCATCGAACCGCGCGGCTCGTCAGGCAGCGCAATGCCCACGCCGGCCGGGTGCGGAGACGGCGACTTCAGCACCACGAGCGCCGCCAGCACCAGCAGGTAGCCGACGAACATCCATCGAAGGGCCGCGTCGCCCACGCCATGCGCACCGCGCGCGCCCAGGTAGGCGCCGCCCAGAAAACCCAGCGAGATCCAGACCACCGTGCGCCACGACGCACCGTGCCCCGACACCCGGTAGCGCAGGAACCCCGCCAGACTGGTCGGCACCAGCTGCGCCGCGAGCGAGATGCCTTGCGCATCGTGCTGCCCCAGGCCCGGCATGAGCGCCAGCGCGGGCACCAGCGCACCGCCCGGGCTCACGCCCAGCAAGCCGGCCACCGCGCCCGAGAAGACACCGATCGCCAGACCGCCCAGCACCCGGACGAGGTCGAACGATTCGGTCATGCGCCGGCTACGCCCCGGCCTGGCCCGAAGGCGCCAGCATGTGATCGATGCGGCTGTCTCCATAGGTGCGCACCACCTCGGAGATCACCACCTTGTACCCATCGAGCCAGTTCGCCTGCGCGGCCTTGGCCTGCTGGTGCACCGGATGGCGGATCAGCGCCTGCAGGCTGTCGAGCGACTCCCAGTAGTACACGTTCGACATCAGCCCGTTGCCGGTGTTCTCCCACGTCTCTTCGCCCAGGTAGCCGGGCAGCGACTTCGCGGCCGCGGCGATGGTCTGGTCGAGGCGATGGAACTCGTCGTCGAACTGCTTCTTGGCGAAGATGAAGGTGGCGGAAAACATGGCGGCCGGAATCTCCTGGATGAAAGAAGACGGCCCGAAAGATCGGGCGGGCGCCGATTCTGCGGCATCGGGCCGCCGCAAGCCACCACTTGTCTTGTGAACGCGTGAGAATGCAGCGCATGGCCATCCAGTACGACATCACACACACCACCGTCTACCGCTACAAGAAGCCGGTCACCTTCGGCTTGCACCGCGTGATGTTCCGTCCACGCGACAGCCACGACCTGCGCGTGCTGGCCACCGACCTGCAGGTGAGCCCGCAGGCCTTCACGCGGCTCATTCAAGACCCGCATTCCAACTCCGTGGCGCTGGTGCAGCCGATGGGCGAGGCCACCGAGCTGCGCATCACCTGCTCCTTCACCATCGAGCATGTGCCCGCGCAGCAAGACCAGCTCGCGCTCGACCCGGCCGCAGAGTTCTTGCCCTTTGCCTATTCGGTGCAGGAGCGCCTCGACCTCGAGCACTACCTGCGCCCGCACCACGACGACGACAACCAGGGCACGCTGATCCGCTGGGCCCACCAGTTCCTGCACACCGACCAGCCGAACAGCACGCGCGAAGTGCTCACGCGCATGAACGCGCACATCGGCCAGAGCCTCGAATACAAGGCACGCGACGAAGAAGGCACGCAGACGCCGCTTGCCACGCTGGCCCTGGGCAGCGGCAGTTGCCGCGACTACGCACTGCTGATGATGGAAGCCGCGCGCCGCCTGGGCATCGCGACGCGCTTCGTCTCCGGCTATCTCTACGACGCCGCGCTCGACCGCGCCAACCAGACCGCCGGCGAATCGATGACCGGTGCCGGCACCACCCACGCCTGGCTGCAGGCCTACCTGCCCGGCGTCGGCTGGCTGGCATTCGACCCCACCAACAACCTGATGGGCAGCGGCCAGCTGATCCGCGTCGGCGTCACGCGCGACCCCGCGCAGGCGGCGCCGATCTCGGGCAGCTGGTATGGCGACGCCGAGGCGTACGAGGGCCTCGAAGCCACGGTGGTCGTCACACGCCGGGGTGCCGGCGGTGCAACCGGGCCATGACGACATCGCAGAAAACGCCGTGGCAATTGCGCCCCGCCCGCGCCAACGAGGCTGCGCTGCTGAGCGACATCGCCCTGGCTTCCAAAGCCCATTGGCCGTACCCCGCCGCACAGCTGGAGCGCTGGCGCGGCGACCTGACGGTCGAGCCAGCGCAGCTCGATGAACGCTATGCGCGCGTGGCCGAAGTCGCCGGTGAGGTGGCGGGCTTCGTCATCATCGTGCCGCCGCAGGCCGATGCGAATGCCGAGTGGCTGCTCGACCACCTCTGGGTCGTTTCGGCCCACATGGGCCGCGGCATCGGCCGCGCGCTGCTGATGGCCGCCCGGCAGCTCGCGGCCGCGCAAGGCGCCAGCACCTTGCACATCGACGCCGACCCGTACGCCGAAGCCTTCTACCAGGCCTTCGGCGCGCAACGCATCGGCGCCATCGCGGCGCCCATCGAGGGCCAGCCCGAACGCCAGCGGCCGCAGATGCGGCTCACGACCGGCTGACCGGCACGGCCGCCCGCGCCGCGGCCAGCTTTGCTTCGAGTTCCGCCACGAGCGCCCTCGCCTCGTCGCCCTCGGGAATGTCGCGGCCGCTGTCGCGCCACGTGACGGCGCTCTTGAAACCCTCGGCCTCCGCCTGCCGACGAAACCACATGCCCTCGGGGTTGTGGCGCGTGATGCCGTCGAACACGGTGGCGAACATCTGGCTTTGCTCCAGCCCCATCGAATGCCACACCTGGTTGACGACGAGCTTGTGCATCATCAGGTGCGAGCGCGGCACGCCCGCGATGCGCTGCGCCAGCTTCAGCGTGGCGTCGTCGAGTTGCGCGGCGGGCACGGAGAAATTGGCGAGGCCCCATTCGGCCGCCTGCGTGCCGGGGATGGTGTCGCCCGTGAACATGAGCTGCTTGGCGCGCAGGGCGCCCAGGCGGTAGGTCCACATCGCGGTGGTCGGGCAGCCCCACACGCGCGTGGGCATGTAGCCGATGCGCGCGTCGTCGGCCATGGTCAGCAGGTCGCAGCACAGCGCGATGTCACTGCCGCCGGCCACTGCGTAGCCGTGCACCTTGGCGATGGTCGGCTTGTTGCAGCGCCACAGGGCCATGAAGTCTTCGGTGTTGCGCTTCATGGCGGCGTAGTCGAGCATCGGGTCCCAGGGCGTCTTCTCTTGCCGGCAGGGGTGGTCGCCCTTCCCTTCGCGGCCTTGGCCTTCGGCGTAGTCGCCCAGGTCGTAGCCGGCGCAGAAGGCACGGCCCGCGCCTTCGACCACGATCACATGCACTTCGTCGTCCGCCTCCGCCCATTCGACCGCGCGGCGGATCTCGGAAGGCGTGGTCTCGCCGATGGCGTTGAGCTTCTCGGGCCGGTTGAGCACGAGGCGTGCGATGCGCGGGTATTGCGGGTCCTTGTCGATCAGGACGGTCTTGAAGGCGGGCATGGTCTTGTGTCTCCTTGGGTTGGGTCGCAATGCTCTTGTAGCATCGCCCCCAGGCCAACCGGCACAGGCAAACCACGGGGGAGCACCGCGCGATGACGGCGACATTCAGAATTTCCGAAGACGACTACGCGGCCGCGATGAAGCTGTTCGCGCGGCCGACCTTCCTTCGACGACTGCTGCTGACAAGCATCCTCACGGTGCTCCTGCTCGTCGCACTTTCCGCAGGCCGCGAACTCTGGCCAGCCACCCTCGGTGGCGTGATCGGCCTGGTCATTGTGGTTGTGATCACGACCATCGTGGCGCCGCAGATAACACGCAGGCACTACCGCAAGTACAAGGCGATTCACGGGGAATTCACGGCCGAACTGCTGGACACAGGCGTGTGCATCGCGTCGGAGCACGGTGACTACACGCTGATCTGGGAGAACATTCTCAGATGGCGCTATGACGAGCGCTTCGTGCTGATATATCCAATGCCGCGGATGTTCCACATCCTGCCGAGGTCGGTCGCGGAACAGGGCTTCGATGTGACGGGGTTGATCGAGCGGCTGAACCGGCACGTGGGGCCGGCGTACTGACCCCAGCGATCAGGCCGCCCCACTCAACTGAAAGCGGAACACCGCGCCCTTGTCCGCCTGCTGCACGAGCCTGATGTCGCTGTCGTGCAGCTGCAGGATGCGCTTGACGATCACCAGGCCCAGGCCGCCGCTGCTGGCGCTGTCGGTGCGCGAGCCGCTCATGAACACAGGGCGCATGAACAGCGCCTTCTGCAGTTCGCCCGGAATGCCCGGCCCCGTGTCGCTCACCTGCACTGCCACGCCGCCGTTCTGGGCACGCAACTGCACCTCGATCTGGCCGCCCGCCGGCGTGTGGCGGATGGCGTTGTCGAGCAGGTTGGTCAGCACGCGTTCGATCATGCCGAGGTCGGCCGACACCACCGGCAGGCCCGGCGCGATGTCGGGCTTGAGCTGCTGGTGGCGCGCCTCGGCCGCCAGCTCGAACTTCTGGAACACGTCCTGCACGAGATCAGCCAGCGCAAAGCTTTCCTTCTCGGGCTTGACCACGCCGTATTCGAGCCGCGCCAGCTCGAACACCTCCTGGGCGAGGCGGCCCACCTTGCGGCTCTGGCCGAGCGCGATCTCCAGGTAGCGGCGCCGCTCTTCCTCGCTCAGCGTGCCAGCCTTGAGCAGCAGCGTTTCAAGGTAGCCGTGCAGCGACGTGAGCGGCGTGCGCAGGTCGTGCGAGATGTTGGCGAAGAGCTCCCGGCGCTGCTGGTCCTGCAACGTGAGTTCACGCCATTGCTCGGCGATGCGGCGCGTCATCTGCGTGAAGGCTTCGCCCAGTTGGGCGATTTCGTCATTGCCGCGCGACAACCGCTCCAGCCGGGGCGTTTCGCGCTCCAGCGATGCGATGCCTTCGGTCTCGAAGCGCTTGACCGCCGCCGTCAGCTCGCGCAGCGGCCGGGTGATGAGCCGGAAAGCGGCAAGGCCAGCCAGCAGGCCCAGCAGCGCCACCAGCCCCATCGACCAGAGCGTGGTGCGCAGCACGTTGTTGGCCGCGACGTTGGCGGCCAGCGCATCGTGGTCTTCGCCCTGCAGCACCACGTAGACAAAGCCGGCATCGCGCCCGTCGACACGCAGGGGCGCCACGCTGAACACCTTGCCGGCGCCGCCCTCGCCGCGCGGATCGTCGCCCAGCACCGGCAGCGGTGCACCCGCGAGCAAGCGGCGGATCGGCGCGAGGTCGACCTTGTCGTGCTTCAGGTGGCCGGGCGGTGCCGCCTGCGCCGCGATGCGGCCCTCGGGGTCGAGCAGGTAGACCTCGACGCTGGGGTTCACGGCCATCAGCTTGTCGAACAGGTCCTTCACCGCGTCCTGGTTGAGGCCGCCGGGCCGCATCAGCTCGGAGTTGCCCGCGATGTGCGCCGCCAGGCCGCTCGACAGCCGCTGGATCACTTCCTGCTCGTGCTGCCCGTTGGCGCGCATCTGCAGCCATGCCGATGCGCCGCAGCAGGCCAGCAGCAGCACCGCAAACACGGCGGACAGCCGCCGCGACAGCGTGGCCCAAGCCATCATGCGGCGCCCTCCTCGCCGGTTCCGGTGGCTGACAGCTTGTAGCCGCGCCCCCAGACCGTCAGGATGCGGCGCGGTTCGGCCGGGTCGGCCTCGACCTTGGTGCGCAGCCGGTTGATGTGCGTGTTGACCGTGTGCTCGTAGCCGTCGTGCTGGTAGCCCCAGACCTGGTTGAGCAGGTCGAGCCGCGAGAACACCTTGCCGGGATGGCGCGCGAAGAAGTACAGCAGGTCGAACTCGCGCGGCGTGAGTTCAATGAGCTTGCCTTCGACGCGCACCTCGCGCGCCAGCGGCTCGATGTCCAGGTTGCCCAGCGTGAGGCTGCCCGATTCCATGCGCGCATTGCGTGCCAGTGCGTCGGTGCGCCGCAGCAGCGCCTTCACCCGCGCCACCAGCTCCAGCACCGAGAAAGGCTTGGCAAGGTAATCGTCGGCGCCCAGCTCCAGCCCGAGGATGCGGTGCACCTCGCTCGACCGCGCGCTGATGATGATGATCGGCGTGTAGCGCGCCATGGCGCGGGCGCGGCGGCAGATTTCGAGGCCGTCGATGCCGGGCAGCATCAGGTCGAGCACCAGCGCGTCCCAGTTGCCGCGCTCCAGTTCACGCAGGCCGGCGTGGCCGTCGGCGGCGTGTTCCACCCCATAGCCTTCGTCGCGCAGGTGCATGCGCAGCAGTTCGGCAATGTGGGCGTCGTCTTCGACGATCAGCACGCGCTTGGGGGTGTCCATGGCGCCGATTGTCCCGCGATACGGATTTTGGAGTTATCACGATTAATTGAACTTTGCGTGATGAATCGGCCATGGGGTGCGCCCAACAATCCGCCCCATGAACAGCACCGCCATCGCAAGCACCGCACCCGATGCCCGCCCCATCCACCCGCTGTGGATGCGCATCACGCACTGGCTGAACGCGCTGGCCGTGCTGATCCTGGTCACGAGCGGCTGGCGCATCTACGACGCGTCGCCCTTCTTCCCGTTCACCATCCCGACCGTGATCACGCTCGGCGGTTGGCTCGGCGGTGCACTGCAGTGGCACTTTGCCGCCATGTGGCTGCTGGTCTTCAACGGCTTCGTGTACCTGGCCATCAACATCGCCAGCGGCCGGTTCGCGGCCAAGTTCTTCCCGGTCACGCCGGCGGGCATCTGGCACGACGCGCTGGCGGCGCTGAAGGGCCAGCTCTCGCATGCCGACCCGCGCCGCTACAACAGCGTGCAGCGCCTGGCCTACCTGTTCGTGATGCTCGACCTGATCGTGATCGTGCTGTCGGGCCTGGTGCTGTGGAAGTCGGTGCAGTTCGCCGTGCTGCGTGACCTGCTCGGCGGCTACGAGTTTGCGCGCCGCATCCACTTCTTTGCCATGGCCGCCATCGTCGCCTTCGTGGCGCTGCACCTTGTGATGGTGGCGCTGGTTCCCCGCACCCTGCTGACCATGATCCGCGGCCGCGCGCCCAAAGCCCGATGAAAATCTTCAAAGCCCCCTCCCTGACCGGCATCGACGGCGACGCCGTCGTGCGCGAAGCCCGCTCGCTGATTGCGAAGAAGCTCGACCAGCCCGCGCGCCGCGCCTTCCTGCAGCGCTCGCTGACGCTGGGTGGCCTGTCGCTGCTCACGGGCTGCAGCATCAGCGACGAGAGCCACGTCGAAGCGGCGCTGACGAAGATCTCGCGCTTCAACGACAAGGTGCAGGGCCTGATCTTCAGCCCCACGCAGCTTGCGCCGACCTACGCTGAATCGGAAATCACGCGCCCCTTTCCGTTCAATGCCTACTACGGCGAAGACGAGGTCCGCGAGGTCGACGAAGCCAGCTACAAGCTCGAAGTGACCGGCATGGTCGCCGACAAGCGCAGCTGGACGCTGCCCGAGCTGCGCGCCATGCCGCAGCACGACCAGATCACGCGGCACATCTGCGTGGAAGGCTGGAGCGCCATCGGCAAATGGGGCGGCGTGCGCTTTGCCGACTTCCTGCGCCACATCGGCACCGACACCACCGCCAAGTACGTCGGCTTCAAGTGCGCCGACGACTACTACACCAGCATCGACATGCCCACCGCGCTGCATCCGCAGACGCTGCTGACGCTGACCTACGACGGCCAGCCCCTGCCGCCCAAGTACGGCTTTCCGATGAAGCTGCGCATGCCCACCAAGCTTGGCTACAAGAACCCGAAACACATCAAGGCGATTTTCGTCACCAACACCTATCCCGGTGGCTACTGGGAAGACCAGGGCTACAACTGGTTCGGAGGGAGCTGAGCGGCTGCCACAGCCGCTCGACTGCCGATGAAAGTGCGAGGCCGCGTTCCCTGGAACCGCGCCATTTTTTGAAAACGAAACCTCAACTGGAAGACTTCAAATGAACAAGCTCACCGCAACCCTGCTCGCAACCTGCATGGCCTTTGCCGGCGCCTCGGCCTTCGCTGCCGACGAGATGGCGAAAGACGGCATGGCCAAGGACTCGATGTCCAAGGACGGCATGAAGAAAGACGCCATGGCCAAGGACGGCATGGCCAAAGACGGCATGAAGAAGGACTCGATGGCCAAGGATTCGATGTCGAAGGACGGCATGAAGAAGGACGCCATGGCCAAGGACAGCATGGGCAAGGACGAGATGAAGAAGTAAGCGCCGGGCGCTTTCTTCCTTCTTCTGTCCCCGCCTCTGCCTTGCAAGCCATGCGCCGCCCGGTGCGACCCGCACCGAAGGAGCCTTCGTGATCCTGTTCGTGCTGTCGTACCTGAGCGGCGCGCTCACCATCTTCGCGCCCTGCATCCTGCCCGTCGTGCCCTTCGTGTTCGCACGGGTCGACCAGCCCTTCGCGCGCAGCGGCCTGCCGCTGCTGGCGGGCATGGCGCTCACCTTCGCCGCCGTGGCCAGCCTCGCGGCGGTCGGGGGCGCATGGGCGGTACACGCCAACGAAATCGGCCGCTACCTCGCGATGGCGATGCTGGCGCTGCTCGGCCTTACCCTGCTGGCACCGCGCCTTTCGGCACGGCTTGCGCAACCGCTGGTGACGCTGGGCGCGCGGCTGTCCGATACGGCCGATCGCAGGGCACGGCGCGCACCGGCGTCCCCCGTTCCCTCTTTCATCCTCGGCATCGCCACCGGCCTGCTGTGGGCGCCCTGCGCCGGCCCGGTGCTGGGCCTCGTGCTGACCGGTGCCGCGATCCACGGCGCCAGCGTGCAGACCTCATTGCTGCTGCTGGCCTATGCGGCCGGCGCGGCCAGTTCGCTCGCCCTCGCCCTGTGGACCGGCGGCCGGCTGTTCGCGGCCATGAAGCGCTCGCTGGGCATCGGCGAATGGGTCCGCAAGGGCCTGGGCGTGGCGGTGCTCGCGGGCGTGGGTGCCGTGGCGCTCGGGCTCGATACGGGCCTGCTGGCGCAATGGTCGTCCGGCGACGGCGGCATTGGCCTGGAGCAACGCCTGCTCGAACGCTTTCACCCACAGCAGCCGCCATTGACGCCCGGCAGGTTTGGCGTCAACGTCTCGTCAACCGGTTTCGCGACCGACACCTCTCTCAAGGAGACCCCATGAAATCCTTCGCACTCACCGCAGGCACGCTCGCCGCCGCGCTGCTGGTCTGGCATGCCGTGCCCTCGTTCGCCGAAACGGCCCGCCGCGTGCCCGCGCCCACCGTCGACCTTGCGGCCCCGCCGACCGCGAAGACCGAAACCGCGGTGTTCGCCGGCGGCTGCTTCTGGGGCGTGCAGGGTGTGTTCCAGCGCGTCAAGGGCGTGAGCAACGCGGTGTCGGGCTATGCCGGCGGCGACGCCAAAACCGCGCGCTACGACGAAGTCGGCTCGGGCAGCACCGGCCATGCCGAATCGGTGCGCATCACCTACGACCCGCAGCAGGTCAGCTACGGCAAGCTGCTGCAGATCTACTTCTCGGTGGCGCACGACCCGACCGAACTCAACCGCCAGGGGCCCGACAGCGGCACGCAGTACCGCTCGACGGTGTTTGCCGAAAACGCCGAGCAGGCCCGTGTGGCCAAGGACTACATCGCGCAGCTCAACCAGGCCAAGACCTTCGGCAAGCCGCTCGCGACCACCGTCGAGATGTCCAAGCCCTTCTATGCGGCCGAGGACTACCACCAGGACTACCTGACGCTGCACCCCAACCAGCCCTACATCGCGATCAACGACCTGCCGAAGATCGACGACCTGAAGAAGCTCTTCCCCGAAAGCTACAAGGCCACGCCGTCATTGGTGCGCGCGGCCAAGGCCAGCTGAGTCAGAGCAGCTTCGCGCGCCTGGCCTGCTCGGTCAGCTCCGCGCGGAAGTTCGGGTGCGCAATGGCGATCAGCGCCTGCGCGCGCTGCTTCGCCGACTTGCCACGCAACTGCGCCACGCCGTATTCGGTGACCACGTAATTGATGTCGTTCTTGCTCGTGCTCACATGCGTGCCGGGCGAGAGCGACGGCACGATGCGCGAGATGGTGTCGCCCTTGGCCGTCGAGGGCAGCACGATGAAGGCCTTGCCGCCCCGCGAGCGGTTCGCCGCGCGCACGAAGTCCGACTGCCCGCCCGTGCCCGAGTACGGCGCGTGCCCCAGGCTCTCGGAGCCGCACTGCCCGAGCAGGTCGATCTGCATCGTGGCGTTGATGGCGATGAGGTTGTCGTTCAGCCCCGCCAGCGCCGGGTCGTTGGTGAAGTTCACCGGGTGCATCTCGAGCGCCGGGTTGCGGTCCATGAAGCGATACAGCTTGCTCGAACCCAGCGCGAAGGTGGCGACCGACTTGCCCGGCAGGTAGTTCTTGCGGCGGTTGGTGACGGCGCCGCTTTCGACCAGCGTAAGGATGCCGTCGCCGATCATCTCGGTGTGGATGCCCAGGTCGCGCTTGCCCGTGAGCTGCATCACCACCGCATCGGGAATGCCGCCATAGCCGATCTGCAGCGTCGAGCCGTCATCGATCAGCTCGGCCACGTGCTTGCCGATGGCCTCCTGCACGGGGCCGATCTTGGGCAGGCCGACTTCCATCACCGGCGCGTCGCTTTCGACCAGCGCCGCCACCTGCGAGATGTGCACGTGGCAGTCGCCATACGCAAAGGGCACGTTCGGGTTCACCTCCAGCACCACCGCGCGCGCCTTCGCAATGGCAGCCATGGTGTAGTCGGCGCCCAGGCTCACGGCAAAGTAGCCGTGCGCGTCCATCGGCGACGCCATGCTGAACACCACCTCGGCCGGAATCTGTTCGCGCTCGATCTGCGCCGGGATCTCCGAGAAGTAGTTGGGGATGAAGTCGATCCAGCCCTCCTGCCCGCCTGCACGGGTGGCGCCGCCGAAGAACAGCGCGACGTGCCGCACATGCTCAGCCGTCTCGGGGTCGATGTAGGCGTACTTGCGCATCGCAAGAATCTGCGCCACCTTGACGTCGCGGAAGTCGCGCCGCTGCTCCGACAGTGCGGTCAGCAGCGTGGGCGGCTCGCCGACGCCGGTCGGCACGATGATCATGTCGCCGTTGCGCACGTGGCGCACGGCATCGGCGGCGGAAACGCGCTTTTGCGCGTACAGGTCTTGCATCGTCATGAAGCGGGTCTTGTCTCTCGTTGTCTGTTTGTTGATCGATTGCTTGCTTGAACGAGTGATCGCTCAGCGCGGCGCGTCCTTCTGCGCGTCGTACGCCCCACGGCGCGCCGCCCGGTTGCTGCGGGTGCGGAACACCAGCGCCTGCTGGGCCGCGGCGACGTTGGCCGCATCGCCCTTCCATGCATCGAGCGCCGGCTGCTGCACCGCGCGAGAAAAGGAAAAGGTCAGCGCCCACGGCAGGCGCGACCTGAACTTCGTGTTCATCGCATTGAGGCGGGCCGACGCCAGCTGCGCCGACTGCCCGCCCGACAGGAACGCCACGCCGGCCACGGCCGCGGGCACGGTGCGCAGCAGGCAGGCGACGGTGGCATCGGCCACGGCCTCGACCGAATCCTGCACCTGGCTGCCATGCCCCGGCAGCACCATGTTCGGCTTGAGCAGCATGCCTTCCAGCAGCACGCCTTGCGCGTTCAGCTGGGCGAACACTTCGCGCAGAACCTCTTCGGTCACCTGCGCGCAGCGCGCGAGCGAATGGTCGCCGTCCATCAGCACCTCGGGCTCGACGATGGGGACCACCCCGGCCTCCTGGCACAGCGCCGCATAGCGCGCGAGCGCATGGGCATTGACGTCGATGCAGGCACGGCTGGGCAGGTCGTCGCCGATGGCGATCACGCCGCGCCATTTGGCAAAGCGCGCGCCCATGCCGACGTACTCGGCCAGCCGTTCGCGCAGCCCGTCCAAGCCCTCGGTGACCGTCTCGCCCGAGTGGCCAGCCAGCGCCTTCGCGCCCATGTCGACCTTGATGCCCGGGATGATGCCGACGTCGGCCAGCGCCTTGGCGAACGGCGTGCCGGCATTCGTCTTCTGCCGGATGGTTTCGTCGAACAAGATCGCGCCGCTGATGCTGTCGCCCAGGCCGGGCGCGGTGACGATCAGCTCTCGCCAGTCGCGCCGTGCGCCCTCGGTCTGCGGAATGCCCAGCGCCGCGAAGCGCTTGTTGCAGGTGGCGTTGCTCTCGTCCATCGCGAGCAGGCCCTTGTCGCCGGCGACCAGCGCCTGCGCGGTATCGATCAATGTCTGTGCGGTCATGTCGGGACACCTCTCTGGCGGCGATCCTACGCCCTCGCCGCGAACTCGTTAACACTGCCAACCTGATCGCTGGCCGACTTGGCGTGCCAGCCTATGCAGGCACACAGGTCTTTGCCCACCCGGTGCCAACGAGATGTAATCTCCGCGCGTCGGCACGTCAAAGGAAAACTGCATGAAGAGCAGGTCACAAAAATGTCATGCGCACCGTGCCCAACGGGCCGCCCTGCTGGGCGGCTTCGCGCTTGCGCTCGGCGCGGCCGGCATGCCCTCGGCGTTTGCCGAACTGGGGGGTGCCCCCACGCTGAGTGCCGCCAGCGCGCGTTCGGTTCAGCGCCTTGCCGTCGAGTCGAACAAGGCCAGCAGCCCAGCGACCAGCACCGAACCGGCAACGGGCGGCAGCGCAACGACAGGAACAACGCCAAGCTGGACCACGCGCGAAACCACGCTGCCCGACGGCCTGATCGAGCGTGAATACCTGACGGCGGACGGTGTCGTGTTCGCGGTGGCGTGGCGCGGCTCGCACCGGCCCGAACTCTCGGTCTTGTTGGGCACCCAGTACGCCACGCAGATGTCCCGAAACGCACGCGCGCTGCGCCTGCAAGGCAAGGGTTCGCACGGCACGACTTCGCAGAATGACGAGACGTTCGCGGTGCAGGCCTCCACGCACCAACGCTCTTCGACGGGCGTTGCCTGGCTGCCGAAGTTGCTGCCTGCCGGCGTCAGTCCGGATGCGCTGTCGATCCCGCCAGGCTCCTGAGCCTCTCAACCCTTGATTCAGTCACCAGCCAACATGCCCATGGAATCACAGCAGGCAAGCAACGAACGCATGACCGGCGCCAGCGCGCGTGCGAAGGCAATGCCCCCGCGCGCCAAAGCCTGGCTTTTCAGGGCTGCGGCCATGGCTGCATGCGCGGCGGGCCTCGCTGCCTGCGGTGGGGGCGGCGGTGGAGGCGGCGGTGGCCTGCCGATCGGGTTGCCCCCTGTCGCGGCTCCGGCCCCTGCACCGGCCCCGGCCCCGGTGGCAAGCACGCAGAATTCGATGACCGTCACGGTGGACCGTGGAACGGGTTCGAGCGGGGTCAATCTTCCACAGGTCAGCGTGCAGCTCTGCGCGCCGGGAACGAGCAACTGCCAGACGATCAACAACGTGCTGATCGACACCGGCTCCACGGGCTTGCGGATCACCGCCGCCGCCATCAATCCTTCGCTGCTCGCGGCCTTGCCGCGCGAGTCGGTGAACAGTGCGCCGCTGAATGCGTGCCAGCAGTTCCTTGATGGCTACACCTGGGGAACGATGCGCGTGGCCGACGTCACGCTGGGGCCGAAATCGGCGGCGGCGCAACCGCTGCAGATCGTGGGCGACACGGCGGCGGGCGGCGCCCCCGTCACATGCTCGGACAACGGCACGCTGGCGGCTGAAAACACCCCCGCTGACCTTGGAACGAACGGCATCATCGGCATGGCGGCCTTCCTGCACGATTGCGGTACGGCCTGCGCGCAGCAGGTCGTTGCGGCCACCTACTACACCTGCCCCTCGGGAGGTGCGTGCCAGGGAAGCATGGTGCCCCTCGCGATGCAGGCCCAGAACCTCGTGGCCGCTTTCGCGCAGGACAACAACGGGGTCGTGCTCAGCCTGCCTGCGATCTCGGCGGCAGGCCAAGGCACGACGCTCGGCACGCTCTACTTCGGCGTTGGCACGCAATCCAACAACGCGATGAGCGGCGCGACGGTGCTGCGAACCAATCCGCAGACGCTCGCCGTCTCGGCGACCTACAAGGGCACGAGCTTTCCCGACAGCTTTCTGGACAGCGGCTCGAACTTCTTCTTCCTGAACGATTCCGCGATTGCCAAATGCCCGAGCGGTTCGTTTGCGGGCTTCTATTGCCCCGCGAGTTCATTGCCCCTGTCGGCCAGCTTCACCGCGGCAGGCGGGTCTTCGTTGAGCCAGAACTTCTCGATCGCGAATGCGCAGTCGCTGTTCACGAGCAACCCGGGCGCGGTGGCGGTCAACGATGTGGCCGGCACCGGCATCAATGGCGCCATCGATTTCGGCTTGCCGTTCTTCTACGGCAGGCTGGTGGCCGTGCTGAACGAAGGGCAGACGGCGCTGGGCCAGGCGGGGCCGTTCACCGCGCTGGCGTCGCCCTAGATCACGTTCTTTTCGAGCAGCGGCCGGTTCTTGAGGATGCGGTCGAACGAGACCGCAGAAAGATCGAGGCTGCGGTATTCGCCAAAGCGGATCAACTCCGCCACGCCCCGCCCCGCCGCCGGGCATTGCTGCAGCCCGTGGCCCGAAAAACCGTTCGCAAAGAACAGGTTGTCGCAGTCAGGGTGCAGGCCGAGGATGGCGTTGTGGTCGAACACGTTCATCTCGTAGTAGCCGGCCCAGGCGCCCGTCATGCGGATCGCCTCGAAGGCCGGCACGCGTTCGGCCAGCGCGGGCCAGATGAAGTTGTCGAAGGCGTCGTACTCGACGTCGAGCGGCACGTCGTCGTGGTCTTGCGCCTCGGGCGGCGCGAAGCCGCAGATGAACTGGCGGCCCTCGGGGCGCAGCCAGATGCCCGAGGTGTCGATCACCAACGGGCAGCCCGGCAATGCGTCGGGGCATGAAAAGCTGAACACGCTGCGGCGGCGCCCGCGCACCGGCAGCGCAATGCCCGCCCAATCGGCAACCTTCGCGGCCCAGGCGCCCGCCGCGTTGACGACCACGTCGGCATCGAGCACCTGGCCGCCGTCGAGTTCGACACCGGTCAGCGCGCGCCCCTTGCGCCGCAGGCCGGTGGCATGGGCCTGCACATAACGCACGCCTTGCGATACGGCCTTCTTGCGAAAGGCCTGCAGCAGGCTGTAGCCGTCGTACCAGCCTTCGCCCGAGAGGCCGAGCGATGCGAGGGCGACGCCGTCGGTCGAGATCCACGGAAAGCGCGCCTTCAGCTCGTCGGGCGTCATCAGCGCCACGTCGACCGCGTGCGCCTTCTGCATCGCATGGTTCTCGCGCAGCACGTCGACACCGGCCTGTGAAGCCAGGTAGAGGTAGCCGGGCTCGACCAGGCCGATGTCGGGCACGTCGTCGCCCACGCGCAAGGTCTCGCCGAGCTTGCGGAAGAAGTCGATGCCATAGAGCGACATCTCGATGTTGATGGCGGTCGAGAACTGCTGGCGGATCGAACTGGCCGACAGCGCCGACGACGCCTGCTTGTACGAAAAGTCGCGCTCGACCACCGTGACCTCGAAGGGCTCCTCTTTCGGCTCCCGGGTCAGGAAGTAGGCGATGGCGGAGCCGATGGCACCGCCGCCGATGATCACCACACGACGCATGAATTGCCTTTCTTCTTGCTTCTGCCCTGCATCACAGCCGGCGTCATTGCTGATTCTTGTACGCCAGTTGCGCCGCCGCCAGGTCCCACAGCGCATGGCCCACGGTCTTGACCAGCACCGGCCGATCGGCCGCCACGGGCGATGCGCCGGCAAAGGCCTGCACGGTGGACCATTCGACGTCGGCCTGGATCAGGTCGCCTGCTTCGGCGCGCGCGCCCTCCAGCGTATCCACAAACACGGCGCAGCGCCGCACCACCTCGGGCGGCACTTCGGCCATGTCGGCGCGGTAGGCGCCGATGGCGATCACGGTGGCGTCCGGCCGCAATTGCGGCGGCACCACGGGATCGCATGAATTGGTCGTGGCCACGACCACGTCGGCTTCCGCGGCCGCGGCCGTGGGGTCGGCGACCGCGCTGGCATCGACACCGCGCGCCCGCATGTGTTGCGCCAGCGCTTCGGCATGCGCCTGCGAGCGAGCGTGAACCTGCAGGTGCCGCACGCCCCACACCTCGGCGAAAGCCTCGGCATGCGCATGCGCCTGAACGCCCGCGCCGATCAGCAGCATGCGAGCCCCGCCCTTACGCCCTGCCCGCATGGCACCCGCCAGCGACAACGCCGCCGTACGCCGAGCCGTCAGCACATTGCCATCCATGCCGAGCAGCCGGTTGCCGTTGGCCGCGTCCATCAAGGTCACGTCGCCCTGCACCACCGGCAGGCCCTGCGCGGCGTTGCCGGCGTGCACGGTCACGGTCTTCAGCACCGCGAAGCACAGGTCGGCCGCGGGCATCAGCAGCATGACGCCGCCGGCCGCGAGCGGCACGCAGGTGCGGGGCGCGGCGTGCGCCTCGCCCCGGCGTTCGCGCTCGAACATCTGCAGCAGCGCATCGACCAGCGCACCGTAGGGAAGCGCTGCGGCGGTTTCCGCCGCGTTCAGGGTTCGCATGCGGGTGCTGGCGTCAGGAGCCGGCTACGCGAACGCGCTTGCCGTCCTTGTAGGTGAAAACGGTGAAGTCAGGCTTCTGCAGGTTGCCCTTGGCATCGAAGCTGATGGTGCCGGTCACGCCGTCGAACTTCACCTTGCGCATGGCCGGCAGGTAGGCCTCGGGCTCGACGGAGTTGGCCGCGCGCATGCCCGCGGCCAGCGCCATCATGGCGTCGTAGAGGTACGGCGCATAGGTCAGCACATCGACACCGAAGCGGGCCTTGTAGCGCTGCTCGAACTCGGCGCCCTTCGGGGTCTTCTCCAGCTCCTTGCCGCCGCGCGTGCAGTACAGCAGGCCATCGACGGCGCCCGCGCTGATCTTGGCGACTTCGTTGGTGCACAGCCCATCGGTGCCGAGCAGCTTGGCGGTGATGCCCAGCTGTTTCATCTGGCGCGCGATCAGGCCGCCTTGCGCGTCCATGCCACCGTAGAACACCACGTCGGGCTGCTTGGCCTTGATGGTGGTCAGGATGGCCATGAAGTCGGTGGCCTTGTCGCTGCCGTACTCCTGCGCCACGATGTTGCCGCCCAGCGCCTTCACGCCGCGCGTGAAGACCTCGGCGGCGCCTTGCCCGTAGGCGGTGCGGTCGTCGATCACGGCGATGTTCTTCGCCTTCAGGTCCTTCACGGTGAAGTTGGCGATGGCAACGCCCACGTCGTCGTCGCTGGCCAGGATGCGAAAGACGTTGTCGTAGCCCTGCTTCGTGAAGGTCGGGTTGGTCGCGGTGGACACGTCGGGCAGCCCCGCGCGGCTGTAGACGGCCGATGCCGGAATGGCCGCGCCCGAGTTGAAGTGGCCGAGCATGCCCTTCACGCCCATGTCGGCCAGCTTGTTGGCGACCACCATCGCCTGCTTGGGGTCGGCCTGGTCGTCTTCGGACTGCAGCACGAACTTGATCTTCTTGCCGCCGATCACCAGGCCCTGCTTGTTCAGGTCTTCGACCGCAAGCCGCGCGCCGTTGTCGTTGTCCTTGCCCCAGTGGGCGGCGCCACCGGTCAGCGGGCCGGCGTGGCCGATGGTGACGGTCTGCTCGGCCTGCGCCCACGCGGCGGCGGGCAGGCCCAGGACGGAAGCGAGCGCGATGCCCAGGGCAGCGCGCCGTTTGCACGAAACAATCATCGGAAGTCTCCTCGTATCGTTGGCAGGGGTCGGCACGCAGAATAGAGTCGTGACCGCGTGCGGAACAAACGCTAAATACTCACAACGTTGTGCAGGCGCGGAAGGAAGCCGGCGCCCTGGCGCGGTTTCCCCGAAGCAGGCACGGCGGGTGCTTCGACAAGAAGACAGAGACAACAGGCAGTGAATCGATGAGAAAAGACATTCCCAACCTCGGCGCGCTCCAGGCCTTCGAGGCTTCGGCGCGGCTCGGGAGCTTCACACGCGCCGCGACCGAGCTGGCGCTGACGCAGAGCGCGGTCGGCCGGCAGGTGGCCATGCTCGAGCAGCGGCTGGGCGTGCCGCTGTTCTCGCGCGTGCGGCGGCGGCTGACGCTCACCGAGGTGGGGCGCGAATACGCGGCGCGCATCCGCCGCCACCTCGACCAGATCCGCCGCGACACGCTGGAAATCAGCGCGGGCCACGAGATGGGCTTCGTGCTCGAACTGGCCGTGGTGCCGACCTTCGCCACGCAGTGGCTCATTCCCCGGCTGCCCGAGTTCAGCCGGCTGCACCCGAACATCACCGTCAACCTGTCGGCGCGCTCGCAGCCCTTCTCCTTTCAAGAAAACGCCTACGACGCGGCCATCTACTTCGGCGACCAGTTCTGGCCCGACACGCGCGGCGGGCTGATCTTTGCCGAGGGCGAGATGGTGCCGGTCTGCAGCCCTGCGTTTCGCGATGCCAACGGGCCATGGGACGAAGCCGGCTTCGAGCGATGCCGCCATGTGCACCTGAGCACGCGTGCCCACGCATGGCGCGACTGGTACGCACAGCAAGGATGGGACTACACGGTGCACGCCTCGCGCGGGCCGCGCTACGAGCTGTTCACGATGGTGGTGGCGGCCACTGCCGCCGGCATGGGCATCGGCCTGGCGCCGCGCATCCTGATCGAACACGAGCTGCGCGCCGGGGAACTGGTGATCCCGGTGGACCGGCACCTGGACGTGCGCCAGGGCTACTACTTTGCGTACCCCGAAGGCCGACCGGCCTCCGGGGCGCTGGAGCACTTCAAGAAATGGGTGCTCGGGCTGACGCCTGCTTAGACAGGGTTCGGGTTCCGCTCGAGAAAGCCCTGCTGGTGCCAGTACGGATAGGCCCGTGTGACGGTACTGGCCGCGTCGAGTTCAGCGACCTGCGCGGGCGTCAGGTTCCAGCCGACCGCACCGAGGTTCTGGCGCAGTTGCGCCTCGTCGCGCGCACCGACAACCACGGTCGACACGGTCGGGCGCTGCAGCAGCCAGTTGAGCGCGACCTGCGGCACGGTCTTGCCGGTTTCGGCGCCGATCTTTTCCAGCGCATCGACCACGCGGAACAGCAGCTCGTCGGCCACCGGCGGCCCCATGTCGGCCGTCACGTGCAGGCGGCTGTTGGCGGGCAACGGCTGGCCCCGGCGGATCTTGCCCGTGAGCCGGCCCCAGCCCAGCGGGCTCCAGACCACGGCACCCACGCCCTGGTCCTTGGCCAGCGGCATCAGCTCCCACTCGTAGTCGCGGCCGACCAGCGAGTAATAGGCCTGGTGCGCCACATAGCGCGCGTAGCCGTAGCGCTCGGCCACCGCCAGCGACTTCATCAGGTGCCAGCCCGAGAAGTTCGACGCGCCCACATAGCGCAGCTTGCCCGCGCGCACGAGGTCGTCGAGCGTGGACACGGTTTCCTCGACCGGCGTGCTCGCATCGAAGCCGTGCAGCTGGAACAGGTCGATGTAGTCGGTGCCCAGCCGCTTGAGCGCGGCATCGACCGCCTGCACGAGGTGGTGGCGCGACGAGCCCACATCGTTCGCGCCTTCGCCGCTGCGGAAGGTGGCCTTGGTCGAGATGATGAGCCGGTCGCGCGGCCGGCCCTTGATGGCTTCGCCGAGCACCGACTCGGCCGCGCCGGCCGAGTAGATGTCGGCGCTGTCGAACATGTTGACGCCGGCATCGATGCAGATGTCGATGAGCTTGCGCGCCTCGGCCACGTCGGTGCTGCCCCACGCGCTGAAGAACTCGCCCTTGCCACCGAACGTGCCGGTGCCAAAACTCAACACGGGGACCTTGAGGCCCGATTTACCCAGGTGACGGTATTCCAAAGTGTGACTCCTTCATGCGAACAAACGGACGGGGTTCCGGCAGGCAGGTCGGCCTGTCGTCGCAGCCATTGTTGGCCGTGGCGTCGAAGCCCCACTGGCAGACGGGCTTTGCCGATCGGGCTAAGTAATATCGACGCTCCGAAAGAAGCAGACCCGATGACCATTGCACTTGAAAGCCCCGACCAACCCGACGTCATCCAGCTCATCGACGATCTCGATGCGTACCAGAAGCCGCTGTATCCACCCGAGTGCCACTACGGCATCGACATCGCGGCGCTGTCCGCGGCCCATGTGTTGTTCGCGGTGGCGCGCGACGAGGCCGGCACGGCAATCGGCTGCGGGGCCATCGTCATGGAGCCCGGTTATGGCGAACTCAAGCGCATGTACGTGCGACCGGAAAACCGGGGACAAGGCATCGCCGCGAAGGTGCTGGCCTTTCTTGAAGGCGAAGCGATGCGGCGGAACTGCGCGATGTTCAGGCTGGAGACGGGTGTCAGCCAGCCCGAGGCGCTGTCGTTCTATGCACGTTCGGGCTATGTGCGGCGCGGCCGGTTCGGTACCTACCCGGACGATCCGCTGAGCGTGTTCATGCAGAAGGACGTGCAGCAGTAGCCTGGCTCTTGCCGCCGCGATTACTTCGAAGGCGCGCTCACCACGCGGCGGATCTTCTTCCCCGGAACGCCAATGGCGCCCGACGCCGCCGCCTTCACGATGCGGCGGAACTTGGGGCATTCCATGTGGCTCGGCTCGGGGCATACGGCCGCGTGCCGCAGCCCGTCGCGCATGGCGCTCAGGTTGCGGATCGTCCTGTCGAGTTCATCGGCCTTGTCCGCAAGCATCCGCCGGTCGATGCGCGGCTGGCCATCCGACGCGAACATCAGCGCAATCTCGTCCAGCGAAAAGCCGGCGGCACGCCCCAGCGCGATCAGGGCCAGCCGGTCGAGCACGCCCGGATCGAACAGCCGGCGCAAGCCATGCCTGCCGATTGACGTGATCAGCCCTTTTTCGTCATAGAACCGCAGCGTTGAAGCAGGAACGCCGGACCGCTGCGACACCTCTGCGATGTCCATGTCTCTTACCCCTTGACCTCAAGTCGACTTGAAGTTGCACAGTCTAGCTTCCGCCCCCTGAGGGCACGCAAAGGAAGACGATCATGACTGACATGCAGCATGCCTACGACGAACAGGCCAAGCTCTGGAATGGCCTCGCCGGCCACGCCTGGGTCGATGTGCAAGCCACGCTCGACCATCTGTTCCAACCGCTCGAAGACCTGCTGGTCGAAGCGATGCGCACCACCCCGCCGGGCCGCGTGCTCGACGTGGGTTGCGGCACCGGCGCCATCACACGCGCGCTCGCGCGGAGGCAAGGCGCCCAGGGCCACTGCACCGGCATCGACATCTCGGAGCCGATGATCGCGGCGGCCCGAACGCGCGCCGAACGCGAAGGCCTGCCGGCCAGCTTCATCTGCGCCGACGTGCAGACCCATGCGTTCGAGCCCGCAAGCTTCGACCTGATCGTTTCGCGCCTGGGCGTCATGTTCTTCGACGATCCCGTCCTCGCCTTTGCGAACCTGCGAAGTGCCGCGCGGGATGGCGCCCAACTTCGCTTCATCGCATGGCGCAGCGCCGCGGAAAACCCGTTCATGACGACCGCCGAACGTGCCGCGGCGCCACTGCTGCCGAACCTCCCCGTTCGCAAACCGGGCACACCCGGACAGTTCGCCTTCGCCGACCGGCACCGGATTGAGGCCCTGCTGGAAGACAGCGGCTGGACCGGCATCGACATCCAGCCGGTCGACCTGGCCTGCACCTTCCCCGAGAAAGACCTGCGCACTTACCTCTCCCGCCTCGGCCCCGTCGGACTGGCACTGGCAGCCATCGACGAGCCAGCGCGCGCGCAAGTCATCGAAACGATCCGCACCGCCTTCGAGCCGTACGTGCACGGCGATGAAGTTCGCCTGACCGCAGCCTGCTGGATGGTCTGTGCACGTGCAGCTTCCGCATCGGCCGCGCCGAAGGATGCTGCCAATGTCTGAGGCGATGACTTATCTCGCATCCGCCGCCCTGATCGGAGCGGGTGCGACAGCGGTGATGGACATCTGGGCCATCGTCCGCAAGCAACTGTTCGGCATCCCGTCGCTCGACTACGCGCTGGTCGGCCGCTGGCTCGTGTACCTGACGCGCGGCCGCTTTCGCCACGCGCCCATCGGTGCCTCCGCTCCCGTGAAGGGCGAGCGCGCAATCGGATGGACAGCCCACTACGCCATCGGCATCGCGTTCGCAGCCGTGCTGCTGGCGATCTGGGGCCTCGAATGGATTCACCACCCGACGCTTGGCCCCCCGATGATCGTCGGCATCGCCAGCGTGGCCGCGCCTTTCCTGGTGATGCAGCCGGGCATGGGCGCAGGCATCGCGGCCAGCCGCACGCCGCGCCCGAACATCGCGCGCTTCCACAGCCTCGTCACGCACGGTGTGTTCGGTTTTGGCCTCTATGCGGCCGGATGGGCGTTGCACCTGCTTCCGGGTCCGCTCACTCCGACGTGATCAGCAGAGCACCCGTTGATCGCCCAGCACAACGACCGCGCTCATCGTGCGCAGGGCACCGGGTGCTCCCCGCAGCGAAATAAAGGAGGAGCCGAAGGCGGGGGACATTCGCGGAGGGGAGTACCCGGTGTCCTGTGCACACGCCCCCGAACACACCCAAGCCGGCAGGCAAAGCAAAGTCAGGAAGCCACCCGCTTGCGCAACAGAAAGCCCCTGAGCCTCGCATTCATCGGCTCCGAATAAAACCGCGCAATGCCCCAAGCCACCGCCACCGAAGCCGCAACGAAGAACCCCATCGCCGGCAGCTTCCACACGGCAGGCATCGCCCCGCGCGGCACAAAGCTGCGCATCAACCCCAGCACGATGATGTGGAAGAGGTACAGCTCGTAGCTGTGCCGCCCCAGCCAGCGCAGCGCCGCCAGCGCCCTGCTTCGCAGTGCCCAGCCCGGCACGCGCTCGTTGTGCGCGCCGATCAGCAGCACGGCGGTGCCGGCCGCAATGACGGTGAAGCCAAAGACTTCGTTGCCGTGAATCCCGCGCAGGTACGTCACGGCCACGAGGCAGGCCGCTGCCAGCTGGAGCTGGCGGCCACCCCAGCTGTCGAGCCGGATGTGCTGCGCCAGCAACGCGGCACAGCAGCCGAAGGCCACCGCGTCGAAACACGCCAGATAGCCGTACATGAAGTAGATCTCGTCGTCCGCATGAAAGCTGCGATAGACCGGCCCCGCGACGATCGCCACCGCCCACACGGCCACGATGGCCCATTGGCGCTTCAGCCCGAAGCACAGCAGCGGGAACGCGAGATAGAACACCTCTTCCACCGACAGAGACCAGTAGATGTTCATCGCGTAGTTGAAGTACCACGCGTGCTGCATCAGCACGTTGTGCCAGAAGCTCAGCACCGACAGCACCGCCACCGGGTAGCCGACCTCGGGCCAGCCGGGCTTGGCGACGTTCATGAAGGCGGGCTGCTTCAGCAGCCCCAACCCGACGATCACGGCCAGCGCGACCACAAGGCACGGCACGATCCGCGCGAAGCGAAAGGCATAGAAGCTGCGCACGTCCACGTTGCCAAGGCTGCCGTAGCGCCGCAGCGTGGTCGACGTGATGAGATAGCCCGAGACGGCGAAGAACATCGTCACGCCGTAGTTGCCGTTGCGCGCCAGGGACTTGATGAACTCCTCCGGCAACACGGCCGCCAGCGGGCTGTCGACCAGCGAGTACGACAGGTGGAAGTGCAGCAGCAGCACCAGCGAGATCGCGATCCCGCGAAGGATGTCGATCCTGAAATTCCGCGTTGGCGCGGGCTGGGCGAATGCGGCGGCATTGCCGGTGTCGGCTGCTGCTGACGGTGAACGAAACGAAGACATCGGGAAAACACCTAGAGGCCGAACTGCGTCGAGCTTAAACGACCGCCCCACGAGGGAAACGACGCGCATGCCGCGTTCGAACCGGGCAAGAAAAGCCCCCTCGCCGCTGGCCCGTTACTTGCAACTTCGTCTCAAAATGACAGAAAATTTTCTTATCTGACTTATATTTGTAAACTCATTTTCATAAACCGCACCCCTTCGGGCGCCCCACTCCCCGCATGAGCACCAACGTCGACACCCCAGGCACCACCGTGGCCCAGCGCATTGCGCAGGCGCTGCCGCGGCTGACGCGTTCGCACCGGCAAGTGGCCGACTACGTGCTGGAGCACCCGCTGCAGGTGGCCACGCTGCCCATCGACGAACTCGCCACAGCCGCAGGCGTCTCGGTCGCCACGGCCAACCGCTTCGCCCGCGCGCTGGACTTCGACGGCTACGCCACCTTCCGTGCCGAGCTCGTGCGGGGCTTCGAGCCGCTGGTGGCGCCTGTGGAGCGGCTGCGCGGCAACCTGGAGCGTCCGAGCACGGTGGCCGAGGTGTTCTCCACCGCGCTCGACGAGAGCCGCCGCAACATCGAGGCCACGCGCCAGACGCTGGACTACGCCGCCTGCGAAGCCGCGGTGGAGCGCATCGGCAGGGCGCGTTCGATCTACATCGCGGGCTTCGGCGCGAGCGGCTGGCTCGCGGGCCTGCTGCAGCACGGGCTGGACAGCAGTTGCCGCGACGTGCGCCTGCTCCCCGGCGTGAGCGGCGTCACGCATGCGGCCCGCTCGCTGATGCACGCGGGCCCGAAGGACGTGTTCATCGGCCTCACCTTCCCGCGCTACCTGACCGACACCGTGATGCTCGCGCAGATCGCACGCGACCAGGGCTGCGGCGTGATCGCGCTCACGGACCGCCCGACCTCGCCCATGGCGCCGCTGGCCGACGTGGCGCTGTATTGCCAGACCGAAACCAACTACCGCCCGAATTGCGAAACCAGCGTGCTCGCGCTGGTCGAGGCGCTGACCAGCGCCGTGGCGCTGCGGGCGCCCGACCCGGTGCAGTCGGCCCGCCGCACGCTGCAGGTGCTGCGGCCCTGGCTGCACGGCGCGAACGGGCTGCCGCGCATCGACGGCCTTGCAGCGCGCACCACCGGTACCTCCGACGACGCCGCCCTGAACGGCGCCGCCAAGAAGAAAAAGAAAGCTTCCCGATGAAGAACACCACGCCCGTCATCGCCATCCACGGCGGCGCCGGCACCATCAGCGCCGCCACGACCAGCCCCGAGCAGGCGCAGGCCTATCACGATGCCCTGCACGCCATCGTGCTTGCAGCGCAAGGCATGCTGCTGAAGGGCGCCAGCGCCCTCAACGCCGCATGCCTGGCCGTCGAAATGCTCGAAGACTGCCCGCTCTTCAACGCGGGCCACGGCGCGGTCTTCACCCACGATGAAACCCATGAACTCGACGCCGCCGTGATGGACGGCACCACGCTCGCCGCCGGTGCCATCGCTGGCGTGTGCCACGTGCGCCGCCCGGTGCGCGCCGCGCGTGCCGTGCTCGAAGACGGCGCGCACGTGCTGCTGGCCGGCGCGGGCGCCGAGGTCTTTGCACGCGAGCGCGGGCTGGAAATGGTCGAGCCCTCGTTCTTCTCCACCGAGGCGCGCCGCCAGCAGCTCTACCGCGTGCGCGACACCGGCCGCGTGGTGGTCGACCACGAAGGCGCGGCCATGACGCCGCCGCTGGACGAAGACAAGAAGTTCGGCACCGTGGGCGCCGTCGCGCTCGACGTGCACGGCCACCTGGCGGCCGCCACCTCGACCGGCGGCATGACCAACAAGCGCGTCGGCCGTATCGGCGACACGCCCCTCATCGGCTCCGGCACCTACGCCGACGACCGCACCGCCGCCGTGTCCTGCACCGGCAGCGGCGAAATGTTCATCCGCGTCGCCGCGGCCTACGACGTCTGCGCCCGCATGGCCTACGGCGGCGCCACGCTCGAAGCCGCCACGCACGCGGTGGTGCAGCAGTCGCTGCCCGCCATCGGCGGCACCGGCGGGCTGATCGCCATCGACCGCCACGGCAACCTGAGCCTCGCCTTCAACACCGAAGGCATGTACCGCGGCCACGCGCGCGGCGACCAAGCGCCCGTGACTGCCATCTTCGCCTGACACGCGCGCCCTCTTTCTCTCGCACTCCCATGTCCACCCCTGCCCTCGCCCTGCCGGACGGCCGCGTTCTCGCCGTCGACGATCTCACTGTTCGCTTCTCGACCTCGGAGCGCACCGTCGATGCCGTCAAGAAGCTGTCCTTTCACGTCGATCACGGCGAAACGCTCGCGGTGGTGGGCGAATCGGGCTCTGGCAAGTCGGTGACTTCGCTCGCGCTGATGCGGCTGGTGGAGCACGGCGGTGGCCGCATCCTCGGCGGCAGCATGGCGTTTCGCCGCCGCAACGGCGAAGTGCTCGACCTGGCGCAGGCGCGCGACAACACGATGCGCGGCATTCGCGGTGCCGACATCGCGATGATCTTCCAGGAGCCGATGACGTCGCTGAACCCGGTGTTCACCGCCGGCGACCAGATCGCCGAGGCCATCCGCATCCACCAGGGCAAGAGCAATGCGGCCGCGCGCGCCGAGGCGCTGCGCATGCTGGAGCTGGTGCGCATTCCCGAAGCGCGCAACGTGCTCGACCGCTTTCCGCACCAGCTGTCGGGCGGCATGCGCCAGCGCGTGATGATCGCGATGGCACTGTCGTGCAAGCCGCAGCTGCTGATTGCCGACGAGCCCACCACGGCGCTCGACGTGACGATCCAGGCGCAGATTCTCCAGCTCATCCGCGAGCTGCAGAAAGAGATGCGCATGGGCGTGCTCTTCATCACGCACGACATGGGCGTGGTGGCCGAGATTGCCGACCGCGTGCTGGTCATGTACCGCGGCGACAAGGTCGAAGCCGGCACGTCGGATACCGTCTTCGCCTCGCCGCAGCACCCCTACACGAAGGCGCTGCTGTCGGCCGTTCCGAAGCTGGGCGCGATGCAGGGCACCGACCTGCCGGCCAAGTTCGAATTGCTGCGCACGGAAGCCAGCGCCGAGATGGCGCCGTGCGACCACACCACGCCGCAAGACACGGTGCGCGAAGAAGCCGGGCCCATTCTTCGGGTGCGCGACCTCGTCACGCGCTTCGACGTGCGCAGCGGCATCTTCGGCCGCGTCAAGCGCCGCGTGCATGCGGTGGAAAAGATCAGCTTCGACCTGTACCCCGGCGAAACGCTGGCGCTGGTCGGCGAATCGGGTTGCGGCAAGTCGACCACCGGCCGCTCGCTGCTGCGCCTGGTCGAAAGCCAGAGCGGTGCCATCGAGTTCGGCGGCAAGAACATCCGCGAGCTGCCCACGCGCGAACTGCAGGCGCTGCGCCGCAACATCCAGTTCATCTTCCAGGACCCGTTCGCCTCTCTCGATCCGCGCGTGACGGTGGGCTTCTCGATCATGGAGCCGCTGCTGATCCACGGCATCGCCAAGGGCGCCGAAGCGCAGCAGCGCGTCGATTGGCTGCTGCAGAAGGTCGGCCTGCCGCCCGAAGTGGCGCAACGCTATCCACACGAGTTCTCGGGCGGCCAGCGCCAGCGCATCGCCATTGCACGCGCCCTGGCACTGAACCCCAAGGTGGTGGTGGCCGATGAGTCGGTGTCGGCCCTGGACGTGTCGATCCAGGCGCAGATCGTCAACCTCATGCTCGACCTGCAGCGCGAGCTGGGCGTGGCCTTTCTCTTCATCTCGCACGACATGGCGGTGGTCGAACGCATCAGCCACCGCGTGGCCGTGATGTACCTGGGCCAGATCGTCGAGATCGGCCCGCGACGCGCGGTGTTCGAGGCACCGCAACACGCCTACACGCGCAAGCTGATGGCGGCGGTGCCGGTGGCCGACCCGTCGCGCCGCCACAAGCCGCGCGCGCTGCTCGAAGGCGAAATCCCCAGCCCGATCCGCGCGGTCGGCGACGAGCCCGACGTGCCGCCGCTGGTGCAGGTCGCGCCGGGCCACTTCGTGGCGCGGCATGCCATCGGCGGCGCTTTCTGAGCCTCCGACCTTCTGAACCCGAACCGTTTTTCATCCCGCAGGCCCTCCTGCTTTTTTCCACGAACCGACTGGAGTTCTTCCATGAAGCCATCTTCTTCCTCCCTGCGATGGGCATCCGCACTGCTGGGCCTGGCCGCCATTGCCGCATCGGGCACGGCGCTGGCCGCCAAAGACGTGGTGCTGGCCATCGGCTACCAGCCGGAAACGCTGGACCCGTACAACACCAACACGACCATCACCACGGCCGTGACCAAGACCTTCTATGAAGGCCTGTTCCAGTTCGACAAGGACCTGAAGGTGCAGAACGTGCTCGCCGAGAGCTACGACGTGTCGAAGGACGGCCTCGTCTACACCATCAAGCTGCGCCAGGGCGTGAAGTTCCACGACGGCACCGACTTCAATGCGGAAGCCGTCAAGGTCACGCTCGACCGCGTGCTGAATCAAGACAACAAGCTGCTGCGCTACAACCAGTTCAACCGCGTCGGCAAGGTCGAGGCCGTGAACCCCAGCACCGTGCGCATCACGCTGAAGGAGCCCTTCGGCCCCTTCATCAACTCGCTGGCCCACGCATCGGCCGCGATGATCTCGCCGACCGCGCTGAAGAAGTGGGGCAACAAGGACATCGCCTTCCACCCCGTGGGCACCGGCCCCTTCGAGTTCGTCGAGTGGAAGCAGACCGACGCGGTCAAGGCCAAGAAGTTCGACGGCTACTGGAAGAAGGGCTACCCGAAGATCGACAACCTGCAATGGAAGCCGGTGCTCGAGAACAACACGCGCGCCGCCATGCTGCAGACCGGCGAAGCCGACTTCGCCTTCCCGATTCCCTACGAGCAGGCCGAGCTGCTGAAGAAGAGCGACAAGCTCGAAGTGGTGGCATCGCCTTCGATCATCACGCGCTTCCTGGCATTCAACATGCTGCAAAAGCCCTATGACAACCCGAAGGTGCGCGAAGCCATCGGCTACGCCATCAACAAGGAAGCGCTGTCGAAGGTCGCCTTCGGCGGCTATGCCTTCCCCGCGCAAGGCGTGATGCCGCAGGGCGTGAAGTTCGCCGAGAAGATGGCGCCCATTCCCTACGACGTGAAGAAGGCCAAGGAACTGCTGGCCGAAGCCGGCTACCCCAACGGTTTCGAGTCGGTGCTGTGGAGCGCCTACAACAACACGACCAGCCAGAAGACCATCCAGTTCGTGCAGCAGCAGCTCGCGCAGGTGGGCATCAAGCTGCAGGTGCAGGCGCTCGAAGTGGGTCAGCGCACCGAGCAGGTCGATGCATGGCCCGACCCGAAGACGGCCAAGGTCCGCATGTACTACACGGGCTGGTCGTCGTCGACCGGTGAAGCCGACTGGGGCCTGCGCCCACTGTTCGCCTCGGAGTCGTGGGCACCGAAGCTCAACAACATGTCGTTCTACAAGAGCGACGTGGTCGACGCCGCGCTGGCCAAGGCGCTGGTGACGGTGGACGACAAGGAAAAGGCAGCGCTCTACAAGACCGCGCAGGACGAGATCCGCAAGGACCTGCCGCGCGTGCCGCTGGTCACCGAGCAGAACCTGTCGGCGCACGCCAAGCGCCTGTCGGGTGTGTTCGTGATGCCCGACGCGAACATCAACATCGACGCCGTGTCGGTGTCGAACTGATCGCGCGCTCTTCGTTTCCTGACTGACTGTCCGGCGGGCGGCGGCCCTTTGCTGCCGCCCGTTCGCGACAACCGCACCCCATGCTGAATTACTTCCTCAAACGATTGTTGGGCCTGATCCCGACGCTGCTCATCGTGGCAGTGCTGGTGTTCCTGTTCGTCCACATGCTGCCCGGCGACCCAGCGCGCCTTGCCGCCGGACAGGACGCCGACGAGCAGACCGTGGCCATGGTGCGCCAGGAGCTGGGCCTCGACAAGCCGCTGCCACAGCAGTTCGTGAACTTCTTCACCCACATGCTGCAGGGCGACTTCGGCACCTCGATCCGCACGCGGCGGCCGGTGTCCACGGAGATTGCCGAGCGCTTCTTCCCGACGGTGATGCTGACCATCACCAGCATGGTGTGGGCGGTGATCTTCGGCATGGGGATCGGCATCGTCTCAGCGGTGTACCGCAACAAATGGCCCGACCGGCTGGGCATGACGCTCGCGGTCTCGGGCATCTCCTTTCCCGCATTTGCACTTGGCATGCTGTTGATGCAGATCTTCTCGGTCCAGCTCGGCTGGCTACCCACCGTGGGCGCCGCCACCTGGAAGCACTACATCCTGCCCTCGATCACGCTGGGCGCGGCCGTCGCGGCCGTGATGGCGCGCTTCACGCGTGCGTCTTTCGTCGAAGTGATCCAGGAAGACTTCGTGCGCACCGCGCGTGCCAAGGGCGTGCACGAAACCCGCGTGGTGTTCAAGCACACGCTGCGCAACGCGCTGATTCCGGTGGTCACGATGATGGGCCTGCAGTTCGGCTTTCTGCTGGGCGGCTCCATTCTTGTGGAGGCGGTCTTCAACTGGCCGGGCCTGGGCCGCCTGCTGGTGGACGCGGTGCAGATGCGCGACTACCCCGTCATCCAGACGCTGGTGCTGCTGTTCTCGCTCGAATTCATCCTGATCAACCTCGTGGTCGATGTGCTGTACGGCTACATCAACCCGACCATCCGCTACAAGTGAGCAAGCAGCCATGACGCAAGCTACCGGCGTGCCTGCCGAATCCATCGTTCCTCTGTCTCCCGTTGCCGTTGCGCTGACCGCAGGCAAGGTCCGCACGCCCTGGGGCGAATGCTGGCGCCGCTTCAAGAAACAGCCCGTGGGCATCGTGGCGGCCCTCTTCGTGCTGCTGCTGGTGTTCATCGCGGTGTTCTCGCCGTGGATCGTGCCCTTCGATCCCGAGAACTTCTTCGACTACGACATGCTCAACAGCGGGCCTTCGGCCACGCACTGGTTCGGCGTCGATCCGCTGGGCCGCGATATCTTCAGCCGCATCCTGGCAGGCACGCGCATCTCGCTGGCGGCCGGCTTCCTGTCGGTGCTGGTGGGCGGCTTCGTGGGCACCGCCTTCGGCCTGCTCGCGGGCTACTACGAAGGCTGGTGGGACCGCATCGTGATGCGCATCTCGGACGTGCTGTTCGCCTTCCCCGGCATCCTGCTGGCGCTGGGCGTGGTGGCCATCCTGGGCAGCAGCATGACCAACGTGGTGGTGGCCGTGTCGGTGTTCAGCGTGCCGGCGTTCGCGCGCCTCGTGCGCGGCAACACGCTGGTGCTCAAGCAGCAGACCTACATCGAGGCCGAGCGCAGCATCGGCGCCTCGGACTGGACCATCATCGTGCGGCACATCCTGCCCGGCACCATCTCGTCGATCGTGGTGTATTTCTCGATGCGCGTGGGCACCTCGATCATCACGGCGGCCAGCCTTTCCTTCCTGGGCATGGGTGCGCAGCCGCCGACGCCCGAGTGGGGCGCGATGCTCAACGAAGCCCGCGCCGACATGGTGACCTCGCCGCACGTGGCGCTGTTCCCCAGCCTGGCCATCTTCTTCACCGTGCTCGCCTTCAACCTGCTGGGCGACGCCCTGCGCGACGCGCTCGATCCGAAGATCGACCGCACGTAGTCTTTCCGTTCTTCATGCCATCCCTCACGCAGACTTCTCCCCTGCCCTTCATCGGCCACCTGCTCCAGGGCGAACGCAACACCATCACCGATGTCGCGGGCGTCACGGTCGGCCATCAGACGCTGAGCGATGGCGCAGTGCAGACCGGCGTGACGGTCATCCGGCCGCACGCGGGCGACCCGTTCCGCGACAAGGTGCCGGCGGCTGCCGTGGTGCTCAACGGCTTTGGCAAGAGCGTGGGGCTGGTGCAGGTCGCCGAGCTCGGCGTGCTCGAAACGCCGATCGCACTGACCAACACCTTCTCGGTCGGCACCGTGGCCACGGCGCAGATCCGCCAGTGCGCGGCGGCCAACCCCGAGACCGGGCGGGCGCTGCCCACGGTCAACCCGCTGGTCTTCGAGTGCAACGACGGCTTTCTGAACGACATCCAGCGGATGGCGGTGACGGAGGCCGACTATCTGCGCGCCTTCGACAGCGCCGCCGTCGACTTCGCGCAGGGCTCGGTCGGCGCGGGGCGCGGCATGTCGAGCTTCCAGCTCAAGGGCGGCATCGGCAGCGCTTCGCGCCGTGTGTCGTCGCGCGACGGCGGGCTGCACACGGTCGGCGCGCTGGTGCTGGCCAACTACGGGCGCCAGCCGCAGATGCTGCTGGCGGGCCATGCGGTCGGCGAGCGGCTGGCGGCGCTGCAGGCATCGCGCAACGCCGCGGTGTCGGGCGAACCTGAAAAGGGCTCGATCATCATCGTCGTCGCCACCGACGCGCCGCTCGATGCGCGCCAGTTGCGCCGCTTGGCGTTGCGCGCGGGTGCAGGGCTGGCCCGCACGGGCTCGGTCTTCGGCCACGGCAGCGGCGACATCGTGCTCGCCTTCTCGATCGCCTACACCGTGCCCGACCGCATCGAGCGGCCCATGCCGGCTGTGGCGATGCTGCACGACGGGCTGCTCGATGGCCTGTTCCAGGCCGCGGCCGACAGCACCGAGCAGGCTATTCTTCATGCGCTGTGGCGCGCGACGCCCGTCACGGGCCGCGACGGCAACCACCGCGCCGCGCTCGGCGAGTTGCTGCCGGCGTCTTCCCTTTCACCCCTCGCCTGAGGAAAGCCTTCGCCCCATGAAAGTCCTGATCTCCACCGACATCGAAGGCGTTGCCGGCGTCTACCACCCCGAGCAGACGCGCCAGGGCAATCCGGAATACGAACGTGCCCGCCTGCTGATGGCGCACGAGGCCAACGCGGCCATTGCCGGTGCATTCGATGCAGGCGCCACCGACGTGCTGGTGAACGACTCGCACGGCGGTTTTCGCAACATGCCGCCCGACGTGCTCGATGCGCGTGCGCGCGTGGTGCAGGGCAAGCCGCGCTACCTGAGCATGGTGGCCGGCGTGGACGAAGGCGTGGACGCGGTCTGCATGGTGGGCTACCACTCGCGCGCGCAGGGGCGCGGCATCCTCGCGCACACGATCAACGGCTTTGCCTTTGCCGGCATCTGGTTCGGCGAGCAGGAGCTGGGCGAAGCCGGCGTCTATGGCGCGCTGGCCGGCGAGTACGGCGCCCCGGTGGTGATGGGCAGCGGCGACGACGTGTTCATCGCCGAGAACCGGCCGCTGTTTCCGCACGCGACCTTCGTGCAGACCAAGCGGGCCACGGGAAACAACAGCGGCGTGTCGCTGTCGCCCGAGCAGTCGCGCCATGCGATTCGCGCGGGGATTGAAGAGGCGTTGGCGGCGCGTGCCGATGCCAAGCCGCTGGTTTTCAAGGGGCCGCAGACCGTCAGGCTGCGCTGCCAGTCGCCCGCGCTGGCCGATCTGTTCTGCCAGTGGCCGAACTTCGAGCGCGTCGACGGCGTGACCCTGTGCTTCACGGCCGACACGGTCGAGGCGGCCGTGCGCATGCTGAACTGCTGCTCGGCGATGTCGACGATGCTGCGCTGAAGCGCTAGCTACCCAATCAGCCCGCGTAGCCCAGGGCCGGAGTTGCGCTCCGGCCGCCTTGGCCGCCCTGTTCCAGCTTGAACTCGCCGACGATCTTCGACAGGCTGCCGGCCTGCTCCTGAAGCGACTGTGCGGCGGCCGAGGCCTCTTCAACCAGCGCGGCGTTCTGCTGTGTCGCCTGGTCCATTTGCGTGATGGCCTGGTTGATCTGCTCGATGCCCGAGGTCTGCTCCTGGCTCGCTGCGCTGATCTCGCCCATGATGTCGGTCACGCGCTTCACGCTGCCCACGATCTCGTCCATGGTGCGGCCCGCATCGGCCACCTGCCGGCTGCCCTCTTCGACCTTCTCGACGGAGTTGCCGATCAGGGTCTTGATTTCCTTGGCCGCGGCAGCCGAGCGCTGCGCAAGGCTGCGCACTTCGGACGCCACCACCGCGAAGCCGCGCCCCTGGTCGCCGGCACGGGCCGCTTCAACCGCCGCGTTCAACGCCAGGATATTGGTCTGGAAGGCGATGCCGTCGATCACGCCGATGATGTCGACGATCTTCTTCGACGAGGCATTGATCGAGCCCATGGTGTCGACCACTTGCGACACCACGCTGCCGCCTTTCACCGCCACTTCGGACGCGGACGTGGCCAGCTGGTTGGCCTGGCGCGCGTTGTCGGCGTTCTGCTTGACGGTCGACGTCAGCTCCTCGATGGATGCGGCGGTCTGCTCCAGCGAGCTTGCCTGCGCTTCCGTGCGGGACGACAGGTCCTGGTTGCCCATCGCGATCTGGGTGCTGGCGGTCGAGACGTTCATCACGACCCCATGCACCTGCATCAGCGAGCCCTGCAGGGCCGAGCGCATCAGGTCGAGCGCGCGCAGCAGGCGGCCGGTTTCGTCCTTGGCGTAGCCCGGCTGGGGCATGCCTGTCAGGTCCATGTCGGCAATCGATTGGGCAATCGTTTCGGCGCTGCGCAGCGGGTGGGTGATGCTACGTGCCAGTTGCCACGCCAGCAGCGCGCCCAGCACCAGGCTCACGGCGGAGCAGACGATCAGCAGCGTGCGGGTCTGGGCCTGCAGATCCTTGGCGCGGGCCGCGGCGGCGTCGAGCTGCTCGCGCTGCATGTCCACGACCTGCTGCACGCCGGCAAGGTAGCTGGTCGACGTCGGCTGGAACTGGTCTTCGAAGGCACGGCTGGCGCCCGCCAGGTCGCCGATCTGCTTGAGCTTGCTCACCTCTTCGCGCGAAGCCAGGTAGGCCTTGCGCAGGTTGCCGACCTTCTCGAACAGCTCGCGCTCGGCGGGCCTGACCAGCTTGGTCTCGATGAACTTCTGCAGCTCGTTGGTTTCCTTGATCGACTTGGCTGTTGCGGGTGCGAAGTACTCGATCAGGCTGGTGTCGCCGCTCTTGGCGATGGCCGCCGCGCGCTGCACGCCCGACGTGGTGTGGCGCAGCCAGTCGGAGCCCGCGCGCTCGGTCTTGACGTTGTCCTGGATCATGGCGTCGATCTCCAGGCTCAGTTGCTGCAGCTTCAGCACCGCGGCAACGCTGGTGGCAAGAAAGAGCGCCAGGATGGCGCCCAGCACGATGGCAAGGCGCTTGCCAATCGAGACATTGCTCAAGAACATGATCGAACTCCAGAACGCAAGGGGGGACGGAAAGACGGCGGCAAGACACGGGCGGTGCCGTCGAGCCTGAGGGGAAAAAGCGGCCCCGTTGGCCGCTCTCCATGGCTTGATATCGGCGGTTCGGCGGAAAACTTTAGGCAGGCTGCGCCGGAACCGGACGCGGCCCGCCCCGCGCCAGCCGGAACTTCGTTCTGTTCCTAGAATTCCCGGGCCGAGCAAGCCTTCCCAGGCGCCCGCGCCTTATCCGGAATAAGCATCCAACCGTCTGAAAACCCGCATGGGGACTGGTGAATATGCTTATCCGGATAAGGCGCGAACCAAAAAATAGTTTGTTTCCATAAGGCCCCCTTTCAGAATCTCGGCTTCTTGCTGGGGCGCCCCGTTTCACGTTCGGCACCGCACTTCTCAAGACACAGCACGCACGATGTACCAATACACAGAATTCGATCGCCAGTTCGTTCACCAACGCGCTGCCCAATTCCGAGACCAGCTCGAACGCTGGCAAAAGGGCCGCCTGCACGAGGACGAGTTCCGCCCGCTGCGGCTGCAGAACGGCTGGTACGTCCAGCGCTACGCACCGATGCTGCGCGTGGCCGTGCCCTACGGCGAGCTTTCGAGCCGCCAGTTGCGTGTGCTGGCCAAGATTGCCCGCGAGTACGACGAACCCGAAGCCGAGGTCTACAAGAAAGCCATCGAAACGCAGGGCCTGCTCGGCAGCCAGAAGCTCCCGACCCACTACGCCCACTTCTCGACGCGCCAGAACGTCCAGTTCAACTGGATTCCGCTGGCCAAGTCGGCCGACGTGATGGACCTGCTGGCCTCGGTCGACATGCACGGCATCCAGACCAGCGGCAATTGCATCCGCAACATCACGAGTGACGAGCGCGCCGGCATCGCCATCGACGAAATCGCCGACCCGCGCCCCTTCGCGGAAATCATGCGCCAGTGGAGCACGCTGCACCCCGAGTTCGCGTTCCTGCCGCGCAAGTTCAAGATCGCCATCACCGGCGCCACCGAAGACCGCGCCGCCACCGGTTGGCACGACGTGGGCCTGCACGTGGTGAAGAACGAAGCCGGCGAAATCGGCTTCCGCGTGCAGGTCGGCGGCGGCATGGGCCGCACGCCGATCATCGGCACCGTGCTGCGCGAGTTCCTGCCCTGGCAGCAGATCATGAATTACCTCGAAGCGGTGATCCGTGTCTACAACCGCTATGGCCGCCGCGACAACATCTACAAGGCGCGCATCAAGATCCTGGTGAAGGCCGAAGGCCAGCGCTACATCGACGACGTGGACGCCGAGTACAAGCAGATCCTCGAACACGACGGCGCACCGCACACCATCACGCAGGAAGAGTACGACCGCGTGGCCGCCTCCTTCGTGCCGCCGACGCTGGCCACCCGCGTGCTGCAAAGCGCCGAGAAGACCGACGCCGAGCTGCGCACCCACGCCGCCGACGACGTGCAGTTCGCGCGCTGGCTCGCCCGTAACGTGGCACCGCACAAGAACCCCGCGCTGCGCGCCGTCACGCTGTCGTTCAAGCGCCTGAAGCAGGCGCCCGGCGATGCGTCGGCCGACCAGCTCGACACGCTCGCGCTGCTGGCCGACCGCTTCTCGGCCGGTGAAGCCCGCGTGACGCACGACCAGAACGTGGTGCTGCCCTGGGTGCATGCCGAAGACCTGCACGCGCTGTGGCTCGCCGCCCGCGCCGCCGGCTTTGCCAGCGCCAACGTGCACCTGCTGACCGACATGATCGCCTGCCCCGGTGGCGACTTCTGCGCGCTGGCCAATGCGCGTTCGATCCCGATTGCCGAAGCAATCACCGAGCGCTATCAAGACCTCGACGAGCTCGACGACCTCGGCGAGATCGACCTGCACATCAGCGGCTGCATCAACTCGTGCGGCCACCACCACAGCGGCCACATCGGCATCCTGGGCGTCGACAAGGACGGCAAGGAGTGGTACCAGGTCACGCTGGGCGGCTCCGACGGTTCGGCACTCAGCGGCACGCCGCAAGCCGGCAAGGCCGTGGGCCCCTCGTTCTCGGCGGCCGAAGTGCCAGGCGTGATCGAAGCCGTGCTTACTGCATACCGCGACACCCGCGAAGGCGGCGAGACCTTCATCGACACCCTGCGCCGCGTGGGCCACGACCCGTTCAAGGCCGCGGCCAACGGTGCGCGATTCAAGGTGGAGGAGGCAGCATGAACAAGACTCTGAACATCCTCTCGGCCGAAGAGCACATCGACGACGGCGACCCGAAGGTCCTGCAACTGGCCAACGATGCCGACCCGCTCGCCATCGAGGTCTGCCTGGCGGACATCGAACGCATCGACCTGAACTTTCCGAAGTTCACCGACGGCCGTGCGTACAGCCAGGCCTTCCTGCTGCGCCGCCGCCTGGGCTTCACCGGCGACATTCGCGCCACGGGCGACGTGCTGATCGACCAGTTGGTGCAGATGGAACGCACCGGCTTCTCGAGCGCCGTGCTGAAAGAAGGCGTGGACGCCTCCGACGCGCAGCGCCAGTTCGACCGCTTCTCCGCCTTCTATCAAGGCGATGCGGTGAAGACCGCGCCGCACTTCGTGGCAGCCGGCAACTGAGACCGCATCGGACCCGACATGAGCATCGCCACGGATATCGACTTCGCGCGCATCAACACCGACCTCGGCCGCAACGCCGAAGGCCTGGTGGACTGGGCGATCGGCCTCGGCCAGCCTTCGATCATCACCACCAACTTCCGTCCGTTCGAAGCCGTGATCCTGCACATGGTCACGCGCGCCAGGCGCGATGTTCCGGTGATCTGGATGGACAACGGCTACAACACCGAAGCCACCTACCGCTTTGCCGACGAAGTGACGAAGCTTCTGGGTCTTGATCTGCACATCTACCTGCCACGCCGCTCGCGCGCGCATCGCGAAGCGGTGGAAGGTGCGACGCCGGCGCTCGACGATCCGCGCCACGCCGCGTTCACTGAAGAGGTCAAGCTGGAGCCCTTTGCCCGCGCATTGCGCGAGACGGCACCGAAGGTCTGGTTCACCGCGCTGCGGGCGACCGACACGGCCGTGCGTGCGCAGATGGACCCGGTCAGCGTCAACCCCGACGGGCTGATCAAGGTCGCGCCGCTGCTGCACTGGTCGTCCAAGGACCTGTACGAGTACTGCACGGCGCATGGCCTGCCCAACAACTTCGACTACGTGGACCCGACCAAGGGCGAAGACAACCGCGAGTGCGGATTGCATCTCTCGCACTGAGAGCCAGCGCCTCGCCTCACGCCCCACCGACTCTTCGCATTCAGCACCTCACCCGATGAACGCCCGTACCGAAACCGAACTGCTGCTGTCACCGGCACACCTGTCCAACACGCACCTCGATGCGCTGGAAGAAGAAACCATCTTCATCCTGCGCGAGGTGGCGGCCGCCTTCGAGCGCCCCACCCTGCTGTTTTCGGGCGGCAAGGATTCGCTGGTGCTGCTCAAGTGCGCGGAGAAGGCCTTCGGCGTGGGCCGCATTCCCTACCCGCTGCTGATGATCGACACGGGCCACAACTTCCCTGAAGTGACGGCCTACCGCGACCAGCGCGCGAAGGAACTGGGCGCCGAGCTGATCGTGCGCAATGTCGAAGACTCGATGAAGCGCGGCACCGTGCGCTTGGCGCACCCGGGCGAATCGCGCAATGCGCACCAGTCGGTGACGCTGCTCGAAGCCATTGAAGAGTTTCGCTTCGATGCGCTGATCGGCGGTGCCCGCCGCGACGAAGAAAAGGCGCGCGCCAAGGAGCGCATCTTTTCGCACCGCGATTCCTTCGGCCAATGGCAACCCAAGGACCAGCGCCCCGAGCTGTGGACGCTGTTCAACACGCGCCTGGCTCCGGGCGAGCACTTCCGCGTGTTCCCGATCTCGAACTGGACCGAACTCGACGTGTGGCAATACATCGAGCGCGAGCACGTCGGCCTGCCCTCGATCTACTACACGCACAAGCGCGAAGTGGTCGAGCGCCGCGGCCTGCTGGTGCCGGTGACCGAGCTCACGCCGCCACGCGACGGCGAAACCGTGCAGGTGCGCGACGTGCGCTTTCGCACCGTGGGCGACATCACGACCACCTGCCCGGTCGAGAGCCTTGCGGCCGACGCGGGCGACGTGGTGCTGGAAACGCTGTCGGTCGACGTCAGCGAACGCGGCGCCACCCGCATGGACGACATGACGTCCGAAGCCTCCATGGAAAAACGAAAGAAAGACGGTTACTTCTGATGAGCGCGACGACTGCAATCCCCGTCATCACCGACATCCACGGCGACACCGGCACCGCCCTGCGCTTCATCACCTGCGGCTCGGTCGACGACGGCAAGAGCACGCTGATCGGCCGCCTGCTGGTGGACAGCAAGACCGTGCTGCAAGACCAGCTCGCCGGCGTGCAACGCGGCGGCGAAACCGACCTGGCCCTGCTGACCGACGGCCTTTCGGCCGAGCGCGAGCAAGGCATCACGATCGACGTGGCCTACCGCTACTTCTCGACCGCCAAGCGCAAGTTCATCATCGGCGACGCGCCGGGCCATGAGCAGTACACGCGCAACATGGTCACCGCCGCCTCGGCCGCCGATGCCGCCGTGGTGCTGGTCGATGCAACCAAGCTGGCCTGGGCCGCCGAAGTGGAAGACGGCACCGTGGTCAAGCGCGAGCTGCTGCCGCAGACGCGCCGCCACACGCTGCTGGCCCATCTGCTGCGCGTTCAGTCGATCGTGTTCGCGGTCAACAAGCTCGACGCCATCGACGACGCCGGCCTGGCCTTCGAGCGCATCTCGACCGCGCTGAATGCCTTTGCCGAAGCGGCCGGCGTGAAGGTCGCCGCCATCGTGCCGATCTCGGCCCTCAAGGGCTGGAACGTGGCCACGCGCCATGCCGACTGGGTCGGCTACGAAGGCCCGAGCCTGCTCGAATTGCTCGAAGACCTGCCGGTCACCGCGCAGGACGAGGCCGTGCCCTTTGCCTTTCCGGTGCAGTGGGTCGAAAAGTTCTCTTCGTCCGCCGACACCTCGCAGGGCCGCCGCGTGTTCTGGGGCCGCGTGGCATCGGGCCATGTGGAGCCCGGCCAGCGCGTGACCGTGCTGCCGAGCAACCAGACCGCCACCGTCGCCCAGGTGCTGAGCCACACGCGCCAGCCGAAGTCGGTGCATGCGGGCCACAGCGCCGGCATCGTGCTCGACCGCGAGGTCGACGTGTCGCGCGGCGACTGGCTGCTGGCCCCTGAGGCTTTCGAGCCGGTGCGCGAGATCACCGCCACCGTGGCCTGGCTCGACGACGAGCCACTGGTCGCGGGCCGTGTGTACTGGGCGCTGCAGGGCCACCGCTGGGTCAAGGCCAAGGTGGCGCGCATCGTCGACCGGGTGAACATCACGACGCTCGATTCGGAGCCGGCGACGCAGCTGGAAGCCAATTCCATCGGCGACGTGGTGCTGGCGCTGCAGCAGCCGTTGGCGGTGCTGCCCTTCACGCAATCGCGTGCGCTGGGCTCCCTGGTGCTGGTCGATACGGCCTCCCACAAGACCGCCGCTGCCGTGCTCGTGCAGCCTGCCGCCGCAAAGGCCTAAAATCTCGGGTTTCCCCCGACACACTGACGTTAAAAGACAAATGACCCACGTCGTCTCCGAAGCCTGCATCCGTTGCAAATACACCGACTGTGTGGACGTTTGTCCCGTGGATTGCTTCCGCGAAGGTCCCAACATGCTGGTGATCGACCCGGACGAATGCATCGACTGCGCGGTCTGCATCCCCGAATGCCCGGTCAACGCGATCTACGCCGAGGAAGACCTCCCGGCCAACCAGATCGCCTTCATCAAGATCAATGCCGAACTGGCCGTGGCCGACGGCTGGAAAAGCATCACCAAGCGCAAGCCCGCCCTGCCCGACGCTGAAGAGTGGAAGGACAAGACGGACAAGGTCGGGGAGCTGGTGCGCTGAACCAGCCCACCGCGCCCGTCGAAACCGACGCACTGATCGTCGGTGCCGGCCCTGTGGGGCTGTTCCAGGCCTTCCAGCTGGGCCTGCTTGAAATCTCCTGCCACATCGTCGATGCACTGCCCGCCGCGGGCGGCCAGTGCGTGGCGCTGTATGGCCAAAAGCCGATCTACGACATTCCCGGCACGCCGGTGACCAGCGGGCGTGAACTCGCGCAATCGCTGCTGCAGCAGGTCGCGCCGTTCAAGCCGCAGTTTCACTTCGGCGAACAGGTGGCCACGCTGGCCCGCCAGGACGATGGGCGGTTGCTGATGACAACGTCGGCCGGCACGGCCTTCCTCACGAAAACAGTGTTCATCGCAGCGGGTGTCGGCGCCTTCGTGCCCAAGCGCATCGCCGTGGAAGGCATCGAGCGCCTCGAGGGCACGTCGCTTTTCTATCACCCCGATTCGCTGGACCGTTTCGCCGGTCAGACCGTGGTGGTCAATGGCGGCGACGACATCGCGCTCGAAACCGCCATCGCCCTCTCGGCCACGGCCGCGCAGGTCACGCTGGTTCACCGGCGCGACGGCTTCCAGGCCAACGAAGACACCGTGGCATCGATGCGCGCGCTGGTGGCTGCCGGCAAACTGGCCTTCAAGGTCGGGCAGCCGACGGCGTTCGACGGCACGCGGTTGCAGATCACCACGCCGGACGCCACGACCATTGACCTGCCGCTCGATGCGCTGGTCGCCTGCCTCGGCATCTCGCCGCGCCTAGGCCCCATCGCCGATTGGGGCCTGGAACTGGAGCGCAAGCAGGTGCCAGTCGATACCGAGAAATACGAGACGCGTGAGCGTGGCGTGTTCGCGGTGGGCGACATCAACACTTACCCCGGCAAGAAGAAACTCATCGTCTGCGGCTTCCACGAAGCCACGCTGGCGGCCTGGGGCGCCACGGCCATTGTGTTCCCGGGCAAGGCTGTGCCGCTGCAATACACGACCACCAGCACCCGCCTGCACGAGCTGCTGGGCGTGAGCGTTCCGCGTTAGCCGACCGCCGCCAGCAACGGCCGGTATTCGTCGATGAAGCTGCCGATGGCGGCGACGAAACGGTCGATGTCGGCATCGCTCACCGGCAACGACAACACGATGAAGCCGCGTGGCGAGGCATAGACGCCCTGGCCGAGCAGGTGGAAGAACAGCAACTGGCGCAGCCGCCCGTCGACCGCCGCAAGGTCTTCGGACCGCAGCACTTCGTCCACCACGAAATGCGCGTTCATCAATGACCCCAGGCCGGTGAACTGCAGCGCGATGCCTTCCTTTTCGCACAGCGCGTTGAGGCGCGCGCGCATGGCGTCGCCGCGCTCGGCCAGTGCGCCGGCCGCCTCGGGCGTGAACAGTTTCGTCAGGCCCGCATAACCGGCCGCCATCGTCATCACGTTGTTGTTGAAGGTGCCCGAGTGGGCAAGCGGACCGGTGCGCGGGTCGAAGAGCGCCATCACGTCACGGCGCCCGCCGAACGCGCCGAAGGACATGCCGCCCCCGATGTATTTGCCCAGCGTCGTCAGGTCGGAACGGATGCCCAGTTTGTTGGCCAGGCCATGCGGCGCGAGGCGCGAGGTCATGACTTCATCGAAGACCAGCAGCGCACCGACGCGCGTGGCACCGTCGCGCAGCGCCTGCAAGAAGTCGAGGCGCCCTGGAATGCAGCCGCTGGCACCCTGCATCGGCTCGACCAGGATCGCGGCGATCTCCGGGCCATGCGCATCGATCTGCGCGCGCGCGGCCCGCGCGTCGTTGTAGGGCAGCACCAGGAAGTCGAAAGGCACCGTCGTCGGCGACGGCTTTGCGCCAAAGCCCAGCACGCCGCCGTGGTAGCCGCCGGAGAACACCACGATCTTGCGGCGCCCCGTGAAATGCAGCGCCGCCGTGAGCGCCATCAGGTTCGCCTCGGTGCCCGAATTGGTGAAGCGCAGTTGCTCGATCTGCGGAAAGCGCTCGCAGATGGTCCGGGCCAGCCGCCCTTCGAGCAGGTTGTGTCCGGTGAGGTTGATGCCGGCATTCATCGCCTCGAAGACGGCATCGCGGATCTCCGGTGCGGAGTGGCCATAGACGCCGGCCGTGTACTCGGCGATGAAGTCGGCATAGCGGTGTCCGTCGGCATCCCACAGCGCGGCGCCCTCGCCTTTGGCGATGGTGAGCGGGAACGGCGCATAGAACAACACCGAGCGACTGTTGGCACCCGGCATGTAGCGCGCCTGTTCCTCGAACTGGCGCAGGCTGGCCGGATTGCTGTCGGTGAAGTGCCGATGTGCCCTGGCAAGGGCCTGGTCGATCGCGGTGTCGGTCATGGGAGATGTCCTCTCGATGGTGATGCGCCTGGATTCATTCGTCGCACTTAATTGATCGTTGCTCAATTAATATTATTTATACAAGCAATTTACTGGCGGCACAATGCCACCATCCATGAAGAAAACGCCTGCCAAGCCCAAACCCAGAACAGCCGGCCGCCCCGCAGGCGGTGCCGCGCTGACGAAGCAACGCATCGCCGAAGTCGCGCTCGAACAGATCGACGAGTTCGGCCTCGGTGGCTTCAGCATGCGCGAGATCGCGGCGCGGCTCGACGTCTATCCGGCCACGGTGCACTGGCATGTCAGCACACGCGAAGCCCTGCTCGCCGAGGTCGCTGCGACGGTGATGGCCGAGGTCACCCCGCCTCCGGGCAAGCTGGCCTGGCAGGCATGGATCGCCGAGTTGTTCCGCCGCTGCCGGGCGACGGTGCGGCGCCATCCGAACGTGGCGCAATTGCTGGGTGCGCAGCTGGTGTCGAACGGCAGCCTGCCCACCGAGCTTGTCGAGGGCACGCTCGCGGCGCTGGTCGAAGCCGGCTTCGAAGGCGAATCGCTGCTGGAGGCCTACAACTGCGTGATCGCGGCGATGCTTGGCTTCGTGACGATGGAGTTCTCGCCCCTGCCCTCCGACAACACGCAGGCCTGGGCCGAGGAACTGCGCGAGCGCGTCCACACCATTCGCCCGCTCGATCACCCGGTGCTCACGCGACACCTGCCGTTGCTGGCCAACAAGGCTTTCATCGTGCGCTGGGACAACGGCACGACAGTGCCGCTGGACAGCAGCTTCGAGCGGCATGTGCAGATCACCATCGATGGGTTGGAAGCCTTCGCCCGAAGGGTCAAGGCGGCGTAGAGAGCCGCCGGCTCGCAGAACGCTGCCCACGCTGCTGCATGCGTCATACAAGTTGTTTCAGATGAGACAAATCCTGCGTGCTGACTTCGACGGGCTGAAGACGGCCAACGTGCGGCAGGCTCCGTCGAAGAGAAAAGTACTCCGGCATCGCAGAACGCCCATCGCCTTCTAGCTATTTAGGCCACAGAAGAAGGCCGATGCAAAGCGTGAAAAATGACCGCTCATCAGGTCAGTCGCATCAACATGGTGTCCGAACAGTCAACTGAAATCAGACCCACGCGTTGGTTGCAACATGCACGTCTTTCCGTGCGAACCTTGAGGTGCAACCTTGAAAAAAGCTCTGATCCTGTTGGCCGCTGGTACCGTCTTCACCGCTTCGGTCTTCGCGCAGAAGCCGCCTGCTGCAGCCCCTGCAGCGAGCCCTGCCCCAGCGGCTCAAGCCGCGCCTGCCGCCGCTCCGGCACCTGCAGCCGCACCGGCCACAACGCCTGCCCCTGCTGCAAAGCCGGCAGCCGCCACAACCGCAGCAGCAGCGCCTGCAGCAGGTGCCGCACCTGGCCAGGTGTGGGTCAACGGCAAGGTCTATCACTGCGCCAGCGACAAGTATTTCGGCAAGACCAAGCATGGCTCGTACATGTCCGAAGCCGATGCGAAGGCAAAGGGCGCGCACGCAGCCCACGGCAAGGCCTGCTGATACGCAGCGTCTGCCCGATCGCAAAGAAGCCCTCCTCGCGAGGGCTTTTTTACGTCGGGAAGAACGCGCTATGCCGCGCGTGCCAGTTCAAGGTCTTCCCCGCATGCCGCTTCGCGCGGCAGCTCGGCAAGGAAGGTCGCGACGATGATCGCCGCGGCGCGGTCGAACTCGATGATCTCGCTCAAGCTCAATCGCAGCGAAGCGGTCTTGCCCGTTGTTCCGAGCGGTCGTCGCAACTCGAGGAGCACCTCGGCAGCCAGGTCCCGATCGGTGCGCGGTCGACCGTCCGCCCGCATCACCCATTGATCGAGTCGATCAAAGGGAATGCGTCGGAAGACGCCGAGGACCGGGACATATTGATGCCGATCTTCGTCCAGCCGGATTGGAATATTGAAGCGGCACAAAAACGCGCCCGCCTCAAGTGACAGTTCCTTCATCGCTCCCATAGCACCACCTAATTTTCATTTTGGAAAAGAGTGTGATGCAGAGGATGAGGCCTTGGGAATAGGCCACCGTCGACATTGCGTACGACAGTGCTGAAACTCCACAAGTTCGATAGCGGAAACGGGGAGTATTTCACGCATGGCCCGCGCTCGAGAAAGTGCGGGAGGCTTTGCCAGAGCCGAAAAGGCCGTTTACTGCGGCGAAGGAGCCGGTTGGTTGCGGCGCAACTCGCGCAGTCCCAGGCGGGTCAATTCGATCACCGTGGCCGCCGGCAATTGCGCTGCAGCAGAGCGGATCGAAGGAAGGATCGCCTTCACAAGACCATCTTGAACAAGGGCTTGCACGGCGGCAACGCCGCTTGTTCCCGCGACCGTGGCGGGAAGCGATTGACCGGCGAGATAACGAAGGAGTGAGTGGCGCATTTTTTTTAAGCCTGCAGCTTCACATCGCAGCAGGAACATCGAGGGATTCGCGACGACTGCCAGCCTCGAGGAACCGCATTCAGGAGCGGTACCAAAGCGACCTCTGCCAGCGCCAACAGACCGTCAACGCCAGTATCGTTCGCCAACCTTAGGTTTGGCTGAAGGAAGATAACGTGCAGGCCGCCTCGCATGGAATACATGGGGCATGCAGGTAACAGTCGTGTCCGTGAAGAAAGACGCAGGCACGCAGACAAACTCCCCGAAGTCGCTCGCTGCAAATCACTCGGCGAGAACCGCCCCCACCTCCGCGAAGAAGGCCAGCTTCCGGGCACGAGGCAGTGCCTTGACCTGCAACTCTGCCCGCAGTGCAGCCCCCTTGTTCGCATACTCGCGCGCGGCCAGCACGCGCACCGGAGGGCGGGCGCGTGTGAACTTGGCGCCCACTCCGAAGAGATGCTGAAAGAAGCGCCGCTCCACATCGATCGCGATGCCCACGTAGTACACGCCGCCCTCGCATTCGAGGAGGTAGAGCCAGTACGGCGTGGACGATGGAGCAGGCGGGGTTCGAGGCACGCGGGGATTGTGCGGCGACAATTCCCTGATGGCCCAAGGCAAACGCATTTCAGTCGACATCGGCAGTACCGCCCTTCAGGCGATCAAGGACATGGGCGCAGCCGCCAAACTGGCACGCACCCAGGCCGGGGAAGGCCAGGCCGCAGCGGCCGCCCGGCTGGGCGTGCACGTGCAGACGATCGCCCGCATTGAATCGGGCGAGCCCGGCGTTGCCATCGGACACGTGCTGGGCCTGCTGGCGCAATACGGAATCACAACGAGATTGCAGCCTTCCGAAGACGGGCAGCCCGAATCCTGAGTTGATTCAGCCGAAGAGGCGCGAATTCTCTGCGCCCTTTCAACTCCCCTTTTCCATCTGACACGGCCCCACTCGAACGGCCCTCCTCGGTTGCCCGACCGACCACTGGGGCCAGCTCCAAGTCACCCACACCGCCCGCATCCCCATTGGCAGCGCCTACAATGCGCGCTCGCTAGGGGTGCTGGAACGGCTTTGCCGGACCGGCTGAGATCAGACCCTTTGAACCTGTTCCGCCGCAACTTATTTTGTCGGCTTGAGGTAATCCTCGCGCAGGGAAGCTGGTCCGGTGGCCTGTCGCGTTGTCTCGCGCGATGGCCGAGCCGCTGGGGCCTCGCCCACCTGCCAAACCTTTGCACTGGAGCAAATGGATGGCACACGACAACAACGATCACCCCGGCGCCAACGAGGCGCTGACGCCGCTGCCCGCGTCCAAGCGCGTCTTCGGCTTGCACGACCATGCCTCGCTGTGGTTCAGCCTGGGCGTAGGGCTGCTGGTGATGCAGATCGGCGCCTACCTGGTGCCGGCGGTGGGCACGCGCGATGCGGCCATTGCGATCGTCGTCGGCTCCGTCATCGGCGCCGGCCTGCTGGCCTGGACCGCGCGGCTGGGCTGCGAAAGCGGCCTCGCCAGCGCCGGCCTGATGCACGCAACCTACGGCAGCGCCTTCGCGCGCCTGCCGGTGCTGCTGAACATCGTGCAACTGGTGGGCTGGACCACTTTCGAGCTGGTGATCATGCGAGAAGGCACGCAGGCCATCGGCCAGCTGGCGTTCGGGCCGTCGCTCGGCTCCTTTTGGGGTGGCGTGCTGACCACGCTGTTCTGGGGCGCGGTGCTGCTGGCGCTGTTTGCGGGCTCGATGGTCAAGCTGGTGCGGCGCTTCGTCAGCCGCTTCGGCCTGCCGCTGGTGGTGCTGTCGCTGCTGTGGCTCAGCTGGCAGTTCGCGACGCGGCTGCAGGCCAAGGGTCTGGACGCCTTCTGGGCGCGGCCGGGCGACGGCAGCATGGGCATGTTCGGCGCGCTCGATCTGGTGATCGCGATGCCGGTGTCATGGCTGCCGCTGGTGGCCGACTACGCGCGGCACGGTAAGCGCAGCACAGGCGGTCTGGGCGGCGCGTTCAACGGCACCTGGATCGGCTACGCATTGGCCAACATCTGGTGCTATGCGCTGGGCGTGATGGTGGTGAGCGTGGCCGAGCCGGGCGTCAGCCTCGTCACCGCGCTGCTGCTGGCGCAGGGCGGGCTGGTGGCGCTGGGCCTGATCCTCATCGACGAACTCGACAACGCGTACGGCGACGTCTACTCGGGCTCGGTCTCCACCCACAGCCTGCTGCCCCGATGGAGCGTGCGGCGCTGGGGCCTGCTGCTGGCCACGCTGTGCATTGCGCTGGCCCTGGTGCTGCCGATGCACACGCTCGAGCCCTTCCTGCTGTTGCTCAGTTCGGTGTTCGTGCCGCTCTACGGCGTGATCCTCGGACGGCTGGGCAGCGGCCAGTCGGTGGTGACGACCGGCACGCGCCAGGTCGACTTCAGCGCGGCACTGATCTGGATCGCCGGCATTGCGGCGTACCACGCGCTGGCCAAGTGGGCGCCGCAGCTGGGCTCGGCGCTGCCGACGCTGGCAACAACCTTCGTGCTTGCGTGGTTCAGCCGCCCGTCGCGGGCAGGCGGTGCGTCGGCACTGGCGCAAAGCCGTGGTTGAGCGGACCATGGCCCGCACCGACCTGCACGCTCGCACCGGCGGTCATTGCGCCGAGGATGTACGCACGCGCCTTCTCGACCGCTTCGGGCAAGGCAAAGCCCAGTGCCAGATGCGCCGCGATGGCGGACGACAGCGTGCAGCCGGTGCCATGCAGATTGCGGCTCGCGATGCGCTTCGACGCCAGCCGCTTGCGCGCGCCGCCAGCCTGCAGCAGCACGTCGACCACGTCGTCGCCCGGCAGATGTCCGCCCTTGAGCAGCACAGCCTTGGCGCCGAGTGCCAGCAGTTCGTCGGCGGCGCCATCGAGCGCATCCACGCCATCGATGGCATGGCCGATCAGCAAGGCCGCTTCGTCCAGATTGGGCGTGACGACCAGCGCACGCGGGAACAGTTCGCGCACCAGCACCTGCACGGTCTCCGCAGCGATCAGGCGGTCACCGCTGGTGGCGACCATCACCGGGTCGAGCACCACGTTCTTCAGCTGATAGCGATCGATGGCCCAGGCCACCACGTCCACAACTTCGGGCGCATGCAGCATGCCGAGCTTGACGGCATCGACGCCGATGTCTTCGACCACCGCCTGGATCTGCGCCTTCAGGAAGTCGGGCGGCACGCCGTGAATGCCCGACACACCCAGCGTGTTCTGCGCGGTGAGCGCGGTGATGGCCGTCATGCCATAGCAGCCGAGGGCCGCGAAGGTCTTGAGATCGGCCTGGATGCCGGCGCCACCGCCGCTGTCGGAGCCGGCGATGGAAAGCACACGTGCGTAGCGCTGGGGAAGTCCTTGGGTCATGCCGAAAATTATCGGCGACTGGCTTTGAATTTCTCCCTCCCCTCCCGGGGGAGGGTTGGGGTGGGGGCACGCGGCGTCTCCATCGGGCGCTCTGCCTGCCCCCATCCCGACCTTCCCCCAGTGGGGGAAGGAGCAAGACCATGAACCTGCCATTTCACTCAGTCGCCATCCTCGGTGCGGGCCTCATGGGCCGGCTGCTTGCGACCACGCTGGCACAGGCCGGCTGCAAGGTCGACCTGTACGAAGCGGGCAGCGCCGATGCCGAGGGTGCGGCCGCGCGCGTGGCCGCCGCCATGCTCGCGCCGCTGGCCGAATCGGCCGTGGCGCCGGTGTCGGTCGTGCGCATGGGCCAGCACGCGCTGTCGCGCTGGCCCGAACTGCTGGCCTCGCTCGCGCAGCCCGTGTTCTTCCAGCGCGAAGGCACGCTCGTGCTTTGGCATCGACAGGATGCCGCCGAAGCCTCGCGACTCGCGCGCGTGCTTGCCGCAACGGGCGCACAGGTGCCTGAGCTCGCGCCGATGCGGGCAATCGACGCGGCAGCCATCGCCACGCTGGAGCCTTCACTGGGCCAGCGTTTCGCGCAGGGCCTGTTCCTCCCAGGTGAAGGCCAGCTCGACAACCGTGCGCTGCTGGCATCGCTGCTCGCCACCTTGCAGGCCCATCCGAAAGTCAGCCTGCACTGGCAATCGCCGCGCGCCCCGGCAGATTTTTTGCCCGGCACCACCGGCCAGCCCGACTGGGTGATCGACTGCCGTGGCCTCGGCGCCAGGCCCCAGTGGCAGGCGCTGCGCGGCGTGCGCGGCGAAGTGATCCGCGTGCATGCGCCCGAAGTGACGCTGAAGCGCCCCACCCGCCTGGTGCATCCGCGCTATCCGCTCTACATCGCGCCCAAGCCCGACAACCTCTTCGTGATCGGCGCAACCGAGATCGAGTCGGACGACATGTCGCCCGCCAGCGTGCGCTCCACGCTCGAGTTGCTGAGCGCTGCCTATGCCGTGCACAGCGGTTTTGCCGAAGCACGCATCGTGGAGATCGCCACGCAGTGCCGCCCCACGCTGCCCGACAACCTGCCGTCCATCCACCAGCCGCAGCCGCGCGTGCTGCAGATCAACGGCCTGTACCGCCACGGCTTCATGATCGCGCCCGCCCTCCTCGACGCCACCATGGAACTGCTTGCGCACGGCCACGCCACGCTCGCGCGCAGCTTCGGCATGGAGACCTCCGACAACGCATGACGATGAACATCCTGATCAACGACAAGCCCTTCGCGCTGCCCGACAGCGCCACGCTCACCGATGCGCTGGTGGCCCTGAATGCCACGCCGCCGTTCGCGGTGGCCGTGAACCGAGAGTTCGTGCCGCGCTCGGCCTATGCGGCGCGCACGCTGCAACCCGACGACCGCGTCGAGGTGATCCGCCCGGTGACGGGCGGCTGAACAAACGATGGAGACAACCCCCATGACGAACAACACGAACGATCCGCTGGTTCTCTACGGCCAGACCTTCCAGAGCCGCCTGCTGCTGGGCACCGCGCGCTACCCCTCGCCCGACCTGCTCGAAGCCGCGGTGAAGCGCGCCAAGCCCGCGATGCTGACCGCCTCGCTGCGCCGCCAGGCCGCCCACCAGGGCTCGGGCAACAGCGACCTCGGCAACGGCTTCTGGGAACTGCTGCGCAACCTCGGCGTGCCGGTGCTGCCCAACACCGCCGGCTGCCACAGCGTGCAGGAGGTGGTCGCGACCGCGCAGATGGCACGCGAGCTGTTCGACACGCCGTGGATCAAGCTCGAGCTGATCGGCGACGACTACACGCTGCAGCCCGACACGCTGAACCTCGTCGATGCCGCATCGCAGCTGATCCGCGATGGCTTCAAGGTGCTGCCCTATTGCACCGAAGACCTGGTGTTGTGCCAGCGGCTGGTCGATGTCGGCTGCGAAGCCGTGATGCCCTGGGCCGCGCCCATCGGCACCGGCCGCGGACCGATCAACCCCTACGCGCTGCAGGTGCTGCGCGACCGGCTCAAGGTGCCGATGCTGGTGGACGCGGGCCTGGGCCTTCCGTCGCACGCCTGCCAGGTCATGGAGTGGGGATACGACGGCGTGCTGCTCAACACGGCCGTGGCCCTCGCGCAAGACCCGGTCGCCATGGCGGGCGCTTTCGCCGACGCCGTGCAGGCGGGCCGCACGGCGTATCGCGCCGGCGCCATGGCTGCGCAGGACGCCGCACAGCCGAGCACACCCGTGCTCGGCACGCCCTTCTGGCACCACGCACCATGAGCTGCACTTACGACGCCCGCACCGTGGCGCAATCCATCGTCGCCGCCCATGGATTGCGCTTCGGAAGCAACACCGCGGCCCCTGTCAGCGCACCGATCTTTTCTTCGGACGATCCTGTCTATCGCGGTGCCAAGCAGGCCTGCGCGGCCCTTGGCTTCATCGAGATCGATGCCGAGTGCCTTGCGCACGCCTGGCGCGCGCAGACCGAACGGCTGAGCCAGTTCGACACGGCACTGTGGCCCGACAACCCCGCCGACTTCGGCTTGCGACCGTTCCCTCCCGCCGCGCGCGGCGACGCCTTTCCGCCCTGCCCCGAACGGCTCGGCCTCTATGCGGTGCTGCCCGATGCGGCCTGGGTCGGCCGCATGGCGCGTGCCGGCGTGCCGACCGTGCAGCTGCGCTTCAAGTCCGACGACGCAGCGGCCATCGAACGCGAAGTGCGCGCGGCCGTCGAAGCCGTGCAAGGCACCGGTGCCCTGCTCTTCATCAATGACCACTGGCAAGTGGCCATCGCTGCCGGCGCCTACGGCATTCACCTCGGCCAGGAAGACCTCGACGTGCTTTCGCCCGCGCAGTTGCAGGCGCTTCGTGCGTCCGGCTTGCGGCTGGGTGTCAGTACCCATGGCTACGCCGAGATGGTGCGCGCCGATGCCGTGAGCCCAAGCTATATCGCGATGGGCGCGGTGTACCCGACGACGCTCAAAAGAATGGCGACCGCGCCGCAGGGCGTGGCTCGGCTCGCAGCCTATGCGCGCCTGCTGCGCGGCTATCCGCAGGTCGGCATCGGCGGCATCGATGCCGTGCGGCTGCCGGAAGTGCTGGCCACCGGCGTCGGCTCGGTCGCCGTGGTGCGCGCGCTGGTCGCGGCCGAAGACCCCGAGGCCACGGCCGCGCAATGGATGGCCGCCCTGGGCGCCGCCGCAGGCAACTGAACAGAATGAACCAACGACTCCCTTTCCTTTCTTCCATCCAGCCGCTCTCTCCCGTTTCACGTGCGATCGCCGTTGTGTTCCTTGCGACCGCTTGCAGCGCCCATGCGCAGCAGGCCTCGCTGCCCGAAGTCACCGTCAATGAAGGCGCAACCGCGCCGCAGGCAGACATCAGCGGCTTCGGCGACGTGCCGCTGCGCGAGCTGCCGATCTCGGCCACGGTGATCGACAGCCAGCAACTGCGCGCCAGCGGCGCGCGCCGGCTGGCCGACCTCACGCAGTTCGACGCCTCGGTCACCGACGCCTACAACTCCGCCGGCTACTGGGACTACCTGACGGTGCGCGGCTTCGTGCTCGACAACCGCTTCAACTACCGGCGCGAAGGCCTGCCGATCAGCGCGGAGACATCGATCCCGCTCGACAACAAGGAGCGCGTCGAGATCCTTCGCGGCACCAGCGGCATCCAGGCCGGCACCAGCGCGCCGGGCGGGCTGGTCAACTACGTCGTCAAGCGGCCGACCGAACAAGACCTGCGCGTGGTGCGCATCGAGACCACCAGCCGCGGCAGCGTGCTGGGCGCCATCGACCTTGGCGGACGCTTCGGCGAGAACCGGCAGTTCGGCTACCGGCTCAATGTGGCGAGCGAAAACCTCAAGCCTCTCACGCACGACCTCGACGGCAACCGCAACCTGTTCTCGCTCGCGGCCGACTGGCGCATCACGCGCGACTCGGTGCTGGAGTTCGAGATCGAGCAAAGCCGCAAGACGCAGCCGAGCCAGAACGGCTACAGCCTGCTGGGCAATGTGCTGCCTGCGCCGGTCGATCCGCGCATCAACCTCAACAACCAGCCGTGGTCGCAGCCTTCAGTGTTCAAGGCGCTGACAGGCACCTTGCGCTTCAGCCAGGCGATCAACACCGATTGGCGCTGGAGCGCGCAGATCGGCCAGCAGCGCCTGAAGAGCGACGACCGGCTGGCCTATGCCTTCGGCTGCAGCGCCGAGGGCAACTACGACCGCTACTGCTCCGACGGCACCTTCGACGTCTACGATTTCCGCAGCGAGAACGAGCGCCGCACGCAGACCGCGGGCAGCCTCAATCTCAAGGGCAACGTGATGACCGGCAGCGTGCGGCACGAGCTGGGCTTCGGCCTGATGCAAAGCCGCGTGCGCAACCGCTTCCAGAACCAGGCCTACAACTACGCGGGCACCGGCAACATCTGGGCCACGGCCATGGTGCCGCCGAACCCCGACGCCACCACGCCGCAGACGAACCGCGACGAGCGTTCGACCGAACTCTCGGTACAGGACGCGATCCGCTGGAACGATCGCTTCACCACCTGGCTCGGCGCACGGCACACGCGGCTCGACCGCAGCAGCATCGGCAACGACGGTTCGAACCCCACCGGCTACAAGCAGGGCGTGACGACGCCGTGGCTCGCCGCCAGTTTCGCGATACAGCCGGGGCTGCTCGCCTATGCGAGTTGGGGCCAGGGCGTCGAGTCGCAGGTCGTGCCGAACAAGAGTTCGCAGTACAGCAATGCCGGCCAGGCACTGCCCGCGCTGCGCTCGCGCCAATGGGAGCTGGGCCTGAAGGGCGGCAACGACGCCTTCAACTGGCAGCTCGCGTGGTTCGACATCTCGCGGCCGATGACCAACCTCGACCTGTGCAGCGGCTTGTGCGAAGTGCGCAACGATGGCCGCGCGGTGCATCGCGGCCTCGAAGCCGGCGCGCAATGGAACCAGGGGCCCTGGCGCATTGGCGGCAGCCTCACGCTGATCGATGCGAAGCGGCGCGACAGCACGGCCAACCCGGCTCTCAATGGCCAGTCGCCCACCAACGTGCCCAAGCAGGTGCTGCGCGCACAGACGGCCTACCGCTTCGCATCGGTGCCGGGCCTCGAACTGGCGGGGCAGCTTTCGTACGAAGGCCGCCGCAATGTGCTGCCCGATGGCTCGGTCACGCTGCCTTCGTGGACGCGCGTCGATGCGGTGTTGCGCTACGACACGAAGCTGCGCGGCGCGAATGCGACCTGGACGCTGGCCGTCGACAACCTGTTCGATCGCCGCTACTGGAAGGAATCGCCCTACCAGTTCAGCCACGTCTACCTCTTTCCGGGAGCGCCGCGCACCTTGCGCCTCGGGTTGAGCATTGCGCTGTGAGTACCGCGCCCACAGAAATTTAGCGGAGCAGTGGCGTGCACTTGAGAAGCCTCGAAAAACCACGCTATAATCTAAGGCTTGTTCCTCGATAGCTCAGTTGGTAGAGCGCCGGACTGTTAATCCGTAGGTCCCTGGTTCGAGCCCAGGTCGAGGAGCCACTACAAGCCGCAAGGCAACTGGATGCCCCGCTACTCAAAGGTAGCGGGGCATTTTCATTTGCGGCTTCACCACGCTCCGCGCATTGCCTCTCAAAAAATGAAGTCGGCAAGCCCGGAATCGACAATTTCATTGAATATAATTTGAGGCTTGTTCCTCGATAGCTCAGTCGGTAGAGCGCCGGACTGTTAATCCGTAGGTCCCTGGTTCGAGCCCAGGTCGAGGAGCCAAAACAAACCCTCGTGGTTCTTGGATGCCCCGCTACTCACAAGGTAGCGGGGCATTTTCTTTTGGCGTTCCGACTAGCTCGGCTGGAACGCAATCAGCCCCATGCCGACAAGGCATACCGCAACGCCTGCAACGTCCCACGGCGTGGGACGCATGCCGTCCACCGCCCACAGCCACGCGATGGCCACACCGATGTACACGCCGCCATACGCCGCATAGACGCGGCCCGCCGCGGCCTCATGCAGCGTGAGCAGCCACGCGAAGGCCGCGAGGCTGATCGCTGCCGGCACCAGCAGCCACGCCGAGCGATCCTGCTTGAGCCAAAGATAAGGCAGGTAGCAACCGACGATTTCCGCGAGGGCTGTCGCGACATAAAGAAGAAAGGTCCGCATCCGCCGATTGTGCGGGCCGCGTTGTACGCCGCACGGCCGGGCTTATCGGCAAGGCACGTGAGGCCATTGCTTGATGCCCCCACACGGCACACCTACACTCGCCCGAATGCTCTCCCCGTCCTCGTCCCGCAAGCACCCCACGTGCGCCGCCCTGCCGCTGGCAGCGGCCGGCCGACGCGCGGGCGTTGCCGTTGCGGCGACCACGATGGTCATCCGACGTACCTCCGCACTTTCCTGAGCCCGGCGGTCCGCTACTTCCCTTCTTGTTGCGCGAACCATTGACCGCCGGGCACCCGCCGCGCGGTCGCGACTTCGCCTACCTCAACACAGACACAGGCGAGGTCGCATTCCATTGGAGTGCTTCATGCTTGCAACCATTCACGGGGAGCGCACGCTCACCGAACTCGACGTCGCCCGCCTCAACAAGCTGAACGGCAGCCAGCTTCCGCCCGCGCTGGCCGATCTTCTCGACCTGGCGGAGGTCTTGCCATCGCGCGAGGTGCCCGCGGACATCGTGACGATGTACTCGCAGATCGAGGTCGAAGACCCGGCCACGCAGCAGACGCAGAAGATCACGCTCTGCTACCCGGGCGATGCGGAGCCGGCGTCCGGCTTCATCTCCGTGCTCTCGCCGGTGGGCATCGGCCTGCTCGGCGTGAAGGCTGGCACGCTGGCCCGTTGGCAGATGCCGAACGGCGCGGAAGGCGCGGCGCGCGTGGTCGCGATTCTTTTCCAGCCGGAAGCCAGCGGCGACTACACGACCTGAGCTTCAACGCATGGTGCAGTCGATGGCCGCAACGCCATCAAGCACCCCGGCTGTAACCTTCGAGACAGCGCCGCCCTGCCCCCTCTCAGGCAAGGCGCCGCGCCCTCCGTCTCACGCCTGTTCGACGCAGCGTCCTGAGTAATAATCGCCCCGCTCCGCTGGCCGCCCTCGCACAGAGCTCTCTGTTTGGCGTCATGACCGGAGCGATCGAGGATCGGGTTGCTGGCAACCCATGCGTCCCCGTTCCAGACACGGGTCGACATGCCCTCCGCGGTGAGCGGCAGACGACCGGGCCTTGCGCGCATGCACATGACTTTCGGCACTGGTGTGCCTGACTTTCAGGTCGTATCGTCGCGCGGCCGCTTGCTGCAGCGCGTCGGATCGGGAGGCCGTACAGGCCACGCAGCCCCCTCTTCGGTTCTCGACGCGTGCCGCCCGCAACGGGCACCGCATTGTTTTCACTTGATAGATCGGGACATGGCTTTTTCTAAACTCTCTCTCGCAAGCGCACTCGCCGGCCTGCTGGCTCTTTCGGGCTGCCAGACCATGGACATGCAAATGGGCAGCCAGTCGGCCAAGACCGTGGCCACTGGCAGCGCGGCCGGCGCCGCCACCTCCGGCGAAAGCAGCCAGCTCGAGCGCTGCGACTCGCCGCTGGGCACCGTCTCGCTGATCGAGAACGTGAACGCCGGCTGGTACACGGTGCTCACCGGCGAATACAAGCTGCCGCCCACGGCCAACCTGCTGCGCCTGCTGGTGCAGCAATCGAACTGCTTCGTGGTGGTCGAGCGCGGCGCGGCCGGCATGAACGCCATGACGCGCGAACGCGCGCTGATGCAGTCGGGCGAAATGCGCGGCGGCAGCAACTTCGGCCGCGGCCAGATGGTGGCTTCCGACTACGGCCTGTCGCCCGAGATCGTGTTCAGCAACAGCGATGCCGGCGGCATCGGCGGCGCACTGGGCGGCCTGGTCGGTGGCGGTCGTGGCCGAGCACTGGCCCAGCTCGGTGCCAACCTGCAGACCAAGGAAGCCAGCGCGCTCCTGACGCTGATCGACAACCGCTCGGGCGTGCAAGTCGCAGCGGCCGAAGGCAGTGCCTCCAAGACCGACTTCGGCGGCTTCGCCAATCTGAGCGGCATCTCCGCCGCCGGCGGCATCGGTGGCTACACGCGCACACCGCAAGGCAAGGTGATCGCCGCGGCCTTCATGGACGCCTTCAACCAGATGGTCCGTTCGCTGCGCAACTACAAGGCGCAGACCGTGCGCGGCCAGGGCCTCGGTGGCGGCGGCCGCCTGGGCGTGGACGGCGGTGCGGCACCCTCGCAAACCTCGGCCCCGAGCACGTCCAGGGGACGTCGCAAGCAGCAGCAACAGTAAGCACCCGGGTTCACCGCCGGCCGGCCACGCCTCGTGCCGAGGTGTGCGTCGACTGGCGGCCGAACAAGGCCGAGCGCCAGCCCTGAAAAGCGGCGCGCCGCCTCCCCCGTATATAGGATGTGCACGGGCCCGACCGGCCCCTACCCTCGGCGTCATTCAGCAAACCTGCCGCCAAGGGCTCCTCATGCGCCTCGCTTCCCTGTCCTGTATGAGCGCATACAGTTTTCTCACACCGGGTATCGCCATCGGCGCCTTCCCGGCGGATGGGCCGAAGCTGCGCCGGGCAGGCGCATGACGATGGCGACGCAGGTCGCGCTGGTCGAAGACGACACCGGCATGCGCGAGCGCATCGCGCGGGTCGTCGATGCCGACCCATCGCTGACCCTGGCCTACAGCGCCTCCAACGCCCTCGACATCCTGGCCTGGCTGGTCGACAACCCGGTCGACGTGCTGCTGGTCGACCTCGGCCTGCCCGACCACCCCGGCCTGCAGGTCATCAGCCAGTGCCGCCACATGCAACCGGCCTGCGCGGTGATGGTGCTGTCCATCTTCGGCGACGAGGCCAACATGGTCCAGGCCTTCGAGGCCGGCGCCAGCGGCTACCTGCTGAAAGACGGCACCGAGGCAGACCTGGCCACCCACATCCGCCACCTGCGCGCGGGCGGCTCGCCCATGTCGCCGGTGATCGCGCGCCAGTTGCTGCGCCGCTGGCAGACCCGCGCCGGCATGCCGCCCGAACCCGTCGCCGCCCGGCCATCGAGCGCCGCGGCCTACGGCGCCAGCACCGCCTCGGAGCGCCTGTCGCCGCGCGAATTCGAAGTGCTCGACCTGGTGTCTCGTGGTTTCACCTATGTCGAAGTCGGCGTGCAGATGGGAGTCTCGGCCTCGACGGTCCAAACCCATATCCGCAATATCTACGGCAAGCTGGATGTGCACAACAAATCGGAAGCCGTGTTCGAGGCTCGCAATCTCGGCTGGCTTCCCTAGTCCCGTGGCTGCAGGAGGAGTCCATCGCCTGCTGCTCGCGGCACTGCTGCTGATCGCCGCGTTGACGGGCCATCTTGCCCACGCGGCCAGGTCCGCTGAAGCCATCGACGCGAGCTTCGCCGAGGCCACCCTCGAGCCCGATGGCCTTCCCGTTCAGGTGCGCCGTGTGCCACTGCCGTTCCGCTGGGACCACGAGTTTCCCGGCCTCGGCGGCAAGGCCAGCTACCGCATCGATCTTCCCGCCGCAGCAGTTCCGAGCGGCGAATCCGCAGCGCTGCTGATGTCGGGCGTGGGCAACCAGGTGGCCGTCGTGTTCAACGACGCACAGGTCGCCAGCTTCGGCACGCTGGGCGACCCCGAATACGACGCGGCCAAGGGCAACCAACTGGTTCCCCTGGCAGCCGCGCTGCATCGCGAGGGGCAGTCGCAGGTGCTGGTCGTGCGCACCACCATCCAACGCCAGCGCGGCGCGGGGCTGGCCAGCATCCGCTATGGCACCGAAGCCTCGCTCGCATCGCTCTACCGCACGCAGCAGAACTGGCGCAACACCTCGGCCATCGTCTATGCGGTCAGCCTGCTGCTGATGGGTGGAATGGCCGGCGGCCTGTGGCTGCGCCAGCGCGATGCGCTCTACGGCTGCTTCGCGCTGGCGGCGCTGTCGGGCGTGACGCGCAACCTCGACCGCGTCTGGCCCGAAGTGCCCGTGCCATGGCCTCTGTGGGGCGCGGTGGTGGCGGTCTGCTATGCGCTGCACATCGGCCTCATCGCGCGCTTCGTGCTGCTGGTGCTGGACCGCAACCCGCCGTGGCTGGTGCGGTCGATCTACATCGCATTGACGCTGTCGGTAACGCTGGCCTGCGCCTCCTTCGCCTTTGCGTTGCCCAAGCTGTGGACCAGCGGCCTCGTCATCCTGCAGGTGACCAGCATCGTCTGCCTGCCCTACGTGGTCCATGGCGCGCTGGTGGCACGGCGGCGCATTGCGGGCGTGCTGATGGCGGCCGGCACGCTCGCCATCCTGGCCGGCGCGCACGACCTGCTGCTGGTGCGCATGGGCCTCTTCGGCGGCGCCTACTACACGCTCACGCCGCATGCGATGTTCTTCTTCGTGATGATCCTCGCGGGGCTGGTGGTCGAGCGCTACAGCCGCACCGTGGCCGACTACGGCGCGCTCAACGCCAACCTCGCGGCCCGTGTCGCGGAACGCGAAGAGCAGTTGCGCGGCGCCTTCGAAACCATGCGCCAGCAACAGCAAGAGCAGGCGGTGCTGCTGGAGCGCCAGCGCATCATGCGGGAGATCCACGACGGCGTGGGCTCGCAACTGGTGGGCCTGCTCAACGTGGTGACCCAGACCACGCCCGACCGTGGCGTGGTCGAAGAGCACGTGAAGCTCGCGCTGGACGAAATGCGCATGGCCGTCGATTCGCTGCAGCCCACGCACGACGACCTGCCCACCGTGCTGGCCACCTTGCGCTATCGCCTGCAACCGCGCCTGGATGCCGCTGGCATCGAGCTGGTGTGGGACGTGGCCGTGATTCCCACCGTCGCGCCCTTCGCCGCACAGGCGGCCCTGCAGTTGCAGCGCATCCTGCTGGAAGCCTTCACCAATGTGCTCAAGCACGCATCGGCCACGCGCATCGTGCTGCATGCAAGCTGGCATGGCGACGAAACGCCGCCACTGGTGCGCATCGTGCTCACCGACAACGGACGCGGCCTGCCCGCAGCCCCCGCCGGCGGCCGGCCCACGGGGCATGGCATCAACAACATGCGGGCACGCGCCCAATCCATCGGCGCGCGGCTGCACATCGAAACAGCCGACGAACGCGCGGGTGGGACGCGCATTCAGCTCGACTGGCCCTGCGCCCTGCCCTGATCGGATGGCGCGTCAGCGCAGCGCGAACGCCAGCGTGACCGCTCCGAGTGCCAGCAACGCCAGTCCGGCGATGAAGACCATCTCGCCCCAGGCCTCGAGCCGCGCACCCGACTTGCGCGTGCGCATCGAGATGAAAGACAGCAACGCGCTGGCCAGGAAGACCAGCGCGTCGACAGCCAGCAAACGATCGATCAGCAACCGCATGTCGTCGCGTGGCCCCAGGTGACCAATCGACATCACAGTCATGCACACGCCAATCATCGTGGCCGACGTGGGCAGGATGTGCGCCGACAAGCCGCCGGTCGGCGCACGCTCCTGGAGCACTTCGTGCGGCAGCTTGCCGGGCGGCTTCATCCGACCAAAGCCCTTGCGTCAGCCGATGCGGACCGGCACGAAGATCTTGTCTTCGCCGCGCTGAATGAGCAGCGCCACCGACTTGTTGGTGGCCTTCGCCACCACCTCGCGCACCTGCTCCAGGCTTTGCGCCGGCGTGCCGTTGATGGCCAGCAGCACGTCGCCGGCCTGCACACCCGCCATGGCCGAGGGGCCCGCCGCGTCTTCGATCAGCAGCCCGCCGTCGACGCCGGCCTCGCGCTTTTCCTGCGGCTGCAGGGGACGCAGCGCCAGGCCCAGCTTGCCCTGGCCCGTGGCGGTGTCGGCCTTGGCGACCTTCGCCGGCTTGTCGCTGGCGTCGCCGAGCTTTGCCTGCAGTTCCTGGCGCTCGCCCTGGCGCCACACTTCGAGCGTGACCTTCTTGCCCGGTGCCTGCTGGCCGATCACCGCGGGCAAGTCGCCCGACGACACGATGGCCTGCCCGTCGACCTTGCGGATCACGTCGCCCGCCTTCAGGCCGGCCTTGTCGCCAGGGCCGCCCTTCTCGATGTTCGAGACCAGCGCGCCTTCGGGCTTGTCGAGCTTGAACGAATCGGCAAAGGCCTGGTTCACTTCCTGCACCGCGATGCCGAGCCGCGCGTGCTGCGCCTTGCCGGTCGCGACGATCTGGTCTTTCACCTGGATCGCCACGTCGATCGGGATCGCGAACGACAGGCCCTGGTAGCCGCCGCTGCGGCTGTAGATCTGCGAGTTGATGCCGACCACCTCGCCGCGCGTGTTGAGCAGCGGGCCGCCGGAGTTGCCGGGGTTCACGGCCACGTCGGTCTGGATGAAGGGCACGTAGCTGTCGTCAGGCAGCGAGCGGCCCTTGGCGCTGACCACGCCGGCCGTCACGGTGTTCTCGAAGCCGAAGGGCGAGCCGATGGCCAGCACCCATTCGCCGACCTTCAGGTCCTTGGTGTTGCCCAGTGCCAGCACGGGCAGGTTCTTCGCGTCGATCTTGAGCACGGCGATGTCGGTCTTGGCATCGGCGCCGAGCACCTTGGCGCGGAACTCGCGGCGGTCGGTCAGCTTGACGGTGACTTCCTTCGCGTCTTTCACGACGTGGGCGTTGGTGATGATGATGCCGTTCGGGTCCACGATGAAGCCCGAGCCTTCGGCACGCACCGGCACGTCGCGTTGCTGTTGCTGGCCGCGCGGGTTCATCTGGCCCTGGAAGCGGCGGAAGAACTGGAACATCGGATCGTCGGGGTCGATGCCCTGGATCTCGGCGGCGGCCTGGTCGTCCGAGGCCTTCATGGTGCCGGTCACGCTGATGTTGACCACGGCCGGGCCGTCGCGCGAGGTAATGGTCGAGAAGTCGGGCAGCGTGACCATGGCCGCGGGCGCCGCCGTCGTGGCGGTGGTGGTCGCCGGGGCATTCACGGCACGGGCGCTGGTGTAGGCACCGGCACCGACGGCGCCGATCACACCTGCGCTCGCCAGTGCAATCACCAGGGCGCGGGGCGAAGTCAGACGGGTGTTCATTTGTCGGTTCCTTTCAATGCGTATGGACGCAAACACGATGAAAGGAATGTCGTTGCGCTGACTTAAGCACCGCTTAAACGGGCCAGAGCCTTATGTCTTCGCCTTTTCCGGACCGGAGGGAGCAAACACAACCCGCACGCGCAGGCCGCCCAGGCTGGGCGAGGCGTCGAGCGCCACCGTGGCGCCGTGCAGCTCGGCAATCGACTTGACGATGGCAAGGCCCAGCCCGCTGCCGGGCGCCTGCGTTTCGCCCGAGCGATAGAAGCGGTCGAGCACGCGCTCGCGCTCGGCTTCGGGCAGGCCCGGGCCACTGTCTTCGACGCTGAGTTCGACCGCGCCGTCGAGCCGCGCAATGCCGATGTCGACGCGGCCTTCGAGGGGCGTGTACTTGACTGCGTTCTCCAGCAGGTTGCGCAGCAGCATGCGCAAGGCCTCGGGCTGGCCGCTGACCACGGCTGCATCCGCATGGTTGATGCCGATGTCGATGCCACGCGCCTGCGCGGCGGCCACGGCGTCGGACACGGCCAGGCGCGCGACCTCGGACAGATCGACCGGTTCCGGCCGGGCACCGGCCGCCATGCTGGCCTCGTGGCGGGCCAGCGCGAGCATCTGCTCGACCAGCCGCGTGGCACGGTCGATGCCCGCGACCAGCCGGCTCACGGCCAGGTCGCGCGATGCCCCATCGGGCGCGCGTTGCAGGCCCTGCACCTGTAGCTTGAGCGCGGCGAGCGGCGATCGAAGCTCATGCGCCGCATCGGCGACGAAGTGCTTCTGCGCATCGAAGGCATGCCGCACGCGGTCGAACAGCAGGTTCAGCTCCTGCACCAGCGGGCGCACTTCGTCGGGCAGGTCTTCTTCGCTCACCGGCGACAGGTCGTCCGCCTGCCGCGACGCCACCTGCGTTCGCACGCGCGCCACCGGCGCCAATGATCGGCTCACCACCCACCACACGACCAGCATCAGCAGGGGCGCCATCAGCGCCACCGGTGCGATGGTTCGCAACGCCAGCGTGCCGGCCATGCTGCGCCGCGCCGCCATGTCCTGCGCCACCTGGATCACCAGCCCGCGCGTCTGCATCGAGAACACGCGGTAGGTGGTGCCCCGCGCATGCACGTCGGCAAAGCCCAGCACCGCGAGCTGCGGCAACGCCGCCTGCTCGGCCGACTCGAAGACGCGCACACCGTCGGCCGTCCACACCTGCACGACGAAGTCGAAGTTCTGTTCGCCGCTGCCGATGCCGCCGACGGCCGCGCTCGGCGGCAGGCCGGCGCGCAACGACATCGCCATCTGCTGCATGTGGTAGTCGAAGATGTCGTCGGCTTCGCTCAGCACGGTGCGATAGGCCACGAGAGCCTGCGCACCGGCGGCCAGCACGATGGCCGCGAGCAGGAACCACAGCAGCCGCGCGCGCAACGATCCGGTCAGGCTGCGCCTCATACCTTCGGCACCATGTAGCCGACGCCACGCACGTTGCGGATCAGCTCGGCGCCGAGCTTCTTGCGCAGGCCGTGCACGTACACCTCGACGGCGTTGCTGCTGATCTCGTCTTTCCAGCTGTAGAGCTTTTCTTCGAGCTGTGCGCGCGAAAGCACCATGCCGGGCCGCGCGAGCAGCGGCTCCAGCACGGCCCATTCGCGCGCCGAGAGCACCACCGGCTGTCCGTTGACCGTGACCTCGCGCGTGGCCGGATTGATGCTCACGCCCATGTGTTCGTACACCGGCTCCGCGCGGCCCGCGGCGCGTCGCAGCAAGGCGCGGATGCGGGCCAGCAGTTCGTCGAGGTCGTAGGGCTTGAGCACATAGTCGTCGGCACCGGCATCGAGCCCTTCGATGCGCTGCTGCACCGAGTCGCGCGCGGTGGCGATCAGCACCGGCATGCGCTGCTTGCGCGCGCGCAGGTTGCGCAGCACCTCGAGGCCATCGCGCCGGGGCACGCCCAGGTCGAGCATCACGAGGTCGTATTGCTGGGCGCGCAATGCCGACTCGGCGGCATCGCCGTCTTTCACCCAGTCCACCGCGTATTGCTCCGCGCGCAGCAGGTCGAGCACGGCCTCGCCGATCATCACGTCGTCTTCGAGAAGCAGGAGTCGCATGGTTGTGTTCCGTTTTTGGCTTCGAGGCAGAGCTTGCGGCGAAGTTCAGTTCAGAGCAGGGAGCGGACTTCGCGCGCCGCCTCGAACAGCAGCGGCAGCATGTCGCGCTGCAGGGCCTCTTCCTGGTAGCGCGTGCCCGACAACACCACGTTGAGCGCGGCCACGGTGTGGCCCTGCATGTCGCGCAACGGCACCGCCAGCGCCTGCACGCCGAGCTCGTGCTCTTCGCTCGCGAAGCAATGGTCGTCCTTGCGTGCGCGCGCAACCAGCTGGCGCAGTCCGCGTGCCTGGGTCACGGTGTGCGGCGTCAGCCGCGCGAGGTGGCGGCCCTTGAGCCACTGCGTGAACTGGGTGGGCGGCAAGGCGGCCAGCAAAACGCGACCGGTGGAAGTGGCATGGGCCGGCAGCCGCGCCCCCAGGTGCAGGCCGTAGGCGAGCACGCGGGTCGGCGTGCCGTAACTGCCGCTGCGCGCGACGATCACCACCTCTTCCCCGTCGAGCACCACCGCCGAGAACGACTCGCCGGTCTGCGCCGCCAGCCGGTTCAGCGTGGGCTGCAACGCACGCGGCAGGCGCGACGAGGCCAGGTAGCTCCCCGAGAAGCGCAGCACCTTGGGTGCCATCCAGAAATAGCTGCCATCGGTTTCGAGGTAGCCCAGGTGCGCCAGCGTCAGCAGGTGCCTGCGGGCGGCGGCGCGCGTGAGGCCGGCGCGCTCGGCGGCCAGGGTGGCATTGAGGCGCTGGCGTTCGGTGTCGAAGCTCTCGAGCACCGCCATTCCCTTGGCAATGCCTTCGATGAAATCGGCTTTGGCGATGGTCATTCGTGGGTCTGTCGAAGTGTTTGCGCGATCATCGCGCACGCGTTCGCATGATCGCACAGAGCCTCGCGGTCCGCCGCGCCAAAACACCGGGTGCGCCCTACGCTCTGCAAAACCCTCCGGAGACACGAACATGCGCACCCAGGTCGCCATCATCGGCGCAGGCCCCGCCGGCCTTCTGCTCGGACAACTGCTGCACAAGGCAGGCATCGACAACGTCATCGTCGAACGCCAGAGCGGCGACTACGTGCTCGGCCGCATCCGCGCCGGCGTGCTGGAACAGGTCACGATGGACCTGCTGGCGCGCGCCGGCGTCGATGTCCGCGCCAAGGCCGAGGGCCTGCCGCACGAGGGCATCGAGCTGCTGTTCAAGGGCGCGCGCCATCGCATCGACATGCACGGCCTCACGGGCGGCAAGCAGGTCACGGTGTACGGCCAGACCGAAGTGACGCGCGACCTGATGGAAGCGCGCACGGCCGAGGGCCTTGCCACCATCTACAGCGCAGCGAACGTCAGCCTGCACGACTTCGATTCGGCCAGGCCGCGCGTGCGCTACGAGAAAGACGGGCAGACGCACGAGATCGAATGCGACTTCATCGCCGGCTGCGACGGCTACCACGGCGTGAGCCGCGCCAGCGTGTCGGCCGATGCGATCCAGACCTACGAGAAGGTCTACCCCTTCGGCTGGCTGGGCGTGCTGGCCGATGTGCCGCCGGTGTCGCACGAGCTGATCTACGCGAACACCGAGCGCGGCTTTGCGCTGTGCAGCATGCGCAGCGCCACCCGCAGCCGCTACTACGTGCAGGTGCCGACCGAAGAGCGCGTGGAAAACTGGAGCGACGAAGCCTTCTGGAACGAGCTGCGCGCGCGGCTCGACCCCGAGGCCCGCGAGCGGTTGGTGACCGGCCCCTCGCTCGAAAAGAGCATCGCGCCGCTGCGCAGCTTCGTTGCTGAGCCGATGCGCTTCGGCTCGCTGTTCCTGGCCGGCGATGCGGCACACATCGTGCCGCCGACCGGCGCCAAGGGGCTGAACCTTGCGACCGCCGACGTGGGCTATCTCTCGCGTGCGCTCGAGATCTTCTACGGCGAAAAATCGGCCTCGGCGCTCGACCGCTATTCCGACCTTTGCCTGCGTCGCGTGTGGAAGGCGGAGCGCTTCTCGTGGTGGTTCACCTCGCTGATGCACCGCTTTCCCGAGACCGGCGCCTTCGGCCAGAAGATCCAGGAAGCCGAACTCGACTATCTGGTGCACTCGAAAGCGGCGTCGACCGCACTGGCGGAAAACTACGTCGGCCTGCCGCTCGAAGACTTCTAGGCGAGCGGCGCCACAGTGGCGCTTTGCCCTTCGAGGGCGGCTTTCATCGCCTGCCCGCCCTGCACCATCATCGGCTCGATGTAGGCCGCCAGTGCGTCCGGCAGCACGTCGGTGATCCAGACGAAACGGGCGCGCCCCTCGCCCTGCGCGAACACCTGCGCAGACGCGTGATGGTGGCTGGCCTTGCCGTCGGTGACGGTGTAGGCCAGGCGGCGGTTCGCGTCGTCGATGCCGACCAGCATCTCGCGCGCGACGAGGCCGTTGGCGAAGCTGACGATGCGGGCACCCGTGCCGTCCAGCTTGCAGCCCGTCAGGAAGCCTGGCGCCAGGCGCGTGTGCACGGCGCCGAAGTCGCGCAATGCATCCCACACTTGCGCCACATCCGCTTCGACGATGAATTCCTTGTAGATCGTTGCCATGGTCTTGCGCGCGGCCTCAGGGGCAGACGGCCTCGACGTTGTTGCCATCCGGATCGATCAGGAAGGCCGCGTAGTAGGTCGGGCTGTAGTCGGTGCGCGGACCGGCGCCGCCGTTGTCGGTGCCGCCTGCTTTCAAGCCCGCCTTGTGGAAGGCCGCGACGGCCTTGTGGTCGGTGGCGCGGAACGCGATGTGAGTGCCCGGCCCCTTCGCGCCCTTGGACGCATAGAGCCACAGCGCGGGCGCTCCGGCCGGTCCGATGCCGGCATAGCTGTCGTCGTGCGAGGCCAGCACGTGGCCGAGCGGCGCAAGCGCGGCTTCGTAGAAACGGCGGCTCGCGGAAAGGTCCGCGACTTTCAATCCGATGTGGTCGTACATGATGGCTTCCTGCTCGATGTGTGAATCAGGCGGTCATCATGGAAGAGCGCGGCAATGCGATCTTGGAAAATCTTGCGGTCGCCCTTGGCGGCCTGCCGGAAGCCGCGAGGCGACACGCCGGCGGCCCGGTGGAAGGTGCGCACGAAGTTGCTGAGGTCGGCAAAACCCACGTCGAAGGCCACGTCGGTGACGGGGCGCTCATCGTCTGCCAACAGGCGCGCGGCGTGGCGCAGCCGGGAGCGTACGAGGTACTGGTGCGGCGTGACGCCGAGCACCTGCGAGAACAGGCGCAGGAAGTGGAACGAGCTCAGGCCCGCTTCGGATGCCGCGCCGTCGAGGCCGATGTCGTCGTGGGAGTTGGCGTCGATCCACATCGCCGCATCGACCGCGCGGCGGCGGTCTCGCGCACCGGCGGACTTGGGTGCCGGCTTGCCCTGGCCACCCACGACTTCGACGAAGCGGCTGGCGAACCACATGCCCAGCTCGTCGAGCCCGACATCGCTCTGCCCTTCGGCCGCGACCTGGGCCAGCTCGCCCAGCACCATGAGTTCGGGCAACGGCGGCAGCCCTGCCGTGCGCCAGGTGCGCTGGTCGCCGCCGATCAGGTCGACGAAACCCGGGGACAGGTGGAAGGCCAGGCACTCGTCGCCGCAGATGTGGTGATCGTGCGTGCAGACGTATTCGTCGCCCGGACAGCCGACCAGCACAGAACCCGCGACCAGCTCATAAGCGTTGCCGCGCGTGCGATAGCCGAAGCTGCCCTTGCGCACGTACGAGACCGAGTAGCCCTCGTGCATCTCGGTGAACGGCTGCGCATCGGGGCCCGCGTCGCAGCGGTAACGCGACACGCGGATCGGGTCGGTCTGCAGTTCGGTGGTGACGAGCATCGCGTTTCACCCTGCGGCGAGCGGCCTTCCTAGTCGATGGTCTGCATCGCCTGCCAGACGCGCGACGGGCTCAGCGGCATGTGCAGGCGCGGTGCCCGCGCTGCCAGGCCGTTGCGCGCAAAGGCGTCGGCCACCGCATTCACGATGGCCGGCGTGGCACCGATGGTGCCGAGTTCGCCCACGCCCTTCACGCCCAGCGGGTTGTTGATGCAGGGGGTCGATTCGTCCATCTCCATGTTGAACATGGTGCTGACGATGTCGGCGCGCGGGGCCGCGTAGTCCATCAGGCTGCCGGTGACGGGCTGGCCGGTTTCGTGGTCGTACACCACCTGCTCGTAGAGCGCCTGCCCGATGCCTTGCACCGCGCCGCCTTCGAGCTGGCCGCGCACGATCATCGGGTTGATGACGCGGCCCACGTCGTTGACGGAGCTGTAGGCCACCACGCTGATCTCGCCGGTGGGCGGATCGATCTCGATCTCGCAGATGTGGCAGCCGTTGGGCCAGGTGGGGCCGGCCACGGTGCTGGTGGAGTCGACGAAGATCTCGCGCTCGGGCTGCTTGCCGGCGAGCGTGAAGAGGTCGAGTTCGAGGTCGGTGCCGGCCACGGTGAACACGCCGCGGGTGTAGGTGATGTCGTCGAGGGCGGCCTCGAACTCTTGCGCCGCGAGTTCGCGTGCCTTGTCGATGGTGCGCTCGGCGCCGATGCGCACGGCCGAGCCGCCGGTGAAGAGCGAACGTGAGCCGGCGCTGCCGAAGCCGTCGCCGCGGTCGGTATCGCCCAGCACCACGCGCACCTTGTCGATCGGCACGCCGAAGGCATCGACCGCCAGTTGGGCGAGCGAGGTGGCAATGCCCTGCCCCATGGCGTTGACGGCGGAGAACACCTCGATCACGCCGTCGGCCTGCACCGAGACCGTGACGCGCTCCTCGAACACATTGCCGCCCGTCCATTCGAGAAAGGTGGCGATGCCCAGGCCGCGATGCTTGCCCTGGCTGGCCGATTCGGCCGCACGGGCCTCGAAGCCCTGCCAGTCGGCGAGCGTGAGGGCCTGGTCCATCACCGACTCGAAGTTGCCGGTGTCGTAGGTCTGCGCCATCGGGTTCTTGTACGGCATCTGCTCGGGGCGGATGAAATTGCGGCGGCGCAGCACGATGCGGTCGATGCCGGTCTGGCGTGCGGCCTCGTCCATCAGGCGCTCGATGGTGAAGATGGCCTCGGGCCGCCCCGCGCCACGGTAGGCGCCGGTGGGGGCCGTGTTGGTGAGCACGGCCTTGAAGTGGAAGTCGATGGTCTGGATGTCGTAGACGCTGGTCTGCACCCACGGGCCGATCAGCAGCTGGATCGCGACGCCGGTGCCGGTGGCATAGGCGCCCACGTTGGCCAGCGTCTTGATGCGCAGCGCCAGGATCTTGCCCTGGGCATCGAGCGCCATTTCGGCGCGGGCCTCGATGTCGCGGCCATGCGCGCTCGACAGGAATTCTTCGCTGCGGTCGGCCACCCACTTGACCGGCCGCTTGACCTGCAGGGCCGCAAAGGCGACCGCGATGTCTTCGGGATAGGCGCCGGTCTTCATGCCGAAACCGCCGCCCACGTCGCCCACGACCACGCGCACTTTTTCCTTGGCAAGGCCGATGGCCGCGCAGACGGAATCGCGCACGCCCGAGGGCATCTGGGTGCTCATGCGGATCGTGAGGCGGCCGGACTCATCGTCTTGCACCGCCAGCACGGAGCGCGGCTCGATGGTGAGCGCGACCACGCGCTGGTTGTGGACGTCGAGCGCGACCACGTGGCTGGCCTTGGCGAAGGCGGCCGTCGCGGCCTCGCTGCTGCCGTGCCGCATCTCGGCGGCGATGTTGCCGGTGGCCTCCTCGCACAGCTGCGGCGCGCCTTCGGCGGTGGCACTGGCGAGATCGACGACCATGGGCAGGTCTTCGTACTCAACCAGGATGGCTTCGGTGGCATCACGCGCCTGCTGGACCGTGTCGGCAATGACCGCCGCCACCGCCTCGCCGACGAAGCGCGTGCGCTCGTGGGCCATGGCACGGCGCGGCGGGCTGGCGCTGTCGGTGCCGTCGGCGCGCTTGAAGCCTGCGGCACCCGGCATCGGTTTGACGCCTGCCGCGGCCATGTCGGCGCCGGTGATCACGCGCAGCACGCCGGGCATGGCAGCGGCCGCGCTGGTGTCGATCGACAGGATGCGTGCGTGGGGATAGGCGGAACGAAGGAAGACCAGGTGGGCCTGGTCGGGCAGCGTGACGTCGTCTGTGTAGTGGCCGGCGCCTGCCAGCAGGCTTTCGTCTTCAAGGCGGCGCACCGCCTGGCCGCTGCCGAAGCGCGTTGGGTTGGGTTCAGTGGTCAACGTGGTCCTCTTGTGCTCATCCCCAACGCGTGCGTGGGCCTGCCTGATCTTGCTGTGTGCTGCGAATGCAAGCTGTGCACTATAGGGTTTTCGGCGGATTTTGTGGTGCCGTAGCTTGTGAGCCGAACCCTCGTGGCGGTGTCGGCGATCTGCGATTTTCGCCCAACTGGAGTGGGGTTGGTGAAGCCGTGTATACCTATGCCCATGCGACAACTGCCTTGGCTCGAACCCGGAGATGCCCTGCCCGACCCCGCCTCGGCATGGGGCATGGCCGACCCTGTACCCGGCCTTCTTGCGGCCGGTGGTGCACTGGACGTCAATACTTTGATGCAGGCCTACAGCCACTGCGTCTTTCCGTGGTTCAGCGAAGACCAGCCGATCCTCTGGTGGAGCCCGGACCCGCGCATGGTGCTGCAGGTGGCGCAGTTCAAGCTGCATCGCTCGCTGCGCAAGACGCTGGTCCGATTTGCAGAAACGCCCGGCTGCGAAGTGCGCATCGACCATGACTTCGCCTCGGTCATCGAGGCCTGCTCGCGCTCGCCGCGCGTGGGCCAGACTGGCACCTGGATCGTGCCGGACATGGTCAAGGCCTATACGAATTTGCACGAGGCCGGCCATGCCCACAGCGTCGAGACCTGGATCGACGGCAAGCTCGCAGGCGGCCTGTATTGCGTGGCGCTGGGCCGCGCGGTGTTCGGCGAGTCGATGTTCACCCGCCAGCCCGATGCCTCGAAGATCGCGCTGGCCGCGCTGGTGTCGCTGTGCCGCCGCTTCGGCGTGCAGATGATCGACTGCCAGCAGAACACCGCTCATCTGGCGAGCCTCGGCGCCCGCGAGATGGCGCGCAAGCGCTTCGTCGCGCATGTGGCCGCGGCACGGAACGAGGAGGCGCCACGGTGGCGATTCGAGCCCGTATACTGGAACGAACTCCTGTCCGCGCGACCTCCTCTTTCGACGTGACGCACCTCAAGGATCTCCCGCTTCACACGCTGCAGTTCTATGCGACGGCGCCCTATCCGTGCAGCTATCTGCCGGATCGCCAGGCCCGCTCGCAGGTGGCCACGCCCAGCCACCTGATCCACAACGACGCCTATTCCGACCTGGTGCTCAGCGGCTTCCGGCGCAGCGGCATGTTCACCTATCGCCCCTACTGCGACGGCTGCCGCGCGTGCATTCCGCTGCGGGTGCTGGCGAACAGCTTTCGTCCCACGCGCAGCCAGCGGCGCGCGCTCAAGCAGCATTCCGATCTGCAGGCGCGTGTGCTCAAGCTGTGCTTCATGCCCGAGCACTACCAGCTTTACCTGCGCTACCAGAACGGCCGCCACGCGGGCGGCGGCATGGACCACGACAGCATCGACCAGTACACCCAGTTCCTGCTGCAGAGCCGGGTCAACTCGCGGCTGGTGGAGTTTCGCGAGACGCTGCCCGACGGCAGTGCTGGTGCATTGCGGATGGTGTCGATCCTCGACGTGCTGAACGATGGCATTTCAGCCGTCTACACCTTCTATGAGCCCGACACGAGCGCTGGCTACGGCACCTACAGCGTGCTCTGGCAGATCGAGCAGGCCCGCAAGCTCGGGCTGCCGCACGTCTACCTCGGCTACTGGATCGAGCACAGCTCGAAGATGAACTACAAGGCGCGCTTTTCCCCTCACGAAGTGTTGGTGGATGGACACTGGCAGGCACCAAGCGATTTCACAAGGTAAAATGGCGCCCGGTCTTCACCGCACAGCGCCATGAGAAAAAACCAATCCGACGTTCCAGCCGTTCCCGTGATCCAGGTGATCGAGCGCATGTTCTCGCTGATCGATGTCCTGGCATCGCGCGAGGAGGCCATTTCGCTGAAGGAGATCAGCGAAAAGACCGGCCTCCACCCCTCCACCACGCACCGCATCCTCAATGACCTGGCCGTCGGGCGTTTTGTCGACCGGCCCGAGGCGGGCAGCTACCGGCTCGGCATGCGCCTGCTGGAGCTGGGCAACCTGGTGAAAGGCCGGCTCAATGTGCGCGACGCCGCCCTGGGCCCGATGCGCGAGCTGCACAAGCTCACGCAGCAGCCCGTCAACCTGAGCATGCGCCAGGGCGACGAGATCGTGTACATCGAGCGCTCCTACAGCGAGCGCTCGGGCATGCAGGTGGTGCGCGCCATCGGCGGCCGGGCCGCCCTGCACCTGACATCGACCGGCAAGCTGTTCCTTGCGGCCGACGATCCGCAGCGCGTACGCAGCTACGCCACGCGCACGGGCCTGGCCGGCCACACGCGCAACAGCATCACGCAATTGCCCGCGCTCGAACGGGAGCTGTCGAAGGCGCGCCAGTACGGCATTGCCCGCGACAACGAAGAACTCGAACTGGGCGTGCGCTGCATGGCCGCAGGCATCTACGACGATCAGGGCAAGCTGGTGGCCGGCTTGTCGATTTCCGCCCCCGCCGATCGCCTGGACGAAGGCTGGTTGCCAAAGCTTCAAGCCACAGCCAACGAAATATCGGGAGCGCTCGGGTTCAAGGACGGGGCGTCTGCCACGCCGGCACCCGCTGGCAACAGTTCGTCGTCGACTGCGGGCGTTTGATCGACCCCCTTGGCCTTTGGCCAAGGCCCCTTCGACTGCGCAAATAAAAAAGCCCGCTGCAGAGCGGGCTTTTTTGTGGATCGTGCCTCTCAGCCAGCGACCTGGAAGCTCGTGTTCCGGGAAGAAGCCGCCGGCGAACCGACGGCATGCGTGGCCTCGACCCAGCGACGCACGCGCTCGGCGTCGGCAATGCGGCTGAACTTGCCGGCCGAATCCAGGAACACCATGATCAGCTTGCGCCCAGCCACCTTCGCCTGCATCACGAGGCACTGGCCGGCTTCGGAGATGTAGCCGGTCTTTTGCACGCCGATTTCCCAATCGGGGCTCTTCACGAGGCGGTTGGTGGTGTTGAACTGCAGCACGCGGTTGCCGACCTCGACCTGGTATTCAGGCGACGTCGAGAGCGAGCGCACCGTGGCATCGGAATACGCGGCATTGACCAGCAGCGCCAGGTCTTGCGCGCTCGACTGGTTGCGGCTCGACAGGCCCGTGGGCTCCACGTAGCGCGTGTCCTTCATGCCGAGCATCCTGGCCTTGGCGTTCATGATGCTCACGAAGGTCGTCAGGCCACCCGGATAGGTGCGGCCCAATGCATGCGCCGCGCGGTTTTCGCTCGACATCAGCGCCAGGTGCAACAGTTCGCCGCGCGACAGCGTGGTGCCGACCGTCAGGCGCGAGCTGCTGCGCTTTTCGGTGTCGACGTCGTCCTGGGTGATGGTGATGAGTTCGTCGTTCGGCAGATGGGCTTCGCTGATCAGCAGGCCGGTCATCAGCTTGGTGAGCGACGCGATCGGTAGCACGGCGTGGTCGTTCTTGCTGAACAGCACTTCGTGGGTGTCCTGGTCGATCACCAGTGCAACGCTCGACTTCAGGTCAAGCACGTCTTCGGTGCCGTGCAGTCCGGCCATCTGGCCGAAGGACTGGCGCGGGGGGGCTTCGACGCGAACGATCGAGCGGCGCTGGACGGCCACCACGGTCTTGCCGTTCTTCTTGTGGATGGTCGCGACGACATTGCGGCCGCCACGAACGACCTTTTCTGCTCTCTCGGCCTTCTCGGCCCGGCCGCCGCGCTTGGCGACAACGGCGGTGGCGCCGCGCGCGCCCTTGGCGGACGCGGTGCGCTTGACTTCGACCGGCACCGGACCCTTCGCCTTCTTGGCGGCGGCGGTCTTGGTGGCGGTGGGCTTTTCTTTCTTTGCGGCCTGGGCGCCAGGCAGCAAAAACGCCGTGGCACAGAGCGCGACGGCGATGAATTTGAACGCGGGTAGAAACCGCTGGCTGGAAACTCGGCGGAGACGGGCTTCAGGCATTAATAAATCTCCAGCGGCGACAAACGAGGACCGCAGTGTATCGAATTCAAAAAAGACACGCAATATCAGTTACTTGCATCCTCTTCTTCATTCGAATACCAAGGAACGCCTGAAAACCTAACCTTGCGCTGCCACTCTCTCAGCTTGGCTCTGTAACTTGTTGAGCGCACTCAAATAAGCCTTTGCCGAAGCGACCACGATGTCGGGGTCTGCACCCACACCGTTGACCACCCGCCCTGCGTTTTGTAACCGGACTGTAACTTCCCCCTGGCTTTCCGTCGAGCCACTGATGGCGTTGACAGAGTAAAGAACCATCTCGGCGCCGCTTTGGACGTGCGACTCGATGGCCTTGAGGGAAGCATCCACCGGGCCATTCCCGTCGGACTCGCCGGTGACTTCCTTGCCCTGGACGGTGAAAACCACCTTCGCCTGGGGGCGCTCGCCGGTTTCGCTGTGCTGGGAGAGAGAGACGAAAGCAAACTGCTCACCAACGTTCGACACCTCTTCCGCGCTGACGAGCGCGAGGATGTCTTCGTCAAAAATTTCGGACTTGCGGTCGGCCAGCTCCTTGAAGCGCGAAAACGCGGCGTTGATGTCCGCTTCGCTCGCCATGGCCACGCCCAGGTCGGTCAGGCGCTGCTTGAAGGCATTGCGGCCGCTGAGCTTGCCCAGCACGATCTTGTTGGCCGTCCAGCCCACGTCTTCGGCCCGCATGATCTCGTAGGTGTCGCGCGCCTTGAGCACGCCGTCCTGGTGAATGCCCGAAGCGTGCGCAAAGGCGTTCGCCCCCACCACAGCCTTGTTGGGCTGCACCACGAAGCCGGTCGTCTGGCTCACCATGCGGCTGGCGGCCACGATGTGCTGGGTGTCGATCCGCAGGTCGAGCCCGAAGTAGTCCTTGCGGGTCTTCACCGCCATGACGACCTCTTCGAGCGAGCAGTTGCCCGCGCGTTCGCCCAGGCCATTGATGGTGCATTCCACCTGGCGCGCGCCGCCGATCTTCACGCCGGCCAGCGAATTGGCCACCGCCATCCCGAGATCGTTGTGGCAGTGCACGGACCAGATCGCCTTGTCGCTGTTGGGCACGCGCTCGCGCAGCATCTTGATGAAGCTGCCGTAGAGCTCGGGGATCGCGTAGCCGACGGTGTCGGGCACGTTGATGGTGGTGGCGCCTTCGTTGATCACGGTCTCGATGACGCGGCAGAGAAAGTCGGGGTCGCTGCGGTAGCCGTCTTCGGGGCTGAACTCGACGTCGCCCACCAGATTGCGCGCAAAGCGCACGGCCAGCTTGGCCTGCTCATGCACCTCCTCGGGCGACATGCGCAGCTTTTTCTCCATGTGCAGCGGCGACGTCGCAATGAAGGTGTGGATGCGGCCGCGCGCCGCGCCCTTCAGCGCCTCGGCCGCGCGTGCGATGTCGCGGTCGTTGGCGCGCGAAAGGCCGCACACCGTCGCGTCCTTGATGACATCTGCAATCGCCTTGACCGCCTCGAAGTCGCCGTTGGAGCTGGCCGGGAAGCCGGCCTCGATCACGTCGACCTTGAGCCGCTCCAGCTGTTTGGCAATGCGCATCTTCTCGTCGCGCGTCATCGAGGCGCCGGGCGATTGCTCGCCGTCGCGCAAGGTGGTGTCGAAAATTATGAGTTGGTCAGCCATCGTGAATCTCCTTTGTTCGTTTCCACCTTGCGCCCCCGGCAAAGGGCAGCGTCAGGCGACTTCAACCGCCGATTGTGCGCTGCGCGCGCCCCGGCTCCGCGCCCGCTCGACGCCCGAGACGATGGCCTTGAGCGATGCCGAGATCACGTTCGCGTCGATGCCGACGCCGAACAGGGTCTGGCTTTCGTCGACGCGCAGCTCGAGGTACGCCACCGACTTCGCATCGGCACCGGCGCCGATCGCGTGCTGGTGGTAGTCCATCACGCGCACGGTGTGGCCGGTGGCCTTGCTCAGTGCCTGCGTGAAGGCGTCGATCGGCCCGTTGCCGCGGCCTTCGATGGCGCGGATCTCGCCGTCCCAGGGCAGGTCGCCGCGCAGAACCACGACAGCATCGGCGCCCTCGCCTTCTTCCTCGATCACGCGGTGCTGCAGTGAATGGGCGGCCTCGATGCCGTACTCGCGCACGAAGAGATCCCAGAGGTCGGCCGCCGTGAGCTCCTTGCCGGCCACGTCCATCACGCGCTGCACGGTCTGCATGAATTCCATCTGCAGGCGGCGCGGCATCTCGATGCCGTACTCGCTCTCGAGCAGGTAGGCCATGCCGCCCTTGCCCGACTGGCTGTTGACGCGGATCACGGCCTCGTAGCTGCGGCCCACGTCCTTCGGGTCGATGGGGAGGTAGGGCATGTCCCAGATGTCGCCTTCCTTGCGCGCGGCGAAGGCCTTCTTGATCGCGTCCTGGTGCGAGCCCGAGAACGAGGTGTAGACCAGGTCGCCCACGTACGGGTGGCGCGGGTGTACCGGAATCTGGTTGCAATGCTCGACCGTCGCGCGGATCTCGTCGATGTTCGAGAAGTCGAGTTCGGGCGACACGCCTTGCGTGTAGAGATTGAGCGCGACGTTCACGAGGTCGAGGTTGCCGGTGCGTTCACCGTTGCCGAAAAGGCAGCCTTCGATGCGCTCGGCACCCGCCATCAATGCCAGCTCGCCTGCCGCCGTGCCGGTACCGCGGTCGTTGTGCGGGTGCACGCAGAGGATGATCGAGTCGCGCCGCGCGAGGTTGCGGTGCATCCACTCGATCATGTCGGCAAAGATGTTCGGCGTGGAATGCTCCACCGTGGTGGGCAGGTTGACGATGCACTTGCGCTCGGGCGTCGGCGCCCAGACTTCGGTGACCGCATCGACCACGCGCTTGGAGAACACGACGTCGGTGCCCGAGAACATTTCGGGCGAATACTGGAAGGTCCACTGCGTCGCCGGCTGCTTGGCGGCGAAGTCGTTGAACATGCGCGCATGGGTGGTGGCGAGCTCGACGATCTGGTCTTCGCTCATGCCGAGCACCACGCGGCGCATCACCGGGGCCACGGCGTTGTAGAGGTGGACGATGGCGCGCGGCGCGCCCTGCAGCGCCTCGAAGGTGCGGGCGATGAGGTGGTCGCGTGCCTGCGTCAGCACCTGGATCGTCACGTCGTCGGGAATGCGGTCTTCCTCGATCAGCTTGCGCACGAAGTCGAATTCGACCTGGGAAGCGGAAGGAAAGCCGACTTCGATTTCCTTGAAGCCGATGGCCACGAGAGTCTCGAACATGCGCATCTTGCGCGCGATGTCCATGGGCTCGACCAGGGCCTGGTTGCCATCACGCAGATCGGTCGACAGCCAGATCGGGGCCTTGGTCAGCACGGCATCGGGCCAGGTGCGGTCCTTGAGGCCGATCGGGGCGAATGCGCGGTATTTGGCTTGAGGTTGCTTGAGCATGTCGATTTCTCTGTGATGGTTGGTATTCAACCAGCAACCCCAAAAACAAACGGCCCGTTGCTGGTGCGAACGGGCCGTGGTGAGGGATTTGCGCGTGCGCTACCGTCTCCGCCCGTGAGGGAGAGCTAGTAGGGCCAGCAGCGAAATCTTGGTCATGAGGGTTGCGAATGTAGCACAGCCTTTGCGGGCCTGGGAAGGCCCCGGGGCTCAGTTGTGCAGGCCTCGCTCGTCAGGCTCTTCGGTCGAGGTGCTAATCACGCTGGCCGGCTGACCCTTGGCCTTGCGCCATCCGTAGACCACATAGCCACTCAGCCCATAGACGACGAACAGGCCGAACAGCACGGTCGGCGGATGGATGTTGATGACCGCGATGCCGAGCGCGATCAGCACGATCGCTGCAAAGGGCACGCTCTTCTTCATCTGGATGTCCTTGAAGCTGTAGAACGGCGCATTGGTGACCATCGTCAGGCCCGCATACAGCGTGAACGCGAAGGTGACCCAGGTGATCTGCGTCCACGAGAGGTACAGCACCTCGCCGCCACGCTTGCCCCACTCGTCCACCAGCCAGATGAAGCCCGCCACCAATGCCGCAGCCGCAGGCGACGGCAGGCCCTGAAACCAGCGCTTGTCGACCACGCCGGTGTTGACGTTGAAACGCGCCAGCCGCAGCGCGGCACAGGCGCAGTACACGAAAGCCGCGATCCAGCCCCAGCGCCCCAGCCCCTTGAGCGACCACTCGTAGGCGATCAACGCAGGCGCGGCACCGAACGACACCATGTCGGACAGCGAATCCATCTGCTCGCCGAATGCGCTTTGCGTGTTGGTCATGCGCGCGACGCGGCCATCGAGGCTGTCGAGAATCATCGCGGCGAACACGCCGAGCGCCGCGAGATCGAAGCGCGCGTTCATGGCCATCACGACCGAGTAGAAACCGCCGAACAACGCCGCCAGCGTGAACAGGTTCGGCAGGATGTAGATGCCCTTGCGGCGTTTGCGCGGTTGCACCTCGTCGGGAACCGTATCGTCATGCATTGAATTTGCCTCCGTCCCTCATGGGCACTGCGCGGCCAGCTATCCATTCGATAGCATCTTGATCTGTGAGTCGCATGGTTCGCAGTGTAGTTCAGGGGATGCTTTGCCCCCATCAAACAAAAGGGCCACCGCGACGGGTGGCCCTTGGGAAACAGGCGCCGAAGCACCCGTTCTTGCCTGCAGGATCAGTTGCGGGTCTGGTCGACCAGCTTGTTCTTCTTGATCCAGGGCATCATCGCGCGCAGCTTTTCGCCAACCACTTCGATCTGGTGCTCGGCACCCAGGCGACGACGGCTGATCAGCGTGGGCTGGCCGGCAGCGGCTTCGAGCACGAAGCTCTTTGCGTATTCGCCGGTCTGGATGTCCTTGAGCACTTGCTTCATGACCTTCTTGGTCTCGTCGGTCACGATGCGCGGGCCCGTGACGTACTCGCCGTATTCGGCGTTGTTCGAGATCGAGTAGTTCATGTTGGCGATGCCGCCTTCATAGATCAGGTCGACGATGAGTTTGAGCTCATGCAGGCATTCGAAGTACGCCATTTCGGGCGCGTAGCCGGCTTCCACCAGCGTTTCGAAACCAGCCTTGATCAGCTCGACCGTGCCGCCGCACAGAACCGCTTGTTCGCCGAACAGGTCGGTTTCGGTTTCTTCGCGGAAGTTGGTCTCGATGATGCCGGCCTTGCCGCCGCCGTTGGCGGTGGCGTAGCTCAGCGCGAGGTCACGCGCCTTGCCGGTCTTGTCCTGGTGCACGGCCACGAGGTGGGGCACGCCGCCACCTTGCGTGTACGTGCTGCGCACCGTGTGGCCTGGGGCCTTGGGGGCGACCATCCACACGTCGAGGTCAGCGCGTGGCTGCACGAAACCATAGTGCACGTTGAAGCCGTGCGCGAAGACGAGCGAAGCGCCTTCCTTGATGTGCGGGGCCACGTCGTTCTTGTAGACGTTGGCGATCTGCTCGTCGGGCAGCAGGATCATGACCACGTCGGCCGACTTCACGGCATCGGCCACCTCGGCGACCTGCAGGCCGGCCTTGCCGACCTTGTCCCACGAAGCGCCACCCTTGCGCAGGCCGACCACGACCTTGACGCCGCTGTCGTTCAGGTTCTGCGCATGCGCGTGACCTTGCGACCCGTAACCGATGATTGCGACCGTCTTGCCCTTGATGAGGCTGAGATCCGCGTCCTTGTCGTAGTAAACCTTCATATGCGTCTTTCCTATTTAATCTCGAGCACCCCCTCCACGGGGGTGCGTTCACTCACAGTTGGCCGGAAGAATTCCGGTCCTTCATTTGCTGATTGATGGACACGAGGTTGTCGTGAATGCGGAACAGCAGGATCAGCAATTCGCTGTAGACGCGAACCATGATCGCGCCGATAACCAGAATCGCGAGGCCAGCAACAATGCCCCTGAGGCCGCCGCTGAAAAGCGTGCCAACCCCGGTAATCAATACCGCCAGCAACCCCAGGAAATACAGTACCCGGATGACGATGGGGGTCACCATCTTGTCGAAACCCAGCAAATCTTGCATCACCTTCTCCTCATGTCGTGTTGATAAACGATGGAACTGAGGGGATCTTCACCCCCTACACGCGCAGGATGCGCTCGCCGCGCCCGATGCCGCTGGCACCGGTGCGGACAGTCTCGAGGATAGCGCTACGGTCGATCGCTTCAAGAAAAGCGTCGTTCTTGCCGTGGTCGCCGGTGAGTTCGATGGTGTAGCTCTTGTCGGTCACGTCGATGATGCGGCCTCGGAAGATCTCGGCCATGCGCATCATTTCTTCGCGCTCCTTGCCGACCGCGCGCACCTTCACCATCATGAGCTCCCGCTCGGTGTAGGCGCCTTCGGTCAGGTCGACGACCTTCACGACTTCGATCAGGCGGTTCAGGTGCTTGGTGATCTGCTCGATCACGTCGTCCGAACCGGTGGTGACGATCGTCATGCGCGAGAGGCTCGAGTCCTCGGTCGGCGCGACGGTCAGCGATTCGATGTTGTAGCCACGGGCCGAGAAAAGGCCCACCACGCGGGAAAGAGCACCCGGCTCGTTTTCCAGCAGCACTGCAATGATGTGTTTCATGTTTGCGTGACTCCTCTTTTCGCCTGCGCGGAAGCTTTCGCTTTCGCCGCCCTCCCCCGCGCACGGTAATGCGCGGGCTTGGCGGGCAATAGATTCGTCAGTAAGGGTTGAACGAGAACTAGCGAACGAACGGGGAACCGAGATCAGAGATCCTCGGAACCCAGGAGCATCTCGGTGATGCCCATGCCGGCCTTCACCATCGGGAACACGTTCTCGGTGGGGTCGGTACGGAAGTCCATGAACACCGTGCGGTCCTTGAGCTTGCGTGCTTCGCGCAGCGCCGGCTCCACGTCTTGTGGACGCTCGATCAGCATGCCGACGTGGCCGTAGGCCTCGGCAAGCTTCACGAAGTTGGGCAGTGCATCCATGTAGCTGTGGCTGTAGCGGCCGGAGTATTCGATCTCCTGCCACTGGCGCACCATGCCCAGGTAGCGGTTGTTCAACGAGCAGATCTTGATCGGCGTGTTGTATTGCAAGCAGGTGGAGAGCTCCTGGATGCACATCTGCACCGAGCCTTCGCCGGTGATGGTGAACACTTCCGACTCGGGCTTGGCGAGCTTGATGCCCATGGCGTAGGGAATGCCCACGCCCATGGTGCCCAAGCCGCCCGAGTTGATCCAGCGGCGCGGCTCGTCGAAGCGGTAGTACTGGGCGGCCCACATCTGGTGCTGGCCGACGTCCGACGTGATGTACGCGTCGGCGTCCTTGGTCATGTTCCAGAGGGTCTCGACCACGTATTGCGGCTTGATGACGTCCTTGTTGTCGCGGTCGTACTTGAGGCAATCGCGCGAGCGCCAGGCCTCGATGGTCTTCCACCAGTCGGCCAGTGCGCCGGCGTCGGGCTTGGTCGCGCTCTCGCGGATCATCGAGATCAGTTCGGTGAGCACGTCCTTCACGTCGCCGACGATCGGGATATCGACCTTCACGCGCTTGGAGATGCTCGACGGATCGATGTCGACGTGGATGATCTTGCGTTCGTTCTGCGCAAAGTGCTTGGGGTTGCCGATCACGCGGTCGTCGAAACGCGCACCCACCGCCAGCAGCACGTCGCAGTTCTGCATCGCGTTGTTGGCTTCGATGGTGCCGTGCATGCCCAGCATACCGAGGAACTTGCGGTCGCTCGCCGGATAGGCACCCAGGCCCATCAGCGTGTTGGTGACCGGGTAGCCGAGCATGTCGACCAGCGTGCGCAGTTCGTTGCAGGCATTGCCCAGCAGCACGCCGCCGCCGGTGTAGATGTACGGACGCTTGGCCGCCAGCAGCAGTTGCAGCGCCTTGCGGATCTGGCCGCCATGGCCCTTGCGCACGGGGTTGTACGAGCGCATCTCGACCTTGTCGGGATAGCCGGCGTAAGGCGTCTTCTTGAAGGAAACGTCCTTGGGCACATCCACCACCACGGGGCCGGGGCGGCCGCTGCGTGCGATGTGGAAGGCCTTCTTCATCGTCATGGCCAGATCCTTCGGATCCTTGACGAGGAAGTTGTGCTTGACGATGGGGCGGGTGATGCCGACCGTGTCGCATTCCTGGAAAGCATCGAGGCCGATGGCTGCCGTCGGCACCTGGCCCGAGATGATCACCATCGGGATCGAATCCATGTACGCCGTGGCGATACCGGTGACCGCGTTGGTCAGGCCAGGGCCCGAGGTGACCAGCGCCACGCCGACTTCGCCGGTAGCGCGCGCATAGCCGTCGGCTGCGTGGACGGCGGCCTGCTCGTGGCGCACCAGCACGTGCTGGATGGTGTCCTGCTTGTAGAACGCGTCGTAGATGTAGAGAACCGCGCCGCCGGGGTAGCCCCAGACGTACTGAACGCCTTCGGCCTGCAGTGCCTTGACCAGCACTTCAGCGCCCATGAGTTCTTGCGTGGCATTGCCGGCGCCGGAAGACGCGGCGGCTGCGGAGATGATTTCCGCCTTCGAGATTTCCATGATCAACCTTTGTCTATTTCGGGAACGAAATACCTTGGGTGCCCCTTGCCAACCCTTGTGAGGTCGCGCCAGGACTTGAGGCCATAGCCATGAGCGGACTGATGTTCCGCCGGACCTTGACCCGTTTGCCTTTTGACTTGCAGGGCGGATTATGACATTTCCGGGCGTTCAGATTCGCTTCAGCTGTCGTGTAAAGACACAAAGGCATAATCCCCGGCGGTAAACATACGCGATCGCTAGACACCTCCTCCCCACGCGGCGCGCCCTGCGCCCCTTCTCGCTTGGCCACTGAACAAGAACTCTCCGACTTCCTGAAAAGCGTCGAACGGCGCGCTTTCAAGCGCTCGGTCTATCACGTGCGGGATGAAGAAGCGGCGCTCGACATCGTGCAGGACAGCATGATGAAGCTGGCGCAGCACTACGGCGACAAGCCGGCGAACGAGCTGCCGATGCTGTTCCAGCGCATCCTGTCGAACTGCACGCTCGACTGGTTCCGCCGCCAGAAAACCCGCCGCGCCCTGTTCTCGAACCTCAGCGATTTCGACTCGATCGACGACGACGGCGATTTCGATCTGCTGGAGAACTTCGTCTCGCCCGCCGACTCTAGGGAGACGGAGAGCGCCGAAGACACGACCCGCCGCGCCCAGGTCTTCCACGAGATCGAGGAACAAATCGCGGCGCTGCCGGGCCGTCAACGCGAGGCTTTCCTGATGCGTTACTGGGAGGAAATGGACGTCGCCGAGACGGCCGCCGCGATGGGCTGCTCCGAAGGCAGCGTCAAAACCCATTGCTCGCGAGCCGTTCACGCTCTGAGCAAGGCGCTCAAGGCCAAGGGAATATCGCTATGAACACTAAGGTTCCAACTTCTTCATCCGCCGCCGAAGACCAGTTCGGCCAGCGCTTGGCTGCACGCCTGTCGAGCGGCAACCGCGAGTTGTCGCACGACATCGGCGAGCGCCTGCGGGTCGCCCGTGCGCAAGCGGTGGCCGCACGCAAGCTGCCGCCGCAGTTGCGAACGGCGCCCGTCGTGGTCCGATCGGGCCATACGGCCACGCTGGGTGGCAGTTGGTGGACCCGTATCGGTTCGGTGGTGCCCTTGATTGCACTCGTCGCCGGGCTCATCACCATCAGCGTGATGCAGGACGACGACCGAGCCAGCGAACTGGCCGAAGTGGATTCCGCACTCCTGACGGGCGATCTGCCGCCTGCCGCCTATACCGACCCCGGTTTTGCCCAATTTCTGAAGGCCGACAGCGCCTCCGACTGAACTTTCACCGACCGAATGCGACGCCGCCCTCTCCCCAGCGCGAACAAGCCCCGCCCGTTGCGCCCGCTCCCGGCGGGCGCAGTCGTTTGGGCGGGTGCGCTTGCAGCCGCGGCCTTCAGCCTGACGCTCGCCAGCGCCCAGACCCGCCCCGAGGCGGCAATCAAGGCAGCGGGCAGCCCGGCGGCGGCCGCCTCTTCCGCGGCTGCCACCAGCCCCAAGGCGGTTTCGCCGACCAAGCCGCTCTGGAGCGAACTTACCGCAGGGCAGCAAATGGCCCTCAAGCCGTTGGCTCCTCACTGGAACGCGCTGAACGCCGGCCAGAAACGCAAATGGCTGGCCCTGTCGCGCAATTTCGCGAACGTGTCGGCCGACGACCAGGTCACGCTGCACAGCCGCATGATCGAATGGGCCGCGCTGAGCAACCAGCAACGCACCCAAGCCCGCCTGAATTTCGCCGAGGTCAAGCGCATCCCGGCCGATGAGCGCAAGGCGAAGTGGGAGCAATACCAGGCCCTGAGCGAAGAAGAAAAGCGCAAGCTTGCTGAGCGCGCACCGGTCAAGCCGCGCGGTGCCGCCATTCCGGTGCGCCCGGTTTCCGCCCAGAAGCTCGTGCCCGTGCCGGCCATCGCGCCCGGTGGACAGCACACGCCCCGAATCCTGCTGACGCCCCCGCCTGCCCCGGCTTCGGCCCCGGCAACGATGATGGTGGCGACACCGGCTGAACGGGTTCCGGCGACCACCCCGGCCGTCGCTGTCGTGCCGGCAGCACCGCCCGCACCCGCCAACATCACGTCGCCTCCGGTCCCGGCCGAAGCCCAGGTACCGCCGCCGTCCTCGGCGACCGAGCCGCCTTCCTCCGCCCCCTGACCGAAGGCTTCGATGGTTTCCAGCACGCCCGAGGCTTCGGGGTCCAATCAGCCCGGCTCGCCTGCTCCCACTTCAATCGGCACCCCGGCTTCGATCGTGCCCAGCCTGTGGCGCCGCATGGCCTGCTGGCTCTACGAGGGCATGCTGCTCTTCGCCGTTGTCTTCGTTTCAGGCTGGCTGTTCAGCACGTTGGGCCAGATGCGCGACGCGATGGACTCGCGCCGACACCTCTTCCAGGCCTTCCTCTTCGTGGTGTTCGGCGTGTACTTCGTCTGGTTCTGGGCCAAGGGCCAGACGCTCGCCATGAAAACCTGGAACATCCGCATCGTCGATGCCCAGGGCCATCCCGTCAGCCAGCGCCGCGCATTGGCGCGCTACCTGTTGAGCTGGGTCTGGTTCCTGCCGCCGCTGGCCGCCATTGCGCCTTTCAAGCTGTCGGGCGGCGAAACAACGCTCCTCGTCTTTGGCTGGGTCGCCGTCTGGGCCCTGCTCGCCCGTTTTCACCCCGATCGCCAGTTCTGGCACGACGCCTGGGCCGGTACACGGCTCATCACCTCCCAACCGATGAGCCGCCGATGAGTGCCTTGCCCAATCTCCCCGATCCCGCCGTCAACCCGCAAAAGGCCCGCAAAGGCTTCGAACGCGTCTGGCACGCCACGCTGATCTCGCTGCACGGCCTGCGCGCCGGCTGGAGCGAACCCGCCTTCCGCCAGGAGGCTGTCCTGTCGATCGTGATGATCCCGGCCTCTTTCTGGCTCGGGCGCAGCTGGGTCGAGGTGGCGCTGCTCGCGGGCAGTGCCATCCTGGTGATGATCGTCGAGCTGCTCAACACCGCCGTGGAAGCCGCCATCGACCGCATCGGCCCTGAATGGCACGACCTTTCCAAGCGCGCCAAGGACATGGGCAGCGCCGCCGTGCTGCTCTCGCTCACGCTGTGCGGTGGCATCTGGGCGGCCGCGCTCTGGCAACGCTTCGTGTCATGAGACAGCCCGCCGGCTGCGGCATGATGGCGGGATGAATCCTGAATTTTCGATCTGTGTCTATTGCGGCTCGCGCCCCGGCGAGCGCCCCGAGTTTTCCCAGGCCGCGCAAGCGGTCGGCCAATGGATCGGCCAGCATCGCGGCCAACTGGTCTACGGCGGCGGCCGCACCGGCCTGATGGGCACGGTGGCCGAGGCCACCCGCCAGGCCGGCGGCCGCGTGGTCGGCATCATTCCCAAGGCGCTGGTCGACAAGGAACTGGCCAATCCGCTGTGCGACGAGCTGCACGTGGTCGACACCATGCACGAGCGCAAGGCCATGATGGGCGAGCGCGCCGATGCCTTCGTGGCGCTGCCGGGCGGCATCGGCACCTTCGAAGAGCTGTTCGAGATCTGGACCTGGCGCCAGCTCGGCTATCACGACAAGCCGACCGGCATCCTCAACACCGCGGGCTACTACGACGGGTTGCTGGGCTTCCTGGCGCACAGCGTGCGCGAAGGCTTCATGGAGGAATGGCAGATGGAGCTGATCCGCACCGGTACCGACGCAACCGAATTGCTGTCGGCACTGCGCGCCGAAGTGCCGCTCCATCCGCGCGAAGACAGGCTGTCCGAAAACCTCTGACGCCTGCCTTCAACGACAAAGCCCCCGCTCGGGGGCTTTTTTGCGCCTTGTCAGACTGCGTTTTCGTTCTCTTCGCCGGTGCGGATGCGCACGATGCGCTCCACGGCGGTGACAAAAATCTTCCCGTCGCCGATTTTCCCGGTGCGCGCGGAATTGACGATGGCCTCGATGCAGCGCTCCACATCAGCCTCGTTGACGACCACTTCGACCTTCATCTTGGGCAGGAAGTCGACCACGTACTCGGCGCCGCGGTAAAGCTCGGTGTGGCCCTTCTGGCGGCCGAAGCCCTTGACTTCGGTCACGGTCAGGCCGGTAACGCCCACTTCGGCCAAGGCCTCGCGCACGTCCTCGAGCTTGAAGGGTTTGACGATGGCGGTGATCTGCTTCATGGGTTTTGTGCTCCGGCGGTTTCGTTGAATTTGCTGGTGATAGGGTAACGCCAATCCTTGCCGAAGCTTCGATGGGTGACCCGGATGCCTACGGGCGCCTGGCGCCGCTTGTATTCGTTGATCCTGATGAGCCGCGCAACCCGTTCGACCACCGCGCGGTCGTAGCCCGCGGCAATGATCTCGTCGATGCCCTCGTCGTCCTGCATGTAGCGTGCCAGGATGCCGTCGAGGATGTCGTAGGGCGGCAGGCTGTCCTGGTCGGTCTGGTCGGGCCGCAGCTCCGCGCTCGGCGGGCGGGTGATGATGCGCTCGGGAATCGGCTCGGCGCCGGTGCCATAGGGGTCGTGGGCATTGCGCCAGCGCGCCAGGGCGAACACGGTGGTCTTGAGCAGGTCCTTGATGACCGCGAAGCCGCCAGCCATGTCTCCGTAGAGCGTGCAGTAGCCGGTGGCCATCTCGCTCTTGTTGCCTGTGGTCAGCACGATCGATCCGAACTTGTTCGACAGCCCCATCAGCAGCGTGCCGCGGATGCGGGCCTGGATGTTCTCTTCGGCCGTGTCTTCGGGCCGGCCCTTGAACTCGTCGGCCAGCGCGCCCTTGAAAGATTCGAAGGTGTGCCTGATCGAGATTTCGTCGTAGCGCACGCCCAGCCGGCCGGCCATGTCGCGCGCGTCGATCCAGCTGATGTCGGCGGTGTAAGGCGAAGGCATCATCACTGCACGCACCTTGTCCTTGCCCAGTGCATCGACGGCGATGGCAAGCACCAATGCGGAGTCGATGCCGCCCGAGAGCCCCAGGATGGCGCCCGGAAAACCGTTCTTGCCGATGTAGTCGCGCACGCCCAGCACCAATGCGTCCCAGAGCTGCGCCTCGGCCTCGCGCGGGGGCGCGATGGCACCGGGCTCGGCCACGAAGCCGACGCTGCCTTTCGGCTCCCGCTCGAGCTGCACGAACGGCACCTGCTCGCGAAAACTCTCGGCCTGCATGGCGACCGCGCCATCGGCCTGCAATGCGAAGGAGGCACCGTCGAACACCACCTCGTCCTGCCCACCGACCAGATGCGCGTAGACCAGCGGCAGGCCCACGGCGCGTGCCCGATCGGCCATGCGCGCCACGCGCTCGCCCTCCTTGCCCACGTGGTAGGGCGAGGCATTGATCACCGCCAGCACCTCGGCGCCGGACTCGCGCGCCAGCTCGGCCGGCTGGTCGAACCAGGCGTCCTCGCAGATCAGCAAGCCGACCGAAACGCCGCCCGCCTCGAACACGCAAGTACCCTGCCCCGGCGTGAAATAGCGGCGCTCGTCGAACACCTGGTAGTTCGGCAGCTCGCGCTTTGCGTAGGTCTCGAGGATGCGGCCGTCCTTGATGACGCTGGCCGCGTTGTGGCGCATCTGCACTGCCACCGAGCGGCTGCGCAGGCTGCCACCGGTCGGATGCCCCACCACCACGACCATGTCTTTGAGGTCGGCCAGCGCAGCGGCAATGCCTTTCACGGCATCATCACAGGCTTCGGTGAAGGCGGGACGGAGGAACAGGTCTTCCGCCGCATAGCCGGCAATCGAGAGTTCGGGCGTCAGCAGCAGGCGCGCGCCTTCCGCATAGGCGTGGCGTGCGGCATCGACGATCTTTTTTGCGTTGCCGGCGAGGTCGCCCACCACAAAATTGAGTTGCGCGATGGCGAGCTTGAGCGTCATACAGAAGGAAGAAAAAGGCTTGAACGATTATGTCATTCGGGTTCTGGCGTCACCGTCGGACGTGAGCCCGCAAGCCTGGAACGCGCTGCTGGCCACCGAGGCCGAGCCCTCGCCCTTCATGCGCCACGAATACCTGTCGGCACTGCATGAAAGCGGCAGCGCCTCGCCCGCCAGCGGATGGATGCCGCAGTTCGTGACGTTGTGGCGCGGCAAGCGGCTCGAAGCGGCCTGCCCGTTCTACATCAAGGACCATTCGTACGGCGAGTACGTCTTCGACTGGGCCTGGGCCAATGCCTACGAGCAGCACGGCCTGGCCTACTACCCCAAGGCCGTGGTCGCGGTGCCTTTCACGCCGGTGCCGGGCACGCGGCTGCTGGCGCGCAACGCCGAGAGCCGCACGCTGCTGGTGCAGGCGCTGGTCGCCCTGTGCAAGCAGGAAGAACTGTCGTCGCTGCACCTGCTGTTCGGCGCCGACGCGGACATCGCCGCCTGTACCGAGGCCGGGCTGATGCTGCGTAACACGGTTCAGTTCCACTGGACGAACGCTGCCCCGAAGCCCTGCGGCGATGAGCCTCTGCAGCCTGCTGAAGGCGAAGCGGCCTATCCGGACTTCGACACCTTCCTCGCAAGCCTCTCCCACGACAAGCGCAAGAAGATCCGCCAGGAGCGCCGCAAGGTGGCCGACGCCGGCGTGAGCTTTCGCTGGTCACGCGGCGCCGACATTTCCGCGGCCGACTGGGATTTCTTCTACCGCTGCTACGAGCGCACCTACCGCGAGCACGGCAACCCGCCCTACCTCACCCGCGACTTCTTCCAGCGCATGGCCGACACGATGCCCGAGGCCTGGCTCCTGTTCATCGCCGAGCGCAACGGCAAGCCCATGGCCTCCAGCCTGATCGCCCTCTCGACGCAGGAAGACAAGGCGCTGGTTGCCTACGGTCGTTACTGGGGAGCGTTGGAACGCGTCGATTGCCTGCACTTCGAGGCCTGCTACTACCAGCCGCTGGCATGGTGCATCGCGCATGGTGCGAAGCGCTTCGAGGGCGGTGCCCAGGGCGAGCACAAGATGGCACGGGCGTTGATGCCGGTGAAGACGACCAGCGCACATTGGCTGGCACACCCGGCGTTCTCCGATGCCGTGGAGCGCTTTCTCGAACGCGAGGGCGCGGGCATCGAAAACTACATGGACCACCTGGGCGAACGCAGCCCGTTCAAGGCTTAGGCTAGCCCCAGGTTTCAGGCGCGTCGTGTCGCGTCACCCTTCAGTCGGAGGGCAACACCTGCGGTCCGGCAAAGCCGGCTCCGCGGTGTTTCACGAATCACGAAGACGCTGGCTTGCTCTTACTTCTTGTAAGCGGCGATGCCGTCCAACACTTCCTTCTTGGCGGCGTCGATGCCTTCCCAGCCCAGCACCTTGACCCACTTGCCGGCTTCCAGGTCCTTGTAGTGCTCGAAGAAGTGGCTGATGGCCTTCAGGCGCATCGGGTTCACGTCGTCGACCGACTTCCAGTGGCTGTAGATCGGCAGCACCTTGTCGGTAGGCACGGCCAGCACCTTGCCGTCGACGCCGGCTTCGTCTTCCATCATCAGGATGCCGAGCGGACGGCAAGGCACCACCACGCCGGGCAGCAGCGGGTACGGTGCGATCACCAGCACATCGACCGGGTCGCCGTCGCCCGACAGCGTCTGCGGCACGTAGCCGTAGTTGGCCGGGTAGTACATGGCCGTCGTCATGAAGCGGTCGACGAAGATCGCGCCCGATTCCTTGTCGACCTCGTACTTGATCGGGTCGGCGTTCATCGGGATTTCGATGACCACATTGAAGGCGTCGGGAACGTTCTTGCCGGGGGAAACTTTGTCGAAGGACATGACGTTTTTCGAGTAGTTGAAAAGTATGAGAGGGATGGGGACAAACCCGGAGTTTACTTTCCGTGTCACGGCGCGGTCGCACACGCATCTGTTTTTGCCTGTAAATTGCCACCGTTGGCCAATCGGCTCCGCACCTCCGGTGCAGTGAGCTTCGAGGAAGCAACGCGGCGGAAATCAGGTCCCGTACGCGTTGTGCGCAGGGCCCCTGCTGTCCGTCTCCACAAGTCACAACGAACGAATGGAGAAGCAAAGCATGATCGGCAACACTCCCCTGATACTGGCAGTCGTCTGCGGCCTCGTGGCCGTGGGCTACGGTTTCTGGGCTCGAAGTTGGATTCTGGCCAAGGACCCGGGCAACGCGCGAATGCAGGAAATCGCCGCGGCCATCCAGGCCGGCGCCTCGGCCTACCTCGCAAAGCAGTACACCACCATCGCGGTGGTCGGCATCATCCTCGCCATCCTCATCGGCCTGTTCCTGGACATGACCACGGCCGTGGGCTTCGTGGTCGGCGCCGTGCTGTCGGGCGCCTGCGGCTTCATCGGCATGAACGTGTCGGTGCGCGCCAATGTGCGCACCGCGCAGGCGGCCACGCACGGCATCGGCCCGGCACTTGACGTGGCGTTCCGCGGCGGCGCCATCACCGGCATGCTGGTGGTGGGCCTGGGCCTGCTGGGCGTTTCTGCCTTCTACTGGTTCCTGTCGAGCGGCACGCCGGTTGCGGGCCAGAGCCTCTCGGGCCTGCTGAATCCGCTGATCGGCTTTGCCTTCGGCTCCTCGCTGATCTCGATCTTCGCACGGCTGGGCGGCGGCATCTTCACCAAGGGCGCCGACGTCGGCGCCGACCTGGTGGGCAAGGTCGAGGCCGGCATTCCGGAAGACGACCCGCGCAACCCGGCCGTGATCGCCGACAACGTAGGCGACAACGTCGGCGACTGCGCCGGCATGGCGGCCGACCTGTTCGAGACCTACGCCGTGACGCTGATCGCCACCATGGTGCTGGGCGCGCTGATGGTCACCACGGCACCGGGCAATGCGGTGCTGTATCCGCTGGCACTGGGCGGCGTGTCGATCGTCGCGTCGATCATCGGCTGCTTCTTCGTGAAGGCATCGCCGGGCATGGTCAACGTGATGCCGGCGCTCTACAAGGGCCTGGCGGTGGCGGGCATCCTGTCGCTGATCGCGTTCTGGTTCGTCACGAGCTGGATCATTCCCGACAACGCGATCGCCGCGAGCGGCAGCCAGCTCAAGCTCTTCGGCGCCTGCTTCGTGGGCCTCGCGCTGACGGCCGCGCTGGTGTGGATCACCGAGTACTACACCGGCACGCAGTACAAGCCCGTGCAGCACATCGCGCAGGCCTCGACCACCGGCCACGGCACCAACATCATCGCGGGCCTGGGCGTGTCGATGCGTTCGACGGCCTGGCCGGTGATCTTCGTGTGCATCGCGATCCTGGCTTCGTACTCGCTCGCAGGCCTCTTCGGCATTGCGGTGGCCGCCACGTCGATGCTGAGCATGGCCGGCATCGTGGTCGCGCTCGACGCCTACGGCCCCATCACCGACAACGCCGGCGGCATCGCCGAAATGAGCGAGCTGCCCGACAGCGTGCGCGCCGTGACCGACCCGCTCGACGCGGTCGGCAACACGACGAAAGCCGTGACCAAGGGCTACGCGATCGGCTCGGCCGGCCTCGCCTCGCTGGTGCTGTTCGCCGACTACACCCACAAGCTGGAGAGCTTCGGTCTGAACATCAGCTTCAACCTGAGCGACCCGATGGTGATCGTCGGCCTCTTCATCGGCGGCCTGATCCCCTACCTGTTCGGTGCCATGGCCATGGAAGCCGTGGGCCGCGCGGCCGGTGCGGTGGTGGAAGAAGTGCGCCGCCAGTTCCGCGACATCCCCGGCATCATGGAAGGCACCGGCAAGCCCGAGTACGGCAAGGCCGTGGGCATGCTGACCGGCGCAGCCATCAAGGAAATGATGATCCCCTCGCTGCTGCCGGTGGTGGTGCCGATCCTGGTCGGCCTGCTGCTCGGACCCAAGGCGCTGGGCGGCCTGCTGATGGGCACCATCGTCACCGGCCTCTTCGTCGCGATCTCGATGTGCACGGGCGGCGGCGCCTGGGACAACGCCAAGAAGTACATCGAAGACGGCCACCACGGCGGCAAGGGTTCCGAGGCGCACAAGGCGGCCGTGACCGGCGACACCGTGGGCGACCCCTACAAGGACACCGCCGGCCCGGCCGTGAACCCGCTGATCAAGATCATCAACATCGTGGCGCTGCTGATCGTGCCGCTGGTCGTGAAATTCCACGCCGGCGATGCGGCAGCGGCCGTACCTGCCAAGGTGGAAACGCCGCCGGCCGCGACCGCACCTGCCGCCATGGCACCGGCCACACCGGGCGCGGCCATCGCCTCGGCCGCCGTGACGGCCACCGAGGCCGCCGCGGTGAAGGTCGAGAACGGCGTGGTCAAGTTCTACTTCGCCACCGCCAGCGCCGAGGTCGCGCCCAATGCCAAGGAAGCCTTGGCCGATGTCATCAAGGCGGTGCAGAGCGGCAGCACCGTGCTCGTGAGCGGCTACCACGACGCCAGCGGCGACCCGGCGAAAAACGCCGAGCTTGCCAAGCAGCGCGCCATGGCCGTGAGCGATGCGCTCAAGGCGGCCGGCGCACCCGAAGACAAGATCGAGCTTGCCAAGCCCGAACAATCGCAGGCCGACGGGCCACCTTCTGAAGCCCGCCGCGTGGAAGTCAAAGTAAAGTCCTGAGATGCCCACTGCCGCACGACTCGAATCTTTCATCGCCGCCGTCGAAGGCGGCGCGCATGCCCAAGCCATCGAGGACTATTACACCGAAGACGCCACCATGCGCGAGAACCAGGCCGAACCGCGGCGCGGCCGCAGCACGCTGGTGGCACAGGAAACAGCCGTGCTCGCGCGCACCGAATCGGTCACCAGCACCTGCGTGCGGCCGGTGCTCGTGAACGGCGACCACGTGGCGATCCACTGGGTCTTCGAGTTCATCTTCAAGAATGGCGGCACGATGCGCATGGAAGAGATCGCGTGGCAGCGATGGGAAGGCGAGCGCATCGCCGAGGAGCAGTTCTTCTACGACCCGGCGCAAAGAAAGCCGGGCTGAAGACACCGCACGCTTCCACCGCCATGGCGCTGAAGACCACCTCCTAGCCCCATGCGATACCTCCGCGCACTGATTGCCGGCACGCTGACCATCGCCCTGGCCGAACTGGCGATCGTGCGGCGCTTTCCGCGCATCCTGCTGGCCGTGGTGGCCGTTGGCGTGGTGCCGGCGATCTATGCGCTGATCTATCTCACAAGCGTCTGGGACCCGGCCGGCCACACGGCCGACTTGCCCGCGGCCATCGTGAACGAAGACCGTGGCGTCACCTACATGGCGCACTCGGTCAACGTTGGCGACGAGCTGACGCGCACTTTGCTCGCCAAACGCGCCTTCGGCTTTCGGGTGATGACCGATGCCGAGGCCGCGCGCGCCGAGGTGCGGCGCGGCACGCTGGCCTTTGCGCTGTTCATCCCCGGCGACTTCAGTGCCAACGCGGTGCCGGGCACCCAGCGCGGCGCCGGGCAACTGGTGGTCTACACCTCCGAAGGCAACAACTACAGCTCGGCCGGGCTGGCCCGCCGCTTTGCAGGCGAGTTGGGCCACCAGGTCAACGAGATGCTCAACGAGCAGCGCTGGGGCCTGGTGCTGAACGCGGCCTCCGGCTCGCAAGCGCGGCTCGACAAGCTCAAGCAGGCGTTGCTGGAGCTGCGCGACGGCAGCCAGACACTCGCCAACGGCGCTGCCCAGTACAGCGCCGCGGCGCAGCAGGTCGGTGGCGGATTCAAGCAGGTCAACGGCGGCATCCGGACCATCCAGTCGAAACTGCCGGCCGACGCAGACCTGCGTGCGCTCAAGAGCGGCGCGCAGCAACTCACAGCCGGCCAGCATGAGCTGGGCAGCGGCCTCGCGCAGATCGGCGACGGGCTCGAACTGCTCAACGGAGGTGCCGGCCAATTGGGCGACGGCGCACGCCGGATGCAGAAAGAAACGGCCGACATCCCTTTCGTCGGCGACCGCCTCGCCAAGGGCGCCGGAGAACTTGCCGCCGGCGCGGACAAGCTGCACGGTGGCCTCGGGCAGGCGCAGGCCGCACTCGGCAAGGCGGAAGAAGGCAACCAGAAACTCGCCACCGGGGCTTCGGCCCTCGAAGGCGGCGTCGGCAAGCTCACCGACGGCATGGGCGCGCTGTCCGCCGGCATCCGCACCATGGCGGGCAAGTTGCCCGAAGACCGCAAGCTCGACGAATTCATCCAGGGCGGCGCACAGCTGGCGCAGGGCGCGCAGCGGCTGCTGACCGGCGTGCGCACCATTGAAGCCGCCCTGCCCGCGTCCATCACCCGCATCCAGGGCAGCGCCTCGGGGCTGGCCGATTCGGTCGAGCCCAAGGTCGAGGTGGTGGCGCCGGTGGCCAACAACGGCAGCGCCTTCGTGCCGAACATGGTGTCGGTCGCGCTGTGGATCGGCGCCGTGATGGCCGGCTACCTGTTCAACATCCGCATCGTGCTGGTGGACCACACCCACTATCCGAAGCTCGCCAAGGCCCTGGGCAAGATCACCGTGCCGGCGCTCATCGTGCTGCTGCAGGTGGCGCTGGTGCTGGCCACGCTGCTGGGCGTGCTGGAGGTGCAGGCGCCGCGGGTGGCGGCGCTGGCGCTCACGATGGCGCTGGCCTCGCTGGTGTTTCTCGTGGTGCTGTTCGCGATCCTGCATGTGTTCGGCGATTTCGGCCGCATCCTGACCGTGCTGCTGCTCACGCTGCAGCTGTCCGCCGGCGGCGGTGTGTTGCCGGTGGAACTGTCGGCGGGGTTCTTTCGCACCGTCCATAGCTGGCTGCCCTTCAGCTGGGTAGTGCAGGCCTTCCGCGCCGTGATGTTCGGCGCCTTCGACGACGGCTGGGCGCATGCCTGCGGCGTGGTGGTGCTGTCGGGCGCGGTGGCGGTCGGACTGATGGCGATCTTCGGCAAATGGAAGGAGGTGCTGCTGTCGGACTACAAGCCCACGATCCAGGTCTGAGGGCATCCGGCGAATGCAACACTTTCGATGTCACATAGAATTTGTCGAATGACCGCACCCGCCACGCCCACCGCCGACACCGACGTCGACGCCACCCAGGAGCTCTCCATCGAGGCCCTGGCAGCGCGCACGGGCGTCACGGTGCGCAACATCCGCGCCTACACCACGGCGGGGCTGCTGCCGTCGCCCAGGCTGCGGGGCCGCCTCGGGCTGTATGGCGATGACCATGCCCAGCGGCTGGCGCTGATTCGCGAGCTGCGCGACCAGGGCTTCGGCATCGAGGCGATCCGCCGCATCTTCGGGCGCGCGCCGGCCTCGGCCTGGGGCGACCTGGTTGCCGTCGCGCGCTCCGTGTCGGGCAGCCTCTTTGCCTCGGAAACGCCCGTCGTGGTGTCGGCCAAGGCGCTCGCCGCCAAATGGAAAGGCCAGATGACGCCGGCCCTGCTCGTGCGCGCCGCCAAGGCCGGCCTCATGCGCGAACTGCCCGACGGCCAGGTGCAGATGCTGAGCCCCGCGCTCGGCCAGATCGCCGAACAACTGGCTGCGCTGGGCCTGCCGCTCGAAGAAGTGATCGGCATGCAGGAAACCATGGCCCGCACGCTGCGCACCACCGCGCGCCATTGGCTGCGCACGCTGGCCGACAGCCTGCTGGCGGGCGATGCGATCGATGCCGAACGCACCGCGCAACTGCTCGAAAAGGCGCGGCCGCTGGCCACCGGCGCGGTGCAGGCCGCGTTCCCCGTGATCCTGCAGCAGGAGCTCGACGCCCTGCTGCGCAAGGCCGCCTGAACCCGATGACAAGCCCCCGCCACGCCCTCCTCCACACCTTGCTGCTGTTGCCGGCCCTGGCCGGCGGCACCGCCTTCGCGCAAGCCCGCGGCGACACGCTGGCGCTGAGCTTCGACGCGGCCCGCGCCCGCATGATCGAGCGCTCCGACAAGCTGGCCGCCGCCCACGCGGCGGTCGAATCCAAGGAGCTGCAGAGCCAGGGCCTCAAGGGCCTGGGTGGCCCGTCTGTCAGCGTCTCGGGGCTGGCCTATGCGTACAACGCCAACCTGAACCTCGACCTCGATCCGCTCAACCAGAGGCTCGGGCAGCTCGGCCAGGCATTGCCGTCGCCCATCCAGGGCCTCATCTCGCAGATGCCGATTCCGCAGCTGCCCAACAGCTACACGATCAACCGGCACGACACCGGCTCCAACGCCTCGGTCTCGGCGGTCTGGCCGATCTACGTCGGCGGCGCGACCGACGCTGTTCGCGGCTTCGTGTCGGCACAGACGCGTGAAGCGCAGGCCGATGCCGATCAGGCCGGCCACGAGGTCGACACGCTGCTGGTGCAGCGCTACTTCGGCGCCCAGCTCGCCCGGCGCGCGGCCGCACTGCGCGCACAGGCCGAGCGCACCATCGCGCAACACGATTCGGCCGCGCAGAAGATGCTCGCGGCCGGCGTGATCTCGCGCGTGGAGCGCCTGCAGGCCAGCGCGGCTTACGAAGAAGCCCGGCGCAACGCGCGCAAGGCCGAAGACGACGCGGCACTGGCCGCCGTGGCGCTCGCGCGCACCGTGCGCGCCGACGGCAGCGTGGCACCGCAAACGCCGCTCTTCCTCATCAGCACGCCCATCGAGCCGCTGGGCTACTTCATCGATTCGGCGCTCACGCGCCACCCGGGCCTGGACAAGGTCGCGGCCAAGAAGTCGCAGGCCGAGCAGCTGCATGAAGGCGAAGAAGCCTTGCGGCGCCCGCAGGTCATTGCCTTCGGCACGCGCCAGATCAAGGGCGGCAATGCCGACTGGGTGGCCGGCCTGGGCGTGCGCTGGACGCTCTACGACTCCGTCGACCGCGACGCGCTCTCGGCCTCTTCGATGAAGAAGGTCGAGCAGGCCGAACGCACCGACGCGCAGGCGCGCAGCGACATCTCGCTGCTGGTCGAGCGCAACTGGCGCGCGCTCGAAAACGCGCGGCGCCAATACCTGGAAATGAAGGCTTCGATCGAGCTCGCGCAAGAAGTCGTCAAGCTGCGCACCTCGGGCCTGCGCGAAGGCACGAGCACCACGCTCGACCTGATCGACGCCGAAACCAATCAAGCCAAGGTGCTGACCGAGCGTGCGCAAGCCGCCAACGACTACGTGCAGGCGCTCGCGCAACTGCTCGAAAGCGCGGGCCTTTCCGACAAGTTTTCCGACTACATCGCGCGCGCCGACGTGAGGGTGAATTGATGATGAGTGCCAAGACCCGAAAACTGATCGCGATCCTTGCCGCCCTGCTGGTGCTGGCGCTGCTCATCTGGGGCTTCTGGCGTGCGTCGCAGCCCGCGCCCGAGGTGTTCCAGGGCCAGATGGAGGCGCGCGAGACCGACGTGGCCGGCAAGGTGACGGCGCGTATCGCCGAAGTGCTGGTGAAGGAAGGCGACCGCATTCCCGCCGGTGCCGTGCTGGTGCGCATGGACAGCCCCGAAGTGCGGGCCAAGCTCGCGCAGGCCACCGCCGCAGAACAGGCCGCGCAGGCCGTGGCCGAAAAGGCGCAGAACGGCGCCCGCCCGCAAGAGGTCGAGATGGCACGCATGCAGTGGCAGCGCGCCGAAACCGCGGCCCAGCTGGCGCAGACCTCTTTCCGCCGTGTCGACGGACTGGCCCGCGAAGGCCTGGTGGCCGACCAGAAACGCGACGAGGCCGAAGCCAACTGGAAGGCCTCGCGCGATGCCGCCATCGCGGCCAAGGCCCAGTACGACATGGCGCGCAGCGGCGCCCGCCCCGAAGACAAGGCCGCGGCCAGCGCGCAGGCGCGCCAGGTCGCGGGCGTGGTGGCCGAAGCCGAAGCCGCCAAGGCCGAGACCGAATTGCGCAGCCCCGTGGGCGGCGAAGTTGCGAAGGTGCTGGCCAAGGTCGGTGAGCTGTCGCCGCAGGGCGTGGCGGTGGTCACGGTGGTCGACCTGAGCGACCAGTGGGTGGTGCTCAACGTGCGCGAGGACCGGCTCGCCCGCTTCGCGCTCGGCAATGAATTCGATGCCCGCCTGCCCGCGCTGGCCAGCGGCGGCAACAAGCGCGAGGCCCGCTTCAAGGTCTACTACAGCGCCGTCATGCCCGACTTCGCCACCTGGCGCGCAACGCGCGGCGGTGCCGGCTTCGACGTGCGCACTTTCGAGGTTCGCGCGCGGCCGCTCAAGCCCATCGAAGGCGCACGCCCCGGCATGAGCGTGCTGGTCGACTGAACCCGCACGGCGCCGTCCGATGAGCCTCCGAGGCTTTTCCGCAGCCAGTGCACGGCGCGAGTTCTCGCTGCTGCGCACCCGCCCCTGGGATCTGGCCATGATCTCGTGGGTGCCGTTGCTCGCGGTGTGGCTGATCTGGTGGATCTTCTCGGCCGGCCTGCCCGAGCGCCTGCCGATCGGCGTGCTCGACCAGGACCACTCGGCCCTCTCGCGGCAACTGGTGCGCTTTCTCGATGCCACGCCCGGCCTGCGTGTGGTGCAGCAGTTCGACGACGAAGGCGCGATGTCGCGCGCGCTCACCAGCGGCGCGGTCGATGCCGCCGTGCAGCTGCCGCGCGACCTGAGCCGCGACGTCAAGCAGGGCCGCGTCGGCCAGGTGCTGTTGCTGCACAACGCGCAATTGGGCACGCATTCGAGCCTGATCCAGCGCGACGTGCGTACCGCCGTCGGCACCGTATCGGCCGGCGTCGAACTCACGGTGCGCAACAAGCGCGGCGAATCGATGACGTCGGCGCGCGTGAGCATGGAGCCGATCAAGGCGAGCATGGTGGCGCTGTTCAACACCTCGACCGACTACGAGCAATTTCTTGGCGCCGCGCTCATTCCGGCGCTGCTGCACATCCTGGCCATGACGGCCGGCGCCTGGGCCGTGGGCCGCGAGCTGCGCGACCGCAGCATCGCGCAGTGGCTCGGCACCTCGCCGCGCTGGCACGAGGCACTGGCTGCGCTGGCGGGCAAGCTGGCGCTGCCGTTCGCCAGCCTTTCCACGGTGGGGATCGCGGCCATGCTGTGGATCACGGCCGGACGCGGATGGCACCCGGTCGGCTCCGTGGGGTGGACGCTGTTTGCGCTCGTGGTGTTCCTTGCGTTGTCGATCGCGCTGGGTGCCTTTGCCGCCAGCCTCACCCGGTCGCTGCGTACTGCGCTGTCGGCCACCGGCTTCATCACCGCGCCGGCCTTCGCGTTCGGTGGCGTGGGCTTTCCGCTGGTCGCGATGCCTTTCTTTGCACAGGCCTGGGCCACCCTGCTGCCCTACACGCACTACATCCGCGTGCAGATGGAGCAGTTGCAGATGGGCGCGCCGCTGGCTTACTCGGCAGCGACACCGCTCTGGATGGTGCTGGGCACGGCGGTGCTGCTTGCCGTGTCGGCCCGTGCGCTGGTGCGCGCCACCGGAGCGCCCGACACCTGGGGTGGCCGCTGATGACGAACGATGCGAGCCGCACCCGCCTGGGCGCCGCCTGGCGCGACACCGCGCTGGCGGTGCTGCGCGACAAGGGCGTGCTGCTGATCATGCTGCTCGCGCCCATCATCTACGGCTTCTTCTATCCGTGGCCTTACGGCACGCAGGCGGTGACGCGCGTGCCAGTGGCGGTGGTCGACCAGGACCACAGCGGGCTGTCGCGACAGATCGCGCGCTTTGCCATGGCCAACCCGCGCCTCGATGTGCGCATGGTCACGGCCGACGTGCACGAGGCGCAGCAAGCGCTCTGGCGCGGCGATATCGAGGGCTATGCGCTGCTGCCGGCCGACCTCAAGCGCAACGTGCTGCGCGGCACGTCGGCGGTGGTCACGATCGAGGGCAATGGCGCCTATGCGCTCTTGAACAAGGCAGTGCTGTACGGTTTTTCGGAGGCGGTCGGCACGGTCTCGGCGGGTGTCGAGATCCGCAAGCTGCAGGCCGGTGGCCAGAGCGCGATTCAGGCGGCGCGCAGCCGCAGCCCGCTCAACACGCAGCTCGTCGCGCTGTTCAACCCGACCGAAGGCTACGGCAGCTACGTGGTGCCGGCGGTGGCGCTGCTGATCCTGCAGCAGACACTGCTGATGGGCGCTGCAATGCTGGCCGGCACCTGGGCCGAGGCCGGGCGGCTGCGCGCGTCCACGAGCGCGTGGCTGGGGCGCCTGGGCGCGCTGTCGGTGTTCGGGGTTCTCAGCGGCCTTTTCTATTTCGGCTGGGTGTTCTTCCTGCAGGACTACCCGCGCGGCGGCAATCCGTGGGGTGCGTTGGTGCTGCTCGTGTTCTACGTGCCCGCGATCTGCACGCTGGGCCTGCTGCTGGGCTGCTGGTTCCGCGATCGGGAGCGGGCCTTGCAGGTGCTGCTGTTCACTGCGTTGCCGATGGCCTTTCTTTCGGGCTTCTCATGGCCGGTCGAAGCCCTGCCCGGGCCGCTGCAGGTGTTGCGCTGGGTCTTTCCGAGCACCTCGGGCATTCAGGCCTCCTTGCGCCTCAACCAGATGGGCGCGCCGCTGCATGACGTGCTGCCCTACCTGGGCGTGCTGCTGTCGCTGACGTTCGCTGGCCTGCTGACGCTGTGGCTCGCCGCCACGCCACGCGCCGCGGACAAGAAGCGCCTCTAACGCTGGCTCTCGGCGGCCACCGCGCGCACCAGTCGCGTGGCCGGGCCGACCAGTTCGCGCAGATCGCCCGCGCGGTCCTGCTCGATCGACTGCAGCACCAGTTCATTGATGCCGCCGACCACCGTCATCGCCATCTCGTTCGTCAGGTGCGCCGCGGGGCCCTCCGCGCCACCGCTGCTGTTGATCGCGATCTGGATGAAGTTGGCGATCTCGTCGTTCACCCGGCGCCGCACCACCAGGCCCGGCATGCCCAGCCCCAGGATCTCGACGAAGAGCGTGCGCAGCAGCACCGGATCTTGCGCGAGGTAGTCGAAGTACGCGGTCATCGCCTGCTCGACCTGCGCATGCCAGGGCTGCACCGGATCGAACGCCTCGCTCACCGCCTGCAGCGCCAGCCGGCTCGCGGTTTCGTAGAGCGCGATCAGGCACTCGGTCTTGGTGCTGAAATGCTCGTAGAAGGTACGGCGCGAGACGGCGGCCTCGCGCACGATGTCGGCAATGGTGGTTTCGGCGTAGCCCTTGGCCGCCACGGCATGCGCCATGCCCTGGAGCAGCCGGGCGTAATGTTCGTTGACCGGGCCCTCGGCGGGCTTGGCGACAGCTGTCTTTTCGATGGTTGCGCTCATGAATGGCACATTTTCCTACGTCTCGGTACTTGACAGTACCAGTCTGCGATTGCACCATGGCGGCATTCGGTACGCAGTTGTACCAATCGCCCATCCCACGCTTCCCGTGCTTTTTCGAGGATTGTTTTCATGACTGAACTCGTTGTTCGCCGCCTTCTGATCGATCTGCAATCGCCATTTGCCCGCGACTGGTGCGGCGGCGATGCATTCTCGACCGCTTTCTTCAACGCGCTGTCGATGAGTTTTCCCTTCGGAGAGCAGTTTTTCATCGATGCCGTGCGTGACGCGGTGGCCACCCTGCCCCCCGAGGTCCAGGAAAAGTACCGCGCCGACGTGCGCGGCTTCATCGGCCAGGAAGCCACGCACCGCCGCATTCATTCGCTGTTCAATGCCCACCTCGAAAGCCAGGGCCTGGTGGACGGCTGGACCGCGCGCGCCGGCAAGCGCATGACCTTGATGGAAGGCGCCGATCCGCGCCATGCGCTGGCGGTCACCGCGGCCACCGAGCACTTCACCGCGATGTTTGCCGAATGGCTGCTGGCCCACCCCGGGATACTCGACGGCGCCGAGCCGCGCCTGCGCACCATGTGGCTGTGGCACAGCGCCGAAGAACTGGAGCACAAGAGCGTCGCCTTCGACATCTACAAGGCCGCGGACGGCTCCGAGGCCTGGCGCAAGCGCTGGTTCCGCCGCGTGACGATGATGTTCCTCGGCGACCTGATGCACCAGACCATCGACAACCTGCGCCACGAAAAGCAGTTGTGGAAATGGTCGACCTGGAAGAGTGCCGCGCGCATCCTCCTGAGCCGCGATGGCCTGCTGCGCGGCAACCTGAGCGGCTGGCGCAGCTACCTGCGCGCGGACTTCCACCCGGCGCAGCAGGACAGCAGCCTGTCGACGCGCTGGTTGGTGGACAACCGCGCGCAATACACGCCCGTGGGCGCGGCGCCCGAGGCAGCCGCCGCTCGATGAATCAGTAGAAAGTGGCGCGGTGCGGGCCGCCGCTGCCGGCCTGCTGGTGCTCGGGGCGCAGCGTGAGGTCGTGCAGCGTGTCGAAGTCCGACGGGGCGTCGGGCACGCGCATCACCACTTCGAGTTCGTGCATCGACGTCACCCAGCGGCCGGCCGGCGATTCGGCCGGTTCGTCGTTGGCGAACACGCCATCACGGATGTAGAGGGTTTCGCCTTCGGGGCGCTCGCCGTGGAGCTCGATCAGGCGCGCGATCGAGAAGTTGTACGTCACCAGCTTCTCGCGCGTCTTGCGGTCCTTGCCACCGCAGTTGAACGAGCCTTCGGCGGCGATGACGATGCAGGAGCCGTCCACGCCCCCGTCCACGTCGATCTCGTTGCCCGAGCGCCAGATGGCGTTGGGCAGGCGCACCCGGACCTTGTCGATCACGAGGTCGCGTTGCTTGTTGAGGCTGCCCAGGGGCGGAACGAGCGAGCGCAGCTGGCGCAGTCGCTCGGCGAAGTTGTCGTCCATCAGGAATTCGACGTGGTGCGTGGCGCTGCCGGATGAGCGCTTGACCACCTGCATGACCACATGGCGCGGCTTGCTCATGGCTGAACCCCTTTGCGAGCGTTGAAATCCGCGCCCGGTGCGGAGCGCCAATGGCTTTGCTGCAAATTCATTGGAAATCGACTACAGATTAGAACTTTTGAATAAATGCAAATCGATGCATCATTTGTTTCCAACTGTATATCGATTGGGCCCGATGTGGAAGCCAATCAGCGACAAGCTCGCGCGGAAATGTCGCCAAAACGTCTCCCCACCGTGGTAGCGGGGAGACGCTGTTTTATTCCGCCGCCAATGCCTCGTCGAGCGCCTTGCACGAAGGCGCGCAAACGGTCTGGGATTTTCCGAGCACCTGGCGCGTGCGCAGCTGCGAGCGAACGCGGTGCTTGCCGCACATGAAGCAGGACATGGTCGCGCCGCTGAACGATGCCGAGGCGCGGAACGGCGAGCCCGGCGTCTTGGTCTTGTAGCGCAGGCCGTCCGCCACCACTGCCGTCTTCACTTCACCCTTCGCCATGCGTCTTGTCCTTGTTGTTCGGTTCGGCACGGCGCATCGCGCGTGCAATGGCTTCCCTGGCGCTGGCTTCAGCCGCAAGGGAAACGTCCAGCGCCGAGCGGCACAGCCCGGCGTGTTGATAGTTGAGATTTTCGTAGACCTCGGAGGCGGCCGGATAGGCATCGAGCAGCCGGCCGAGGTCGGCGCCCTGTTCGACATCCTCGAACTCGTGGACAAGGTGCTCGACCACCGAGCGGTACTGCTCGGCGCCGACGGGCACAGGGCTGTGCTCGAGCTTTTCCAACAGTTGAGCCAGCACGTGGGTCACTGCCAGATCGGTCTTGGGCGACGGATTTCGGGTCGTGTTCATGGTTTGCATCTGGGGGCAGCATACGCCTATGCAAGTGGCTGCTCGTACAGGGATGTCTCGGCTTCCCCCGCTTTCTGCGCCGCCTGCATCCGCTGGAGCAGGCTGTGGAGCATCTCGGTCGACAACCCGTGGATCACCAGCCGGTGCCCCGCGCGCAGGGTCGACAGCGGCACCAGCGGGTGCTTGTTGTTGACCAGGATCAGGTGCTCGGGCGCGTTCAGCAGGGTCGCCGTGTAGATGCCGATGGTTTCGTCCAGTTGCAAGGAGTTGGCCGCACGCCAGAAATCGTTGTCGGTCAGCATCAGCTGGTAGAGCGGCGTGAAAAGCTCGATCGCGCTTTGCAGGTCGAGAAAGTTCAGCTTGCCGTTCGGCATGTCTTCCAGCCGCAGCCCCGGCTCCTTGATCATCGAGAAATCGACCTTTTCGGCCTTGCACAGCGCCAGCCCCTTCTCGCGCAGCGCCGTGTTCAGGCGGATCACGAAGTTGAAGAGGTTCAGGTCGTGCTTGAGGAACATCTCGTCCTTCAGCGCGTCGATGTCGGCCGGCTCCAGCGGGTTCGTGGCCACGGGCGCCGGCGAATTGCGCCCGATGAAGGCCAGCACCTGCGAGCCCAGGTGAAAGTGCCGCAGGATCAGCCAGTTGGCCTCGGGCGACACGAAGTGCGTCAGCCCCCAGGCCAGGAAGCGGTGCAGCAGCTTCGAGTGCGACCAGTTGCGCGGCACGAACACCTTGACGATCTGGATCAGGATGATCGTCAGCCGCGCCAGCGGCCGCAAAAAGGGCAACAGGTACTGCCGCGACCCCGAGCTCGAATCGGCCAGCCACGCCGACTTGACGTTGTCCGGCAGCGGCGTGCTCTGGTCGAGATAAAGCGCCAGCCACGGGCTGGGGTCGCGCTCGTCGTGTGCCTGGGTCAGGAATTCAGGCGTTCGGCTCATGGGTCATTCGCTCCGTGATGTGCTGGAACTGCATCAGATACAGCGCAGCCGTGTGGCGCGCCGTGTCGATGATCTGGCGGGCCGCGCGCGCCTGCCCTTCCACCGCCATGACCATCTCGACCGCGGCGAGCCAGCGGTTCAGGTGGTTCTCGTCGTTGTGGCCGTGGTATTCGAGAAAGCGGAAGGCATCGGGCGGCAACTTCAAGCCCGCCTTGATGAGCGGCAACAGCGCCGGCACGATGCGCTGGCCCGTGCCCTCGATGATGTAGATGGCGCCCAGCAGGCCGATCGGGTCGCGCGTGGCGGCCAGCCCGTGCAGGTAGGCGTTGAGCGCCTCGCCACCGGGGTTGCGGCGCAGCTCGTCGATCTGCCGGACCGTGCCGCCGGCCTTCTTGTAGTCGTCGAACAGGATGTTGAAGTCGTTCTGCTCCTCGCCCGCATGCACGTCGATCAGCGACGCAAGCATCTGGTAGGGCTCGCTCAGCGAGGCCGCGCCTTCACGCATCCACTTGCTGCCTTCGCGCACCTGCGGCACCCACTGCTCCATCCAGTTCAGGTAGTCGGGCAAAGCGAAGCGGCGCTCGCGGATCTGGCGGATCAGCGGCGTGCGCCAGACGCGCGAGCGGTAGTCGTGCCAGATGGCGGCCAACTCCGTCAGCAAGGCGCCGAGACCTTCGGGTGCGGCGGCCGGATCGTGCGGGGGCGCGATGACGAGGTCGTCGTCGGGCACCGCCGGGGCCGTTGCACGGAGCGCCACGGCGGTCGGTGCCGCATCGATCGCCTCGACTTCGAGCAGCATGTACGCCGCCATGAAGCGGCCCGACTCGGGCACGTAGCAGAAGATCTGCTCTCCGGGCTTCAGCGTCTTGGTGTGCAGGAATTCGGCCAGCATCACGAGGATCGACGCCGCGCCCGTGTTGCCGCGCCACGCCAGGTTGCTCCACCAGCGTTCGCGCGGAATCGACAGGTCGGCCTTTGCCATCAGGTCCTCGACCACCGGAATGAATCTTTCCGACGAGTAGTGGCACAGGAAGTGATCGACCCGCTTCGGATCGACCCAGCCGTCGCGCACCAGCCCCGCGTATTCGTGGATGCCGACGTCGAACAGGTGCGGCAGCAGGCGGATGTCTTGCCGCAGCGACAGCGCGCCGGCGGCTTCCGCCTCGGCCCACGAGCCGAAGTCGAGGTGGCCGCGTGCGCGGTCTTCGGTCAGGCCGAGCTGCATGCAGACCGGGTAGTCGCCCGAGAAGGCGCGCTGATGCACCCACTTCAGCCGCAGGCGCAGCCCCGGCACGCCGGCCAGTGCCGGCGAACCATCGGACAGCAGCAAGGCACCCGCGCCATCGGACAGCATCCAGCGCAGGAAGTGCGAGTCGAAATCTGTCTCGTAACCGCGCGCCGCAAAGCGCGAGCGCTTGAAGAGTCGCGACGGCATCTCGCTCGCCACCGCCATCGCCGTGCGGTGCGCGCCCAGCTCGATGCCCTGCGCGGCCGTCTGGATCGCCGAGACGCCCGCGGCGCAGATGCCGTGCACCGAATGCGTTTCCATCGGCTGCGCCGCAAGCTCGCCCTGGATCATGTTGGCAAAGCCGGGCATCAGCGCATCGCCGCCCGACGACCCGCTGGCCAGCAGCGACACGCGCGACAGCTCGGCCCCGCCGCGCCGCAGGCAGTCGCGGATCGCACCGGCGGCCAGTTGCGCATTGGTGTGCTGCGTCACGCCCTCGGCGTCGATGGCGTAGTGCCGCGTGAGGATGCCGTTCTCCACCAGGATGCGCCGCTTGATGCGCTCCGACATACGGTTGAGCGGCGCGATGTACGCATCCATGCGCTCGTTGGGAATGGGTTCGCCCGGCATGAAGTAGCCGGCGCTTTCAAGGTAGACGCGTTGAAATGGAACAGGCATGGGATCAGTGGATTGAAGAATCGGGAGGCATCAGCGAGCGGCTGCGAAAGCGCGGCCACACGGCCCCCAGCACGAACACCCGCAGCATGTACGGCACCAGCCCGCCCTCGTTGAGCACGGGCGCGACCTGCGCGCGGTAGCGCGTGTGATGCAGGTGCGTGAGCTCGGACCAATGGGCATGCGGGTTCTCGTGATGTGCGGTGTGCAGGCCGATGTTGAACAGCAAGGGGTTGACCAGCCCCTCGAAATTGCGCGCGTAGTTCAGTCCGCTCCCGTGGGTATCGCCCAGCGCCTCTTTCTCTTCGCGCGGCGTCTTGCGGCCGTCGGCGTGCGCGTGCTGCAGGTAGTTGGTCGCCAGCAGCCAGTGCAGGCCATGCAGCTGCGGCACGATCACGAACAGCAGCGCCTTGCGCCAGTCGAGCGCCAGCAGCACGGCCCAGCTCGCCAGCCACAGCGCGTACTGCGCCATGCAATAACGCCAGGCGCCGGGCTGGTGCCTGCGCAGCCTTGCGAGCCAGTCGAAGAACACGGGCATCAGCACCCACACCGCCTGGAACGGGTGCAGCAGGTAGCCCCACAGGTGGTTCGTGTCGCCGCCGAAACGGTAGGTGCGCGCCACGTCCTTCGGCCCGTGCCGGTAGCGATGGTGGTTGGCCACGTGCGCGGGCCAGAACACGAAGGTCGGGTGCCCCTGCAGCAGCGTGATCCAGAAGTCTGTCAGCCGGTTCATGCGCCGCCCGCGCCACATGCGCAGGTGCACGTGGTTGTGGTGGATCACACCGATGCCGAGCGTGAGGAACAGCATCAGCGCGTAGAGCAGCACGTTGAAGCCATGCCCCCACTGCCACGCCGCGAGCGCGGGCAGCGCCACGAGGTAGGCCAGGCTCTGCCAGTCGCGCCAATGTCGCAGGCGCGGCAGGCGTGGCAAGCGGCGGCGCACGTCAGGCGGTCGCGCCATGCTGCTCTGGTTGGGGTTGCTGCTGTTGCCTTTGCAGTTGCTTGTCGCGGAAGGCCTGGAAAAGCGGCTCGGCGGCATCGGCCGCGATGCGAGTGCGGAACAACCGGTCCATGAAGGTGAACTGGAAGCCATAGTTGCCGTTGTGAACGGCATGGTGCAGATGATGGCGGCGGCTCGCGGCAAACCAGTGGTTGTACGACACCCGCTTGAAGAAATCGTAGTTCGAGTGCCCGACGCAATTGAAGAACAGGCTGAACACCGGCACCGCCGCCAGCGACCAGAAGCTGAAGTCGTGCACCACCATCGGCAGCAGGATCACGTTGCCCAGCATCAGCGCCTCGATCGGATGAAAGCTGTACGTCGACCACGGCGTGGTCACGAACGAGCGGTGATGCGGCCCATGAAAGCGCCGCAGCAATCGCGTGTGCAGCAGGCGGTGGTTGATCCAGAAATGGACGTCGTTCCAGACCGCCAGCACAAGAATTTCAATCGCGATCTGCCACCCGCCCTCATCGGCATCGAGCCGTGCCCAGCCCAGCTGCAGCAAGCCCCACGGAAACACCATGCCGAGCCCGAAGATCAGCACCGAGATGCTCGACTGCCCTATTTCGCGCCGCAATTGCCCCGGCTGCAGCGGGCGCGGATCGAGCGCACGCCCGATGCCGAGCGCCGGGAGCACCCGCTTCGTCAGCAGCCAGAAGATGCCGCCGAAACCGAAGTAGATGCCTCCGAAAAAAAGCACGCCCCACAGCATGACCTGCAGGACGGACAGCGATGTAAAAGTCTGTGCCATCCCCCAAGGCTACAACAGCATCTCGGGAACGATCGGCGCGATGAGCATGTTGTAGAAGCGCTTGAAGAAACCCGACTCGGGTTCGGCGGTCAGGATCACCTCTTTCTCGCCGTCGTTGGTGAGCCACTGCAGCGTGCCGGTGTCCTTGGCCAGCCGCAGCCGGTACGAGTTCTGCAGCTTGCTGATGTTGATGACACGCAGCATCTCGCGCGCCAGCTGCGGGCTGTCGACCACCAGCCCCATCTCGGTGTTCTGGCTGGCCGAGCGCGGATCGAGGTTCATCGAGCCGATGAAGATGCGCTCCTTGTCGATGGCGGCGGTCTTGGCATGCAGCCGGCCGAGCGACTTGCCGAACATGCCGAAGCGCTCGCCCGCGCTGGTGCGCTGCGGGCTCAGCTCGTACAGGTCGGCGCCGCCCTGCAGCAGCCGCTCGCGATAGCGCGCATAGCCGGCATGCACCAGCGGCTCGTCGTTGGCGGCCAGCGAGTTGGTCAGCAGCGTGACCTTGATCTTGCGCCGGGACAGATCCTCGAAAGCCGCCATGCCGCGCTCGCCCGGCACGAGGTAAGGCGAGGTCATGTCGACCTCGGTCTTGGCGTCGAGCAGCAGGGCCCACACCTTCATCGTCACGCTGGTGGCGATGGCCTCGTCGGCCGTCATGGTCGCGGGCTTGGAGGGCGGGTCGGCAATGGCGCGGGCCTCGCCCCACAGCAGGCCCATGCGGCCGCCGTCGAGTTCTTCGGCGATGGGGCCATAGCCCAGGATGTCAGACGGCGGCAACACGATCTTCGGCGGCGGCGCGGCCATGCCGACCCAGCTGTCGAAGTCGTCGGCGCCGGGCTTGTGGCCGCCCTCGCCCGTCACGATGTCGGCAATGGGCCAGACCTGCACGCTGTTCCAGTAGGCGTCGAAGATCGATTCGAGCTGCGGCACCACCTTGCCGACCACCAGCGCATCCATGTCGATGAAATTCTGGGCCTCGCTGAGCACGAAATATTCTTCGGCGATGTTGCGCCCGCCCACCACGGCCATCACGCCGTCGGCGATGAAGAGCTTGTTGTGCATGCGGTGGTTGAGCCGGTTGATCTCGAACGGCGAAGCTACGAAGCGCGAGAGAAGTCCGTCACGGCCGCAACAGAAAGGGTTGAACAACCGCACCTCGACATTTGGCGTTTCGGACAGCGCCAGCAGCAGCTGCTGGCTCTTGACGGTGTACAGGTCGTCCACCAGCACCCGCACCTTGACGCCCCGGGCCGCGGCCTCGCGCAGCGTGCGCAGCAGCAGGCGGCCGACGGCATCGTTTTCAAGCTGGTAGTACTGCACCACCAGGGAGCGCTGGGCGCGCTGCGCCAGCTGGATGCGCGCGTCCAGCGAATACACGCCCAGCGGCATCAGGCGAAAGCCCGAATGCTCCCCGGGCGGCGTGGAGGCGGCGGCGATCTTCGCCAGCGGGGTCGAGGGATCGGCCGGCGCCGCCTGCTCGGCGGGCCGCTCGCGCGCCGGGGGCAAGGAGCCGCAGGCACCGAGCGCCGCGACCAGCACGCCTGCCAGCGCCATGCGCAGAAGAACAATCATCGAGGCGTTCATGAGGATGTTTCCGTTGCCTTGTTTTGCCAGCCGTTGCCTTGAATACGCCCGCCGCCCGGGGCCGGTTTCACATGCCCCTTCGGATGGTGCGGAGCCTAGAATTCTCCCCACACCGCTTCGGAGTTACATCATGGCCCGATCGACCTTTTCGCGCATCGCCCTGATGACGGTTTTTGCAGCCCTCGCCCATCCCGCCTGGGCTGCGCTGGACATCGGCGACCCCGTGCCCCGGTTCACCGCCAACGCCGCACTGGGCGGCAAGACCTTCCGCTATTCGCTGGCCGATGCGCTCTCCAAGGGGCCGGTGGTGGTGTACTTCTTTCCGGCGGCCGACTCCAACGACTGCTCGATCGAGGCCCATGCCTTCGCCGAGGCCGTCGACCAGTTCGCCGCACTGGGCGCCAGCGTGATCGGCGTGTCGGCGGACGACATCGGCACCCTGGCGAAGTTCTCGGTCAAGTCCTGCCAAAGCCGCTTTCCCGTGGCGTCGGACGAATCGAAAGCCGTGATCCAAGGCTTCGATGCACTGATGCAGACGCGGCCGGATTTTGCCAACCGCCTGTCGTACGTGATCGCACCGGATGGCAAGGTCGCCTACTACTACCAGAACCTCAACCCCGACAAGCATGTGGAGCGCATGCTGAACGCGGTGCGGGCGCTGCCGAAGGCCACGGCGGCGAAGTAAGACGAGGGGCAAGCCCGGTCGAACTACCTGACCCGGACACCCTCGTTCCACCCCTTCTCCAACGGGTTCAGCACCAGCTGGATCAATCGACGCTTGTCGGTCTGGATGTCCGCCTGGAGGCTCATGCCCGACTGGAGCGGCTGCGCGTGCCCCTTGACCCAGATACTGGCATCAGGCCCGGCCAGGGCGATCTGCACCCGGTAGGCCAGTCCGTTCGTTCGCTGCTGGTCCGAATTGGTGCTGTCGAAGTTGCGGTTGCTGGACGCGGCCTGGCCTGCGCCTGTCTGCTTGTCGAGCGCCTGCGGATTCTGGAACTCGGCGTCCGCGCTGATCCATTTCACCGTGCCCGCCACTGCACCGTATTGCGTGAAGGGAAAACTGTCGAGCTTGACCTCGACAGGCTGGCCGATCTTGACGTAGCCGATGTCGTTGTTGCTGAGCAGGACCTCGGCAATCAACGGTGTGTTCTCGGGAACGATCGTCAGGAGCGGTTGATTGGCCGCCACCGCGCTCCCCAGCGTCGTGACCCCGATGCTCTGCACGACGCCCGAAACCGGCGCGCGCAGGGTCTTCAGGCCGTTGAGCTGCTGGGCCTTCTCGAACTCCGCCTGCAGGCTCGCGCCTTCCCGGCTCGCCTGCTCGACCTCCGCAAGGATCTGCACCTTGCGCTCCTGCTCCACGGCCGCCTGTCGGAAACGCGCCTCCTGGAGCCCTGCTGCAAGCTGGGCCAGTGTCTGGGTCTGCGCCGCCAGGTCGTGCTCCAGGCCGACCACTTCCTGCTCCTGCTTGAGCCGCTCGCCTTCGCTGAAGAAACCTTCCTTCACAAGCGCCAGGCTCTGCTGGTAGCGCTTGGTCGCAAGTCCGAGGTTCAGCCGCAGCTTCGTGTGCGTCGACTCGGCGGCCTTGAGGGCCTTCGTCTTTTCGTCGACCGATGCCTTGGCCTCCGCGAGCTTGGCCTCGAAGGCCGCTTCGCGGGCCCGGATGGTCGCCATCTGGTCGGGCGTCAACGCTGGCGTAGCTCCCACCCCGCCGGTGCCACTGCCTGATGCCGACATGGGCAGGTGCTGCCCTCTCATCTCCACCATGAGACGCGCCATCTGCTGCTGGTTTTGTTGCAGCCGCTGCTGGCTGCTGGACAGGTCGGCCTGGGACAACGTCGGATCGAGTTCGATCAGGAGGTCGCCCTCCTTGACGCGCTGGCCTTCGCGCACATGAATGGCTCGCACGAGCGCCGGCTCGATCGTCTGAAGGACCTTCACACGACCGTCGGGAATCAATCGGCCGGGCGCCGTCGCCACGATCTCGATCTCGCCGATGCACGCCCAAGTGATGGCGCCCAGCAGCAGCACCGCCAGCGCCCACATCAGGCCAGTGGCAAACGGCGCCGGAGGCGTTTCCTCGATGGCGAGCGCCGGGCTGTGGAACGCCCTCTCTTTCGGGGACAGCACGGTACTCATGCTTCAGTCTCCGCAGGATTGCCGCGCCGTTCGGCACGATGCACTGAAGAGTTCTTGTGGAGGCTGCCCGCCGGTTCGTGTTGCTGCAACGCCCAAAGCCTTGCGAACTCGCCCTGCTGCGCAATGAGTTGCTGCAACCCACCCTGCTCCACCACCTTGCCGCTGTCGAACACGACGATGCGGCTGCAATGGCGCAGCGTGGAAAGACGGTGGGCAATCATGATGACCGTGCGGCCGCGGCAGATCTGCGCCATGTTGGCTTGGATGGCCTGTTCGCTCTCGACATCCAACGCGCTGGTGGCTTCATCCAGGATCAGGATGCGCGGGTCTCCCGTCAGCGCGCGAGCAATGGCGATGCGCTGACGCTGCCCACCAGACAGAAGAGCGCCGCGCTCGCCGACCGGCGTTTGGTAGCCCTGCGGCAATGCCGTGATGAACTCGTGCGCACCCGCCTGCTGCGCCGCGAAGACGATGCGGTCGAACGACATTCCCGGGTGGGCAACCGCAATGTTTTCTGCAATCGTCCCGCTGAACAGGAAACTATCTTGCAGCACGACGCCGATCTGCCGGCGCAGTTGCTGCGGATCGGCATGCGCGATGTCGTGGCCATCGACCAGCACACGCCCCGCCTCCATGCCGTACAGCCGCTGGATGAGCTTGGTAAGCGTCGACTTGCCGCAGCCCGAACGCCCCACGATGCCAACCACTTCGCCCGGCTCCAGCAGAAGGCTCACATCATTCAGCACGAGCGGCGCTTCCGATTGGTAGCGGAAATGGATCGATTGCAGCTCGATGCGGCCCTTCAGCGGCGGCATGGCCTGGACGCCCGTATTGGCGGGCTCCGGCTGTGCATTCATGAGGTCGCCCATGCGGTCAACGGAGAGCTTGACCTGTTGGAAGTTCTGCCAGAGCCCCACCAGGCGGGACACGGGCTGCAGCACCTGCCCGGCCAGCATCTGGAACGCGATGAGCCCACCGACGGTGAGACTGTTGTTCATCACCAGCGTGGTACCAACCCAGAGCACCGCCAGCGTCAGCATCCGCTGCACCGCCTGCGAGATGCTCTGCGCCGCATTGCCCAACTTGCTGACATCGAACCCCGCCGCCACTTGCCGGGCGGCGAGCAAGTCCCATTTGCGCTGCCACATGGGCGCCAGCGCCAGGCTCTTGAGCGTGTGGATGCCCTGGATGCTCTCGACCATGAAGCTGCCGGCCTCCGCGCTGCGGTCGAACTTCGTCTGCAGCGCCCTCGCAAAAATGGGCTGAGCCACAAGCGTGACCAGTGCAAGGATCGGCAAGCCGATGAGCGTGACGATGGTCAGCTTGATGCTGTAGAGCAGCATCACCGCTATGAAGATGCCGATGAAAAGTCCGTCTACCAACGTCGTCAGCGCGCCGCCTGTGAAGAAGCTTCGAATGTTCTCGAGTTCGCGCGTGCGGGCCAGAGTGTCGCCGGCCTGGCGCTGCTCGAAGTAGCGGATAGGCAGGCTGAGCACGTGGCGGAAGAGATCGCTCGACAGGCCGGCGTCGAGCCGCGCGGACGTGTGGGCGAGCATATAGCCGCGCAGCGTGTTGGTCACCGCTTCGAAGACGATCAGGCCCGCCATGCCGATGCCCAGCACATGCAGGGTCGACAGGCTCTTGTGCATCAGGACCTTGTCGATGATGACCTGGCTGAACAGCGGCGTCGTCAGCGCGACCAACTGGAGCAAAAACGCGCCGAGCAACACCTGGCCCAGCGGCTTGCGGTAACGCCATAGCACCGGAACGAACCATCCGAGGCCAAAACGTCGGGAAGGCGAGCCGTTGGCTGCAACGAGTTGCAAGGGCTGGCGAAAACGGATGACAGGGAGTACGCCGTTTTCCCCGTGGCTGCGAACCAGGTCCGCCATCGAAACCCACGTGAATTTCGAAGTCTTGGGTACCCAGAGGAGCAGCTCTTCCGAAGGCTGCTTCGGCGCAACGGCATCCGATTCACTCGCAGCGCCGTTGCGTGGCCCTACAGGAGAGCCGCGCGTCTCGCGCCGGGCGACCACGGTGACCACGTTGCCGTCGGCACCGACGATCACGCAAGGAATGGGGAGTGATCGTGCGCCGCCGCGTTGCTTGAGGAGCGGCCACTTGCGCGACGGAAGTTCCCGGACCTGCTGAGGCTTCGACACGAGCCCCAGATGCTGTGCCGCATGCTGCAGCTCCTGCACACCGATGGGAGTTTCAGGGCGCCAGCCCATCGCCTGGCCAAGCGCCTGGACACTCATCTCCAGGGAAAAGAATGCAACGATGGGCTGCAGGGCGGAGAGGCCTTGCAACGCTGGAAAAGAGACGCCTCCTGGCGGAGGCGGCATGGCGGGGCCACCAGGACTATTCAAGGCCTGCTGCGACTGGCTCGTGCCCCCCTCTTCCATACCCTTTTGATCCAAAGCGGTCCCAGCTCTTTTCTCAATCAAGGCGCCGCGTCGCTCTGCAGCCCAAGCAGTGCACAAGCGACGCGTTACCTACATCACGCAGTCAGTTGAATATTGGCCTGCGAGAGCTGCGCGAGGGTTGCGTGGTGGAATGTGATGCTCTGATTACCATCGGTAAACACCACGTTCTGCCCGTTCTGCGTCATGTGGCTCATGACATCGGCCGTACCGCCGTAGCCGAAGCCGGAGAACCTCAGTTGGTCAACGCCCTCGAGCCCGTAGACCTGGTTGTTGCTGGCTTCGGTGCCTGCGCTGAAAATGAACAGGTCCGCGCCACGGCCGCCGATCAATGTGTTGTTTCCTGCACCGCCGTTCAACGTATCAGCCCAGCTGCCGAAGGTATTTGCCATGTAGTTGGCCTGTCCGGCCGCAGTGCTCGCGCGGAATTCGGCGGAGTCGGAGAAACCGACCACCACGCCGGCGCGACTCGCTCCATTGTTCAGCGCATTGACCCATGCGGCCAAGCCACCTTGGTCGGGATCGCGGCCCAGCACGTTGCGATAGAGCAGCGACACGAACTGGCTGTTATTCAGCGCGCCATAGGTGTTGCGGAATTCCGCAGAACCTACGAAGCCCTGTGCAACCGATTGGATCGTCTGGCTGGCCGTGTCCATGGCGTTGGTCCAGCTGACCATGCCGCCACCATCGGGCTCGCGGCCCAGGGTGGCCTTGTAGAGACGATAAATGGCGCCTTGATGCTCCCCGCTGAACTTCGACGTCATGAAGGCATCGACGTCAGTCGACGTGGTGCTCCTGAATTCGCTGGACTCCGAGAAGCCGACGACCACATCCGCGCGGGAGGTGCCGGAGTTCAATGCCTGCACCCAAGCCGCCAGACCGCCGCTGTCGGGCGTGCGGCCCAGCACGTTCTGATACAGCAGGGTCACGAACTGGGCGTTGTTCAGGGCACCGTAGACCGACTGGAATTCCGCGGAACCCACGAAGCCTGACGCGACCGAATTCAGCGCCGTTCCACCTTTGAGAGCTCCGGCCCAGGCTTCAACACCACCGACGTCCGGCTCCCGGCCAAGGGTTGCCTGGTACAGGCGATAGACAGCGCCATAGGCCGTGTTCGCAGTGCCGAAGATGCCGTCGCCACCGTCGATGATGTCGTTGCCCGCGCCGCCGACCAACCCATCGTTGCCCCAGCCACCGGTGATCTTGTCGTCGCCGGCACCGCCGTTCAGGTAGACAGAACTTGTCGCACCGAGAGCCGTCAACGTATCGTTGAAGTCCGAACCGACAACAGCATAGATTTGCGACAGCGTGTCGCGATTGCCCCACCCGTCCGTCGCCGTGCCGGCACGCAGATCAACCGTGACCCCAGCAGGGCCGTCGTTGTAGTGAACGATGACCAAACCGGTGTTGTTGCCGGTGATGATGTCGTTGCCTTGGCCGCCCCAGATGTCGTCGTTTCCTTCGTCACTGAAGATGACGTCATCGCCTGCGCCGCCGTCGATGACATCGTTCCCGGCGCCGCCGTGAATGATGTCCGCGCCGGGGGTTCCAACCAAAGTATCGTTTCCGGGAGTGCCGTTGATGATCGCCACAGTACGTTCCTTCGTTTTTAAGTAAGACTTCTCCACACCTGCATCGCCCTCACTGCCGATACAGCCCATTCCAAGTCACCGTTTTCGGCCTGACTCCCCGGTATCGTATCCGCTTGTATCCCTTGTTTCCTGCGTGAAGACGCTCATGGTCATGTGCTTTTTCCACGGACCATATGGTTTTCACAGAGCCCCCCAGCTCATTAGTCTTTAAGTACTAAGTAGATTTGCTAAGGGCTGTCGCCTGATCGCCGCTCGGGATACGAAACAACCAGGCCGCGGTTTTTTCGCATTCGCGCAAAATCCCGCCCCATGCAGCTCAACTACATCGCCAACGCGGACGTTCCGTCCTCCTCCGGCCGCACCCTGCCGGTCATCGACCCTTCCGACGGTCAGCCTTTCGACGAAATCCAGCGCAGCAACGCCGCCGACATCGACTCGGCCGTGCGCGCCGCACGCGACTGCTTCGAGGGCGTCTGGCACAAGGTCAGCGCCGCCGACCGGGGCCGCCTGCTGTTCAAGCTCTCGCAGAAGATCGCCGAGCATGTCGACGAGCTCGCGCTGATCGAGCAACGCGACTGCGGCAAGCCCGTGAAGCAGGCGCGTGCCGACGCGGTGGCGCTGGTGCGCTACTTCGAGTTCTACGCCGGCGCCTGCGACAAGCTGCACGGCGAGACCATCCCCTACCAGGATGGCTACAGCGTCTTCACCTGGCGCGAGCCGCACGGCGTGACCGGCCACATCATTCCGTGGAACTACCCGATGCAGATCTTCGGGCGCAGCGTGGGCGGCGCGCTGGCGGCGGGCAACGTGTGCGTGGTGAAGCCGGCCGAAGACGCCTGCCTTTCGCTGATCCGCGTAGCGCAGCTGGCGGCCGAAGTCGGCTTTCCGGCGGGCGCGCTCAACATCGTGACGGGCTACGGTCATGAAGTGGGCGATGCGCTTGCGCGGCACGAAGGCATCGACCACATCAGCTTCACCGGCAGCCCGAAGATCGGCACGCTGATCCAGCAGGTGGCGGCCGAGCGGCATTGCCCCGTCACGCTGGAGCTGGGCGGCAAGAGCCCGCAGATCATCTTTGCCGATGCCGACCTGGATGCGGCCGTCCCCGTGATCATCAACGCCATCGTGCAGAACGCCGGCCAGACCTGCTCGGCCGGCTCGCGCGTGCTGATCCAGCGCGACATCTACGAGCCGCTGCTCGAACGCCTCGGCCATGCCTTCGAGGCCCTGCGCGTCGGTCCTGCTGCAATGGACCTCGATGTCGGCCCGCTGATCCGCCAGACGCAGCAGCAGCGCGTGTGGGACTTCCTGAGCGATGCGCAGCATGCCGGCATCCCGATGGTGGCGCAGGGCATCGTGGTCGAGGAAGCGCCCGAAACCGGCTTCTACCAGGCCCCCACGCTGCTGCGCGATGTGCCGGTGAACCACCGCCTCGCGCAAGAAGAAGTGTTCGGCCCGGTGCTGGCTGCGATGCAGTTCGCTGATGAAGACGAGGCCGTGGCCCTTGCCAATGCCACCCAGTTCGGCCTCGTGGCCGGTGTGTGGACGGCCGACGGATCGCGCCAGTTCCGCATGGCCAAGCGCGTGCGCAGCGGGCAGGTGTTCATCAACAACTACGGTGCGGGCGGTGGCGTCGAGCTGCCCTTCGGCGGCGTGAAGTCTTCAGGCTATGGCCGCGAGAAGGGCTTCGAGGCGCTGTACGGCTTCACCACGCTGAAGACCGTGGCCGTCAAGCACGGTTGAGACTGAACGCCGGCACCACGCCGGGGTTCAGCCCAACGCGGTGTCCAGCAGCATCATCAGCACGAAGCCAATCATCAGCCCGCTGGTGGCAAAGGCTTCGTGCCCCTTGCGGTGCGATTCGGGAATGATCTCGTGGCTGATCACGAACAGCATCGCGCCCGCCGCAAAGCCCAGGCCCCAGGGCAGCAGCATCGCCGAATGGCCGACCACGGCCGCGCCCAGCACGGCACCCAGCGGCTCGACCAGGCCTGAGGCCATGCCGATCAGCACGGCGAACATCCGGCTGTAGCCGGCCGCCAGCAGCGCCACCGCCACGACCAGCCCTTCGGGCACGTCCTGGATCGCGATGCCGGTGGCCAGCGCATCGGCCCGCAAGCCGTTGTTGGCCGCATAGCCGACGCCGATGGCCAGCCCCTCGGGCACGTTGTGCAGCGCGATCGCGAACACGAAGAGCCACGTCCGACGCAACTGCCTGGCCGACTGCCCTTCGCGCCCCTTGATGAAGTGCTCGTGCGGCAGCACGCGGTCCATCACCATGAGCACGAGGCCGCCCAGCAGGATGGCCGAGCCGATCGTGCCGCCCGCGGCCCATGGGCCACCGCCGAAGACACCCACGTTCTTCGCCGCCTCCAGCCCGGGGATGATCAGCGAGAAGGCGCTGGCCGCCAGCATGACGCCGGCGCCGAAACCGAACAGCGTGTCCTGCAACCGCTCCGGCAGTTTCTGCGAGAACACCACCGGCAGCGTGCCGAGCGCGGTCGCCAGCGCAGCCACCGAACCGCCGAGCAAGGCGTTCCAGACGATCGGGTCGGCGCGCACGACCTGCCAGAACTGCGACACGAGCACCAGCACGCCGGCGCCGACGATGGCCAGCCCGATCCGCTCGCGCACCGAGCGGACGGCTGCCGCCCTTGGCCGTGCCGGCACGGCCAGAACCTTCGGCTGTTGCTGCGTCTCGTCGTTCATGGGATCGCCCTTCAGCCGCCGGTGGCTGCGGCGTAGCGCCGCGCCACTTCGGTCCAGTTCACCACGTTGTAGAAGGCCGCGATGTAGTCGGGACGGCGGTTCTGGTACTTGAGGTAGTACGCGTGCTCCCACACATCGAGCCCCAAGATCGGCGTGTTGCCGGAGCCGATGCCCTGCATCAGCGGGCTGTCCTGGTTGCCGCTGCTCTCGACGGCGAGCTTGCCGCCCCTGGCAACCGACAGCCAGGCCCAGCCGCTGCCGAAGCGCGTGAGCGCGGCCTTGGTGAAGGCTTCCTTGAAGGCGTCGAAGCCGCCCAGGTCGGTGTCGATGGCCTTGGCCAGCGCCCCTGTGGGAAGGCCGCCTCCGCCCTGGCCGGCGGGCGCCATCACGGTCCAGAACAGGCTGTGGTTGGCATGGCCGCCACCGTTGTTGCGCACCGGCGCGCGCAGCGCCTCGGGCAGCTTCTCGACGCCGACGATCAGCTCCTCGACCGGCGGGCCCTCGTGCGGCGTGTCCTTCAGGGCCGCATTGAGGTTGTTCACATAGGTCTGGTGGTGCTTGCTGTGGTGGATTTCCATCGTCTGCGCGTCGATGTGGGGTTCGAGCGCATCGAAGGCATAGGGCAAGGCTGGGAGGGTGTACGGCACGGTTCGAAAGCTCCTTGGTTGAAGAGCCCTTTGCGTTGTCGACGTGCTGCGTACTCAGGCGTCCAGATGATAGTAATTCGCATTGTCTATGTCAAGACATACAACCCTCCGATGGTTCAAACAAGCCAAACCATCGGTACCAACGGCGACGCTCGATACACTGCACGCGGCCTCCTTTTTTGGGAGATACACATGCGTCTCGCAGACCAGCCCGTCACGATGAAGCTCAAGAAAAGTGCCCTGCCCCTCGCCCTGCTGCTTTGCGCGGGCCTCGCTTTCGCACAGACCGCCACGCCACCGGCCGGCGAGTACATCTACGAGGGCGGCAGCGGCGCGTTGCGCGTCAAGCCTGACGGGCGCTTCGACATCACCACCATCGGCAGCAACGCCCACACCTGTGCCCTCGACGGCACCATCGTGCGCGGCAAGGCCAAGCTCGGCGACACGAACTGCGTGGTGAACTTCGCGACCAGTGCCGACAAGGTGCAGGTCAGCACCAACGGGGCGGACCAATGCCGCGAAAACTGCGGCATGCGCGCCGGCTTCGAAGGCACCTACACCCGCCCCACTCCGGCCTGCACCGACAAGGCCGTGGCGAACTCCCGCAAGGCCTTCAAGCGCCAGTACGACGCGAAGGACTACGCCATCGCCCTGGCCACCTTGTCCCCCGTGCTTTCGGAGTGCGACAAGACCCTCGACTGGATCACCAAGGGCTGGATGCGCAACGACGTCGCGCTGACGCAGTTCAAGCTCAACGACCGCGCGGCCTGCCTCAAGACCCTGCAGCCGCTGGCCGAGGACGCCGCCCGCACCGACGACGGCATCAAGGAAAACTATCCGCCCGCCGATGCGGAAATCTTCCTGCCCGTGGTCCGCGCCACGCGCACGAACCTGAAGCTCTGCCGCGGATAGCCTCGCCGATCGCCCGCGCAGGGCAACAGGCGGCACCCAAGACCGCCGTGCCGAATTTCCATTCGCAACAAGACGGAGACAACACCATGAAGTTCTTCCAGCGCAGCCTCTGCGCCGCCGTGCTCGGCCTGGCCCTTCCCCTGCTCGCCGCGGCGCAGTCGCTGCCCACGGCAACGCCCGAGCAGGTCGGCCTGTCCACCCCGCGCCTGCAGATGCTCAGCGACGTGCTCAAGGCCGACGTGGCGGCCGGCAAGATCCCCGGCGCGGTGCTGCTGGTGGCACGCCAGGGCAAGGTCGCCTGGTTCGAGCCGGTCGGCAAGCTCGACCCCGCCAGCGGCACGGCCATGCCGCGCGACGGCATCTTCCGCATCTACTCGATGAGCAAGCCCATCACCACCGTCGCCGCGATGATGCTGGTGGAAGACGGCCGCCTGAAGCTCGACGACCCGATCGCCACGTACCTCCCCGAGTTCGCCCGCATGACCGTCGGCGTCGAGAAGCCGGGGCCCGACGGCAAGCCGGTGCTCGACACCGTGCCCGCGCGCCGCCCGATCACCGTGCAAGACCTCATGCGCCACACCTCGGGCCTGACCTACGGCTTCTTCGGCCCGGGCCTCGTCAAGCAGGCCTACAACGCGGCCAACCTGGGCGTGGACGATCCGACCAACGCCGAGTTCTCGCAACGGCTGGCCAAGCTGCCGCTGGCCTACCAGCCCGGCACGACCTGGGAGTACAGCCACTCCACCGACATCCTCGGCCGCGTGGTCGAAGTGGTGTCGGGCCAGTCGCTCTACCAATTCGAGAAAGGCCGCCTGCTCGACCCGCTGGGCATGAAGGACACCAGCTACTACGTGCCCGAGGCGGCACGCCAGCCGCGCATTGCCGAGCCGCTGGCCAATGACCGCAGCTTCGGCGTGGGGGCCGACTTCAACGATCCGCGCGTCGTGCGCAAGCTCGAATCGGGCGGCGGCGGGCTGGTGTCGACGGCGGGCGACTACGCACGCTTTCTGCAGATGCTGCTCAACGGCGGCTCGCTCGACGGCAAGCGCTACCTCGGCCCGCGCACCCTGGCGCTGATGACGGCCGACCACTCCAACGCCGGGGCCGGCATCGTGCCCGGCCCGCTCTACCTGCCGGGCCCCGGCTACGGCTTCGGCCTGGGCTTTGCCGTGCGCCGCAACGACGGCGAGGCGCCCTACCCGGCCGCCGGCGGCGAATACAACTGGGGCGGCGCGGGCGGCACCTACATGTGGGTCGATCCGAAGAACGAGATGTTCGTCGTGCTCATGCTGCAGTCACCCAAGTACCGCACGCACTACCGCAGCCTCACGCGCGACATGGTGTACGCGGCCATGCTCAAGTAGCCCGCGGCGCGCCGGCCCTTGGTCGATGGCGCAAAATCGGCGTTCGTCTCCACCATGAAGAACAGCAGCAGCACCGTCATTCCGATCACCGAGGTCGGACACCTGCGCCCCGCCGTCGCGGTGCCCGAGGTGCCCGTGCCCGCCACCGGCCTGCTGCTCGACCGCCTCGGCCGTCCCCTGACCGACCTGCGCATCAGCGTGACCGACCGCTGCAACTTCCGCTGCAGCTACTGCATGCCGAAGGACGTGTTCGACAAGGACTACAAGTACCTGCCGCACAGCGCGCTGCTGAGCTTCGAGGAAATGACGCGCCTGGCCCGCCTGTTCGCGGCGCACGGCGTGCGCAAGATCCGCCTGACCGGCGGCGAGCCGCTCTTGCGCAAGAACATCGAGGGACTGATCGAACAGCTCGCCGAACTCCGCACGCCCGGCGGCGAGCCGCTGGAACTCACGCTCACCACCAACGGATCGCTGCTCGCGCGCAAGGCCGCCGCACTGAAGGCCGCCGGCCTGCGGCGGGTGACGGTGAGCCTGGACAGTCTCGACGACGCCGTGTTCCGCCACATGAACGACGTCGACTTTCCGGTGGCCGACGTGCTGGCCGGCATCGACGCCGCACGGGCCGCCGGCCTCGGGCCGATCAAGGTCAACATGGTGGTCAAGCGTGGCGCCAACGACCAGGAGATCCTGCCGATGGCGCGCTACTTCCGCGAGCACCACGGCGGCAGCGTGGTGCTGCGCTTCATCGAATACATGGACGTGGGCGCCACCAACGGCTGGCGCATGGACGAGGTGCTGCCCTCGGCCGATGTCATCGCGCGCATCGCCGCCGAATTCCCGCTCGTGCCGCTCGAAGCCAGCACGCCCGGCGAAACCGCCCAGCGCTGGGCCTACGCGGACGGTGGCGGCGAAGTCGGCGTGATCAGCAGCGTGACCCAGGCCTTCTGCCACGACTGCAGCCGCGCGCGCCTGTCGACCGAAGGCAAGCTCTACCTGTGCCTCTTCGCCAGCGCCGGCCACGACCTGCGCCCCCTGCTGCGCGGCACCGCCAGCGACGACGAGATTGCCTCCGCCATCGGCCACATCTGGCAGGGCCGTGCCGACCGCTACTCCGAGCTTCGTGCGCTGCGCGGCCCGGACAACCACCACGACGACAACGACAGCAATGCCAACGGCAAGGCACCGCGCCGCGTCGAGATGAGCTACATCGGCGGATGACGCAGGCGGCCGCCATGCCTGCGCATGCCATCGCACCCGCCGACATCACCGGCCTGCTGCTGGCCGGCGGACGCGGTTCGCGCATGGGCGGCGTCGACAAGGGCCTGCAGCTTTTCAACGGCGAGCCGCTGGCGCTGCATGCGATGCGGCGGCTGGCCCCGCAGGTCGGGGCGCTCATGGTCAACGCCAACCGCAACCTGGCCGATTACGAGGCCTTCGGCGTGCCGGTATGGCCCGACAGCCTGGCCGACTACCCGGGCCCGCTCGCGGGCTTCCTGACGGGCCTGGCGCACTGCACCACGCCCTGGCTGCTGACCGTGCCGTGCGACACGCCGCTGTTTCCGCTCGACCTGGCTGTCCGCCTCGCCAAAGCGGCCGCCGCGAGCGACGCCGAAATCGCCATGGCCAGCGCACCCGAAGCAGCAGCCGACAGCGCGATGCCGCCCGTGTTGCGCCCCCAGCCCGTCTTCTGTCTTTTGCGCGCCGACCTGCACGACAGCCTGCGCCGCTTCACCGAAGCTGGCGGCCGCAAGGTCCACGCATGGACCGCCCAGCACCGCACCGTGGCCGTGCCCTTCGACCGGCCCAGCGATGCGCCCGACGCTTTTTTCAACGCCAACACCCTGGCCGAACTGCAAGCCCTCGAAAACCGATGAGCCGCATCGCAGACATTGCCGCCGCCCTGCCGGCCTATGACGCCGCCGACCTCAGCGTCGATGCGGTGCAGGCCTTTCTTTCGGCGCTGACCGCATCGGCAGCCGTCACGCAGCGCGAAACCGTTCCGCTGTTCGAGGCCCTGGGCCGCGTGCTCGCCGAAGACATCGTCTCGCCCATCAGCGTGCCGCCGCACGACAACTCCGCCATGGACGGCTACGCCTTCGATGGCGCGGTGCTGCCGCAGGATCCGCCAATCGATGCCTCCATCTGCCTGCGCGTGGTGGGCACGGCGCTGGCCGGCTCGGCCTGGCGCGGCGCGCTCGGCGCCCACGATGCGGTCCGCATCATGACCGGCGCGATGATGCCGCCCGGCCTCGACACCGTGATCCCGCAGGAGTTCTGCAACGTCGAAGGCGATCGCGTGAGCTTTCCGGCCAAGGTGCTGCGCCGCGGCGACAACCGCCGCTTCACCGGCGAAGACCTGATGAAGGGCCAGGCCGCACTGCGCCGCGGCGAGCGGCTCTCGCCCGCCGCGCTCGGCATGGTCGCCAGCCTGGGCCTGGCCAGCGTGCCGGTGCTGCGGCGGCTGCGTGTTGCCTGCTTCTCGACTGGCGATGAAATCCTGAGCCTCGGCGATGCGCCGCGCGAAGGCGCCGTGTACGACAGCAACCGCTACACCGTGTTCGGCCTGCTGGCGCGGCTGGGCTGCGAAGTGATCGACCTCGGCCTCGTGCGCGACGACCCCGCCACGTTGGCCGCAACGCTGCAACGCGCCGCGCGCGAGGCCGACGCCATCATCACCAGCGGTGGCGTCAGCGCCGGTGCGGCCGACCACACGCGCGACGTGATGCAGCAACTGGGCGACATGGCCTTCTGGCGCGTGGCGATGCGGCCCGGACGGCCGCTGGCCGTTGGGTTGATTCCGCGTGAAGAAGCCTCGTCACCACAACCGGCCGTGCTGTTCGGCCTGCCCGGCAATCCGGTCGCGGTGATGGTGACTTTTCTCGCCTTCGTGCGGCCAGCGCTGCTGCGCATGATGGGTTGCCACGAGGCCGCAGCCGCACCGCCACCGTTGCTGCGGGCGCGCAGCGCAAGCGCGATCCGCAAGAAGCCGGGCCGCACCGAGTACCAGCGCGGCTTCGTCAAGGCGGTGGCGGGCGCATTGCCCGAGGTGTGCGTTGCGGGCAACCAGGGCTCGGGCGTCTTGAGCTCGATGCTCGAAGCCAACGGGCTCGTGGTGCTGCATCACGACCAAGGCCCCGTCGCCGCAGGCGACGAGGTGGACGTGATGATGTTCGACGGCTGTATCTAGGTACTCCCCCAGGCTTCGCGCACTTCGTGTCGCTTCGCCAACCCCCTCGCCGGGGGCAACACCTGCAGCCCGGCAGAGCCGGTTCCGCGGTGTTCCACGAACGAGCCGGGGCTCAATCGATCAGATGCGTCCCAATGCCTTGTCAACGCCCTTGTTGGCCAGCATGTCGGCGCGCTCGTTGCCCGGATCGCCCGAGTGGCCCTTGACCCAGCGCCATTCGATCTGGTGACCGCCCTCGGCCACCAGCTTGTCGAGCCGCTGCCAGAGCTCGACGTTCTTCACGGGCTGCTTGCCGGCGGTCATCCAGCCCTTGGCCTTCCAGCCGCGAATCCATTCGGTGATGCCCTTGCGCACGTACTGGCTGTCCAGGTACAGCAGCACCTTGCAGGGCCGCTTGAGCGCGGCCAGGCCCTCGATGACGGCCGTCAGTTCCATGCGGTTGTTGGTGGTGTTGAGTTCACCGCCGAACAGGTCCTTTTCGGTGGCGCCCGACTTGAGCCATGCGCCCCAGCCTCCCGGGCCCGGATTGCCCTTGCACGCGCCATCGGTGTAGATCACGACTTCATTCAAACTGGCTTTTCCTTCTGCTTTCGATTCGATCATTCATTCAATTCATTCGTCTTCAATTCTTGCCGGCCTCGTGGCGATGCACCTTGCCGGCGATGGGCACGGGGGCCGTGGCGCGGGCACCGGCGCGGCGCCAGTCGGCACTCAGCAGGCGCATGCCGCGCACCCGCTTGACCGCAACCAGGAAGTAGGCCGCGCCGAAGATCGGCCACCAGCGCTCGCCGGCCGCGTCCATCCAGCGCGAACGCTCCAGCCAGGCTTCGCTGCGCACGGCCGGCCGGTAGATGCCGAAGCGGCCCGATTCCACCTCGAAGCTCAACAGCCGCAACCAGTCGCGCATCCGCCAATAGCCGATGAACTCCCCGCCTTCCGGCAGGAACAGGTCGCCGATACCCAGCTTGCGGTAGATGTGCGCACGGCGCTGCCGCATGCCCCAGAGGCTGGTCGGGTTCAGCCCGCAGATCACCACGCGGCCCTCCGGCACCAGCACCCGCTCGACCTCGCGCAGCGTGGCGTGCGGGTCGGGGCTCAGCTCCAGCGCATGCGGCATCACCACCAGGTCGAGGCTGTTGGCCGCGAACGGCAGCGCCGCGAAGTCGGCCAGCAGCGTCGCCTTGCCGGCCCGGGCCGGGTCGTCCAGCGCCAGCCAGCGGTGCGGCATGCGATTGGCGCGCAGGCCATCGACCTCCGCCGCGCCCAGCTGCAGCGCGTGGTAGCCGAACACATCGGCCACCGCCTGGTCGAACTGGGCCTGCTCCCACGCCAGCAGGTAGCGGCCGGGGGGGGTCGCGAACCAATCCTGCAAACCTATAATTTGACCGCTCATGACCCTCGTTCCGCTGCCCGCCTTCGCTGACAACTACATCTGGATGCTGCACGACGGACCCAACGCAATCGTGGTGGACCCGGGCGATGCCCAACCGGTGTTCGACGCGCTGGCGCGCCACAAGCTGCAGCTGGCCGCGATTCTAGTCACGCACCACCATGCCGATCACACCGGCGGCGTGGCCGCGCTGCACGCCGCCACGGGCGCACCGGTGTGGGGCCCCGCACGCGAACGCATCCCGGAGCCGTTCACGCCGCTTTCGCAAGGCGACACCGCCGAGGTGCTCGGCCTGCGCTTCCAGGTCATCGACGTGCCAGGCCACACGGCGGGCCACATCGCCTACTTCCTGCCGGCAACGGCGGGACAGGCGCCACTGCTGTTCTGCGGCGACACGCTGTTCTCCGGCGGCTGCGGCCGCCTGTTCGAGGGCACGCCCGCGCAGATGCTGGCCTCGCTCGATGCGCTCGCGGCGCTGCCGGGCGACACGCGCGTGTGCTGTGCCCACGAATACACACTTGCTAACCTGCGTTTCGCTCGTGCGGTGGAACCCGCCAACGACGATCTGACTCACTACAACGCGCGCTGCGAAAGCCTGCGCGCACAGGGGCAGCCCACACTGCCGTCGCAACTGGCGACTGAACGCCGGATCAACCCCTTTCTTCGCAGCCGCGAAGCCACTGTCCTTCGAGCGGTGCGTGCCCATGCCGAGCTTTCTGCCGATGCAGGCGAAGCCGATGTGTTTGCCGCACTGCGCCAATGGAAAAACGACTTCCGATGAAATTTATCGCTGCCACCTGCCTTGCAGGTTCACTGGTGCTCGCGGGCTGCGCGACCACGAACAACAGCTCCACACCCTCTTCGACCTCTCCCCAAGCCGCAGGCAGCACGTCTCCGGTCTACCCGCGCGACGCCCTCACCCCTCTTTCGAGCAGCCAGGCTCATTCGCAGAGCGTGGTCACGCTCGCGCCACCGGTCGACATGTGGGATCGCATCCGCCGTGGCTTCAAGATGCCCAACCTCGACAACGACATGGTGCGTGATCGCGAGCAGTGGTATGCCAGCCGGCCCGACTACATCCAGCGCATGACCGAGCGCTCGAACAAGTACATCTTTCACATCGTCGAGGAACTCGAGCGGCGCAACATGCCGACCGAGCTGGCGCTGCTGCCCTACATCGAGAGCGCATTCAACCCGCAAGCCATCTCGAGCGCGCGCGCCGCCGGCATGTGGCAGTTCATGCCCGCCACCGGCACCGACTTCGACCTGAAGCAGAACATCTTCCGTGACGACCGTCGCGACGTGCTGGCCTCGACCCGCGCCGCGCTCGACTACCTGCAAAAGCTCTACGGCATGTTCGGCGACTGGCAACTCGCCCTGGCCGCCTACAACTGGGGCGAAGGCAGCGTGAGCCGCGCCATCGCCAAGAACCAGCGCCTGGGCCTGCCCACCACCTACAGCGACCTCACCATGCCCGCCGAGACGCGCATGTACGTGCCCAAGCTGCAGGCGGTGAAGAACATCGTGGCCAATCCGCAGGCGTTCAACACCGAACTGCCGCTGATCGCCAACCACCCCTACTTCCAGACCGTCACGCTCACGCGCGACCTCGACGTCGAACTGGCGGCCAAGCTGGCCGACGTGCGGCTCGAAGACTTCCGCGCGCTCAACCCGGCCGCGCACAAGCCGGTGCTGATCGCCGCCGGCACACCGCAGATCCTGCTGCCGTGGGACAACGCGGCCGTGTTCCAGCGCAACTTCGATGCCTATGCGCAAGGCCAGTACGCCAGCTGGACGGCCTGGGTGGTGCCCACCACCATGACGGTCGCCGACGCGGCCCAGCGCTCGGGCATGAGCGAGAGCGACCTGCGCGCAATCAACAACGTGCCGCCGCGCATGCTCATCAAGGCGGGCTCGACGCTCATCGTGCCGCGCGGCGCCCGCGTCAAGGAAGACGTGGCCGCCGTCGTGGCCGACGAGGGCCACCTGAGCTTCCAGCCCGAGATCGTCAACCGCCGCACGACCGTCAAGGCCGGACGCAACGACAACGTGGCAAGCATCGCGCGCCGCTACAACCTCAAGCCCACCAACGTCGCCGAGTGGAACGACGTGAAGCCCAACCACGCCTTCAAGCGTGGCTACAGCGTGGTGGTGTACCTGCCGGTTCGTGCGACGGTCGCGGCCCGTGCGGGTGCCGGCGTGTCGGTGGCTGCCCGCGGCGGCCACACGGCGGCACCTCCCGCCAAGCGCGGTGGCGCGGCGCCGGCGAAGGCAGCCGCCTCGCGTGGCGGCCAGATCGTGAAGGTGCCCGCCAGCAGCAAGCAGCAGGTCGTGCGCGAAAAGCGCGGCGGCACGCCGGTCAAGACGCCAGCGAAGAAGAAGCACTGATGCGAAAAACCTGCCGGGCACAGCCCCGGCAGGCATCGGACGACATTCAGTGCTGCGGATGCGACTCCGCAGCCCACGCCCGGCGACGCACCACGGCCTCCAGTGCCGCCACGGCGATCATCACCACAGTCGTGAGCGTGCCCACCACCAGCATCGACAGGTGCGGCGCGAAGATCGCCAGCACTGCAAGCAAGGCCAGCCCGTAAAGGTGCGACTGCGGCAGGAAGCCACGCACCACCCGCTTGAACAGCGCATTGCCGAACAGGTAGAGCGCCGGCCCGCCGAGCAGGGCTCCAAGGTACTTCCACTCCGCGTGGTGCGAGCCCTCTCCGATCACCAGTTCGTCGGCCACCGCCGACACGATGATGCCGGCCACCAGGATCACGTGCGTGTAATGAAACTTGGCGCCCACGCCACCGGGGTCGCTCGAGTGCTCGATGACGTGCGTGGCCTCTTTCGCGCTGGTGTCGAAGTACATCCACCACATGGCCAGGCTGCCCGCAAAGCTCACGAGCAGCGCGAACAGATCCATCGAATGCCATTCGGCGTGATGCCCGAATGCGATGCCGGTGGCCAGCACCGATTCGCCCAGTGCCACGATCACGAACAGCTGGCAACGCTCGGCCAGATGGCCGCCGTCGATCGTCCAGTCGGCCGTCGACGAACGCCCCAGCCCCGGAAACCGCAGCCCGATCATCGGCGCGATGTATTCGCACAGCACGCCACCGAACCACAGGGCGAGGCGCGCCTGCCCTTCCGCAAAGCCACCCGCGATCCAGAACACCGCGGCCACGCAGTTCCAGGCCAGCAGGCGCCGGAAGTTGGGCGCCAGCGCGTGGTTGCGCCCGACCGCGATCAGCATGCAAAGCGTGCGGCCGACCTGGATGCCCGCGAAGCACAGCGCAAAGACCAAGCCTCGTTCGGCGAAAGCTCCGGGCAGGGCCGAAGCCATCGCCAGTGCCAGCAGCATGATTCCGAACAGGACGCCCCGGATGCGCAGCGTGCCGGGGTTGAACCAGTTGGTGGCCCAGGCCGTGTACTGCCAGCCGAGCCAGACCGCGAACCACATCACCAGCGTCTGGAGCGCGCCCAGCAGCGTCAGGTGGTCCAGCAGGTAGTGGGACAGTTGCGTGACTGAAAACGCATAGACAAGGTCGAAGAAAAGCTCTTCGTTCAAGACCCTGGCCGACTCGCCACGCGTGCGCAAGGTGCTCGCGCGTTCATTCTTGTTGTGTTTCAAGATTCACCCCCATAAGTCGTTGTTGCGCCCCCGGCGCGGGCGCGATCATCGCACGGTGAGGGCTCTGGGCCGATACGCCCGGGCGCTACAACTTCTCGGTTTCGCCCGTCTTGGGCTGCCACTTCATGAGGCGCTTTTCGATCAGGCCGACGACACCATCGAGCACCAGTGCAAAGGCCGTGAGCACCACGATGCCGGCGAACACGGTGTTGACGTCGAAGGTCCCCTCGGCCTGCAGGATCAGGTAGCCCACGCCGCGCGCCGAGCCCAGGTACTCGCCCACCACCGCGCCCACGAAGGCCAGGCCGACGGACGTGTGCAGGCTCGAGAACACCCAGCTCGTCGCGCTCGGCAGGTACACCGTGCGCAGCAACTGCCGCTGGTTGGCGCCCAGCATCTTCGCGTTGGCCAGCACCACCGGGCTCACCTCGCGCACGCCTTGGTAGACATTGAAGAACACGATGAAGAACACCAGCGTGACCGCCAGCGCCACCTTGCTCCAGATGCCCAGGCCGAACCACAGCGCGAAGATGGGCGCAAGGATCACGCGCGGCATTGAGTTGGCGGCCTTGATGTAGGGATCGAGGATCATGCTCGCCGTGGGCGCGAGCGCCAGCCAGAGCCCGCAGGCCAGCCCCAGCACGGTGCCGATGCCGAAGGCCAGCACCGTTTCGAGAAGCGTGGTGCCCAGGTGCAGATAGATGTCGGCGTTGCCCTTCAGCCCTTCGGGAAACAGCGCGTTGGGCGACACCTCGAATGGCAGGAACCAGCTCCAGATGCGCCCTGCCACCTGGATCGGCTCGCCGACGAAGAAGGCGAACTGCTGGTTGCGTGAAGCCAGGTGCCACGCCACCAGGATCACCACCAGCAACGCCAGTTGCCAGATGCGCGCGTTGCGTTCATTGAGGCGCGACATCACGCGGCCTTCTTCAGTTGCTGCGCATAGCCCTTGAGCACCTCGTCGCGCAGTACCTCCCAGATCTGGGTGTGCAGTTCGACGAAGCGCGGCTGCGTGCGAACCTCGGCCACGTCGCGCGGACGCGCGAGGTCGATGGCGAACTCACCGATCGGATGCGTCGCCGGGCCGGCCGACAGCACCACCACGCGGTCGCTCATTGCGATCGCTTCGTCGAGGTCGTGTGTGATGAAGAGCACCGCCTTCTTCTTCGCGCTCCAGAGGTCCAGTACTTCGTTTTCCATCAGCTGGCGCGTCTGGATGTCGAGCGCGCTGAAGGGCTCGTCCATGAGGATGATGTCGGGGTCGAGCACCAGCGTCTGCGCCAATGCCACGCGCTTGCGCATGCCGCCCGAGAGCTGGTGCGGGTAGCGGTCGCCGAAGCCCGAAAGCCCCACGCGCGACAGCCACGCCTCGGCCTGCTTGCGCGCTTCGGCATCGGGCACGCCGCGGTATTGCAGGCCCACCATCACGTTGTCGATGGCGCTGCGCCATGGCATCAGCGCTTCGGTCTGGAACATGTAGCCAGCGCGTGCATTGACACCCGAGAGCGGCTTTCCGAAGACGTTCACCGTGCCGGAAGACGGCTCAAGCAGGCCGGCTCCCACGTTCAGCAGTGTCGACTTGCCGCAGCCCGTGGGCCCGACCACCGAGACGAACTCCCCGGCCCGGATGCGCAGCGTGGTGTCGGCCACGGCCGTGTAGCGCTGACCCGGATCGTCCTTCGAGTGGAAGGTGCAGCTGATGGAAAGGAGTTCGAGGGCGTAGTCGGACATGGCATAAAAAACCCGGCCTGGGCCGGGTCGCGGGACGTTCGCAGTCAGGCTTTGAACCTGTCTTTCGCGCGCCTTGCAAAATCGTTGGTGTAGGTCTTGGAGAGGTCGATCTTGTCGGCCTTCACGGAAGTGTCGAAGCTGGCGATGGCCGTGAGCGCCGTCTTGGGCCCGTCGGTCGGCACGAGGCCGTCGGTGGCGATCGACTCGCGCACCTTGTCGAACGACGCAAGGTACAGCGCGCGGTCGCCCAGCAGGTAGGTCTCGGGCACGGTCTTGATGATGTCGCCCGGCCCCGCCGTCTGCAGCCACTTGAGCCCGTGCACGATGGCATTGGCCAGCGCCTGGCAGGTGTTGGGATTCTTCTGGATGAACTCGGTCGATGCGTAGAGGCAGGCCGCGGGCATCGTGCCGCCGAACACCTGCTGCGTGCCCTTGAGCGTGCGCGTGTCGCTGATGATCTTCACGTCGCCCTTCTGTTCGAGCATCGTCATCACCGGGTCGGTGTTGCTGATGGCATCGATCTGGCCCGAGCGCAATGCAGTCAGCGCACCGGCCGCCACGCCCACGCCGATGTAGCTCACGTCGCTCGCCTTCAGGCCACCGCGCGAGAGCACGAGGTTGGCCACCATGTTGGTCGACGAGCCCGGCGCCGAGACACCGATCTTCTTGCCCTTGAGATCGGCGATGCCGGTGTAGCCCGCCATGTTCTTGGTCGACACGCCCACCGCGATCTGCGGTGCGCGGCCTTGGAGAACGAAGGCCTGGAAGAACTGGTTCTTGGCCTGCAGGTTGATGGTGTGCTCGTAGGCGCCCGAGCACACATCGGCCGAGCCACCGACCACCGCCTGCAACGCGCGTGCGCCGCCTGCAAAGTCGGAGATCTCCACTTCTAGGCCTTCGGCCTTGAAGTAGCCGAGCTGCTCGGAGATGGTGAGCGGCAGGTAATAGAACGCCGCCTTGCCACCGACCGCGATGGAGACCTTGGTCTTCTCCAGCTTCGCCTGCTGCGCAAAGACACGCGGCAATGCGATCGTTGCGGCGGCGATGGCGGAAGCAGAAATAAGGGTGCGGCGATGGAGCATGAACGGTGCCTGAGGGCTCTGTGATTCCTGTGAACTGAATCGAGCTTAGGGGCGCCCTCATGCGCCTGCATCGGGGTCATCCCGTGCGGGTTTTTACGTAAGCACGAAGGCCTCTCGCAGGCCTGCGATGCGCGTCTATCGCGCGAGAAAAAGGATCGCGATGTTGACGATGAACGCGAGGGACCAGACCGCACTGCGCGCAACGCCGATGCCCTTGATGTAAAGGCCCAGATAGATCACGCGCAGCACCACGTAAGCCACCGCGAGCATGTCGAGCCGCGCCTGCGCCACACCGAGTTGATGCGCGATGACCACCGCGCCGATGAAGAACGGCAAGCCCTCGAAGCTGTTGGCCTGCGCGCTGTTGGCACGTGCACGCCAGCCGCTCTGCTTTGCGGCCCAGTCGCGCGGGTGCAGGTTGTCGCGCGGACCGAAGCTGCCGGCCTTGGCGATCCATGCGGCCAGGTACGGCAATCCGCAGGCAATGAACACGCACCAGTAGGCTACCGTGAGCAATGAAAAAGTCATGTCGATTTGTCTCCGTTGCGCGGCGCGCGGTGCCCCGTCGAGGCTTTTTTACCGGCGGTCGACCAGTGCGTGCGCGATGGTGCCGAGGTCCACGTATTCGAGTTCGCTGCCGGCTGGCACGCCACGCGCAAGGCGCGTCACGTTGAGCCCGCGCTGCCTGAGCGTTTCACCGATCACGTGCGCGGTGGCTTCGCCTTCCGCCGTGAAGTTGGTGGCAAGGATCACCTCGCTCACCGTGCCGTCGAGCGCACGCTCGAAGAGCTTCTTCAGGCCGATGTCGTTGGGCCCGATGCCGTCGAGCGGACTGAGCTTGCCCATCAGCACGAAGTAATAGCCACGAAACGCACCGGTGCGTTCGAGCGCGGCCTGATCGGCCGGCGTCTCGACCACGCAGAGCTTGGTTCCGTCGCGCCGCGAGTCCATGCAGACGCTGCAGATCGGCGCTTCGGTGAAGGTGTTGCAAAGCTCGCAATGCCGCACGTTGCCGGCGGCCTGCTGCAATGCGCGTGCAAGCAGCTGCGCACCCTCGCGGTCGTGCTGCAGCAGGTGGAAGGCCATGCGCGAAGCCGACTTGACGCCGACGCCGGGCAAGCGACGCAGCGCATCGACCAGCGCGTCGAGCGAACTGGCGTCTGCCATCAATGGCTCAGAACGGCAGCTTCATGCCCGGCGGGAGGCCCGGCATGCCAGCGGTGAGCTTGCCCATCTTCTGCTCGCTGGTTTCTTCCGCCTTGCGCACGGCGGCGTTGAAGGCCGCAGCCACGAGGTCTTCAAGCATGTCCTTGTCGTCGGCCAGCAGGCTGGGGTCGATGGTGATGCGCTTGACGTCGTGCTTGCAAGTCATGACGACCTTGACGAGGCCGGCGCCGGATTCGCCTTCGACCTCGATGTGCGCCAGTTCTTCCTGGGCCTTCTTGAGGTTGTCCTGCATTGCCTGCGCCTGCTTCATGAGGCCGGCCAGTTGTCCTTTGTTGAACATCGTTGGTCCTGATTGGTTGGAAAGTGGAGGAAGGATAAGAGAGATGGTGGCCGGGCTGAAGTGCCGCAAGGGCCGACCCGGGATTGTTGCCGCTCGCGGGTCAGGCCGGCTTGAGCGTTCCGGGCACGATCTTCGCATCGAAGTCGCGCATCAGCGCCTGCACCTCGGGATCGTTGTGGATGGCCTCTTCGGCCACGCGCTGGCGCTCGTCGGCCGCCTGCTTGTTGCGGCGCGCGGGGCTGTCGACCACGCCACCGATTTCGATGACCAGCTTGACGTCGTGGCCGAGCGCATTCAATGCGGCGGTGAGCTTTTCGCGGCTGGACGGCTGATTGAGCGTTTCGCGCTCGATGCGCAGCATCCACTGGTCGGTGTCGCGCGCCACCAGTTGCGACTGCAGGGCCAGCTCGCGGGACAGGGCCGCGACGGCTTCGGCGGCGACCAGCTGCGTGACCGTGGCATACCAGAAGTCGCCGTCTTCGCTGGTCGGGATGGGGGTGTAGGTGCTGCGCGATTCTTCGGTACGGGGCGCATCGCGCGCACCGGGTGGCGGCTGCACGCGGATGGGGACGCCGACGACCTTGGCCGGGGCCTCCGATGCGCCCTCGCTCCGGGGTGCGGGCTGCCGCAAGGGCTCGTCGACTACTGAGAGGCGCTGTCCTGCGGGGGCCAGAGCCGACTGCGCGGCTGGTGCCGGGGCCGGTCTTGGCGGCATCGGGGCGGGCGCGGTCGGGGATTCAGCCGCAGGCGCAGGTGCCGGAACGGGGGGCGCAATGCGCGACGGAGCCGTCGGCGCCGCGACCGCGGCTTCATTCAGAGTTTTTTTTTCCGGGGAGGCTGTCGCAGCAGCCGCGTTGGAAGGCTTGAAGGCCAGCAGCCGCAGCAACACCATGGTCAGCGCGGCGTATTCATCGGGTGCCAGGCCCAGCTCGCCACGGCCGTGCAGGCACAGGCTGTAGAGCAACTGGGTTTCGTCGGCCGGCATCAGCGATGCGAGGCGCGCGGTGTCCGCCGCGTCGGGGTCGGTCGCCGAATCGGCGGACTCGGCCCGCGAAGGCACGGCCTGAAGCACGGCCATGGCCTGCAGCACCGCCGTCATTTCCTCGAGCGTGGAGGCGGCGGACATGCCGTCTCGGCGCAGCGCCTCGGAGGTGTCGACCACCGTCTTGCCATCACCCTGGGCCAGCGCTTCGATCAGGCGGAACACGTGGCCGCGGTCGACGCTGCCGAGCATCTGGCGCACGCCGGCTTCGAGCAGTTCGCCATTGCCGAATGCAATGGCCTGATCGGTCAGCGAGAGCGCATCGCGCATCGAACCACGTGCGGCGCGTGCCAGCAGGCGCAGTGCCTGCGGCTCGGCGGGTACCTGCTCGGTCTGCAGCACGCTGGTCAGGTGCTCGAGCACGGTCTCTGGCGCCATCGGCCGCAGGTTGAACTGCAGGCAGCGCGACAACACCGTGACCGGCACCTTCTGCGGATCGGTCGTGGCCAGCACGAACTTGAGGTACTCGGGTGGCTCTTCGAGCGTCTTCAGCATCGCGTTGAACGCGGTGTTGGTCAGCATGTGCACTTCGTCGATCATGAAGACCTTGAAGCGCCCCTGCACCGGTTTGTAGACAGCTTGTTCGAGCAGCGACTGGACCTCGTCCACGCCGCGGTTGGAGGCCGCGTCGAGCTCGGTGTAGTCGACGAAGCGGCCCGAATCGATGTCGCGGCAGGCCTGGCAGACACCGCATGGCGTGGCGGTGATGCCGCCCTGCCCGTCCGGGCCCTGGCAGTTGAGCGACTTCGCCAGGATGCGCGAGACCGTGGTCTTGCCCACGCCCCGTGTGCCGGTGAAAAGATAGGCGTGATGCAGGCGCTGCGTGGTCAGCGCGTTCTCGAGCGCCTGGACCACATGCCCCTGACCGACCATCTCACCGAAGGTTTTCGGACGGAACTTGCGAGCGAGCACGAGATAAGACATTGCGGGCATTCTAAAAGGCGCGGCGACGGTCCTCGAACCCGCGCTGCAATGAAAAAAGGCTTGCATCCTTTGCAGAGCACCACGGAGTGGGCACACCTCGGCGGGTTACAATCCGCACTGACGGGCCTCCCTGCATGGTGAAGTGGCCAACCGGGTCAGGTGGGGAACCAAGCAGCCCTAACTGCGTAGTCAGTGCCAGGGGTAAGGCTCGTCAACCTCTTCAGCGGCCTCGTTTCATTCCGATGCGAAATGAAACGAGGTTTGCAAACACACTCAGCGACAGAACATCCGCCGGCAAGAGGCCCTCACAGGCCCAGCCGCTGGATCGCGCCGCGCGCGGCCGCCGCGCCACTCGCCATCGAGGCCGTCAGCAGATAGCCGCCGGTCGGTGCTTCCCACTCCAGCATCTCCCCTGCAACGAACACGCTAGGCAACGCGCTCGCCATGAGCTGCTCGTCGAGCGCATCGAAGCGCACGCCACCGGCCGTGCTGATGGCTTCATCGATGGGTCGAGTTGCAACCAGCCTCAACGGCACGGCCTTGATCGTTGCCGCCAGTTGCACCGGGTCTTGCATCGCTTCGCGGCTCAATGCCTCGTGCAGCACGCCAGCCTTGATGCCCTCCAGCCCGAGGCGGCTCTTGAGGTGGCTGCTCAGGGAACGCGCGCCGCGCGGATGCTTCACCGCAGCCAGCACCTGTTCAGCGCTGCGATCGGGCAGCAGGTCCAGCAACAGCGTTGCACTGCCATTCGCGGCGATCTCGTCTCGCAACAGCGCGGACGCGGCGTAGATCAGGCTGCCCTCGATGCCCGTGGCCGTCGCGACGAATTCACCCTTGCGTGCAAAGCGGTGTCCCTGGCTGTCGGTGAAAGAAATCGCGACCGACTTGAAAGGCTGGCCCGCAAAGCGGCTGGAGAAATGCTCGCTCCAGCCAGCGCCGTCGAACCCGCAGTTGGCAGGCAGCAGCGGCGCGATGCCCACGCCGCAGGCCTCCAGCCACGGCGCCCACGCGCCATCGGAGCCCAACCGCGCCCAGCTGGCGCCGCCCAACGCCAGCACTGCGGCGTCGGCCTTTGCCGTGACCTCGCCTGCCGCCGTTGCAAATCGCAATGCCGCTGCATCGATGTGCTCGCCGCCCAGCCACCGATGGCGCATGTGGAACTGCACGCCCGCTGCGCGCAACCGCTGCAGCCACGCGCGCAGCAGCGGCGCGGCCTTCATGTCGGTCGGAAACACCCGGCCCGACGTACCGACGAAGGTCTCGACGCCCAGGCCCGCTGCCCATTCGCGCACTTGCTGCGGTCCGAACTGGGCGAGCATCGGCTCGAGCTGTGCGCGGCGTTCGCCGAAGCGGCTCATGAAAACATCGAAGGGCTCCGAATGCGTGAGGTTCAGGCCTCCACGGCCAGCCAGCAGAAACTTGCGCCCCACCGAGGGCATGGCGTCATACACATGCACTTGCGCACCGGACGCGCTGAGAACTTCAGCCGCCATCAGGCCGGCGGGTCCGCCGCCGATCACGGCGACGACAGGAGAAACAGTCATTCGAGATTTACCAGTTCGCCCTGCCCGGTGAGGAACGCGACGCGGACCGTGGCACCAGGGTAGGCATGTTGCACTGCCGCGCGATAGCGCTGCATCTGTGCGATCAACGCCGCGTCCCGTTCGGGGCGCGCGGCAGATTTGTAGTCGAGGATCCACCAGGCACCGCTGGCGCGCTCGCGCACCAGGCGGTCGATGCGCAAGGTCTCCCCTTCATGGACCAGCGTGACTTCGTTGCCATGCCAGTCGACCCGGCGATCGTCCCACACCCAGGCGCCGGCCCCCGCGCGGATGCGCTCGGCCAGTGTTGCGGCACCACGCGCCTGCTGCGCATCGAGCATGAATTCCCGCGCCGCGGCACGCACGTGGGCCGGCGGCAACGGCTCGCCGGGCACAGCCCATTCGAGCAACCGGTGCATGGCCTGGCCGAAGGCTGCAGCGCGCGCATCGACCGTGGCATCCGCAGCCTTCTTGGCGGAGGGCTGTTCGACAGCAACGGGGAGAACCGGCATCCGCTTCATCGAGAAGCTGGCGACGCTGGTCTCGACGGGCAGCGCGACCAGCGGCTCATCGGCCTCGGTGGGCTCGCACAGCGGCTCCAGCCGCGTCCACCAGCTGCCTTCGTTGGCGCGCGCCGGCCGCACCGACGACAGCACCAGCCGTTCGCGCGCCCGCGTGGTTGCAACGTACAGGCCATTGAGTTCTTCACGACGGCGCGCGCGCTGCTCGTCCTCGAGCAAGGTCGCCGCGCAGGCAGGCGGCGTCTTCTCGCTCGCAAGAAACACGAAGCGCGTCGGCGCACTGTCGCTGCCCTTCCATTCGACCAGCACGCCCATGGTTTGCGCGCGCGGTGGTGCGGCATCGCAATCGAGCATCAGGACGGTGTCGGCCTCCAGCCCCTTTGCACCGTGCACAGTCAGCAGTTGCACCGCACCGGGTGCGGCGACGGACGGCGCACGCACGCCGCCGGCACGCAGGGCACGCACCAGCGCATAAGGCGTGGCGAAACGCGCGCCTTCGATGTCGAGCGATGCCGACAGCAAGCCGCGCAGGTTGGCCAGCGCGCTTTGCCGCATGGCGGCGGGCACCGCGGCGCCGAATTTCGCCAGCACATCGCCGTCATGAAAGATCGCGTCGAGCGCATCGTGAGGCGGCAGCGACATCAACCAGCGCTGCCACTTCCTGAGCCTGGCACCAGCCTCGACCAGCACCGGCGGCAAGCCCTCGCCCTTCTGGATCAGGCCGAACCAGCTGGCTGAAGGACGCTCGCGCTGGCGCAACGCCAATTGCACCAGTGCCTCGTCATCGATGCCGAACAGCGGCGACTTCAGCGCCTGCGCCAGCGAGAGATCGTGCGCAGGCGAAACCAGCGCGTCGATCAGCGCAACCACATCCTGCACTTCGGGTGCGTCATGCAGCTCGTTCTTCTCGGGCTGCTGCACGGGAATGTGGCGCTGCCGCAGTGCGTCCTGCATCGCAGACAGACGACTGCGCCGGCGCGCCAGCACCATGATCTGCCGCGGCGGCGTGCCGTCGGCGATGCGCTGCGCGACCCAGCGCGCGGCCTGCTCGCATTCTTTCTGCAGCAGTTGCTCTTCGGGCAGCACGCGCGGCGTGATGAGGCTGTCGCGCCAATGCAGCATGCCGTCGTCCGCGGGCGCTGCTTCGGCGGCCGAACCGACTGCATCGCGGTCGATGGGCGGCAGCTTGAGCAGCTCGCCATCGTCGCCGCGCTCGGTGGTGTGAGCGCGGTAGCCGTCGAACTCGCCAGCCTCTTGCGCGGCCAGCATTGCCGCATTGACCAACCCGACGACCCCGCGTGCGTTGCGATGGGTGTGATCGCAATTGAGCAGCTCGCCGTCGAGCCCTTCGCGCACGAACTTCTTGGCGGCAATGAACACCTGTGGCTCGGCACGGCGAAAGCGGTAGATGCTCTGCTTCGGATCGCCCACGATGAAGACGCGCGGCGCGCGGCCCTGCGCACCGGTGTAGGCGCTGAGCCAGCCGTAAAGCGCCTGCCATTGCAGCGGGTTGGTGTCCTGGAACTCGTCGATCAGCAGGTGCGCGATGCGCGCGTCGAGCCGCTCCTGCACCCAACCCGACAACGCCGACTGGCCAAGCAGCAACTGCGCGGCCTGTTCGACGTCGTTCATGTCGACCCAGCCGTGCGCGCGCTTCACCTCGGCAAAGGCGGCAATCAGGATGCGCGTGAGCCGCGTCATGCGCTGCTGGTAGAGCCATGCCGCGTGCTGCGCCTGCGCAGCGCACAGCACCTGCAGCTCGGCTTCGGCCTCCTGGGCCGCGGGGAATTTCTGCAGGTTCTTGTTGAGGCGGTCTTCGCTCGCAACGAAGAAGTTCTTGCGCAGGTGCGCCAGTGCGGCCACCAGCGATTCGCTCTCGGGCTCGCCGACACCGAACACGTCGATGATGGCCTCCGCTGCCTTCTGCGGCGTCTTGTTGCTTTCGCGGCCGAGCGCGGCGGCACGGTCGAGCCAGCGGCGACGGACCGGTTCGCCGCGCAAGGCGTCGGTCGGCTGGTCCATGCCGGCCAGCGATGAATGGAGCGCGCTGAAGTGTTGGACCGCGTTCTCCGCATCCGCAAGCGAGAATTCGACGCGCTTCGACAGCGCTTCGCTCAAGGCCTTGGCGGTCTGCGAGCGGCCGTGCGTGGCGACGACGGCGTAGTAGTCGGCCAGCGCGCTTTTGTCGGCCGTGACGGCCTCGAAGAACGGCCGCCAGGTGTGGCTGCGCGCCTCGGCATCGTCTTCGAGCAGTTCGTAGTTGGACGGCAAGCCCAACTCGCGCAGCACCGCCAGCGGTGCATTGCGCAGCAGCCCCGCGAACCAGGCATGAAAGGTACGGAACTGCACTGGCCTGCCGCCTTCGAGCAGGCGTCGATAGAGGCCCTGCAGGCGCGGCACGGCCGACAGCGCCGCCGCGGGTTCGACCCCGCGCATCACGAGCTGCTTCACCAGTTCTTCGGGGGGCTGTTCAGCGAACTGTTCGAGCCACTGGTCGAGCCGCTCGCGCATTTCGCCAGCGGCCTTTTTGGTGAAGGTGATGGCCAGGATCTCGTGCGGCTCGCAGGCCGAGTCGCCCTCTTCGAGCAACGCGCGCACGATGCGCGACACCAGCATCCAGGTCTTGCCCGCGCCAGCGCAGGCTTCGACCGCGACCGAGCGGCGCGGATCGCAGGCGACGGTGTAGAACGCCTCGCGGGTGACGTGCTTGCCGTTGTGCTCGTAGGCTGCACCGCTCATTTCGCATCGCCTCCAACGGTGGGGACACCCTGCGAGGACGGCGCCAGTTCTTCAGGAACCGTGGGCCGCAGCGCCTCGTCGCTCCAGAAGTCCTTGCGGCAAAGGCCGCGCGCGGCGCAGTAGTCGCAGACCGCGCCCTCCCCCAGCGGCGGCAATGCCGCGCCCTGCGCGATGCGGGTGAAGTCGCTGATGATGCCGGCCACCAGCGCGTCCCGTGCTTCGACCACGGCGGGTTGCTCGACGGTCTGCGTGCCGGAAGATTTTTCGCCCACGTTCACGTAGGCCGCGCGCAGGGTGTCGTCGGCCACCAGGGCGGCATAGAACGCAAGCTGCGTGTCTTCGGTCGGGTCTTTCACGCGCTCCCTGGAAACGGTGGCGGACTCGGTCTTGTAGTCGATCACGAAGGCCTTGCCGTCGGTTGTGCGGTCGATGCGGTCGAGCCGGCCTATCAGCCGCAGGTCGCCCAGCGGCTGCTCCTTCCAGGGTTCGGCCTCGACGAAGACAGCCCCGCTCGCCTCGTGCCCCACGAGCCATTCAAGGTAGCCCTCGCGCACGGCTGGCCACGCGGCGGCGAACGGCAGGAACTCGGCGTCGGACAACCCGAGCTCCTGCGTTGCGCGCTGCGCCGCGCTTTCGATGAGTGCAATGCGCGCCTGTGCATCTTGCGTCGGCGCTTCGAGCAGCGCCTCATGAAAATGCCCCAGCACGGCGTGCAGCCAGTTGCCGAAGTCTCGTTTGTCGATCTCGGCATCGAGCTCGTCGGCACTGCGCAGGCCCAACTGCCGTAAGGCGAAGAAGCGATAGGGGCAGCGGCGCAGGTCCTCGTAGACGCTGGTCGAGATGTTCAGCAAGGGCAACAAGGCACCCGACGGCGCGGGGCACGCGGTGGGCTGCACGGCAACCTCGCGTTCCGTGCGCGGGTCGTCGGCGGACTGCAAGGCATGGTCGAGATGCAGCGCCTGCACCAACGGGCTCGGGCGTACCGGCTCGCCGGTGGCATCGGATTGACGCCAGACGATCTCGCAGGAGGGGTTGTGCAGGGCCGCACTCCAGGCGGCGCGCTGCGCAGCTTCGAGCATGTCGCGCGAAGGCAGGCCCAGCTCGGCGCGCTGGGCTGCGCTCCAGTTGCCGGGGGGTTCGGGCGATGCCGGCAGGCGCCGATCGTCGCAACCAGGGATGACCACGGCGCCGAATGCACGGCCCAGCAGCTGATAGAGCGGCAGGACCACGACCTTGGGCGCCTGGTCGCCCGCGGGCGGCACGAAGCTCGCGTCTTCGAGCACGTCGCGCACCCAGGCGGTGAACTCGGCGAGCGTGTGGCGGCCACCGGGGAAATCGCCGTCATCGCCGTGGGCGTCGGCATCGAGCCACAGCGCGGCGATCACCTTGCCGCCGGCAAGGTCGTCGGCGAGCGGCTCCCATTGCTCACTGGCCTCCAGCAACTCGCGCAGGGCACGCAGCCAATCGGCCAGCGAGCGTGAGCGGGCCATCGGCGCACGGCGTGCCTCGATGGCTTCGGTGAAGGGCAACAGCGTCGGGTCCTTCATTTCGCCGGTGCGAGCCACCAGGGCACACCAGGCTGACCAGTCACGCAAGCCCTCGCGTCGAAGGCGAATTTCGAGCGACTGGACGGCCAGCGCGTCGCCACCGGCGCCGCTCTTGAGCCACTCGAGGACCTGGTCGCTGCCGGCGTCATGCGCACAGGCGCGCAGCGCGCTCATCAATGCGGCGGCGGCGCGGGTGGTCGAGAGCTTCCAGCCGGTCTCGTCGTGCGTGACGATGCCTTGCGCCTTCAGCTGGGCACTGATGCGGCGCGTGAGCGCGCGGTCGGTGGCGACCAGCGCGACCGGCGCACGGTCTTCGGCAAGGTGGCGCAACACGCAGGCGGCCGCCAGCTCGGCTTCGTCTTCGGGGTCGAGGGCGACGTGCGAAGCCGCGACCTCGGTCGGGGCTTCGAGAGGCACCAACGAGAGATGCAGGGCGCGGTCGCCCCACAGATTGCAGAGCGCGTGCGTCAAAGGGTCGGTCTGGAAGCCATCGAGCACGATCAATGCATCGACCTGGTCGCGCGTGCTGTCGCGCAGCAGCACATCGGTGGCGAAGCCGGAGTTCGCGGCCCACGCGACGGCGATGCGGATCAGCGCGCTTTCGGTGCGGAACCACTCGGACTCGCTGCCGGCCTCGGCCACCGCCGACGCGCGCTGCGCCCATTCGACGCCCCGCTCTTCCGGTGCTACGGCGGCCGCAAGCGGCGCCAGTTGGTAGACCAACTCGACCACGCGCCCCGCCAGGGCAAAGCGTTCGGCGTTGAAGCCAGCCTGCGACAGCAACGCCTGTGCCGTCACGAGATCGCGGGCCATGTCGTGCGCGATGTCGTAACCGGTCGGCACGAAACCGCCCGCGCTGCGCGCCCAGTTGTGCGTGGTCTCGAAGCGCGGAACGAAACCGGGGCTGCCGCACCGCGCCCACATGCTGCGCGCCACACCCATCAGTTGCGCATACGGCACCAGCACGACAGTACGCGCCGCATGCAACTGACGCTGCTCGAGCGCGCGGACGATCCGCGCGACGACGCCGTCGGCGGGATCGCACCACAGGGCCTGTACAGGGTGGCCTTCGTTCATGTTCTATCGAGGGGTTGAAGAGCGCTTGGAGGTGACCCGCAAAGGGCTTTGGCTATCGGTGCCATAGCGTCTGCGCATGGCGCGCCACCCCTTGGTTTCTGTCACAATGACCTGCACTTTAGCTGCACCGAAACTCTCTGCGCACAAGGACCCATTACATGGCCAGCGAACTCATCAAACACATCTCCGATTCCTCCTTCGAGGCCGACGTGCTCAAGTCCAGCCAGCCGGTGCTGGTCGACTACTGGGCCGAATGGTGCGGCCCCTGCAAGATGATCGCCCCGATCCTGGACGAAGTCTCGGCCACCTACGAAGGCAAGCTGCAGATCGCCAAGCTGAACGTCGACGAGAACCGCGACATCCCCGCCAAGTTCGGCATTCGCGGCATCCCAACGCTGATGCTGTTCAAGGACGGCCAACTGGCCGCCACCAAAGTCGGCGCAATGAGCAAGGCGCAACTCACGGCCTTCATCGACCAGCAACTCGCCTGAGCGACATTTGATCCGGCCGACGCGCAATGCGTTGGCCGGAGCGCTTTTTTACTGTCATAATCTTCCACAGATCACCGGCCCTTTCTGGCAACCGGTTCGAGTTCCCCGGTTAGTGAAGCAGTTCTCGCTTCACATCAAACCTCCCCCCGTTTTCCGTTCGATTGCCCCGCGAGGGGTCATTCCATGCACTTAAACGAACTCAAGGCACTCCACGTGTCTGAAGTCCTCAAGCAGGCTGAAGCGCTTGAGATCGAAAACGTCGGCCGCATGCGCAAGCAGGAGCTGATGTTCGCGATCATCAAGAAGCGCGCGAAGGCCGGCGAACAGGTCTTTGCCGACGGCGTGCTCGAAATCCTGCCCGATGGCTTCGGCTTTCTGCGCAGCCCGGACACCAGCTTCACCGCCAGTACCGACGACATCTACATCTCGCCCAGCCAGGTGCGACGCTTCAACCTGCACACCGGCGACATGATCGAAGGCGAAGTGCGCACGCCCAAGGACGGCGAGCGTTACTTCGCGCTGACGAAGCTCGACAAGGTCAACGACGGCCCGCCCGAGCAGAACAAGCACAAGGTGATGTTCGAGAACCTGACGCCGCTGTTCCCCAAGGAGCAGATGAAGCTCGAGCGCGACGGCATCAAGGGCGAAGAGAACATCACCGGCCGCATCATCGACATCATCGCCCCCATCGGCAAAGGCCAGCGCGCCCTGCTCGTGGCGCCGCCCAAGAGCGGCAAGACGGTGATGATGCAGCACATCGCCCACGCGATCAGCGCCAACTACCCCGACGTCCACATGATGGTGCTGCTCGTGGACGAGCGCCCTGAAGAAGTGACCGAAATGCAGCGCACGGTGAAGGGCGAAGTCATTGCTTCGACCTTCGACGAGCCTGCAGCGCGCCACGTGCACGTCGCCGAAATGGTGATCGAGCGCGCCAAGCGCCTGGTCGAACTCAAGAAGGACGTGGTGATCCTGCTGGACTCGATCACGCGTCTGGCCCGCGCCTACAACAACGTCGTGCCCTCGTCGGGCAAGGTACTGACCGGCGGTGTCGATTCCAACGCACTGCAGCGCCCCAAGCGCTTCCTGGGCGCCGCGCGCAACGTGGAAGAAGGCGGCTCGCTGACCATCATCGGCACCGCGCTGATCGACACCGGCAGCCGCATGGACGAAGTGATCTTCGAAGAGTTCAAGGGCACCGGCAACTCCGAAATCCACCTCGACCGCCGCCTGTACGAAAAGCGCGTGTTCCCCTCGATCCAGCTGAACCGCAGCGGCACGCGCCGCGAAGAGTTGCTGCTGGCCCCCGAGATCCTGCAGAAGACCCGCATTCTTCGCCAGCTCATGTACAACATGGACGAGATCGAGTCGATGGAGCTGATGCTCAAGAACATGAAGGCGACGAAGACCAATGTCGAGTTCTTCGACATGATGCGTCGCGGCGGCTGAGCTTCAAGCTCTGTCGCAAAAGCGCGTTGGCCCTTGCGGGCCAACGCGCTTTTTTCATGGGTGCGACGTATGGATCGCGCGGCCTTCGAGAGCGCTCTGGCGGCCGATGTCGAGCAGCTCCATCAGCGCGACGGCCTGCTCGGGCGGCACGGGATTGGGGCCATTGCCAAGGATTGCGTCGCGCACCGCGACGTAGTAGTCGACGTAGTTGCCCGCCCGGGTCGGCAAGGCACGCCGCTGCGGCACGCCGTCGCTGCCGATCACGGTGATTTCGCCATCGAGCGGATCGACGCCCCACCCTGCCGCTGGCGGCCGTTGTCCGGCGCGCAGCGCATCTTCTTGCGTATCGACACCGTGCTTGATGTAGCTGCCCCGGGTACCGTGGACGATGTAGCGCGGCGCAGCTTCAGCCGCCAGCGCGGTGGCGTGCAAGACCACGCGCAGCGGCGCGTGGGCGCCGCGCTCGTAGCGCAAAACGGCATGAAAGTAATCTTCGACCACCGCGCCATCGCGCAGGGCGGCGGTGTCGAGCTGCAACGTGTCGGGCCGACCGAACAGCTGCACCGCCTGATCGACCAGATGAGCGCCCAAGTCCACCCAAAGGCCCGATCCCGGCACGGCCTGCTCACGCCAACGCTCGCGCACTTCGGGCCGGAATCGGTCGAAATGCGACTCCAGATACACCGGCCGGCCCAGCTCGCCGCTTGCCAGCACGTCCTTGAGCGTCAGGAAATCGGCGTCGAAACGCCGGTTCTGGTAGACCGCCAGCACTCGATTGTTGTGCCTTGACAACACTTCAAGTGCCCTGGCTTCCGCCACATCGAGGGTGAAGGGCTTGTCCACCACCACGTGCTTTCCGGCCTCCAGCGCGGCTTTCGCGACCGGGTAGTGTTGGGCATTGGGCGTGGCGACCACGACGAGGTCGATGTCCGCCCGCGCCACCAGCGCCGACACGTCGGGCACCACCGCGACGCCCGGCCAGTCGGCCCGGACCTTGTCGGGCTGCGAACTCGCCACGGCCGCCAGCTCGAGCCCCGGCACGGCGGAAAGCACCGGCGCATGGAAGGTCTGGCCGGCAAAACCGTAGCCGACGAGGCCGGCGCGCAGGGGAGTGGAGGTCATGGGAGGGTCGGGTTTGTTCGAAAATGGGCCAGTATGCGATAATCATGGGCTCCGCGAAAAGTGCGGCTGGGCAGCGTCGCCCAGCTTTCTCAATTCACTTGAGAACGGCGCGCCAGATTGCTGGCACACCGGTGGCTCTCGCATCGACCGCGCATTGATTCCAACAGCGCAAAAGGAAAGACCATGGCAAAAGAAGGCATCCACCCCAATTACCGCGAAATCCTGTTCGTCGACATGTCGAACGGTTTCAAGTTCGTGACCCGTTCGTGCGCGAACACCAAGGAAATGGGCACGACCGATGACGGTCGCGAGCTGCCCCTGTTCAAGCTCGACACCACGAGCGAATCGCACCCCTTCTACACCGGCACGCAAAAGTCGGTCGACAACATGGGCGGTCGCGTCGAGAAGTTCCGCAACCGCTTCGGCAAGACCACCGGCGCCGCCTCGAAGTAAGGCACGCGCTTTTGCGTCGAGGGCAGCCCGGTTTACCGCGCTGCCCTTTTTCTTTCCGAACCCGGCTCCCCGTCTCTTGAACCAACCCACTCCCGCAATCGTTGCCCAGAACGCCGTGCGCCGGCTGCCGCGCATCGCGCTGCTGCTGCTCTGCGCGGCCTATCTGCTGCCGGGTCTGGTGGGCCGGGGCCCCTGGAAGAGCGCTGACATCACGGCCTTCGGCTACATGGCCGAACTGGCGCGGACCACCGAGGGCATTTCCCGCTGGTTCGACCCGATGCTGCTGGGCATGCGCCCGGAAACGCCCGCGCTGATCCCCTACTGGATCGGCGCCTGGGCCATCAAGATTTCTCCCTCGTGGCTGAACCCCGACCTGGCCGTGCGCATCGCCTTTGCGCTGCTGCTCTGGGGCACCTTCACCGCGACCTGGTACGCCGTCTATTACCTCGCCCGCACAGCCCGCGCGCAGCCTGTCGCGTTCGCGTTCGGCGGCGAGGCCCGCCCCACCGATTACGCACGTGCCATCGCCGATGGCGGCCTGCTGGCGCTGATTGCCTGCATGGGCCTGGCCCAGCTCGGCCACGAGACCACGCCGGCACTGGCCCAGCTGTACTTCGCCTCGCACCTGTTCTACGGCGTGGCGGCACTTCCGTACCGCCGCGCCGGTCCGGTGATCGGGTTGATCGTGGGCACGCTTGGCATCACGCTGAGCGGCGCGCCGACGGTCGGCCTTGCGCTGGCCACCGGCAGTGCGCTGTACATCGCCTACGAGCGCCGTCGCACGGCAAAGCTCGGCGCCGATGCCAGTCCCGACGACGGCCCGGGCTACACCCGCGGCGCGCTGATCACGATGGTCTGCGTCGTCCTTCTTGCGGCCGCGCTGGTTTTCGGCCTGGGCCTGCAGCAGTGGAAGATCACGCTGATCGGCAACTCGCTGTTCGGCGACATCCGCAGCCAGGCCAAGCTGCTGCTGTGGTTCACGTGGCCGGTCTGGCCGTTCGCGCTCTGGACGCTGTGGCGCTGGCGACGCCAGCTCTCCGCGCGCCATGTGGCGCTGCCGCTCTGGTTCGCGCTGGTTCCGCTGGCCGCCACCTGGACCACCGACTTCTCCGATCGCTCGCTGCTACTGGCGCTTCCGGCCTTCGCCACCCTGGCCGCCTTTGCCCTGCCCACCTTCCGCCGGAGCGCACTGGCCTTGATCGACTGGTTCAACGTGCTCCTGTTCAGCAGCCTCGCCGCGCTGGGCTGGATGTACTGGATCGCCATGCTGACCGGCGTGCCGCCGAAGCCCGCGGCCAGCGTGGCCCGGTTGGTGCCCGGCTTCGTGCCTGAGTTCTCGCCGATCGCCTTCGTGCTCGCGCTGGCCGCGACCATCGCCTGGTGCTGGTTGGTGCGCTGGCGCACCGGGCGGCACCGCGCCGCGCTCTGGAAGACGCTCGTGCTGCCAGCCGGTGGCACCGCGTTGTGCTGGATGCTGCTGATGACGCTCTGGCTGCCTCCCATCGACTACGCACGCAGCTACGTGCCGCAGGTGCGCGCCGTGGCCGAGCGGGTCGGACAGCCGCGCTGCATTGCCGAACTGGCCCTGAGCCGGCAGCACATCGCCGCGCTGCGCCACCACGGCAACTTCAACCTGCAGCCGCTGCTGCTGGGCACCAACTGCCCCTGGCTGCTGGTGAGCCCCGACACGATCGGGCGGCTGCACACGATCATCCCCTTCGATCAATGGCGGTTCAGCGGCACCCTGCGCCGTCCCAGCAGCCCGGCCGACGACCTGTTGCTGTATCAGAAGATCCCGCCGCAGTGAAAGGCGAACGGGGCCTGATCGCGCGGCACGCAGGCACCGTGCTGGTCGGCCAGCTGGCGGTGATGGCCTTCGGCGTCACCGACACCATCATCGCCGGCCGTTATTCCGAGAACGCGCTGGCCGCGCTCTCGGTCGGTGCCGCCATCTTCATCAGCGTGTATGTCTCGCTGATGGGCGTGCTGCAGGCCCTGCTGCCGATCTGGGCCGAACTGCACGGCGGCGGCCGCAGCAGCGAGGTGGGCCGCTCGGTGCGGCAATCGCTGTACCTTGCCGCCATCGCCATCGTGGTCGGCATGGCGGCGCTGCTGTCGCCCGGCGCGGTGCTGCGGCTGACGCAGGTGCCTGCGGAAATGCGCGGCGAAGTGGAGATGTACCTGAGCGTGCTGGCCTTCGCCCTCGCGCCTTCCCTGCTGTTTCGCCTTTTCAGCACCCTGAACCAGAGCCTGGGCAAGCCCCAACTCGTGACCTGGCTGCAGCTGGGCTCGCTGCTCGTCAAGCTCCCGCTGTCGATCTGGTTCACCTTCGGCGGTGCGGGCCTGCCGGCGATGGGCCTCGTAGGTTGCGGCTGGGCGACGCTGTGCGTGAACTGGGCCATGCTCGCGTGTGCGGTGTGGCTGCTGCGCAGCAGCCCCTTCTACCGGAACTACCGGCTCTGGGAGCGCATCGAGAAGCCCGACTGGCAGCAGATCCGGCAGTTCGCACGACTGGGCATACCCGGTGGCCTTGCGGTGCTGGTCGAGGTGACCTCGTTCACGCTGATGGCGCTGTTCATCGCGCGCCTGGGCACCGCCGCGGCAGCCGCCCACCAGATCGCCGCAAACCTGATGGCGGTGGCCTACATGGTGCCGCTGTCGCTCTCGATCGCCACCAGCGCGCGCGTGAGCTTCTGGCTCGGCGCGGGCGATGCCGCCAAGGCGCGGCACAGCTGTCGCCTGGGCTTCGAGCTGGCGGTGCTGTGCGCCCTGCTCTTCGCGACGGCGCTGGTCACGCTGCGCTTTCCGTTGGCCAATGTGTATTCAGACAACCCCGCCGTCATTGCGCTGGCCGCGGCGCTGATGCTGCCGGTGGCCGCATTCCACCTGGCCGATGCGATGCAGACGCTCTGCGTGTTCGTGCTGCGCTGCTACCGGGTCACGCTGGCGCCGCTGGTCATCTATTGCACGATGCTCTGGGGCCTGGGCCTCGGTGGCAGCTACCTGCTGGCGTACCACGGGCTCGGCCCCTGGGAGGCCATGCAGTCGCCGCTGGCGTTCTGGATCATGAGTGCAGCGGCACTGGCACTGACTGCCCTGCTGTTCGGCGCACTGCTGCGCTGGACGATGGCGAAGCGGGCGGCCTGAGTCGCCCGACCCGCCAGCCGCTTACTTCGCGAGTACGCGCGCTTCCCGCACGCGTGCCGCCGGAAACAGCAGCGCAAAGCGGGAACCCTTGCCGACCGTGCTCTCGATGCGCAGCTCGGCGCCGTGGCGTTGCGCGATGTGCTTCACGATCGCAAGGCCCAGCCCGGTGCCGCCGGTCTCGCGCGAGCGGCTGCGGTCGATGCGGTAGAAGCGCTCGGTCAGCCGTGGAATGTGCTCGGCCGCAATGCCCGGGCCGGTGTCGCGCACCGCGTACTCGCCACGGCCATCCGGCAGCACCTTCCAGCTCACGGCCACCTCGCCACCACCGGGCGTGTAGCGGATTGCGTTGCTCAACAGGTTCGACATCGCGCTTTGCAGTTCGGTGGGCGCACCCGACACCTCGGACTCGGCATCGATGGTGAACGACAGCCGATGCCCCAGTGGCGCCAGCCGTCCCGACAAGCCACGGCCTTCGTCCTCGCACTGCGCCAACAAGGCACGGGTGCGAATCCACTGGTTGCCCGAAGGCGCCGCACTGCCTTCGAGACGCGACAGCGTGAGCAGATCGTTCACCAGCGTTTCCATGCGGTGCGACTGCTGTCCCATCAGCGCGAGATAGCGCGTGCGCTCGTCCGCATCGAGCGGCAGGTTCTGCAGGGTCTCGACAAAGCCGGCCAGCACGGTCAGCGGCGTGCGGATTTCATGCGAGACGTTGGCGACGAAATCGCGCCGCATCGCCTCGGCCTGTTCGAGCGCGGTGATGTCTCGCGTAAGCAGCATCCGGCGGTTGCCTGCGTAGGGATGCACCTGCACCGACAGCCGCACAGGATGGCTGCGCAGGTGCGCATGGCCCGGCCCGGAGGCATCGATGATCACGTCGCGGCTGTAGTTCCACGAAGCCAGGTAAGCCACGAAAGCCGGGTCGCGCACGAGGTTCGCCAGATGCTGCGCAAGGTCGCGCTCGGCGTCGATGCCGAACTGGCCGGCCGCCGTCTCGTTGCACCACTCGATGCGGCCCTGCTCGTCGAGCAGCACCACGCCGTTGGGCGACGCCTGGATCGCAGCCAGAAACTCCTGCAGCCGGTCTTCGGCCTGGCGGGTCTGCTGCTCGCGGTCGCGCAGCAGCTTGCGGATGCGTTCGGAGAGTTCCCCCCACACGCCGGGGCCACGCGCCGGCAGGCCCAGGGCGTCGTTGCGCAGCACCTGCAGCAGGCGCTCGGCGCGCCAGGCGTCGAGCCCCAGCCACAGCACGGCGCCCAACCAGGCGCCGAGCCAGGCGAACTTCCAGCCGAAAAGGCCGACAGCGCCCGCTCCTATTACGAGGGACGCTATTAAAAATGTAGCGATTCGAAAGGGCATGGCGGGCGATTATCCGCGCCCGCAGCCAAGGGACGTCACGGCGTTCAAACCGTGACTTGGGCGGTCAGGCGATAGCCCGCTCCCCGGACGGTTTCCACCATCGGCGCGGCCGCACCCAGCGACTCGCGCAGGCGCTTGACGTGCACGTCGACCGTGCGCTCTTCGATGTAGACATGGTCGCCCCACACCTTGTCGAGCAGTTGCGCCCGGCTGTGCACGCGCTCGGCGTGCTGCATCAGGTAGGCCAGCAGCTTGAATTCGGTCGGCCCGACCTTCAGCGCTCCGCCCTGCCACGTCACGCGGTGGGTGGAGGTGTCGAGTGCCAGCTCGCCGATCTCGACGCGCTCGGTCACCACTTCGGGTGCACGGCGGCGCAGCACCGCACGGATGCGGGCCAGCATCTCCTGCGTGGAGAAAGGCTTGGTGATGTAGTCGTCGGCGCCTGCATCGAGGCCCGCCACCTTGTCGGGTTCGTCGCCGCGCGCAGTCAGCATCAGGATCGGGATGGCCTTGGTGCGCGGGTCCTTGCGCCACTGGCGCGCGAGCTGCAGGCCGCTCTGGCCCGGCAGCATCCAGTCGAGCAGGATCAGATCCGGCAGGAAGGCGTCGATCTCTCGCTGTGCTGCGGCACCGTCTTCCGACCAGATCGGCTCGAAGCCGTTGTGGCGCAGGTTGACGGCGATCAGCTCGGCGATCGAGGACTCGTCTTCGACGATCAGGACTCGGGGTTTCTTCATGCTTTCTTTGGGAGTCTTTTGCCGCGCTTACTGCAGCGCGGACTCGATTTCTTGCATCGAAGTGTGCCGCACATCGGCACCCTTGACGATGTAGATGATGAACTCGGCGATGTTCTTGGCGTGGTCGCCGATGCGTTCGATGGCCTTGGCCAGAAACAGCAGGTCGAGGCTGGCGGAGATGGTGCGCGGGTCTTCCATCATGTAGGTGACCAGCTTGCGCACGAAGCCGTCGAACTCCTTGTCGATCAGGTCGTCGTCCTTCAGGATCGACAGCGCCGCGGCCGTGTCCAGGCGCGCGAAGGCGTCCAGCGCGGTGCGCAGCAGGCTCGACGCGAGGTCGGCCGCGATGCGCAGCTCGGTGGTGGGCAGCGCACGGGCCGAACCGCTCTCGATGATCGACTTGACCATGCGCGCGATCTTGTTGGCCTCGTCGCCCACACGCTCCAGGTTGGCGGTGGTCTTGGAGATGGCGATCAACAGGCGCAGGTCGCGGGCGGTCGGCTGGCGGCGCGCGATGATCGACGACAGCTCGCGGTCGATGTCGATTTCCATCGCGTTGACGCGGTGCTCGGTTTCCATCACGCGGTCGGCCGCCTCGGGGTCGAACTGCAGCAGCGCGTACACCGCCTGGTGGATCTGCGACTCGACCATGCCGCCGAGTTCCATCACGCGCGACGAAACGCCGTTGAGTTCGCTGTCGAACTGGCTGGAGAGGTGTTTTTCAGTCATGGTGTCTCCTGGGGATCAACCGAAACGGCCGGTGATGTAGTCCTCGGTCTCCTTGCGCTGCGGCTTGAAGAACATCTGTTCGGTCGCGCCGAACTCGATGAGGTCGCCGAGGTACATGTAGGCGGTGTAGTCGCTGCAGCGGGCGGCCTGCTGCATGTTATGCGTGACGATGACGACCGTGTACTCATTCTTGAGTTCGGCGATCAGCTCTTCGATCTTGGCTGTCGAGATCGGGTCGAGCGCGGAGCACGGCTCGTCGAGCAGCAGCACTTCGGGCTTGATCGCAATGCCGCGCGCAATGCACAGGCGCTGCTGCTGGCCGCCGGAGAGGCCCGAGCCGCTTTGCTGCAGCTTGTCGCGCACTTCGGTCCACAGGGCCGCCTTCTTCAGGGCCCACTCGACGCGGTCGTCCATCTCGCTGGCCGAAAGGTTCTCGAACAGCTTCACGCCGAAGGCGATGTTGTCGTAGATCGACATCGGGAACGGCGTCGGCTTCTGGAACACCATGCCGACCTTGGCGCGGATCAGCGCCACGTCCTGCTTGGACGTGAGCAGGTTCTCGCCGTCCAGGGCAATCGTGCCCTCGGCGCGCTGCTCGGGGTAAAGCTCGAACATGCGGTTGAAGGTGCGCAGCAGGGTCGACTTGCCGCAGCCCGACGGGCCGATGAAGGCCGTGACCTTGTTCTCGGGGATCTCGAGGTTGATGCCCTTGAGCGCGTGGAATTTGCCGTAGTAGAAGTTCAGGTCCTTGACCGAGATCTTCGAACGCGACGGTTGTGCGACGGTATTTGCCATGGGTGATCTTCTTCTTCAGTCAGTGTTTGGTGCGCGTGAGGACCCGCGCCAGGATATTGAGGGCGAGCACGGCGACGGTGATCAGGAACACGCCGGCCCACGCCAGCTTCTGCCAGTTCTCGTACGGGCTCATCGCAAACTTGAAAATCGTGACCGGCAGGCTGGCCATCGGCTGGCTCACGTCGGCGGTCCAGAACTGGTTGTTCAGCGCGGTGAAGAGCAGCGGCGCGGTTTCGCCGGCAATGCGCGCCACGGCCAGCAGCACACCCGTGACCACACCGGCACGCGCGGCGCGCAGCGTGATGCTCAGGATCACCTTCCACTTGGGCGTACCCAGGGCGTAGGCCGCTTCGCGCAGGCCCGGCGGCACCAGCTGCAGCATGTTCTCGGTGGTACGGATCACCACCGGAATCACGATCAGCGCGAGCGCCAGCGCACCGGCCAGGCCCGAGAAGGTCTTGAAGTAGGCCACCACCACGGCGTAGACGAACAGGCCGATCACGATCGACGGCGCCGACAACAGGATGTCGTTGACGAAGCGCGTGACCGAGGCGAGCCAGCCCTTGGGGTTGTATTCGGCCAGGTAGATCCCGGCCATGATGCCGATCGGCGTGCCCACGAAGGTGGCCAGCATCACCATCACGAACGAGCCGAAGATGGCGTTGGCAATACCGCCCGCCTCGTTCGGCGGCGGCGTCATCTCGGTGAAGGTGGCGATGGCCAGGCCGCCAACGCCCTGGCGCAGCGTTTCCCACAGGATCCACACCAGCCAGAACACGCCGAACGCCATCGCAGCGAGCGACAGCGTGAGCGCGATTTTGTTGACACGGTTGCGCGAGGCGAACTTCGCCTGGCGCGTTTCGGCGAGCGCCTTGGCGCTCAGCAGGTTTTGTGCTGTGCTCACGACTTCGTTCCTTCGCTCTTCTTCATCCGGGTCAGCAGCATCTTCGAGAGCGATAGCACGACGAAGGTGATGAAGAACAGCACGAGGCCCAGGTACATCAGCGCAGCCTGGTGCAGGCCGGCGCCGGCTTCCGCGAATTCATTGGCAAGTGCCGAGGTGATGCTGTTGGCAGCCTCGAACACCGACAGCGAGTTGAGCTGGTTCATGTTGCCGATCACGAAGGTGACGGCCATCGTTTCGCCCAGCGCCCGGCCCAGGCCGAGCATGATGCCGCCGATCACGCCGGCCTTGGTGTAGGGCAGCACGACCTTGGACACGACTTCCCAGGTGGTGGAGCCCAGGCCGTAGGCCGACTCCTTGAGCAGCGGCGGCGTCACTTCGAACACGTCGCGCATCACCGAGGCGATGAACGGGATGATCATGATCGCCAGGATGATGCCGGCCGAAAGAATGCCGATGCCCACGGGCGGGCCGGACACCAGCGCGCCAAGGTACGGCACGCCGGTCAACAGCTTCTGCAGCGGCTGTTGCACCCAGGTCGAGAGGATCGGGCCGAAGACCAGCAGGCCCCACATGCCGTAGACGATCGAAGGCACCGCCGCCAGCAGTTCAATGGCCGTGCCCAACGGGCGCTTGAGCCAGTTGGGCGAAAGTTCTGTCAGGAAGAGCGCAATGCCGAAGCTCACCGGCACCGCGATCACCAGGGCGATGAACGAGGTGGCCAGCGTGCCGTAGATCATCACCAGGCCGCCGTACTCGTCCTTCACCGGGTCCCACACGCTGCTCGTGAGAAAGCCGAGGCCGTACTTGGAAATGGCGGGCCAGGCGCCGATCACCAGTGACAACAGGATGCCGATCAGCATCGCGAGCGTCAGCAGCGCGGCGCCCTTGGCGGCCCAGCCGAACAGCCGGTCGGCCATGGGGCCGGAACGCGGTGCCTTGGCAGGAGGCGGAGGGGCGGTGGCACGACCGCGCTCGGCCGCGAGGTCGAGCGTGGCGGCGGCGGCAGGAAAGGTGGATGACAAGGGTCGCTCCGGCAAAGACGAAATCGGCGCGTCCTCGAGCGATGAAATGCTCATGGGCGCGCCGTCCTGGACTGATGGGTGGGTTTACTTGTACGCGACGGCCTTGCCCGACGCGTCCTTCACTTCACCCCACGACTTGGCGATGGTGGCCTTCACGGCGTCAGGCATCGGCACGTAGTCGAGGTCGTCGGCAGTCTTGTCGCCACTCTTGTAGGCCCAGTCGAAGAACTTGAGCACGGTGGTCGCGTTGGCGGGCTTGTCCTGCACCTTGTGCATCAGGATGAAGGTGGCGCCGGTGATGGGCCATGCGTCCTTGCCAGCCTGGTTGGTCAGCACCTGGTAGAAGCTCTTGCTCCATTCGGCGCCGGCGGCAGCGGCCTTGAAGGCGGTGTCGTCAGGCGACACGAAGGTGCCAGCAGCGTTCTGCATCTGTGCATACGTCATCTTGTTCTGCTTGACGTAGGCGTACTCGACGTAGCCGATCGAGTTCGGCAGGCGGCTCACGAAAGCGGCAACGCCTTCATTGCCCTTGCCACCCGCACCGGTGGGCCAGTTGACGGCCGTGCCTTCGCCGACCTTCGACTTCCACTCGGCGTTGACCTTGCTCAGGTAGTTCGTGAACAGGAAGCTGGTGCCCGAACCGTCGGCGCGGCGAACCGGCGCGATGGCGGCGTCCGGCAGGGCCAGCGATGCATTCAGTGCCTTGATGGCGGGGTCGTTCCACTTGGTGATCTTGCCCAGGTAGATGTCGCCCAGGACCTGGCCGTTGAGCTTCAGCTCGCCGGGCTTGATGCCAGGGATGTTGACCACGGGGATCACGCCGCCGATGACGGTGGGAAACTGCATCAGGCCCTTGGCTTGCAGTTCGTCGTCCTTCAGGGGAGCGTCCGATGCGCCGAAGTCGACGGTCTTGGCTTCGATCTGCTTGATGCCAGCGCCCGAACCGACCGACTGGTAGTTGATCTTGACGCCGGTGGCCTTGTTGAAGTCGGAAGCCCACTTGGCGTACAGCGGTGCCGGGAAGCTGGCACCGGCGCCCGTCACATCTTGTGCGAAGGCGGGAGCTTGGGCGAAAGCAGCGGCGATCAGGCCGGCTGCAGCAAATTTGAACGTCGTTTTCATAAAGCTTCCTTTAGAAGTAAGAAGTAGTCCCTTTCGGGCTTGGGACGGACTCTAAAAAGCTTCTGTGACATCCATATGACACCCCTCTGTCGAGGGAAAATGCCGTCTTCTCCCCATCGGTTTGTGTGACGCTGTCACACAACCGTCATGCGCCGCACCTAGTCTCCAACCCTCCCCGTGATGACACTTGGGCGACGGCGCGTTCTGTCACGGCGCTACGATCAGAGAACCGCCCTCCTCACTACACAATGCAAAACGGCACCCGCCTCGCAGCGGTCGATCTGGGTTCGAACAGCTTCAGGCTGGAAATCGGACAGGTCGACCATGGTCAGATTCACCGCACCGAGTACCTCAAGGAAACCGTGCGCCAGGGCAACGGCCTGGACAGCGCGCGCAACCTCACGCCCGAGGCCATGCAGCGTGGCTGGGACGCCCTTGCGCGTTTCGGCGAACGGCTGGCCGGCTTCAAGCGCTCGCAGGTGCGCGCCGTGGCCACGCAGACATTGCGCGAAGCGCGCAACCGCGAAGAATTTCTGTTGCGCGCGCGCACCATCCTGGGTTTTGGCATCGATGTGATCCCGGGCCGGGAAGAAGCCCGCCTGATCTACCAGGGCGTGACGCACATGCTCCCGCACACCGACGCCTCCGACCGCGAACGCCGGCTGGTGATCGACATCGGCGGGCGCTCCACCGAAATGATCATCGGCCACGCACTGGAAGCTGAGCGGATGGAGTCGTACCGCGTCGGCAGCGTCGCCTGGTCGATGAAGCACTTCGGCGAAGGCCTGTTCACCCTGCCCGCCTTCCGCGCCGCCGAGGTCGCGGCCAAGGCCGTGCTCGACGACGCACTGGCCAGCTACACGCGCGACCAGTGGGACGTGGCCTACGGCGCCTCCGGCACCATCGGCGCCGTCGGCGACGTGCTGGCCGCCGCCGGCGCCGAACCCGGCCTCGTCACGCGCGAAGGCCTCGACTGGCTGCTCGACCGCCTGCTCAAGGCCGGCAGCGCCGACAAGCTGCGCATCGACGGCATGCGCGAAGACCGCAAGGCCGTGATCGGCGGCGGCGTGAGCGTGCTGCGCGCGGTGTTCGACCTGCTCGGCATCACCGAGATGAAAGTGGCCCAGGGCGCGCTGCGCCACGGCGTCCTCTACGAACTGCTGGAGCGCGACGACAGCGTGGCCGACATGCGCACCGCCACGGTCGCGCGGCTGGCCAATCGCTTCGCCGTCGATGCGGCGCAGGCCAAGCGCGTCGGCGAAACGGCCGCGACCCTGTTCCTGCAGCTGTCTCCCGCGGCGCGCGGCGGCAACACCTCGAGCCGTGCCGGCCGCGCCCTGCGCAAGCTGGGCTGGGCCGCGCAACTGCACGAGATCGGCACGCAGATCTCGCACAGCGACTATCACAAGCACGGCGCCTACATCCTGGACAACACCGATGCGCCCGGCTTCGCCGTCAACGAGATGCATGCGCTCGGCCAGCTCGTGCTGGGCCAGCGCGGCAAGCTGCGCAAGCTCGAGGTGGCGCTGGACGACGAAACCTTCGTGATGCAACTGCTCGCGCTGCGCCTGGCGGTGATCCTGTGCCACGCGCGCCGCGATCCCGATCCGCAAGCCCTGCACCTTGCGGCGCTGGGCGCGCGGGCGTTCACGATCGCCTGCGCGCCGGATTGGGCCGAGGCCTATCCGCAGTCGGCGCACCTGCTGCGCGAAGAAGTGCTGGCCTGGCAGAAGACCAGCAACTGGCGCGTGGAGCTGAGCGAGGGTTAAGGCAGCGCGCTAGAGCAGCTCGGGCGACTGCACCGTCACCACGACGGTCTGCACGTCGCCGTCGCGCTCGCGGGTGCGAATCCACCACAGCGCGCCCTTGCGCACCGGGCAGCTGTCCTGCTTCAGGCCGAGCAGCAGCGAGATCGCCTGCCCCACCGAAGGCTGGTGGCCGATCATCAGCACCACCGACTTGCCGTTGGGCCAGCCGGCCGCGCCGAGCAGCGCCTCGGCCGTGGTCTCGGGCGACAGCTCGGAGCGCACCTTGTACTTGCGGCCCAGTGCCAGCGCGGTCTGCTCGCAGCGCCGCGCGGGGCTGCAGATGATGCGCGTGCCATCGGGCAGTTGGCGGTCCAGCCAGCTGGCCATGCGCTTGGCCTGCTTCTCGCCGCGTGCGGTGAGCGAGCGCTGCATGTCGTCGCAGCCCTCGGTCCAGTCCTCGGCTTCGGCATGACGCCAGAAGATCAAGTCCATGGTCATCGTCTTTCGGTCTTCAGTTGCTGCTTGCATCACGATGATGCCCTCGCGATGCATAGCGGTTCATGAGGGCAGCCTGTGCGCCATGCGCCTCGACGACAGGTGAAGCGCCCGCCTCGCCCGCATGCGTGTCGTGGTTGACGCGCGTGTAGATGCCGTCGCCGCCCAGGTCCCAGGCATCGCGCCCGTCGTGCAGGTAGGCCACCAGGCATTCGTCGATGAGGCGCTGGCGCAGCCCGGGGTCGGTCACGGGCCAGGCGAGTTCGACGCGCCGCATCATGTTGCGGTTCATCCAGTCGGCGCTCGACAGGTAGAGCGACTCGTCTTCGCCATTGCGGAAGTAGAAGACCCGCGAGTGCTCGAGGAAGCGGCCGATCACCGAGCGCACGCGGATGTTGTCGGTCAGCCCCGGCACCTGCGCCGGCAGCGTGCAGGCACCACGCACGATGAGATCGATCTTCACGCCCTTCTGCCCCGCGCGGACCAGCGCGCCGATGATCTCGTCATCGGTCAGCGCGTTCATCTTGGCGACGATGCGGGTCGGCTGGCCGCTCGCGGCCGCCACGCCCAGCGCGTCGATCTGCGTGACAAGGTTCTTGTGCAGGTCGAAGGGCGCGAGCCACATGCGGTTGAGCTTGGGCAGCCGGCTCTGGCTTGCCAGATGGACGAACACGGCCTCCATGTCGGCCGTCAGCATCGGATCGGCCGTGAGGTGGCTGATGTCGGTGTACAGGCGCGCGGTGCGCGGGTTGTAGTTGCCGGTCGACAGGTGGCCGTAGCGGCGCATCTGCTTGCCCTCGCGCCGCGTCACCAGCAGCATCTTGGCGTGGGTCTTCAGGCCCACCACGCCATACACCACCTGCGCGCCGATCGACTCGAGCATTTCGGCCCAGTTGATGTTGGCCTCTTCGTCGAAGCGCGCCTTCAGCTCCACCACCACAGTGACTTCCTTGCCGCGGCGAACGGCTTCGCGCAGCAGGTCCATCAGCTCCGAGTCGGCGCCGGTGCGGTAGATGGTCTGCTTGATCGCCAGCACCTGCGGGTCGAGCACGGCTTCGCGCAGGAAGGCGAGTACGCCGTCGAAGCTCTCGAAGGGCTGGTGAATCAGCACGTCGCCGCGCTGCAGCCGCTCGAAGAACGACTGGGCCGGCGACAGCGTGACGGGATACGACGCCGGGTACGGCGGAAAACGCAGTTGCGGCTCGTCGATCAGGTCGATCAGTTGCGTGAGGCGCGCCAGGTTCACCGGCCCGTGCACGCGATACAGGGCCTCCGGCGGCAGGTTGAACTGCGCCAGCAGGAAGCTGGCGAGCGATTCGGCGCAACTGGCCGACACCTCGAGCCGCACGGCCTGCCCGTAATGGCGGTGCTGCAGGCCCTGGCGCAGCGCGGTGCGCAGGTTCTTGACGTCTTCCTCGTCGACCGCGAGGTCGGAGTGGCGCGTCACGCGGAACTGCGAGAAGTCGCCCACCTCGCGGCCCGGGAACATGCTCGACAGGTGCGCCCGCACCACGCTCGACAGCGCCACGAACAGCGTCTTGCCGTCCGACACCTTGGCCGGCATGCGGATCAGGCGCGGCAGCACGCGCGGCAGCTTGACGATCTGGATCGGGTTCTCGCGCCCGAACGCATCTTTGCCGCCCAGCCGCACGATGAAGTTGAGCGACTTGTTCGCCACCTGCGGGAACGGGTGCGCCGGGTCCAGCCCGACCGGGATCAGCAGCGGGCGCACTTCGCGCTCGAAATACTCGCTGACCCACTTGCGCTGCGCGGGGTTGCGCTCGCCGTGCGAAATGATGTGGATGCCGTGCTTGGCAAAGGTCGGCATCAACTCGTCGTTGTACAGCGCGTACTGGCGCGCCACGAGCGTATGGGCCGCCTCGGCCAGGCGTTCGAAAGACTCGACGGTGTAGGTTCCCTTGTGGTCACCGGCGCTGCCTGCAATCAGGTGCGGCGCGGCACGCACTTCAAAGAATTCGTCGAGGTTCGACGAGACGATGCACAGGTAGCGAAGGCGCTCGATCAGCGGGACTTCGGGGCGATGCGCCCAGTCGAGCACCCGCTCATTGAATGACAGGATGCTGTGATCGCGGTCCAGCAGCGTGAACGTGGGCGCCGCGACGTCGGGCGACAGGTCTGCGGGGGCGGATGGCATGGGCACTGATTCTGATGCAAGCGGCACGGGAGAACACGTAGGCTGAAATATGACAGTGTCAGCCTCGCTTGTGACAGTTGCATGACATTCTTGTGACGCCCCTGTGCCGGCCGATGACGGCCTGGCGCCCGCCGGGGAAGAAGCAAGCGGCCCGGTGTCGGGCCGGGCGGCCGCTGGCTTCATGCGCCCAGAAAGTGCTTGCGGTAGCGCGCCGGCAGATCGTCGATGCGCATCAGCATCGGCAAGTCGGCGGCGTTGAAGTCCGGGTCCCAGGCCGGTGCGCCCAGCACCTTGGCGCCCAGGCGCAGGTAACCCTTGATGAGCGCCGGCGGCTCCACGTCGAGCGTGCTGTCGAGCCGTTCGACCGGCAGCGGCAGGCGGGGCTGCACCTGATATTGAATGGGCGCCATGTGCTTGGCCGACACCTGACGCCAGATGCTGGCGGCCGCGTCGCCGTTCGTCACGCCGTTGTGTGACATCGGGATGCTCGCGCAGCCGATCATGGTGTCCAGTTTGTTGCGGTGCATGAAACCGGCCAGCGCACCCCACAGCGCCAGGATCACGCCACCCTGGCGATGGTCCGGGTGGACGCAGCTGCGGCCCAGCTCGACCATGCGCTCGCGCAGGTCGCGCAGCCGGGTCAGGTCGAATTCGGTGTCGCTGTAGGTGCTGCCCACGCGGCGGGCCTGTGCCGGCGTGAGCACGCGGTAGGTACCGATCACCTGTTGCGTCGATTCGTCGCGCACCAGCAGGTGTTCGCAGAAGTCGTCGAACAGGTCGATGTCGTGGCCGGCCAGCGGCGACGAAACCCGTGCGCCCATCTCGCCGACGAATACGTCGTAGCGCAGGCGCTGGGCGGCGCGCACGTCGTCGAGGTGGCGGGCCCAGCCCACCGTGATGCCTTGCTTGGACTCGATGACCGGCGGAAGAATGACGGCCGGGGCCTGGGGCACCGACGTGCGGGCTGCCGTCGAGGCGCCGGTTGCAGGAGCGGGCCACAAGGCCGCGCGCAGCCCGATCTGCGAAAGCGGAAACGTCGGGTTGGGCAGTTCTTTCATGGGGAACCCTTTCTGCCGAGGGAGTCTCCGCACCTGCGATGAAGCCGGCATGTCAGGAACATTGCAGCCACATGACGGTGTTACAACGCGTCGGCAAGGCTTCGGCGTTTAATGCGCTGGATTCGCGAAACGGAGTGTCAGCCCATGCCCATCGACATCAGCAACACCGGCAACAGCCGCCTTCACCAGACCTTCCCGGTCCTCAGTGACACCGAGATTGCGCGCATTGCACGCTTTGGCAGCGTGCAGCGCTTTGCGCGCGGCGAGCGGTTGTTTACCGCTGGCGAAACCGGCCCCGGCATGTTCGTGCTGCTCAAAGGCATCGTGGCTGTCACGCAACGCGATGGCCTGGGCCATGTGGTGCCGATCGTTCGACAGGGGCCGGGCGAGTTCCTGGCCGAAGTCGGACAGTTGAGCGGCCGCCCTGCCCTGGTCGACGGCCACGCCGACGAAGACGTCGAGGCACTGTTGGTGTCGCCCGCGCAATTGCGCGCGCTGCTGGTGGCCGAAGCCGACCTGGGCGAACGCATCACGCGCGCGCTGATCCTGCGCCGGGTGGCGCTCATCGAATCGGGCGCCAGCGGCCCTGTGCTGATCGGCCCGCCGCAGTCGCCCGACATGGCGCGGCTCGAGAACTTCCTGCGCCGCAACGGCTATCCCTATCACGTGGTCGATGCGGTCGAAGACCCCGATGCTGCGGCGTTGCTCGCGCAGTACGGCGCCAGCCAGCTGCTCGTCGTCTGCCCCGACGGCTCGGTGCTGGTGAACCCGGGCGACGACGCGCTGGCGCGCTGCCTCGGCATGGTCGATACCGTGGCGCACGACGAACTGTTCGACGTGGCCGTGGTCGGCGCCGGTCCGGCCGGCCTGGCGACCGCCGTGTACGCAGCCTCCGAAGGGCTGCGCGTGATCGTGCTCGACTGCCGCGCCTTCGGCGGCCAGGCCGGCGCCAGCGCGCGCATCGAGAACTACCTGGGTTTTCCGACCGGCATCTCCGGCCAGGCCCTGGCGGGCCGCGCTTTCGTGCAGGCGCAGAAGTTCGGCGTCGAGATGCTGATCCCGGCCAAGGTCGTGTCGCTGGACTGCTCGCGCAACAACGCGCTCGGCAGCCTGTCCGTTGCGCTGGCCGATGGCCGCACGATCAACGCGCGCACGGTGGTCATTGCCAGCGGCGCGCGCTATCGGCGTCCCGGCGTGCCGCGGCTGGCCGAATTCGAGGGCCGCGGCATCTGGTATTGGGCATCGGCCATCGAGGCGAAGATCTGCGCGAATCAGGAAGTGGCCTTGGTCGGCGGCGGCAACTCGGCCGGCCAGGCGGCGGTGTTCCTGTCGCACCACGCGGCCAAGGTCAACGTGCTGGTGCGCGGACCGTCGCTGGCAGCCAGCATGTCGCGCTACCTGATCGATCGCATCGAGGCCACGCCCAACATCTCGCTGCAGCCGCACACCGAACTCGTGCGCCTGCATGGCGGTTCGGACGAAGGCCTTACGGGTGCGACGTGGCGCTGCCACACGACGGACAACGAGCACGATTGCCCGGCACGCAACATCTTCCTGTTCGTCGGCGCGGAACCCGAGACATCGTGGCTCGAAGGCTGCGGCGTGTCGGTCGACAAGCACGGCTTCGTGCTGACCGGCACCGAGGCCAGCAGCGGCTTTCCGGCGCGGCCGGCCACCGCGCTCGAATCGAGCGTGCCGGGCGTGTTCGCCGTGGGCGACGTGCGCTCGGGCTCGGTCAAGCGCGTGGGTGGTGCCATCGGCGAAGGCGCTGCGGCGGTCGCGCTGATCCACCAGCATCTGTCTTCGGCGTCGGCTGTTGCCTGAAGCCGTTCATTCATTCGTCTCCCACATCCCCTGCAACAAGGAGCCTCCCGGTGCCCATCAAAGCCTGCGACCACGTGCCCTCGACCATTGCCCAGCCTCACACCCTGAAGGGCTGCGAAGACTGCCTGAAGACGGGCGACACCTGGGTTCATCTGCGCGTGTGCGTGCACTGTGGCCACGTGGGTTGCTGCGACTCATCGAAGAACCGCCACGCAACCCGACACTCGAAGGCCGAAGGGCATCCGGTGATCCAGTCCATCGAGCCCGGTGAAGCCTGGATGTGGTGCAACGCACACGAGAAACAGGTCGGCTGAAAAGGCTTGCGGTGGGCCAATTCCCGCGCCTGCACGCGGGTGGATTCGCGCGTATATGCTGCGCGCTCGCATCACATCCACACCCACCGGAGCCCGCGACATGTCCGCATCGCCCATCGAGGTCTATTCATGGCCCACGCCGAACGGCCACAAGATTCACATCATGCTGGAGGAGTGCGGCCTGCCCTACCGCGCGCACCCCGTGAACATCGGCAAGGGCGACCAGTTTGCGCCCGAGTTCCTGCAGATCAGCCCCAACAACAAGATCCCCGCCATCACCGACCCCGACGGTCCGGATGGCAAGCCGATCTCGCTCTTTGAGTCGGGCGCCATCCTCGTCTACCTCGCCGGCAAGACCGGCCAGCTGCTGCCCACCGGCGATCGCGAGCGCTACGACGTGCTGCAGTGGCTGATGTTCCAGATGGGCGGCGTTGGTCCGATGCTCGGCCAGGCGCACCACTTCCGCATGTATGCCCCCGAGAAGATCGCCTATGCGATCGACCGCTACACCAACGAGGCGCGGCGCCTCTACGGCGTGATCGACAAGCAGCTGTCGAAGAACAGGTTCATCGCCGGCAAGACCTATTCGATTGCCGACATCGCCATCTTCCCCTGGCTGCGCAGCTGGGAGAACCAGGGCATCACCCTCACCGACTTCCCGCATCTGAAGGCCTGGTTCGACGGCATCGCCGCACGCCCCGCCGTGCAGCGCGGCGTGAAAGTGCTGGCCGATTTGCGCCAGCCGATCACCGGCGACAAGGAGCGCGAGATTCTTTTCGGTAAGACTCAGTACGAGAAACGCTGAATCGGGTCAATATCCGGGCTAGAATAGAAGGCTTGTCGGGGTGTAGCGCAGCCTGGTAGCGCATCTGGTTTGGGACCAGAGGGTCGAAGGTTCGAATCCTTTCGCCCCGACCAAAAAAAGTGAATGCCTGCAATGACTCATGTCGTTGCAGGCATTTTGCTTTTCGGGGTCTGATTTTCTTTCCGGCGCTTCGTGATTCGTGGCTGGCTGTGCCGACGATGCGCATGTCTTCGAAGGGTATGCAGGGCCTGACGATTGACGGCAAACCGCGTCTCACATTGGCATTGAATTGGCCTGCCCGGAGGGGATCGAACCCCCGACAACCTGCTTAGAAGGCAGGTGCTCTATCCAACTGAGCTACGGGCAGATTCCGGGTTGGACAGAGAAGCTGCAAGCGAAAGCTGGAGAGGCTTGCCTGGCCGGGTGCGAAAGCCTTCGAGCTTTCGGCCGTCTGTTTCCAATGCAGGGCGACATTCCAAGCAAATCAACGACTTAGCCGCTGTTTCTGCAAACCGGGGAAGGCCGGATTCTACCCACTTCCGCGCCTTGATCGTTGACTCGACACCGCCATTCGATGCCGCTGTCGAGCGATTGCAAGCCAACGCGGACCCATGCGGCAACGGGCCGCTTTTGATCGAACGCCGGCGAGCGTCAGCGCCCGTCGTAAATCAGGCGCCAGACATTGCATCCGTTCGGGCACTGCGCGTCTGGATGGGCCTGCGCGGCAACGACCGGCTCGGCGGGACGGTACTGGTCGGCAACGCCGTTGTTCGGAGAGGGCGCACCGCCGAATGCGAGGGCGGTCACCCCCGCTGCAACCACTTTCGTAACCATCAGCATGATCGTCTCCTGCAGTGGGTCACGAACCCAAGATAGACCTGCAAGAGACAAAAATCGCGAGGACTTACCCTATGCCTGCGAGGCCGGCTTCGCGGGCAGATCGCCCTCTCGCAGCTTGCGGCCGACCCACATCATTCCCGTCGCGTAATCGGCGGCACCGACCTGGATGCCTCCCACGGTCCGGAGTGCGCCAGTTCCGTCGTCGGTGGCGGGGCCCTCCCCTGTGTACTCGCCGGGAACGAGAAGCCGGCCGTCCTTCAGGAAGTCGGCGATGCGAAGCTCCCGCATGGCACGGCCCCAATGCCACTGCTTCTTGATGTCGTAGGTGCTCGTCTTCTTCGGGGGCTTGGATTTCTTCATGGCAGGCAGTTCGGTGGCGCAAAAACTGCCGCGAGCATAGCCCGCCCCGCATACGGCGCCGACCGCCGCACGGCGATCACCGCACGTACGGCCTCAACCCAAGCGGTGTGCTACAGAAAGGCGCTGTCGTCGGCCGCCTCGACCGGATCGTCGCGCTCTTCCCGAGGGCCGATGTTCAGGTCTTCCGACAAGCCCTTCAGCACCGCATAGCCTGCCTGCAAGGCATCGGCGTAAGTGGAAAAACCCGCAGCCGCTTCCAGCAGCGGCTCGAACTCCATCGAGTGGTCGAAGGATTCGAGCAATACCCAGAAATAGTCGCCGCCGTCGTGCTGGTCCACGGTCAGGGCGATGGAGATCAGTTGGCCTGTCATGCGCGGATGGTGGCGCCTTCAAGTGACAGGCAGAAGAAATAAACACGCCTGAAAACCGGTTGCCGGGCCCGCCCCAGCAACCATCGTCAAAGCACTACATCCCTACGCGCTGAAGGCCTTCACACCGAATCGCGCAATCGGCGAAGCTTGCGGTATGCCCACCGCGAATTCACGGTCGTTCCAGCTCTCCGGATGGCGCCTTGCAGCGTCGATCTACACGATCGTGGGCGTCATTTGCATCGTGGCCTGCGCCCTCGCGCCGGAAAGCGACGTGGGCATGCTCATCGCCATCCTGGGCGGCCTTCCGTGGTCGCTCAGCCTGCTGACCCTGGGCCTATCGCCCGGCGTGGCCCACACGGCGTTGCTGTTGCTTGCCGGCAGTTGGGCGATCAATGCGGCGCTGCTGTGGTGGCTGGCGCTGCGTCGACGCCGGCAGGTGCATCGCGTGCCGTCGCACTCGGCATAGCCGGACACGCGCAGCGGGGAAAGGCGCAGGCCCCTGGCCAGCCACGCCAGCCATTGCGCCGACGAATCACAGCTATATCGCGCGCCCTCTTCTCCTGGTGCACGCACGCGCGCAAGCTTGTCTGCTCCATTCACGACAAGGAGCGACACGATGTTCGCGATGCAGTATTCGCACAGGCTGCCGGCCGACTACGACATGCAGACGATCCGCCAGCGCGCGGCGCGCCGGGGCCCGCTGTGGGACGACACGGAAGGCCTCGCCTTCAAGGCCATCGTCGCGCAGGAACGCGGCCGGCACGGCGCCACGGGGCACCTTTATGCCTCGGTCTATCTTTGGCTCGATTCGGCGGCAGCAGTGCGCTTTCTCATGGGCGAGCGCTTCCAGAGCGTGATCGATTCCTTCGGGCGGCCGCGCGTGGAAACCTGGCTGCCGCTTGATGCGCGCGCTGGCACCGATAGCGCCCAGCATGCGCATTCGCTCCTTCGCGAGGAACGCGTGCTCGATGCGGCGATGGACCGCACCGCCTTTCAAGCGACGGAGGCCGAAGGCAACCGCGAACGGGCGGTGCGACCCGACACCGTCGCCGTCTGGACGGCACTCGATCTCGCGAGCTGGCGGCTGGTCCGCTTCACGCTCTCGACCCGCGCGCCAGCGCATGTCGACGGCGCCACGACCTACGAAGTGCTGCACCTTGCGAAGCCGGGCATCGGCCGACTCGAATGACCCACGACCGCTCATCCCGCCGCACGGAAATACTGCTGGGTCATCTCGCAAGCCTGGGCGTTGCTGCCGCATCGATCTGCGGGCTTGCCGCACTGGCGGCAATGGCGGTGCATCGCCTGCTGTCGACGTAGCCGCGTGCCCTTGCGCAGCGGCTACGCCGCCGTCGAACGAATCGCCGCCGACAGCGAGCGCAGCGCACTGCGCCCCTGCGGATCGGACACGCCGGTGTGCAGCACCACCTCGCGCGACGGCAATGGCGGCAAGCCCAGCGCCGGCCCGACGTCGATGGTTCCTGGCGGTGCCACGCGCCGCCCCAGGGCCGCCACCGCCAGCCCTGCCGAAACCGCGGCGCCCACCGTGAGCACGCCGCCGCCCACGAACACCTCGGTCCACGGCACCTTGCCTTCGGCCAGCGCGGCAACCGCCATGCTGCGCACGCTGCACGGCTCGGCTTGCGTGGCCAACCGCAACGGCTCGCCCGAGCGGTGCACGAAGTCGGGTGCGGCCATCCAACCGAATTTCTCTTCAAGCAGCAACTCGCCATCGAGCCGCCGGCTGTCGTGCCGCAGGATGACGACGGCATCGATCAGCCCGCGGTCGAAGGCATCGAGCAGTTCGCGCGAGGTCGCGACGCGAACCTCCATCACCACGCGGGGCTCCGCGTCCTTCATCTGCCGCAGCAGCAAGGGAAGCTCCGCACCCACGACGTGGTGGCTGATGCCGACGACCAGGCGGCGCGGCTGCATGCCGAAAGATTCGAGCGCGCCGCTGTGCGCGGCCAGCAAATGGCGCGCCGATGGCAAGAAGGCCAACCCCTCCGCCGAAAGCCGCACCGAGCGCGGCGTGCGTTCGAGCAGGCGTCGCCCCAACACCTCTTCGAGCCGCTTGATCTTGAGGCTCACGGCCGACTGCGCACTGTCCATGGCTTCGGCCGCGCGCGTGAAGCTCTTGAGGTCGGCCACGCGCACGAAGGCCTGCACGGCTTCGATGTCGAGGGCCTTCATCGCGGGCCTGCCATTTCGCAAACAAGGGGGGTGCACGCATTTCGATGCGATCATTTCACAGCGCGGCGCTCCCTGCATCGCACCGTCATCTTCAAGAACCAAGGCTTCGCCCATGCCCACTGAACTCCAAGTCAACGCGCCACTGATCGGCGTGCCTGGCGGCCGCCAGTTGCTCGACACACCCGCCCTGCTGATCGACCTGCCCGCGATGACGCGCAACATCGAACGCATGGCGGCCTTTGCCAAGGCGCGCAGCATCGGGCTGCGCCCGCATGTGAAGACGCACAAGTCGGTCGAGATTGCCCGGCGCCAGGTGGCGGCCGGCGCCATCGGCGTGAGCTGCGTCACGCTGGGCGAGGCAGAGATCATGGTCGAGGGCGGCATCACCGGCGTGTTGATCACATCGCCGGCCGTCACGCCGAGCAAGATCGCGCGGCTGATGAAGCTCGCACAGCGCGCGCGCCCTGGCGACGTGATGGTGGTGGTCGACCACCCACGCAACCTGGCTGACCTGGCGCAGGCTGCCAGCGAACTCGCGCATCCGCTCGACGTGCTGGTCGACTACGGTGCAGGCTACAACCGCACCGGCGCCGCCACCGAGGCGCAAGTGCTCGAACTGGCGGCACAGGTTGCAGCCGAGCCGCGCCTGCGGCTGCGCGGCCTGCAGGCCTATGCCGGCAACCTGCAGCACATCGTGGAGCGCGATCGGCGCAGCGCTGCGGCGGCGGGCCTGCGCGAGACGGTGGCGGGCATCGTCGCCGCGGCGAAGGCCAAGGGCATTCACTTCGAGATCGTCACCGGCGCGGGCACTGGCACGCACGACCTCGACTCGCAAGAGAACGCGTTCACCGAACTGCAGGCCGGCTCTTACGTTTTCATGGACGCGGAATACACGCGCGTGCTGGCCAGTGGCACGCAGCCCTCTCCCTTCGAGGTCTCGCTGCTGGTGCAGACCGCGGTGGTCAGCACCAATGCGGCGGAATGGGTGACGGTCGATGGCGGCAGCAAGTGCTTTTCGACCGACAGCGGCGTGCCGCTGGTGGCGCATGGCGTCGACCCGTCGAGCCGCTATGCCTTCTTCGGCGACGAGCACGGCAAGCTGATGCTGCCGCCAGGGCCCCGGCCCGAACTCGGCGCCCGCGTCGAATTCGTCACGCCGCATTGCGACCCGACGGTCAATCTGCATGACAGTTATCACGTGGTCGATGGCGACACGCTGGTCGCCATCTGGCCGGTGGACGCGCGCGGCAAGCGGTAGGCACCGACCGGCATAAGGAAACTCGAAAAGCGTATTTCACAAGGCAGGCATCGCGGGGGCACAGTCGGCGCCTGTCTCTCTTTTCGCGGACGGCCCCGGGGCTGTCCGGTCTCCATGGCATCCATCCAAGAAACGGCCGACCTCGCGGCACAGGCGGCGAGGCCGCGTCACGCGGCAAAGCCCGCATCCCCTTTCACTTCGCAGCAACTCGCCGAACGCTTTCGCCCGATCTTTCATCGCATCGCCGAACGCGCCGCACAGCGCGAGAACGAACGCGAGCTGGCCTACGAGCCCGTGGCCTGGCTCAATGCGGAGCGCTTCGGCGCGCTGCGCGTGCCGGTCGAACACGGCGGCCTCGGTGCCTCGGTCGAGCAGCTCTACGACCTGCTCATCGAACTGGGAGAAGCCGACTCCAATCTGCCGCAGATCCTGCGCGCGCACTTCGGCTTCATCGAGCGCCTGTTCGCCGAGATCGACCCCGCGCTGCACGGCCCGTGGATGCGTCTTGCCGCCGAAGGCGTGATCTTCGGCAACGCCACCACCGAACTCGGCGAAGGCTCGCTGAGCACCCTGCAGACCACGCTGAAGCGCGACGGCGATGCGTGGCGCCTCGACGGCGACAAGTACTACAGCACCGGCACGCTCTATGCCGACTGGATCTCGGTCTCGGCCCAGCGCCTGAACGACGACGGCAGCAGCGAGCGCGTGATCGCCCTCGTGCCCTCGGAGGCGGTCGGCGTGGAACGCGTCGACGACTGGCGCGGTTTCGGTCAACGCCTGAGCGCATCGGGCACCACGCGCTTTCGCAACGTGCGCGTGAGGCCCGAGAACGTGCTGCTGTACGTGCGCGACCAACCCACGCCGCTGACCGCGCACTTTCAGCTCACGCACCTTGCGACGCTGGCGGGCATCGCGCGTGCCATCGTGCGCGACGCAGTGGCCTTCGTGCAGCCGCGCAAGCGCGTCTACAGCCACGGCAGCGGCGACACGCCGCGTGAAGATCCGCTGGTGCAGCAGGTCATCGGCCAACTGGCGAGCACCGCGTTCATTGCGGCATCGACCGTGCAGGCGGTGGCACGCGGCCTTGGCGAGATCGACCGCTTTCTTCAGCGCGGCGAGACCGTGCCCGAAAGTCTTCTGTTCGAGGTCGAACTCAACACCGCCAAGGCACAGGCGGGCATCGTCGATGCGGTGCTGCAGGCCGGCACGCGGCTGTTCGATATCGGGGGCGCTTCAGCGCTGCAGGAAGACCGTCGGCTCGATCGCCACTGGCGCAACGCGCGCACGCTGGCTTCGCACAACCCGACGATCTACAAAGGGCGGGTGGTGGGCGACCATCTGCTCAACGGAGCAAGGCCGACTTTCTACTGGGCAGTGGGCGCGGTCGCGTCTTGAAGAGAGGCCATTTGAAGCGTGCCGGGCAACGGCGTGCTCTTCTGCCCTGGTGCGATGGAGGTGTGATCGAGCGCGAGGCTCAGATGCGCGGCAACGCCGCAAGATAGGTCGACACGACGATCGCGGCGGCGCGATCGAGCTGCAGGATGTCTCCCACGTCGAAGGCGTGCGGGGCGGTGCGTCCACTCGAACCGAGTGGCTTGCGGATCTCGACAAGAACTTCAGCCGCCAATTCGCGGTCGCTGCGCGGCCGGCCATCGGGGTGCATCACCCATTCATCCACTTGATCGAACGGAATACTGCGAAAGACCCCAACGATGGGGACGTACTTGTAGCGATCCTCGCCCACCAGGATGGGCACGCTGAGGTTACAGAAAAACGTGGTCGTCGACATGCAGGATCGCCGTCGCTAGGCAAAGTGTTCGATTGTTGATGACTGTGACGTCAGGAGCCATCCTCCTTAAGGCCTGTCTCACGGGAAGACGTGACCTTCTGCACACAAATTGTCTCCATTTTCATCCATCCTCCCCTTAAAACAACTACTTTATTCTTACACAAGGGCACTCCAAGTGCACTTTTCAGCGTTTTTCGGGCGTTGGTAGCGCGAAATGCTCCCGAACTCGGGGCAAACAAGCACCGATGTGGCGCTTGCAAGGAAGAACAAAGAGGAAGTGTGCGAGCGTGCACGCAGAGCCAGCGCTGCGGCAAGCCATCTCCGGGAATACCCACCCAGCCGTGTGCAGGGCACGCAACACCAAGGGCTGCATGCGTGCCTGCAGGCCCCTTGCGTCGATGTCGCGGCACCCGCCGCCGGAACGCTGCCGAAGCGCCGTCAGGCTGCCGGGTTGAAGCGCGGTGCGCGGCGCTCGATGTTGGCCTTGACGGCTTCGATCTGGTTCGGGCTGCCGATCAATGCCTGCTGCTCGACCGATTCGGCCATCAGCAGTTGCGCCGCGCTCTGTGCCAGCGCGGCATTGAGCAGGCGCTTGCCGGCACGGATGGCATCGGGGCTCTTGCCCGCGATCTCGTGTGCCATCTGCAGGGCCTCGGTCAGCGGGTCGGCCGAAAGGCGCGTGGCGAAGCCGATCTGCAAAGCCTCTTCGCCCGAGAAGATGCGGCCGGTGAATGTGAGCTCGCGCACCACGTCGCTGCGGGCCAGCTCGCGCATCAGCACCATGCCGGCCATGTCGGGCACCAGGCCCCACTTGATCTCCATGACCGACAGCTTGGTGTCGGGCGCCACGATGCGAACGTCGGCACCCAGCGCCACCTGAAGGCCGCCGCCGAAGGCCACGCCGTGCACGGCCGCAATGACCGGCACCGGCACTTCGCGCCAGACCATCGCGACCTGCTGCGCCGCATTCGAGATGCCGTGCGTGCGCTTGAGCAGGTCGGTTCCTGCAGCGCCCGCGCCCAAGACATCGGCGGCACCGCCCTGCTGCTGCATGCGCTCGAAGGAGGCCATGTCGAGCCCCGCGCAGAAAGCCTTGCCGCGGCCGGAGATCACGACCGCCCGCACCGAGCCGTCGCCGCGCAGCGCCTCGCCGGACTCGATCAGCGCATCGAACATCGCTGGATCGAGCGCGTTCATCTTGTCGGCGCGTGCGAGCTGCAGTTCCACCACGCCATCGGGGTGGCGGGTCCATTCGATTCGGCGGTCGGTCATGGGACGTGTCTCCTGGGCGGTTCTGGTGGGCAGTATCGCCCGGCATGGCGCTGGGCGATGATGGCGGCTGTCGCCTACACAACACCTTCGCCATGCCACTGGACCGCCGCAGCTTTCTTCTTCAATCGGGCTCCGCCGCCGCCGTGGTCGCGCTGTTCGGACAAGGCTGCGCTTCGCCCGTTACCCCACGCCGGAGCGGTGCGCCCGGCTTCACCAGCGTGCCCGCCTCGCTGCGCGACGCCGTCGTGGTGCCGCCCGAATACGAGTGGCAGGTGCTCTATCCCTGGGGCACGCCGACCGGCGTTGCCGGCCACATGCCGGCCTTTGCACCCGACGCCGGCAACAGCGCCGCCGACCAGGCAGTGCAGGCCGGCATGCACCACGACGGCATGCACTTCTTTGCGCTCGACGCAAGCGGCGAGCGCGGCCTGCTCGTGATGAACCACGAATACACCGACGAGCAGCTGCTGCACACCGACGGCATCAAGGCCTGGACAGCGGACAAGGTCCGCAAGTCGCTGCACGCGATGGGCGTCTCGGTGATCGAGATCCGCCGCACGCCGACCGGCTGGCAGCAGGTGCTGCCCTCGCCTTTCGCACGCCGCGTGCACGGCAACACCCCCATGCGCATTGCCGGCCCGGCCGCTGGCACGCCGCGCATGCGCACCGCCGCCAACCCGGCCGGCGATGCGGTCTTCGGCACCTTCGCCAACTGCGCCATGGGCGTCACGCCCTGGGGCACCTACCTGACCTGCGAAGAAAACTTCCACGGCTACTTCGGCGGACCGAAGGAAGCCGCGAAAGGCATGACGGACGCGCAGCGCCGCTACGGCACGGTGCCGGGCTCGCAATGGGTCGAGTACTGGCGCTTCGACGAACGCTTCGACCTGAGCCGGCATCCGAACGAGGCACACCGCTTCGGCTGGGTGGTCGAGATCGATCCCTTCGATCCGACCTCCACGCCCATCAAGCGCACCGCCCTGGGCCGCAAGCGGCAAGAGAGCGCCACCTGCACGCTAGCCAAGGACGGCCGCGTGGTCGTCTACATGGGCGACGACTCGCGCTTCGAATACATCTACAAGTTCGTCAGCCGCGACAAGGTGCGCCCCGGCACCGATGCCGCAGCGCGCGCCGCCAACCGGCACCTCTTGGACGAAGGCACGCTCTACGTTGCGCGCTACGACGCGGGTGGCCGCGGCCAGTGGCTCGAACTCGCGCACGACCGCGACGGGCTCGACGCTGGCAAGGGCTTTGCCGACCAGGCCGACGTGCTGATCCACGCACGCCTTGCGGGCGACGCCGTGGGCGGCACGAAGATGGACCGCCCCGAATGGATCGCGGTGCATCCGCAAAGCGGCGAGGTGTACGTCACCCTCACCAACAACAGCCAGCGCGGCGATGCCGGCAAGCCCGCGACCGATGCGGCCAACCTGCGCGCCAACAACCTCTTCGGCGGCATCCTGCGCTGGCGCGAGGACGGTGGCGACGCCGCCAGCACCGGCTTCGCATGGGACCACTTCGCACTGGCGGGCGACCCCGCGCAACCGGGCAGCGGTGCGCGCTACCCGTCGGCCGATGCCGACATGTTCGGCAGCCCCGATGGCCTGCACTTCGACAGCGGCGGCCTGCTCTGGATCCAGACCGACATGAGCGGCCAAGTCATCGGCAAGCCGCCGTACGCGTCACTGGGCAACAACCAGATGCTGTGCGCCGACCCCGCCACCGGCCGCATCCAGCGCTTTCTTACGGGGCCGAACGGCTGCGAGATCACCGGTTGCGTGGTCACGCCCGACCGGCGCACGCTGTTCGTCAACATCCAGCACCCGGGCGAGGCGCGCGACGACGGCAGCGCCACACCGAACAGCGCATGGCCCGACGGCACGACGCCGGGCAGCACGCGCCCCCGCTCGGCCACGCTGGCGATCCGGCGGCGCGACGGCGGTATCGTCGGCACCTGAGCGCATCGCATCACACCCCTCACGAGACTAGACAACAGAAGGACCATGTCATGAGCATCCGCATCGTTCGCCTCGGCACCCCGCGCGCAACCGGCGAGGGCCTGCGCATCGGCACCGTCAGGCGCCCGCCGCGCGGCGTTCCGAAGACGGAATTCGCGTCGCAGAACTGGTATGACGTGTGGTACCCGAATCTCGCACCCTCGGTCGAGACCATGAAGCAGGCGCAGGAAGCGGAAACGCCCGCGCAATGGAACGCCTTCGTGCGCAAGTTCAAGGCCGAGATGGCCGAGGCCGACGCGAGCCGCAGCCTCGACCTGCTCGCCGCGCTGTCGCACGGCACGTCGCTCGCGGTCGGCTGCTACTGCGAGGACGAATCGCACTGCCACCGCTCGGTGCTGCGCGCCCTGCTGGCCGAGCGCGGCGCCGACATCGCGGGTTGATTCAGACCTGCGGCGCGGAAAGAAACACCGGCAGGCTTTCCGCCTGCGCGGAATACGCGGCCAGCAACGAAAAGTCGCCAGGCGCGACGGCATCGGGCAACACCAGTTGCGTGAACGCCCAGGCCACGGCGGTCGACACGCCGGCTTGCGTCATCGCCGCCTCTTCAGCCGCAAGCGGATGCGCAGCCACCACCTCTTCGAGCGCCGCGTACGCCGCGATGAGCTGGCCGTGCACCCGGTCGATCCACGGCTGGTGCTGCTTCTCGGCCGGGCGCAGGTTGCGCTCGTAGACGATCTGCACCGTCTTCTCGCACGCGGCCAGCGCAAGGCCCACCACGCGCGTCGCACGCAGCCGTTCGGCCGCATCGCGCGGCATGAGGCTGCGGCCGCAGCTTGCTTCGGCGTGGTCGATGATGAGCGTCGAATCCATCAGCACAGTGCCGTCGTCGCACACCAGCGTGGGCGCCTTCACCACCGGGTTGATCTGGCGGAACTGCTCAAAGGTGCTGAACACCGAGATCGACCGGTGCACGAAAGGAACGCCGAGCAGCCGCAGCGAAATGGCGGCGCGCCGCACGAAGGGTGAGTCGAGCATGCCGACGAGTTGCATTGTTTCTCCTGAAGAAGATGCGCCACGATACCGGCCACCATGCCCGCGCCGAATGGCAATCCATCGAAAATCGGGGCCGCAAACCGATCAACCATCGGCCACCGCCACACCTGCCCGAGCGCACACATGAACATCGACAAGAAGGACCGCCTGATCCTCGAAGCCCTGCAGGCCGATGCCCGCCAGAGCCTGGCCGCGCTGGGCAAGCGCATCGGCCTTTCGCAACCGGCCATGAGCGAGCGCGTGCGCAAGCTCGAAGACGCGGGCGTGATCGAAGGCTACGGCGCCCGCGTCAACCTGCGCGCGCTGGGCGTGGGGCTGCAGGCCATCATCCGCATCGAGACCACGCATGCGGGCATCGCCAAGTACCTGAAGCTGTTCGACGCCATGCCCGAAGTGCTGAGCGCCGACCGCGTGACCGGCGAAGACTGCTTCATCGTGCGCTGCGCGATCGCCGAGCCGGCCGACCTGCAGCACGTGGTGGACGCCCTGGCAGTCGACGGCGCGGTGACCACCTCGCTGGTGCTGTCGAGCCCCGTGAACAAGCACGTCACCGTGCACGCCGCGAAGCTGCCGCGCAAGTGACCGCGCGGCAGCGCAGCCGTGCAGCCGTCAGCGCTGCGCCTTGTCCTTCTGGTTCTGCGCCTCGATGCGTTCGCGGGCCGCGAGCCAGTCGGCGTCGCTCCACTGGCGCAGCTCGTAGAAGTTGCCGCCGGTGGCCAGCGCATTGCCGCCGTCCATCATGATGCTCTGGCCGGTGAGCCAGTCGCACTGGCCCGGAGCCATGAGGAAGGCCGCGAGGTTCTGCAGCTCGCTCATGCGGCCGGTGCGCGCCATCGGGTTGTTCTGCTTGCTGCGCGCGCCGGGCTCTTCGCCGGGGTTCAGGCGCTTGCTCATGCCTTCGGTCGGAATCTCGCCGGGGCCGACGGCATTCAGGCGGATACCGTGCCGCGCCCATTCGACCGCGAGCGACTTGGTCATCACGTCGATCCCGGCCTTGCTCATGGCCGAGGGCACCACGTAGGGGCTGCCGTTGTCGACCCAGGTCGTGATGATGCTCATGACGCTGCGGAAGGCATCGCCTTGCTTCCATTCGCCCGCCTTGGACTGCGCCACCCAGCGCTTGCCCACGGCCTGCGTCACGTAGAAGCTGCCATGGAAGACGATGTTGGCGACGGCGTCGAAGGCGCGTGGCGAGAGGGCTTCGGTCGGCGACACGAAGTTGCCCGCCGCGTTGTTGACCAGCCCGGTGAGGCCGCCGCTCTGGAACAGGCTATCGACCATTTCATCGACCGCCTGCGCCACCCGGATGTCGACGCCGAAGGTGTCGATGCGCCGCGCCGGGAACTGCTGGCGCCACTCGGCCGCCGTTTCCTCGCAGACCGACTGGCGCCGTCCGCAGATGGCGACATCGGCACCCAGGCTGAGGAAGCGCTCGGCCATCGCGCGACCGAGACCGGTGCCGCCACCGGTCACGAGGATGCGCTGGCCGCTCATGAGGGAAGCTTCGAACATGTTCATCTCCTTGTCGTTGCGGCAGCGGCAGGAAAGAGCGCCGCCATGCCGCATGCTACGCGCGCACCCGGTGCGCCGGCTTGCGGAATCTGGCTCTCGTGGGCTTGGGCGGCCGGGCGAGAATCGCTGCCATTCGACAGCCACCTGCTTCTGGATACACGCCCATGCCAAGCCAATCAGCCCCTTCCCTGTTGCCGCTCGCGGGCGTGCGCGTCCTGAGCCTTGCGCTCAACCTGCCCGGCCCTGCCGCGCTCCTGCGCTGCCGCGAGATGGGCGCCGATTGCCTGAAGCTCGAACCGCCGGGCGGCGATCCGATGGGGCTCTACAACCAGCCCGCGTATGCCGCGCTGCACGAAGGCATCACCGTCCAGACCGCGGACCTGAAGACCGAGGCAGGGCAGCAGCAGTTGCACGCCGAACTGGCGAAGACGGACGTGCTGCTCACCTCTTTCCGCCCTTCGGCCTTGCGCAAGCTGGGCCTGGACTGGCCCGCGCTGCAGGCGCGCCACCCGTCGCTGTCGCAGGTGGCCATCGTCGGCGCGCCGGGCGAGCGGGCCGAAGAGCCGGGCCACGACCTCACCTACCTGGCCGAAAGCGGCCTCGTCACCGGCACCGAACTGCCGCCCACGCTCTACGCCGACATGGGCGGGGCCCTGCTCGCGAGCGAGGCGGTGCTGAAGGCCATGCTGCTGCGCGCCCGCGCCGGCACAGGCGACGACCACAAGGCCGGCGGCGTGTACCTCGAAGTCGCGCTGAACGCCTCCGCCGACTGGCTCGCGCTGCCGCGCACCTGGGGCCTGACGCAGCCCTCGGGCGCGGTGGGCGGCGCGCATGCGGGCTACCGCATCTATCGCTGTGCCGATGGCCGGGTGGCGGTCGCGGCGCTGGAGCCGCATTTCGCGGCACGCCTTTGCGAAGCGGCGGGCGTGACGTCGCGCGACATGCTGGCACCGGCCACGCACGACGCGCTGGCCGCGTGGCTGGCCGCACGCACGCGTGCCGAGCTGGACGCCATGAGCCGCGAGCGCGACGTGCCGCTGCTCACGCTGGCCGACTGATCCGCTGCAACGCAGCCTGGCCGGTCAGCGGGCGGGGCCTTCGCGCTTGCGGTCTTCCCGCTTGAGCGCGAGATAGGTGTCGAGGTCGACCTCGTGCAGCTGCCGCGGATACTGCTCGGCCGCCGCGAACCAGTAGCGCTCGCGGCGCTCGGCCTGGTCTTGCGCCGGCGCCGCCAGGAAGGCATCGAGCGTGAGGAAGTAGCGCATCGCATTGCGCTCCACCAGCCCACGCAGGCCCCGGATGTACTCGGGCTGGCCGTCCGGGCCTTTGCCGACCGGTGTGAAGCCCACCTTGTCGCGGCCGAAGGTCGCCAGGTAGGCCTGGGTGCCCAGCCGCACCATCATGTTGTGGTCATAGCTGTAGCTGAAGTGCAGGAAGCTCTTGCGCTCGTCCAGTGCCACGGCTTCGAGCGTGACGCGGTAGTTGCTCGTGCCCAGCGGGCCGCTGGCCGCCGTCATCTCGACCGACAGGTGCTCGGGCGCGGCGTTCACGATCCGATAGACGAAAGGCAGCTCGAAGGCCTGGTCGACCGGCTTGTCGTAGCGCCGCACCACGTAGAGCGTGAGCGTCTCGCGCCCCTGCGGCGATGTGCCCGTGCGGCAGCGGCGGTTGTTGATGTGCAGTTCCAGCACGTCGCACCAGCGCGTGGCCCCCTTCAGCGTCGAGGTGATCTCCGAGAGCGAATGGTCGACCACCGCATAGACGTCGCCCTGCAGGCCACCGGGCGTCTCCTCCGAGTCGAGCTGCACGGGCCGCCCGAAGCTGCTGTGATCGAGCTTGTCGCTCATGCGCTGATGGGCGGCGCGCAAGGTCTGGGCGGGCGTGGCCGACGCAGCCGGCGCGGCCTCGGGCGACGCCGCCAGCACCGGCAACGCCGCGGCGAACAGCACGGCGCCCGCCAGGGTGCGCATCCATGGGGCCGGCGTACGGAGCGAATGACTCATGGGGCCACACCATACAACGGAGTGCCTCAGTTTGCGCTCAGGCCGCTCCCGTAGTTCCCTGGCGTCTGACCAAAAGAACCATCGCCCCGGCCAGCAGCACGGCCCCAGCCCACTGGCGCGGCGACATCGGCTGTGCAAGCAGCATTGCCGCCAGCACGGCCGCCACCAGCGGCTCGATCAGCGTGCCGACCACGGCGGCCGTCGGCGACAGCCGCCGCGCCCCCCAGGCAAATGCAAGGTACGCCACCGAAGTCGTCACCGCGCCCGTGTAGCCCACGCCCAGCCATTGCGCGGCATTCGCCGGCCAGGTGATGCCGCCGGGCCATGCGATCGCGAACATGCACAGCGCCGCCACCGTCATGCCCCAGGCTGACGCCGTGACCGCAGGCACCCGCACCGGCATGCGCGCGTTGCCGAGCACCACCAGCGCGTAGCAGAACGCGGAGCCGAACGACCAGGCCAGCCCCGCCACGTGCCCCTGCGCCAACGGCCCCCAGCCTTCGGCGGGCATCACGAGCAGCAGCACGCCCGCCAGCGCGAGGAGCAGCCCCGCAAGCAGGCGCACGCCGAAACGCTCGTAGCCGCGCAGCACGGACACCAGCGCAACGATCACCGGTGCACAGCAGATCGAGATGACCGTCGGCAACGCCGCCCCCAGGTGCGCGATGCCCGCGAACCAGCAGCTCACGTTGAGCGCCATGGCCGCGCCCGTGGCGACGATCTGGAAGCGCTCCCGCCCCGACAGATCGGCCCAACGCGCATCCGGCTGGGCAGGCGCGCGCCAATACAGCCACCAGAGCAGCGGAAGCCCCAACGCAAAGCGCGCCAGCGACAGGCTTTGCGGCGCGATGCCGCCATCGATCAGGAATTGCGCCACCAGCGCGCCGCCGCCCCACAGCGCGCCGGCCAGCAACACACCGCCCCAGGCCAGGGCGGCAGACATTCTTGCGTTCATTGTTGAAAGTTCTCCATGAGGCCCGCCGCTTCTTTCTCTTTGCAGAGGGCGGGCACGACCATCCGGCCGTCATCCGGCCTTCGCGAAGAAGGCGGACGGCGGCGACCACTTGCGGGTCTGAGCGCGGCACGAGGCGCGCGTCAGCTGCGGGTCGACGGAGGGGGAGAACGGTACAGAGCCATGGCGGCGATCTTAGAGGCTTGGGCGCAGACTATGGCCTCGGGATGCTCCTACCCTCACCCCATCCCTTCAAGGAAAACACACATGCCACTCGTTCGAATCGATCTTTCCAACGACAGCCCCGAGACGCTGGGCACCGCCATCGGCGAGTTGATCTACCAGGCCATGCGGGACACCATCAACGTGCCGGCAGACGACAAGTTCCAGATCGTCACGCGGCACGCTGCCGGCGAACTGGTTCGCCCGGCCAGCTACCTCGGCATCGAATACTCGGCGGGGCTGGTGATGATCCAGGTGACGCTGAACCATGGCCGCTCGATCGACCTCAAGAAGGCCTTCTACCGGCGCGTGGCCGACGACCTGCACGGCCAGTTGGGCATCCGGCGCGAGGATGTCTTCATCAACCTCGTCGAGGTGGCGAAGGAGAACTGGTCGTTCGGCAACGGGGAAATGCAGTACGCGTAGCGGCCCCTGCCGGACTGGCGGGGCGCATGCCAGCCGGCCAGCCTTTCGGCGTGGGGCTCAGCGCGGCTTGCGAATGCTGCCGCGCACCGGACCGGACGACGCCTTGCGCGGCGCCGAGCCGTTGTCGCGCGGCGGCAGGCCGGTGTGCTGCGTCAGGATGCGGCCCTTCGAGGGCTTCACCGGCGTCAGCTTGACCGGCGCCGAAGCAGCCTTGACGGGCACGGCCGTCGAGTTCTTGCGGCGCGCGCTCGTGTAGCCGCCATCGGTCAGCGGCTGCCACGTCGGGATCAGGTGGTGCTTGCCGTTGCCGATCAGGTCGGCGCGGCCCATGCTCTTCAGCGCCTCGCGCAGCAGCGGCCAGTTGTTGGCATCGTGGTAGCGCAAAAAGGCCTTGTGCAGGCGGCGGCGCTTGTCGCCGCGCACGATGTCCACCGTCTCGCTCTCGCGCGTGATCTTGCGCAGCGGGTTCTTGTTGGTGTGGTACATCGTCGTCGCGGTGGCCATGGGCGACGGGTAGAAGGTCTGCACCTGGTCGGCGCGAAAGCCGTTCTTCTTGAGCCAGATCGCGAGGTTCATCATGTCCTCGTCGCTGGTGCCCGGATGCGCAGCGATGAAGTACGGAATGAGGTACTGCTTCTTGCCCGCCTCGGCCGAGAACTTCTCGAACATCTGCTTGAACTTGTCGTAGCTGCCGATGCCGGGCTTCATCATCTTGGTGAGCGGGCCCTGCTCGGTGTGCTCGGGCGCGATCTTCAGATAGCCGCCGACGTGGTGCTGCACCAGCTCCTTCACGTACTCGGGCGATTGCACGGCCAGGTCATAACGCAGGCCGGAACCGATCAGGATTTTCTTGATGCCCCGCAACGCACGCGCGCGGCGGTAGATCTTGATGAGCGGGTCGTGGTTGGTGCCCAGGTTCGGGCAGATGCCGGGGTACACGCAGCTGGGCTTGCGGCAAGCGGCTTCGATCTCGGGGCTCTTGCAGCCCAGGCGGTACATGTTGGCGGTCGGGCCGCCCAGGTCGGAGATGGCGCCAGTGAAGCCGCTGACGGAATCACGGATGGCTTCGACCTCCTTGATGATCGAATCTTCCGAGCGGCTCTGGATGATGCGGCCCTCGTGCTCGGTGATCGAGCAGAAGGTGCAGCCGCCGAAGCAGCCGCGCATGATGTTCACGCTGAAGCGGATCATTTCCCACGCGGGGATCTTCGTCGCGCCGTCGTGGCTGCCTTTTTCGTCGGCGTAGCGTGGATGCGGGCTGCGCGCATATGGCAGGTCGAACACGTAGTCCATTTCCGCCGTGGTGAGCGGAATGGGCGGCGGGTTGATCCACACGTCGCGCGCCGTGGTGCCTTCGCCGTGCGCCTGCACCAGTGCGCGGGCATTGCCGGGGTTCGTTTCGAGGTGCAACACGCGGTTGGCGTGGGCGTAGAGCACCGGGTCGCTGCGCACCTGTTCGTACGAAGGCAGGCGGATCACCGAGCGGTCGCGCGGTGGCACGCTGATCTTGCCCCGGCCTTGCAGCGCCGGATTCGGCATGAAGGTCAGCGGCTTGATCGCGGGGTTGACCACCGACTGAAGCGCCGGCGAACCGGCCGCCTCCGCCGCCTTGGCCACGTCGTTCGCCTCGTCTTCCTTCGCGCAGGTGGCGCCGTTGGCCTTGGCCTGCTCGGACACCATCAGGTACGGGTTGACGTGCGCCTCGACACGGCCCGGCTCGTCCACGCTAGTGGAGTTGATCTCGAACCAGCCCTCTGGCGTTTCGCGGCGCACATAGGCGGTGCCGCGCACGTCGGTGATCTGCTGCACCGGCTCCTTGGCGGCCAGGCGATGCGCGATCTCGACAATGGCGCGCTCGGCGTTGCCGTACAGCAGCAGGTCGCACTTCGAATCGACCACGATGGAGCGGCGAACCTTGTCCGACCAGTAGTCGTAGTGGGCGATGCGGCGCAGGCTGCCTTCGATGCCGCCGAGGATGATCGGCACGTCGTTCCAGGCTTCCTTGCAGCGCTGCGAATAGACGATGGCCGCGCGGTCGGGGCGCGAGCCGCCGACGTCGCCGGGCGTGTAGGCGTCGTCGCTGCGGATCTTCCGGTCGGCCGTGTAGCGGTTGATCATCGAATCCATGTTGCCGGCCGTGACGCCGAAGAACAGGTTCGGTTTGCCCAGCGCCTTGAAGGGCTCGGCGCTCTGCCAGTCAGGCTGCGCAATGATGCCGACGCGGAAGCCCTGCGCCTCCAGCATGCGGCCGATGACCGACATGCCGAAGCTGGGGTGGTCGACGTAGGCGTCGCCGGTGACCACGATGATGTCGCAGCTGTCCCAGCCGAGGGCGTCCATCTCCTTGCGCGTGGTCGGCAGGAACTTGGCCGTGCCGAAGCGGGCCGCCCAGTACTTGCGGTAGCTGGTCAGCGGCTTGGCGGCACGCGCGAAAAAGGAGACGTCGACGGGGGCGTTCATCGGTGGGAGTTGACAGCGCCAAGGGCGCGCTGTTGTGGGCAACCCTCGATTTTAGGGTTTTCCAGCATCCCTGTCGCGACAAACATCCAGTGACCGGGGCGTTGCCTGCTCATCAATCGATTGCTAAAGTCAATCAATTGAATGACAATGGCAACCATGTCTACGCCATCACCCACCGTCGATACCGCCGCCGTCAAGGCAATCCGGCAGTTCAACCGCTTCTATACCCGCCGCATCGGCGCCCTCGACCCCTACCTGGGCAGCCCCATGTCCCTGACCGATGTGCGCGTGTTGTACGAGCTGGCGCATCGCGAAACGCCCGTCGCCAGCGAGATCGGGCGCGACCTCGGGCTCGACGCGGGCTATATGAGCCGCATCCTGCGCCGCTTCGAGACCGAAGGCTGGCTCACGCGCGCGCCAGACGCTCGCGACGCACGGCAAAGCGTGCTGCGCCTGACCGATGCTGGCCACGCCGCTTTTGCGCCCCTGCAACAGAAATCGCGCGATGAGGCTGCGGCCCTGCTGACGCCGCTCGCACCGGCGCAACGCCAGCAACTGGTGCAGGCCATGGGCACGATGCAGTCGCTGCTCGACCCCGAAGCCGCCCCAGCCCGGCCACAGACAGCCGTGCTGCGCGATCCGGCGCCGGGCGACATCGGCTGGGTGGTGCAGCAGCACGGCGAAATCTATGCGCGCGAATATGGCTGGGGCAGCAAGTTCGAGGCGCTGGTGGCGGGTATCGCGAGCGAATTCCTGCTCAAGTTCCAGCCCGAGTGGGAGCGCTGCTGGATCGCCGAGCTCAACGGCGAGCGCGTGGGGGCGATCTTCGTGGTGCGCAAATCGGCCACGGTGGCGCAACTGCGCCTGCTGATCCTTGCGCCCGCTGCGCGCGGCCTGGGCCTGGGCGGCCGGCTCGTCGACGAGTGCATCGCCTTTGCGCGGCGCAAGGGCTACAAGAAGATGGTGCTGTGGACCAACAGCGTCCTGCTGGCTGCGCGCGGCATCTACGCCACGCGCGGCTTCAAGCTGACGCACTCGGAACCGCACGAGGGTTACGGCGAACCGCTCGTGGGTGAGACCTGGGAATTGAAGCTGTAGCGCCACGCCGGCCTTGACTTGCTCCTTCCCCCTCTGGGGGAAGGCCGGGATGGGGGCAGGCAGAGCGTTGGAAATGGAGGCCGTCGAGCCCCCACCCCAACCCTCCCCCGTAAGGGGAGGGAGAAAGAAAGAAAAAACTTACTGCATGAACCAGCCGTGGCTCACCACGAGCGACTGGCCGGTCAGCGCATTCGTCGGGAAGCCAGCGAACAGCAGCGCCACGCGCGCCACGTCTTCCGTCGTGGTGAATTCGCCGTCGACCGTTTCCTTGAGCATCACGTTCTTGATGACTTCTTCCTCACTGATGCCCAGCGTCTTGGCCTGCTCGGGAATCTGCTTTTCGACCAGCGGCGTGCGCACGAAGCCCGGGCAGATCACGTTGGCGCGCACGCCATGCTTGGCGCCTTCCTTGGCGACCGTCTTGGCCAGGCCGATCAGGCCGTGCTTGGCCGTGACGTAAGGCGCCTTCAGCAGCGAAGCCTCTTTGGAGTGCACCGAGCCCATGTAGATCACGCTGCCGCCACGGCCTTGCGCATACATGTGCTTGAGGCACGCCTTGGTGGTGAGGAACGCGCCGTCGAGGTGAATGGCGAGCATCTTCTTCCAGTCGGCGAAGCTGAACTCCTCGACCGGATGCACGATCTGGATGCCGGCGTTGCTGATCAGGATGTCGATGCCGCCGAAGGCGGCAGCGCCCTCTTCCACCGATGCATTGACCTGGTCTTCGTTGGTCACGTCGACGCCCACGCCGATGGCCTGTGCGCCCGTGGCCTTCAGCTCGGCCGCGGTGGCGTCCGCGGCCTCTTTGTTGAGGTCGGCAATGATGATCTTCGCGCCTTCCTGTGCGAAAAGAATGGCGATTTCCTTGCCGATGCCGCTGGCCGAGCCGGTGATGTAGGCGACCTTGTCCTTGAGTTGCATGGGAATGTTCCTTGAGAGTGGAGTTGAAAGGTGTCGACAGGAATCAGGCGAGATAGTCGTGTTCGACCGTGCCGAGCGCCAGCGTCATGTCGGCGATGTAGTGAACGGCCGATTCGACCTTCAGCACCGGCAGATCGGCCACCGGTGCCAGCGCGTGCGGATGCAGTTCGAGCGAACCTGGCCCGCCCCATGCGCCGTGCAACGTCACGTCGACCATGTGATAGCGCACCAGTTCGCAGATGCGGGCCGTGCCATCGACGTGCGGAATGATCTTCAGCAGGAAGTTGGGCTGCGCAATGCCCGCAAGGATCGGCGCGGGGTCGAGCGTGCGGTGCTTGAAGCCCATGGTGGCCTTGGCCACGCGCACCTTGCCGTAGTCGAGCGTGCCGACGACCACGTCGGTCTCGTAGTCGAGCACCGGCGAGGCGAGCTTCTTCGGAAAGCCCCACAGCTCGCGTCCGCCGGCAATCGGCGGATGGTCGTTGAGGTACATCGCGTGAACGTACGCGCCCTTCTCCACGCCCTTGTCGGTGCGCAGCTGCACGGGAATCACCTGGCCCGACTCGGTGTAGTCGCCGAAGCCGGTGGAGTCGGGCATGCGGATGAATTCGTACTTGACCAGCGGCTCGACCACTTCGAGCGGCTCGGGCACCACGGCGCGCAGGGCGTCCATGTCTGTGCGGTACGTGATGATGAGAAATTCGCGCCGGACGAAGCGATAAGGTCCGGGCGGAAAGGCGGGGCTGGTCAACGGCATCGCAAAGGCTTGGCGCCGCACATCTTCAATGTTCATGAACATTTCCTCCTGTTGAAGTGGCCGACCAGTCTGGCGCTGGTTTCTTAGTTGAAACTGAACCTGATGCGTCGCTCAGCGCGACAGGCCCGGACGCTTGACGCGCCCCGCGCCATGCTCGCCCAGGTCGAAGGTGGTGACACCGTTGACGGTGGCATCGGCGCGCAGCGTCTCGGGGTGGGCCAGCGTCACACGCATGTCACGTGCGCCCGACTCCCAGTGCTCTTCGACTGCGGCGCGCGAGAACTCGTAGTCTTTCGATTCGAGTTCGTAGGGCTTGTCGCGATAGATCAGGTGAAAGATGTCGATGGGCTCGTGCGTGAGTTGCGACTGCACCTCGAGCACGCTCGGGTCTTTGCGCAGATGGGCTGGCAGCTTGCTGATCAGGTCGGCAATGGCCTGCTGCAGGTTCATGTTGGCGGCCATCGCGTCGGTGTTCATGCGGGTGCGGCTCGAATAGGTGATGTCTTTCTGCCGCTCCATCACGCCCGCCATGGTGCGGGGCATTTCGCCGCGCGCATTGAACAGGTCGACCTGCAGCACCACCAGCGGCTCTGAGCGCGGGTGCATGTCGAGCACGTACTGCAGCGGCGTGTTGGAAACGATGCCGCCGTCCCAGTAGTCGTCGCCATCGATGGTGATGGGCGCAAAGCCCGGCGGCAGCGCACCGCTGGCCATGATGTGCTCGGGGCCGATGCGCTGGCGCGTGTTGTCGAAGTACACCGAGTTGCCGGTGCGCACATTGACGGCCCCCACGCTGAAGCGCGCTTCGCAGGCGTTGATGCGGTCGAAGTCGACGAGACGCTCGAGCGTGGTCTTGAGCGCGGAGGTGTCGTAGTAGCTCAGCAGCGGCGCCGCGCCGCCCATCAGCAAGGCCGGCGAATAGCGCGGCTCGAAGAAGCCCGGAATGCCCACCAGCGAGGCCATCGTCGCGCTCCACTGGTTCTGCGTGGCCCGGTCGCCCAGCCACGACGGCAGGCGCTGCGAAGGCCCCGAAGACACCAGATGCCAGAACTCGCGCAGCCGGTCGACCCGCCGCTCGGGCGCGTTGCCCGCAATCAGCGCCGCATTGATGGCACCGATGGAAACGCCTGCGATCCAGTGCGGCTGCAGGTCGGTTTCACTGAGCGCCGCGTACACCCCCGCCTGGTAGGCACCCAACGCCCCACCGCCCTGCAGCACGAGCGCCTTGCGGGCGCTGCGCATGTCTTCGCGGCGTGATGCGAAAGGGTTGAGGGGTTGGGATGCGGCACGGGGTTTCTTCTTCGTTGGTGTCGTCATGCGTTCATTTGACACCAGCCGTGCGACACCAACCTGACCAGGGGTTGTTCACCCCTGGAACGATTTCACATCTTCGGCAGCAACTGCCCACGGATCTCGCCACCCGGGTTGGCCGCGGTATGCACGTTGGCATACCACTTGCCGGCAACGAGGTCGGCGGCCTGCGCGGGCGTGAGCGTGGCCTGCCCCTCGATCGGGCTCATCGGATTCGCAAAGGGCAGCACCACGCCCGCGTTGGCGCCCGCGGCCGCAGGGCCGTGGAAGTGCGCCATGGTGGCCGGGCCGCTCAGGCCGGTGTAGGTGATCTTGTACTTGAGTACGTTGGTGTCGCGGTTGAGCCAGGCTTCGGCCATGCCGCTACCGCGCGTCATGTTCGGCGGGACTTCGCTGGCGGCGTTCATCGCGCCGCTGAAGCTGGCGACGTTCGACTTCGACATCATTCCGCAGCCGGCCAGTGCAGCCGCGGCCACGCCGGTCACGAGGGCTGCGCGCAAAAGAGTGCCATATCGGTTCATGAGCGTTATCTCCTGGTTATAAGAACATGCCAGCATAGGCAGCCCTGAAGCGATGTCTTGTCGGCCACCACCCCGACTTTGGTCGCCCAGGCAGGGCGAGGCTCACAAGGCTGAAAGAGAATGCAACGATGACTTCCAATGCCCTCCCCGCCGCCCGCGCCGTCGTCGATTTCTGGCGCGAAGCCGGCCCCGACCGCTGGTTTGCCAAGAACGAAGCCTTCGACACCGACTTCGCCGCCCGCTTCTCGCTTGCCCACCAGGCCTCCGCCCGTGGCGAACTCGACCACTGGCTGGCCGATGCCGAAGGCGCGCTCGCGCTGCTGGTGCTGCTCGACCAGTTCCCGCGCAACACCTGGCGCAACAACCCGCACATGCTCGCCACCGACGGCAAGGCGCTGGCCGTGGCCAAGGCAGCCGTTGCCGCAGGCTTCGACCTGCAGCCCGACCCGGCACTGAGGCGTTTCTTCTACCTGCCCTTCATGCACTCCGAAGTGCTGGCCGAGCAGGAGCGTTCGGTCGAACTCAATGCCGCGCTCGACAGCGACACCCAGCGCTTCGCCGTGCTGCACCGGGACATCGTGGCGCGCTTCGGGCGCTTCCCGCATCGCAACAGGCTGCTGGGCCGCGAGTCCACGGCCGAGGAGCAGAAGTTTCTCGACGAAGGCGGCTTCGCCGGCTGAATGGCCGCCGGATGCGCCGGATGGCTCAGGCGTCGTTGTGCGCCAGCGGCACATCCCGCGTCGGTGAAGGGTTCAGATCGGCCGCGCCCTTCGAGTCCTTCATCGAGCCATAGGTGCGCGCATAGACCCAGGTGAACTCCGCGCCCAGCAGGAAGATCTGCGCCGAGTAGTACACCCACACCAGCACCACCACCAGCGAGCCCGCCGCGCCATAGCCCGAGGCCACACTGCTCTTGCCGATGTACAGGCCGATCAGGTGCTTGCCGACCGTGAAGAGCAGCGCCGTGACCGCAGCGCCCACCCACACGTCGCGCCACTGCACCTTGGCGCGCGGCATGATCTTGTAGATCATCGCGAAGATCACGGTGACCATCCCGAAGCTGAAGATGAAGTTCACCGCCTGCGCCAGCGTCTCCCACGCGCCGAAGATGGGCGACCACCATTTGCCCAGCGCCGCCAGCGCGGCGCTCGCCACCAGCGACACCATGAGCAGAAAACCGATGCCCATGATCATGCTGAACGACAGCAGCCGCACGCGCAGCATGTTGAACAGGCCCTTGTTCTTTTCGCGGGCCGGCGCACGCCAGATACGGTCGAGCGCGTCCTGCAGTTCACCGAAGACGGTGGTCGCACCCACCACCAGCAGGCCGATGCCGATCACCGTGGCCACGATGCCTTCGGCCGGCTTGTTGACCGCCTTCAGCATGCCCTGCACCGCCGTTGCGCCCTGCTCGCCCATCAGGCCCGACAACTGGGCGAAGATTTCGCCGCGTGCCGCCTCCTGCCCGAACACGAGGCCCGCCACCGCGATCACGATCAGGAGCAGCGGCGCAATCGAAAACACCGTGTAGTAGGCCAGTGCCGCCCCCATGCTGGGCGCATAGTCGTTCGACCAGGAGGCGACGGCGCGTTGGCAGAGATCGAAGAGTGCGCGGATTTGCGTGAGCATGGAGTCTCCCTGTGGAATGGCCCGCGGCCCGCCGGCCCGGTGCCCGGCATATTGCAGGCCCGCCTACGATAATCGCTCCACATGCAAACGTCTCCCCCAGCCTCCGGCGCGGTGGCGCCACCCATCCCCGCCCAGCCCCAGTCGCCGCGCGACCTGTTCGTGTCATTCACCTGGCTTGCGCTGCAGGGCTTCGGTGGCGTTCTGGCCATCGTGCAGCGCGAGATGGTCGAGAAAAAGAAGTGGCTCACGCCCGAGCAGTTCCTCGAGGACTGGGCCGTGGCCCAGGTGATGCCCGGGCCCAACGTCATCAACCTCGGCCTGATGATCGGCGACCGCTACTTCGGCCTGCGCGGCGCGCTCGCCGCCGTGGCGGGCATGCTGACCATTCCGCTGGTCGTCATCCTCGCACTGGCCGTGCTCTATGCGCACTACGCCGGCAATCCGCAGGTGGCGGCCGCGCTGCGCGGCATGGGCGCGGTGTCGGGCGGGCTGATCGCGGCCACCGGCATCAAGCTGGTGCCGCAGTTGCGCAAGCACCCGCTGGGCTTCGCGGTCTGCCTGGCGATCATGGCGCTGGTGTTCCTTGCCATCACGATGCTCAAGATCCCGCTGGGCTGGGTGCTGCTGGTGCTGGGCGGCGTGGCCTGCGTCTGGACCTGGCGAAAGATCCCCGCATGACCATCGCAATGCAATGGCACGACTGGCTGGCCCTGTTCGGCCAGTACCTGCTGCTTTCACTGCTGTCCATCAGCGGCGCCATCACCACCGTGCCCGACATGCACCGCTTCCTGGTGGCCCAGCACGGCTGGCTCACCGATGCGCAGTTCAGCTCCTCGGTCGCCATCGCCCAGGCCGCGCCTGGCCCCAACGTGCTGTTCGTGGCGCTGATGGGCTGGAACGTCGGGCTCAACGCCGGCGGCGGCATCGGCGCGGGACCGGGCGCGTGGCTGCTCGGCTTCTTCGGCCTGCTGGTGACCATGGTGGGCATCATGCTGCCGAGCACTACGCTGACCTACTTCGCCACGCGCTGGGGCCATCGCAACCGCACCCGCCGCGAGGTGCGCGCCTTCAAGCAGGGCATGGCGCCCGTGGTGGTCGGCCTGCTGATCGCCACCGGCTGGGTGCTCGCCACCGGTAACCATGCCGGCAATGCGCCTGCGTGGCACCTGTGGCTGCTGACCGGCGCGGCCGCGCTTATCGTCTGGCGCACGCGCATCCACCTGCTCTGGCTGCTCGGTGCCGGTGCGGTGCTGGGCGCCATCGGTTTCGTCTGACCCTTTCTCTTTCTCAACGCTTCTTCGGGAACACATCCTCATGTCGCAACTTCGCCCGCTCGGCCGCTCCGGCCTCCTGGTTTCCCCGCTCGCCTTCGGTGGCAACGTGTTCGGCTGGACCGTGGACGAGGCCGCCTCGTTCAAGCTGCTCGACGCATGGCTCGACGCGGGCTTCAACTTCGTCGACACAGCCGACGTGTACTCGGCCTGGGTGCCGGGCCATACCGGCGGCGAGTCCGAGACCATCATCGGCAAGTGGCTCAAGCAAAGCGGCAAGCGCAACCGCGTGGTGCTTGCCACCAAGGTCGGCAAGCCGATGGGCGAAGGCAAGGTGGGGCTGTCGCCCAAGTACATCCGCGAGGCGGTCGAGGCCTCGCTCAAGCGCCTGCAGACGGACTACATCGACCTGTACCAGTCGCACGACGACGACGCCAACACGCCGCTCGAAGAATCGCTCGGCGCCTTCGATGCGCTCATCAAGGAAGGCAAGGTGCGCGCCATCGGCGCTTCCAACTACACCGCGCCGCGGCTGGCCGAGGCGCTCGACGTGTCGGAGCGGCTCGGCATTGCACGCTACGAAAGCCTGCAGCCCCTGTACAACCTGTACGACCGCGCGGTGTTCGAAGATGCCCTCGCACCGCTGTGCCTGAAGCGCGAAGTGGGCGTGATCAACTTCTACGCGCTGGCCGCCGGCTTCCTCACCGGCAAGTACCGCACCGAGGCCGATGCCTCCAAGAGCGCGCGCGGTGCCAACACCACCAAGAAGTACCTGAACCCGCGCGGCCTGCGCATCCTCGATGCGCTCGACCGCGTCGCTCAGCAATACAACGCCAAGCCGGGCCAGGTCGCCATCGCGTGGCAGATCGCGCGCCCGGGCGTGACGGCGCCCATCGCCAGCGCCACGTCGATCGCGCAGCTCGAAGAGCTCGTGGTGGCCACGCAGCTCAAGCTCGACGCGGGCACCATCGGAATGCTCGACCGCGCCAGCGCCGAAACGGCGGCTGTCTGAGCCAGACAACCGGACACCAGCGATGAGCATCTTCGATTCGATCGCCGCGCCCGCGCTCGAACACTTCGTCGACCTGCGCGTCGAAGTGGGCGTGCCAAAGGTGTTCGGCAGCGGCCCGCGCGGGCTGCACCGTGTCGTGCCCATCACCGGCGGCGAAGCCATCGGCCATGGCTGGCGCGCACGCGTGCTGCCGGGCGGCAGCGACTTCCAGCTGATCGCAAGCGACACCTTCTCCGAACTCGACGCACGCTACGGCCTCGAAACCGACGCGGGCGACCTCGTCTACGTGCAGAACCGGGCCATTCGCTCGGCGCCACCGGAGGTGATGGCGAAGCTGCTGCACGGCGAGCCGGTCGATGCGGGGCAGGTGTATTTCCGCTGCAACCCGCGCTTCGAGACCGCGTCTCCCGCGCTCCAGTGGATCAATGAACGAATGTTCGTTGGCGCCGGCGTCAGGCACCCCGCCGAGGTGCTGATGCGCTTCTTCGCGCTGGTTTAGGGCCTGTTAACGCCCGCCGCGCCGCTCAGGCGGCCGGCTGCGCGCACGCCGCGAGACGGTCGCGGTCGAGCAGCTCGACGCCGCGGTAACGCAGGCGCAGCATGCCCTCTTCTTCCCACAGCTTCAGCTGGCGGTTCACGCTCTGGCGCGAAACGCCCAGCATGAAGGCCAGGTCTTCCTGCGACACCGCGAGCATCGCCGCCTCACCGGCGGACGCGGGGTGCACGTCGATGGTCAGCAGCCGGTGCGCAAGGCGCACGGGCAGCGGCATCAGGATGGCGTCGTCGATCCACGCCAGCGCCTGCCGCAGCCGCAGGCAGACCAGCCGCGTGAAAGCCATGTGCACGTCGGGCCGCTCGGCAATGAGGCGATGGAAGTCTTCGGCGCGCACCACGGCCATCTTGGTGTCTTCGACCGCGCAGGTGTCGTAGACGCGCTCGCGCCCCACGAGCAGCGAGACCTCACCGAACCAGTGACCAGGCTCCAGCACCGCGATCACCGCCTCGCGCCCGCCCGGCGCCACCACGCTCACGCGCAGCGAACCCGCGATCACGCCGAACAGCGCATCGGGCGACGAGCCCTTGAGAAACAGCGAATCCCCGCGCGCAAGGCGCCTGCGATGCGCCACGTCGAGCAGCGTCTGCTGCACGGCGTCGGGCAGGCGCATGCGGTCGTCGGCGTCGATCGGCTCGGGGGCGGAAATGGTCATTGCGGGTTTGTCCCGAGCTGCAACTGCCAACACCGGACAGTCTGCGTCGAGGGCGGCGCCGATAGTACGTCCGTACGTCCGACCCCGCCGCAGCGCACCCCCAACCCACGATGGAGAAAGAAAACCCCATGACCACCGACACCGGCCTGCAGGCCCGCCGCGAACGCCTCGTGCTCGACCATTTCGCCGACGAGACCCGCCAGGACTTCGACGCCGTGCTCGGCACCTTCCCGCATCCGCACTACGAGCTGATTCCGAGCGGCGAGGTGCACGACGGCACGGCCAACGTGCGCCAGTACTACACCGAGACGCGCACCGCCTTCCCCGACCAGCGCCACGAGATCATCCAGCTGCGCCATGCCGACGACTCGGTGATCGTCGAGTTCTGGCTGCTCGGCACGCACCGCGGCCCGCTCAAGGGCCTGCCGCCCACGGGCAACGCCTTTCGCTGCCGGATGATCGCGCTCTTCATCTTCGAGGGCGAGCGGCTGATGTGCGAGCGCGTCTACTTCGACACGCTGACGATGCTCAGGCAACTGCTCGTGGGCGTGCCGGCCGCGATGCTGCCGACGGTGATCGGCGGGCTGCTCGGCCAGTCGGCCGCCGATGCAACCGCCGCCCCCGAACGCACCGCTGCCGCAGCCTGAGCGAAAGGCCGCCATGATGCGCGACGCCACGCCGCCTCTGCCCCTCCTGCGGCCCATCACCGAGTTCGACGGCGCGCGACAGCACGCGATGCCGCAGGACAGGTTGCGCGCCCTGCGCTACGGCGGGCTGCGGTTTCGCGAACGCTTCCTCGACGAGCCACCGGTTCGGTACGTGCGCAGCTTCGACCTGCTGCGCATTCCCTATCCGGCCTGGTATGCGTTCAGTGGCGTGTACTCGCAGCAGTTGCTCAAGCCGCACATGGTCCATCTGCTGGCGCGCACCGTGCTGGTCCAGTTCGAGGACTTCGACGGCCAACTGCGCCACCTGCTCTTCACGCCGGCCGACTTCGAGACCGGCAGCGAAACGCCCTATTTCAAGCGGCTCAGCGAGCAGACGCCCAGGTTCCTGCACAGCACCATCGCGCCGATCCATTCGACGGTGCCACAGGCGCTGGCGAGCATCGGCCTGGACCCGGCGTGCATCGACTACATCAGCTACGACCACCTGCACACGCAGAACCTGCGGCGCTGGCTGGGCAACGCGCGCGAGCCGGGCCTGTTCCCGAATGCGCGGCTGCTGGTGCACCGGCAAGAGCTGGCGAGCGTAAGCGGCCTGCTGCCGGTGCAGGCGGACTGGTACTGCCCGCAGGGGCTGGATGGCGTGCCGGCCGAACGCATCGTTGCCTTCGACGGCAGCGTGCAGCTCGGCCGAGGGCTTGCGCTGGTTCACACGCCGGGGCACACCGAGGGCAACCATTCTCTGGTGTGGCGCACCGCCGATGGCCTGCGCGTGAGCAGCGAGAACGGCGTTGCGGCCGACAGCTGGGCGCCCGCGAACTCGCGGCACAACGGCATCCGCCGTTTCGCGAAGGCCACCGGGGCGGAAGTCATCCTCAACGGCAACACGCAGGAAAGCAGCAACGACCAGTACCTGTCGATGGTGCTCGAGAAGACCATCGCAGGCAGCGCGGCCAGCCATGCGTTCAGCAACGTCGTGCCGTCGAGCGAATGCACGCCGTACTGGCTGTTTCCGGGGGCACCGGCCAGCCACCTGTGGGGCACGTCGGAATCGGGCACGCTGGTGCGAAGCTGAAGCCCGCGCGGCGACCGATGGCGGGCGATCAGCCGTCGACGGGATTCAGCGGCGTAGAAAGAATGCGCTGGTAGAAGGCCACGTCGAGCCAGCGGCCGAACTTGAACCCGGCCTGCCGCACCGTGCCCGAGTGCTCGAAGCCCAGGCGCTCGTGCAGTCCGATGCTGCCCGCATTCGCGGCGTCGATGGCACCGACCATGACGTGCACATCGCGCGCGATGGCTTCGGCGATCAGTGCCTCCATCAGCGTGCGGCCCAGGCCGGAGCCGCGGTGCGCGCTGTCGACGTACACCGAGTGCTCCACCGTGTACTTGTAGGCCGGGAAGGCGCGAAAGGCGCCGTAGCTCGCGAAGCCCAGCAGCTTGCCGCTCTCGTCCACCGCGCCGATCACCGGAAAGCCGTTGGCGCGCTTGGTGGCGAACCACGCCACCATGTTCTCGGGCGTGCGCGGCTTGTAGTCGTACAGCGCGGTCGAGGTGACGATGGCTTCGTTGAGGATGGCGAGGATGGCGCCCGAGTGGGCTTCTTCAGTGCAGGGGACGAGACGCATGGTGTTCCTTTCGGGGCTGCGCGGACGGAAATTCCGGCTCGGCCAATCGTTGAATATAGGAGAATAATAATCTCATATGAGAAACACCTCACCTGCCCCAAGCGATCCGGCCACCAATATCGACGCGCTCATCGCCGCCCGGCTGCTGGCCTTGCGGCAGGCGCAGGGCCTCAGCCTCGCCGAGCTGGCTGAACGTTCGGGCGTCAGCAAGGCGATGATTTCGAAGGTGGAGCGCGCGCAGAGCAGCCCCACCGCCGTGCTGCTCGGACGCCTGGCGGCCGGGCTCGGCGTGCCGCTGGCGCAGCTTCTCACCGAAGACAAGGAACAACCCCAAAGGCTGCGCACCAGGGCCATGCAGGAAGTCTGGCGCGACCCCGAGGCGGGCTATCTGCGGCGCCAGGTCGCGGAGCGGCATGCGGGCAGCGGCGTGGAACTGGTCGAGGTCGAATTGCCGCGTTCGGCACAGGTCAGCTACCCGCGATGGAGCGGCAAGCCCTATCGCCAGTGCCTGTGGATGCTCGAAGGCGCACTGCGGGTGGACTACGGTGACGAACGCTTCGAGTTGGCACCCGGCGACTGCCTCGACTTCGGCGTCGATCGGCCGCTGGTCTTCAAGGCGCTCGGGCGCGGCGCCTGCCGCTATCTGCTGGTGGCCAGCCCCGCCTGATCGTTGCGGCGGGCTGGACGCGGGAGTTCACACAGGCTTCACGCCGCGCGCACATGGCGTCGCTAACTTCGCATGCGCACCGCAGATCGCGGTGCCCATCGACTTCGGTCAGCTGCCCCATGACAACTTCCTCCAGTTTCTTTTCTCCTCTCGCCCCCTCTTCCCGCGCCGCGTCCGGCTGCGCCCCCGCTCCCATGGCCGCGAACGGCACCGGCAACACCAAGGTCGATCTTCTCGTGGTCGGGGCGAGCTTTGCGGGCCTGGCCTGCGCACGCGCCGCCGCCCTTGCCGGGCTCCGCGTGATGGTGCTGGAGAAGAAAGCCAGCGCCGGTTCCAAGCTTCACACCACGGGCATCATCGTCAAGGACGCGGTCGACAGCGTGCCGTGGCTGGGAGAGGTTCCTCCCGAGCTCGTGCGCCGCATCGAAGGCGTGCGGCTCTATGCGCCCAACATGCGCCACGTGGACCTGCACGCGCCCGGCTACTGGTTCTGGGCCACCGATGCGCCCGCGCTGCTCGACTGGATGGTGAAGTCGGCCCGCGACTGCGGCGTCGACGTGCGGCTGGGCACGCTCTTCGAACAAGCTCTGTGGCTGAACGGCCGCTGGGAAGTGCCGGTGACGCAGGGGCCCTGCGTCACGGCCACCTACCTCGTGGGCGCCGACGGGCCGCACTCACGCGTGGCCAAGGCGCTCGGCCTCTCGCGCAACAAACGCTTTCTGTACGGCATCGAGCACGAATATCAGGGCGCGCGCATGGCGCCCGACCTGCTGCATTGCTTCATCGACCGCAAGCTGGCGCCCGGCTACATCGGCTGGGCGCTCGACGGCGTGGGCGTGAGCCAGATCGGGCTGGCCCGCCGCATGAGACCCAGTGACGCGGGCGCGCTGCGGCTCGACCCGCTGCTGCACAAGATCGCCTCGGTGGTGACGCCGGGCGATGCGCCGCCGGTGGCGGTGCGCGCCGGCATGATCCCCTGCGGCGGCGTGCTGCCGATGGTCGCGCGCGAGCGGGCCTTGCTGGTGGGCGACGCGGCCGGCATGGTGTCGCCGGTCACGGCCGGCGGCATCCACACGGCGCTGCAGCACGGTGAACGCGCGGGCGAGGCGGTGGCGCGCTTCGTGCGCGGCGAGGCCGACGACCCGGCCACGTGGTTCGTGCGCAGCTACCCAAGCTTTCTGCTCAAGCGCACGCTGCGCTGGGCTTTCGACAATTTCCAGAGCGACTGGATGTTCAACCACCTGCTGGGCACGCCGCAGATGCGGCGCGTGGCGGAACTCATCTACTTCCACCGCAAGGGCGGGCCATCGGCCGGATGACCCACGGCATGGCCACCGGTCACGCGGCGCGCTCAGGCCTCGTCAGAGGCTTCGCTGGCGCATCGCTTCATAAAGGCACACGCCGCTGGCCACCGAGACGTTCAGGCTCTCGACCGCGCCGGCCATCGGAATGCTGACCAGCTCGTCGCAGGTCTTGCGCGTGAGCTGGCGCATGCCCTCACCCTCGGCACCCAGCACCAGCGCCAGCGGGCGCTTGAAGTCGCTCTGGTAGATGGTGCCCGGCGCGTCGTCGCTGGTGCCTACGCACCAGATGTTGCGTTCCTTGAGTTCGTTGAGCGTGCGTGCCAGGTTGGTGACCATGAAGTACGGCACGGTCTCGGCCGCGCCGCTCGCCACCTTGGCCACGGTGGCGTTGATGCCGGCCGCGTGGTCCTTGGGCGCGATCACCGCATGTGCGCCAGCACCGTCGGCCACGCGCAGGCAGGCGCCGAGGTTGTGCGGGTCGGTCACGCCATCGAGCACCAGCAGCAGCGGCACGGTGCCGGCCTCTTCGAGGCCTTCGAGCAGTTCGTCGAGCGAATGGATTTGCGCGGCGGGTTCGACCCGCGCCACCACGCCCTGATGGCCGTGGCTGCCGCTGAGCTTGGACAGCCGCAGGCCGTCGGCCTCGACCAGCCGCACGCCGGCTTCTTGCGCACGCGCAATGAACTGTTTCATGCGCGCATCGCGCCGGCTGGCATCGAACATCACTTCGAGCACCGATTTGGGCGCGGTCTTGATGCGCACGCCCACGGCATGGAAGCCGAAGATCACTTTGGGGGAAGACATCCGCCGATTATCCCCACCCCCGAGCCTCGAACGATTCGGAGCCCTCAGGCCAGCGGAAAACCGCTGGTCGCGCGGGTCCGTTCGTCGTGCAGTTCCTGCACCGCTTGCGCACGAGGGTGCAGGCGTTCGGTGTTGCCGACGCTTTCCAGGTACTGGCAGGCGGCATGGCCTTCGGCGGTCTTTTCGTAGCGCGCCACCCAGGCGTCGCGCTGCGGCAGCCTGTCGGGCGACACCGGCCAGACACCGGGTCGCGGCCGCATCGGCTCGCTGATACCGATGCGCCAGGGCTTTGCGCTCAGGCGGGCCCGAAAGCAGTTCTGGTTGCGGCACATGCGCGCGTAGATCTTGTCGACGCCCATCAGCTGGAAGCAGTCGGCCACGACCGCATCGCCGGGGTTGAACACATCGTGCATCGCCAGCACGCGAAAACCGGCCGGCGTGCGGTAGATGCGCAGATGCCAGTCGGGGTGCTGGTGAACGAAGCGCCCGATGCGCTCGGCCGCGCGCTTCTCGGGCGTCGGGTTGTCCGTGTGCTCGCCGCGCTTCTTGCGCCGGCCGATGCCGTAGGCCACGGCAAAGACGATGAAGAACGCGATCAGACCGCCGAGCCAGGTCCGGCCGGCCCAACCGCCGACCACGCCGGCGATCAGCGCGGGAAAGAGCGCGAACAGGAACAGGCTGCCGCGCAGCGGTTCGTCGAAGTCGATGTCGACAAAAAGCACGTCGGGCGTGTTCAGGCAGCGGGCGCCGTAGCTGTTGCGCGTGATGACGGTGTCGCCCTGGCGCTCGACGATTTCCTCGCGGATCGGCACGCCGTTGGCGCCGTTGTAGGCCAGCTTGCGCTCGCGGCGGTCGAGCTTCTCGCCACTGGCGATGCGGTCGAAGGCTTCGCGGGTGCGCTGGTCGGCATGCGCCTGCGCAGCCAGCGGGCTGTCGTCGGACCAGCCGTAGCGGCGCACGGTGAGCTGCTTGCCCGCCACCTGCTCTTGAATGCGGCCTTCGGCCCAGTACTGGGGAACGATCATCGACTCAGCCCTTTCCGCCGAAATAGATCCAGGCCATCGCCATGACCAGCAAGACGATGGCCACGGGCAGCCACTTGTCGTAGCCGACCGGCCGCACGCGTCCGGGCTCGGCCATGGGACTGCGCGGCACTTCCGACGGCAGATGACCGATGGCGCCGACCGGCGGGTTCTCGTGGTTCTCGACCAGCCGCTTGGCCGCGGCAAGGCCCAGCCCCGTCGCCTCGCGCGTGAGGCGGACGGCCTCGAGCTTGTTGCCCTGTGCCAGGGCGGCGAGCGCGGTGGACGGCATCGAGGCGAAGCCCCTGTCCTGCATGGCCGCATCGGGCGCTTCGCGGCCCGCGTCGGCCTCTTGCCAGCCTGGTTGGTCCTGCAGCCGCTTGACGTAGCGATCGACCGCGTCCTTGGAGGACTTGAGATCCATGCCCGTGCTCTCGCACACGATCTTGATGGCCTCGATGAGCTGACCGCGCCGCAGCGCGAGCACAGCCTCGGGGGGTAGCGTGTCCACGGGCATCTCCTCCTCGTTGATTGATGGGGCCGCTATTTATTTGATAGCTTACAGCGCAGGTTCGCCCATCGAAATGGGCGTTTTCTCGTTGAGCGCCACGCGGCCGGCCTCGATGGTGATGCGGCGCTCGCAACGGGCGGCGATGCCGCGGTCGTGCGTCACGAGCACGAGCGTGGTGCCCAGTTCGCGGTTGAGGTCGAACATCAGCTTCATCACCTGCTCGCCCGTGGCGAAGTCGAGGCTGCCAGTGGGCTCGTCGGCCAGCAGCAAGGCCGGCTGCACGACGAATGCGCGGGCCAGCGCCACGCGCTGCTGCTCGCCGCCCGACAGCACCTTCGGATAGTGGCCCAGCCGCTGGCCCAGCCCGACGCGCCCCAGCATCTCGGTGGCGGCCTTGCGGGCGTCCTTGCGGTTGGCCAGCTCCAGCGGGAGCATCACGTTTTCGAGGGCACTCAGGTTGCCCAGCAGCTGGAAACTCTGGAACACGAAGCCCACGCGCTGCGCGCGCAATGCCGCGCGCTCGTCCTCGTCGATGGCAAAGAGGTCGTCGCCGGCCAGCTTGACGGTGCCGCGCGTGGGCGTGTCTAGGCCCGCGATGATCGACAGCAAGGTGCTCTTGCCGGAGCCCGAGGCGCCAACGATGGCGGCGGTTTCCCGTGCCCCGAGGGTGAAATCGATGTCCTGCAGAATGTCCAGCGTACCGGTCGAGTCGGTGACGGATTTGAAGACATGCTCGACGGCGACAATGGCATCAGACGGGGGTTGGGACATGGAAAGGCTTTGGTTTTGAATCGACGTGACTTTATCTTGACCACCGCCGCGCTCGGCAGCGCGGGGACTTGGACGACCGCGGCACAAGCCCAGGCCGCGACGGCAGGCAAGCCGGTGATCCTGGTGCTCGGGGATTCGCTGAGTGCAGAGTACGGCCTCAAGCGCGGCGAAGGCTGGGTACCCTTGCTCGAAAAAAGGCTTGCGCAGCAGAAGATCGCGGCCACCGTGGTCAACGCCAGCATCAGCGGCGACACCAGCTCCGGCGGCCGCGCCCGCTTTCCGGCCCTGCTTACGCAGCACAAGCCGAACTACGTGGTGCTGGAGCTGGGCGCCAACGATGCGCTGCGCGGCCTGCCGCTCGCCAACACCGAAGACAACCTGCTGCAGATCACCAAGGCCGCGCAGGCCGCCGGCGCCAAGGTGCTGATCGTGGGCATCCAGGTGCCACCGAACTACGGTGCCGACTACACGCGGCGCTTCGAGGCGGTGTTCTCGAAGGTCGCAAGCACGACCCGGGCGGCGCTGGTGCCCTTCCTGCTCAAGGGCGTGGCCGACGCGCCCGATGCGCTCTCGCTGTTCCAGGCCGACCGCATCCATCCGACCGCGGTGGCGCAGCCGCAACTGCTCGACAACGTCTGGCCCGAGCTGCGCAAGCTGCTGCCGAAATAACGCCAGGCGCCGGCAATGAAAAAGCCGCCGCAGGCACAGGCCTGCGGCGGCTTCTTGAAGGGGACGCCAGGAGCGGATCAACCGTTCTTGGTGGGCAACTCGGGCACCGTGGGGGGATCGCGCTCGAGCGATGCCACGTCGGTCTCCGGGTCTCCGGGAGCCAGTCCATCGCTGCTCGGGCTGAGCTTGCGGTTCGCCTTTTCTCGGAGCTTGTCTTCCTTTTTCTTCTTCTTGGCCAGTTCCTTCTGGCGCTTCTCGTAGCCGTAATTTGGTGTTGCCACTGCTTCTCCTTGGGGCGAGGCAGTCACGGTGACTGCGCGTTGGGCTACTGTAAGCGATAACGGTACGTCTTCAGAGCGCCCGGCGGCGGACTTCCCAAGGCCGCCGACGCGCTTTCTTACATCCTCGCGAGGGCCTGTTGCAGATCGGCCCGCAAATCGTCCACGTCTTCCAGGCCGATCGAAAAACGCACGAGCGTGCCCTTGTAGGGCCAGCGCGCCACGCTGGCATCGCGCATCAGGCCGATGTCGTAAGGCACCACGAGGCTGATCGGCCCGCCCCACGAGTAGCCCAGGCGGAACAGCTGCAGGCTGTCGCAGAAGCGGTCGACCTGCTCGGTGCTGTAGCGCTCGTCGAACACAACCGAGAACAGGCCGGCGGCCAGGTCGGTGGCGCCACAGAGCGCGCGCCAATGGATGTGGCCCGGCGAATCTTCGAGCGCCGGGTGCAGCACCTGCGCGATTTCTTCGCAGCCGTTGAGCCAGCCCGCCAGTTCGCGCGCCGCGCGATCGTGCGCGGCATAGCGCAGCGACAGGCTGGGCAGCGAGCGCAGCAGGGTTTCGACGTCGCCCACGCCGATGCCGAAGCCCATGCGCATGTGCGTGAGCTTGAGCGCGCGGTGCAGCCGCTCGTCGCGCGTGACCACGCTGCCCATCAGCACGTCGCCGCCGCCGCTCGGGTACTTGGTGAGCGCGTGCACCGAGATGTCGACGCCCTGCCCGCTGTCGTTGAAATCGAAGGGCGCGAACGCAAGGCCGGCGCCCCAGGTGTTGTCGAGCGCCGTCAGCACGCCGCGCGCGCGGCAGACGTTCACGAGCGCCGGCAGATCGGGGAACTCCATCGTCACCGAGCCCGCCGCTTCGACCCACACCAGCCGCGTGCGGTGCGAGATCTTGGCCGCCAGGTCGGACGGGTCCATCGCGTCGTACAGGCGATGGGTGATGCCGAAGTTGGCCAGCTCGCCGGTGGCCAGCGCCTTGTTGGGGCCGTAGGCGTTGTCGGGGATCAGCACCTCGTCGCCGGTCTTCAGGAAGGCGAACGCCACCAGCGAGATGGCCGCCAGCCCGCTCGGCACCAGCAGGCATTCGGTGCCGCCCTCGAGCGTAGCCAGGCGTTCTTCGAGCATGAAGGTGGTCGGCGTGCCGTGCAGGCCGTAGGTGTAGCCGGCCTTGGTTTTCCAGTCGCGCGCGCGCATGGCGGCCACGTCGGCGAAGAACACCGTCGACGCCTTGAACACGCCGGGCTGCGGCGCGGCGAATGTGTCGGGCGGGGTGTAGGGGTGATGGATCAGTGCTGTAGAAGGCTTGCTCATGCACCGATGCTAGCGCGGCCGTCATATCCCGGAAAACACCTCGCCCTAGACTGCCGCGGCCGTGCGCGCCGCGCGGAAACCAGGAGCCCGTTTCATGCCGATCACGAACCCGCAACTGCTGAGCCACCCGTTCCTCCAGGACATGTACCGCGACGCGTACTTTCCCGACTTCCTGGTGGACAAGTGCAAGCAGATCCTCGTTCGCCTGTGCGAGGCGATCGAAGCGCAGAAGCCTTCGGACAACGCCGGCCTGCTGCGGCTGACCCACGCCGCCACCGAAGAATTCAACGCCATCGCCGAGGAATTCGAAGAGAACGACAGCGAACTGGAAACCGCCGCGCGCGAGGCCATCGCGGCGGATTTCGAAACCATCGCAAGGGCCTACGGGTTCGACATCGACACCGAAGAGCTGATCGCGCCGCGCGACTGGTGAGCCGCCCGCCCGGCAAAGCCCCGGCGCACAATGCGCCGATGTGCCACCGCCAGCCTCCGACAGGCCCTGCCGCATGCAACTGACGCGGCCTCCCGCCCCGCACCTGCAGCCCTTCGTGCGGCAGCTGTGGGCCTCGGCGCCCGACGGCACGCCCGCCGAGCGGCCCGGTGCCCGCGAGCACGTGCTGCCCACCGGCGGCATGCACCTGGTGTTCCGCTTGTCCGGGCCGCCGCTGAAATTGTTCGGCCACACGGGCGACGCCCTGGGCCAGACAGTCGGCTACGCCATCGTCGGCGGCGCGCGTGCCGCCTTCTACCTGCGCGATGTGTCCGTGGCCACGTGCTCGGTCGGCGCGCAATTGCAGCCGGGCGCCGCCCGCGCCCTGCTCGGCGCGCCCGAAGACGCGCTGGCCGGGCAACACACGCCGCTCGAAGCGGTGTGGGGCGAGCGGCTGACGGCCGACGCGCTCGAAAGGCTCCATGAAGCCGGGGACCCCGCGCTGCAGCTGCAGGTGTTCGAGGCCCTGCTGACGCAACGCCTCGCCGCCGCACTGCGGGCCGGCCTGAATGGCCTGCATCCGGCCGTGGCGGCAACGCTCGGCCCGCTCACGCACCAGAACCCGTCGATTGCCGCGCTGGTGGCGCACATCGGCTACAGCCACCGCCGCTTCATCGCGCTCTTTCGCGGCGCCATCGGTCTTGGCCCCAAGGAATACGCACGCGTGATGCGTTTCGACCGCGCACTGGCGCTGGCGGCCGACGCCGACCGGGCCTGGACCGACATCGCGCTCGACGCGGGCTACAGCGACCAGGCGCACCTGAGCCGCGAGTTCTCGGCATTGGCGGGCATGTCCCCGCAGGCCTGGCGGCAGGCGGGCGCGACGTCGCCGAGGCACGTGCCGGCCGCAGGTCAAATTCGTTCAAGACGCTAGTGGCGCGGCGCGCCAGAATCGCCGCCACGACTCTGCAGCCCCTCTCTGAAAGGCAACCCATCATGGCAATCCACGAGCTGTTTCCGTACCTGTGCGTGCACGACGCCGGCGCGGCCATCGACTTCTATTGCAACGTGTTCGAGGTGAAGGAAATCTTCCGTCTCACCGAGCCCAGCGGTCGCATCGGCCACGCGGAACTGGACTTCCACAACGGCGCCATCCTGATGATTTCGGACGAGTTCGCCGAGTGCAACATCTACAGCGCCAAGACGCTGGGCGGCAGCGCCGTCACGCTGCACCTGCACGTCGACAACGCCGATGCGGTGGTGGCACGTGCGGTCGCGGCCGGCGCCACGCTCGACATGGCGCCGCAGGACCAGTTCTACGGCGAGCGCTCCGGCGTCTTCCGCGACCCTTTCGGCCATCGCTGGAACGTGGGCCACAGCATCGAGAAGCTGACGCCCGAGGAAATGCAGCGCCGCTACACCGCGATGTTCGACCCGGCAGGCTGAGTCTTCGGCCCGCCTGCTACCAGCGCAGAAGCCGGGGCCCCAGCACGGCCCCCACCAGCACCGGCACGGCGATCCCGCTCACGTACCAGACGGCCAGGAACGGCGCGGTCAGTTCCATGCAGTGCAGCGCGTAGACCGCGGCACCCACGCCGCCCGCCAACGCCCCGGCAGCCGCGCCCGCCAGCGCCGGCCGCGTGGGCGCCAGGTTCTTGAGGGCCACCAGCGTGGCCACGAAGATCGGCAGCGCCATGAACCCGATGCTGAGCGCGCAGATGCGCCACGACTGCCCCATGAGCGACGACATGCGTTCCTCGACCGGCACGGCAAACCAGGCGACCACGGCCAACGCCCAGATCGCGAGCACCGGCAGCACCGCGCCGAGCCAGGAGCGCTGTACCGCGACACCCGGACGGGCCAGCCGCTGCACCATCACGAAGGCCGCTGCCGCGATGCACAGCGGAAACAGCACCTTGACCCAGAACATCGGCCACGACAGGGCCTGCATCAGGTCGCGCCGCAGCCCGTATTCGGCAAAGAGGATCGCGAACGACAGCGGCAGGCCGGCCAGCACCGCCAGCCCGATGCGCCAGCCCGCGCCGCGCCGCGGCACGGCCACGTGGCCGGTGGCCAGCATCGCCACGAGGTCGTCGGTCTTCATGCGGCACCGCCCCAGCTGTTGCCGAACCTGGCGGCCAGCGCCTTCAGGCCCCGATGGATGCCGACCTTGACGGCCGACTCCGACATGCCCGTCAGGCTCGCCGTCTCGGCCACCGACAGGCCCTCGATCTTCACGTGCACGATCGGCAGGCGCTGGCGCTCGGGCAGGCTGTCGAGCAGGCCGCCCAGGTCGCGTTTGGCATCGCTGGCCTCGGTGGCCGATTCGGCGAACACGGCCAGGTCGTCGTCCAGCGGGTCATGCAGGTCTTCGCGGACCGACTTGGCGCGCAGCAGGTCGATCATCTTGTAGCGCGCGATCGCGTGCACCCAGGCCGTCAACGGCTGGTCGCTCTGGTAGGTGTGGCGCTGGTTGTGCATGGCGAGCAGGCATTCCTGGACGAGGTCTTCCACTTCATCGGGCCAGCCAAAGAGGCGCTTGCCCAGAAAGGCGCGCAGGTGCGCGCTGAGTTTCTGCAGGAATTCGCGGTAGGCCGTCGCGTCGCCATCGAGGCCGCGAAGGAACAGGCTCCGCAGCGCCGCTTCCGCGTCGCTTGTTTGCATCCTGCTGCCTACGGTGTTTCGTGCCATCGGGCTGGCTGGTTACAGCCTTGTCGAAAAAAGATTCCGGCCGATTGTGCCGAAGCCGCCCGCTTGCAAGCACCACACACCATCGGTACATTGTGTTTTTTGAGGGCTACCAATGTCTGCCGACAGCACAACGATCCCTTCTGCAACGCCGCTTGCCGCCCCGTTCGCCGCGCCGCTCGCGACCGCCGAACCACCCGCCGGCACCACGCCTTCCCCTGCGCTTCACCCCTCCTCGTCGACCGGCCACATCCGGCTGACATCGCACGCCGGCGGCTTCGGCGCGCTGCCGATCCAGTGGGGCGCGGCCACCGCCGCCGAGCGCGGCCCGGTCGTCGGCACCACCACCAAGCGCGCGCACCGCAACGTGATCGGCACACACAGCGGCTCGTACAGCGTGTACCGCGCGCTGGCGGTGGCCTCCGGCGCGCTCAAGCGCGAGCACAAGGCCGACCTGACCAACACCGCGCCCACCGACGTGATCGGGCCGTACCCGCAATGGAGCGAGCCGGGGCGCATCGTCTCGATGGACCCGTGGGGCGCGCTGGTGGCCGATGTGTTCTCGGCCGAGCTGGCGGCCGGCTACGACATCCGCCCGACCATCGCGATCACCAAGGCGCACGTGATCCTGCCCGAGGTGATCGAGGCGCTGCAGAGCGGCCGGCTCAAGGCCGACGGCCACTTCCTCACCGCGGGCGGTGCCGCGATGGTGACCAAGGCGGCCATCGAACCCGTGTGGTACCTGCCCGAGGTGGCCCGCCGCTTCGGCTGCTCCGAGACCGACCTGCGCCGCACCCTGTTCGAGGAAACCGGCGGCATGTACCCCGAGCTGGTCACGCGCTCCGACCTCGAGGTGTTCCTGCCGCCCATCGGCGGGCAGACGCTGTACATCTTCGGCAACCCGCGCGACCTGGCGAATCCGCAGGTCGAGCTCACCGCGCGCATCCACGACGAGTGCAACGGCTCCGACGTGTTCGGCTCGGACATCTGCACCTGCCGCCCCTACCTCACGCACGCCATCGAGGAATGCATCATGGGCGCCCAGCGCGGCGGCGTGGGCCTGATCGCCTACTCGCGCAAGGAGGGCCGCGCGCTCGGCGAGGTGACCAAGTTCCTGGTCTACAACGCCCGCAAGCGCCAGGTGGGCGGCGACACGGCCGACCAGTATTTCGCGCGCACCGAGTGCGTGGCCGGCGTGCAGGACATGCGCTTCCAGGAGCTGATGCCCGATGTCTTCCATTGGCTTGGCATCCGGAAGATCCATCGCCTCGTATCGATGAGCAACATGAAGTTCGACGCGATCACCGGCTCGGGCATCGAGATCGGCGAGCGCGTGAACATTCCCGACGAACTGATTCCGGCCGACGCCCGCGTCGAGATGGACGCCAAGATGGCGGCCGGCTATTTCACGCCCGGCCCGGTGCCGGATGCCGAAGAACTCAAGAAGGCCAAGGGCCGGGGACTGACTGAATGACCACCAGCCGCAACACCGACCCCCACATGCCCGTCGACGGCTCCGGCAGCCTGCCGCCCGGCGGCGCGGGCAAGGTCGATCCATCGATCGAGTTCGCCGCCGACACCGGCCACCCGGCCGGCGCGGCAAGCCTGCTGCGCACCACCGCCGCCATCCGCCAGCGCGCAAGCGCCCTGCTGGCACGCGCGCGCCGGGGCGAATCGCAGTGGTTCCGCATCGGCGGCGACGATGCGCTGGAAGACGCGGCGCGCACCGTGGCCGAGGTCACGCGCGAGCGCTATCCCTGGGACACCATCCCCTATCACAGCCGATGGCGCCACTTCGAGGCCGGCGGAGTCGACCGCATCGAGGAGCTCAACGCCCGGCTGAACGGGCTCGATGCGCGGCAGCGCGCCCGCGCGCAGATCGATCTCGTTCTGGTGAGCGTGCTGCTCGATGCGGGCGCGGGCCCCGACTGGCATTACACAGAATCGGCCACCGGCGAGCGCTTCACGCGTTCCGAGGGCCTGGGCGTGGCGAGCTTCCATGCCTTCATGGGCGGGCTGTTCTCCTCGGACCCCGACCATCCGTACCAGGTCGATGCGGCCGGCCTGCGCGGCCTTGTCACCGACCGGCTGGGCGACGCCTTCCAGGTCAGCGAGGTCAATCCGCTGGTCGGGCTGGCGGGCCGCGCCACGCTGCTGCGCCGGCTGGGCGAGGCGATGAACGAGCAGCCCGAGATCTTCGGCGACGACGGCCGGCCCGGCCGCCTGTTCGACGCGCTGGTCGGCCCCTATGGCCCGGCCGCGCCGCCCACCGCCGAGATCACGGCGCACCAGATCCTGTCGCTGCTGCTCGATTCGCTCTCGCGCATCTGGCCCTCGGCCAATGCCGTGGACAGCATCGCGGCCGATGGCAGCGACAACGCGGGCGGCATCGGCTCGGGCGATCCGGCGCTGGCGCTCGGCGACTGCTGGCGCCACAGCGCCGTGCGCGGGCCCGGCCTCACCAATGGCTGGATGCCCTTCCACAAGCTGTCGCAATGGCTCACCTATTCGCTGCTCGAACCCTTCGAGTGGGCGGGCGTGAAGGTGCGGCACCTCGATGCGCTCACCGCCCTGCCCGAATACCGCAACGGCGGCCTCCTGATCGACAGCGGCGTGATCGTGCCCAGAGACCCGGCCTTCCTCACCTGCCGATGGAAGGCAAGCGACGAATTCATCGTCGAATGGCGCGCGCTGACCGTGGCTCTGCTCGACGAAGTGGCGCCGCGCGTGCGCAAGGTGCTCGACCGCACCGCCGAAGAACTGCCGCTGGCCTGCATCCTCGAAGGCGGCACCTGGGCCGCCGGCCGGGCGCTGGCACAACGCTTGCGAGACGGTGCGCCACCCCTGTTGATCGAGAGCGACGGCACCGTCTTTTAGACTCCCGGGTTCAGCAACGCCAGAAAAAATTCAAATGAGCAACGTCCACCTCGTCAATCACCCCCTCGTCCAGCACAAGCTCACGCTGATGCGCCGCAAGGATGCGTCCACCAACAGCTTCCGCCGGCTCCTCAATGAAATCAGCATGCTGATGGCCTACGAGGTCACCCGCGACATGCCCATGCAGGACATCGAGGTCGAAACACCCCTCGAAACCATGCAGGCCAAGGTCATCGACGGCAAGAAGCTGGTGCTGGTGTCCATTCTTCGTGCCGGCACCGGCATCCTGGACGGCATGCTGACCGTGGTGCCGGGCGCCCGCGTCGGCCACATCGGCCTGTACCGCGACCCCAAGACGCTCACGGCCGTCGAGTACTACTTCAAGATGCCCGGCGAAATGGACAGCCGCGACGTGATCGTGGTCGACCCGATGCTGGCCACCGGCAACTCGGCCGTGGCCGCGGTCGAGCGCCTGAAAGAGCTCAACCCCAAGTCGATCAAGTTCGTCTGCCTGCTGACCTGCCCCGAAGGCGTGAAGACGATGCAGACCGCGCACCCGGACGTGCCGATCTACACCGCCGCGATCGACCGCGAACTCGACAGCCACGGTTACATCCTTCCGGGCCTGGGCGACGCCGGCGACCGCATCTTCGGCACCAAGTAAACCGCCCCACCCAACGCCCCTCCGGTTCCGAGGGGCGTCCGGCTGTCCATGGGACAGCCCAGAACAATATTTCCACACCTCGAGGAGAAGACCATGGCAGCACGCCGTCAGTTGATCATTCGTTCCGTCGCCATCGCCGCGGCACTCGCGGCCGGCGCCCCCGGCCTGGCGCTTGCGCAGCAGGCCAAGCTGAAGGTGGCGGCGGTGTACACCGTGCCCTTCGAGCAGCAATGGGTGGGCCGCATCCACAAGGCGCTGAAGGCGGCCGAGGCGCGCGGCGAGATCGAATACAAGGCCACCGAGAACGTCAGCAACGCCGACTACGAACGCGTGATGCGCGAGTACGCCACCGGCGGCAACCAGCTGATCCTGGGCGAGGTGTTTGGCGTGGAAGCGGCGGCGCGCAAGGTCGCGAAAGACTTTCCGAAGGTCGCCTTCCTGATGGGCTCGTCGCTCAAGCCGCAGGCACCCAACTTCAGCGTGTTCGACAACTACATCCAGGAGCCCGCCTACCTGAGCGGCATGGTGGCCGGCGGCGTGACCAAGAGCAACCGCATCGGCATGGTCGGCGGCTTCCCGATCCCCGAGGTCAATCGCCTGATGAACGCCTTCATGGCGGGCGCCAAGGAAACGAACCCGAAGGTCGAGTTCAGCGTGAGCTTCATCAACAGCTGGTTCGACCCGCCGAAGGCCAAGGAAGCCGCCTTCGCCATGATCGACAAGGGCGCCGACGTGATGTACGCCGAGCGCTTCGGCGTGTCGGACGCGGCCAAGGAAAAGGGCAAGCTCGCCATCGGCAACGTGATCGACACCCAGGCCCAGTACCCCGACACCGTGGTCGCCTCGGCCCTGTGGAACTTCGAGCCCGCCGCCGACCACGCGATCAAGCTGGTGAAGGAAGGCAAGTTCGCCGCCGAAGACTACGGCGTGTACGCGCAGATGAAGCACAAGGGCTCCGAACTCGCGCCGCTCGGCACTTTCGAGAAAAAGGTGCCGGCCGACATCATCGCGAAGGTGAAGGCCAAGCAGGCCGACATCCTGGCGGGCAAGTTCACCGTCAAGGTGGACGACGGCCAGCCCAAGTCCACTGCGAAGTAAGCATCTCCAAGACCTATGAACCGTGCGCGATGGCGGACCGCAATCCATGGTGTAGCTGTTGCGGCGTTGGCCGTTTCGCTCGCCGCATGCAAACCTGAGCCAGCGGGCACGGCAACACCGGCTGAAGCGGCCGCTCCGCCCGTGGCTGCGGCCTCTTCGGCCGCGGCGGCGGCGCCTGTGGTCGCGGCACCGGTCGGCATTCCGGCCGCGCTGCAGGAACGCGCCGACGCCCTGCTCGCCGCGCACCGGCAGATGATCGTGCTGATGACCGGCGAGCGCGCGCTGGGCGCGGCCGAGAAGCGCGCCGTCGGGGCCGTCGGCCAGTTGCTGTTTCATGACATGCAGGAGCGCCAGCGCGCACTGATCGCGCAGGCCGGCGACATGGCCGACCCGGCCACGGTGCCGGCCCTGAACGCGCTGCTGGACCGCATCGAAAGCGAGCCGAGCTGGTTCGATGCCGACCGCCTCGCGTTCAAGGAATTCCTGGGCGAGCTGAGCACGCGCTACGGGCAGGCGCAATCGCTGCCCGGCCTCAAGCTTGGCCGCCGCGCGAGCGAAGACCTGGCGGTGCTCGCCGAGATCGAGCAGGCCTACGACCGCGAGCTGAAAGACGTGTTCGGCCGCTTTGCGCAGCGCGGCATCGAGCCCCAGCGCGAGAAGTGGGCCGACTACGTGGCCAAGCTGCAGGGCCTGTATTCGCGCGACAAGATCCTGAAGGACTTCGGCTCCATCGTTCCCTACACCCAGCCCGCGGGCGGAGCCAAGGACAAGGAAGGCGGCGACGTGCGCGAGATCTTCGGCACCTCGCTGCCCCCGAAGACGGTGGTGCTGACCTTCGACGACGGCCCGCACGCCAAGCACACCGACGAGATCCTGGAAATCTTGAAGCGCTACGACGCGCCGGCCATCTTCTTCGAGCTCGGCCAGAACCTGGGCAAGCTCGACGCGCAGGGCAAGGCGCAGCTCGGCGCCAATGGCGCGGTGGCCAAGCGCGTGCTGGCCGCCGGCCACGTGCTGGCCAACCACAGCTTCAGCCACAGCATGATGGCCAAGATGAGCGACGACGCAGTGCGCAACGAGGCCACCGAAACCGAAGCCCTGCTCGACGCCACCGGCCGCCCGCAATCGACCCTGTTCCGCTTTCCCTACGGCGCACGCAACGAAGACAAGCTGAGCACCGTCGAAGCGCTCAAGCTGCGCTCCATGCTCTGGACCGTCGACTCCATGGACTGGGCCGACCCGGTGCCCAAGTCGATTGCCGACCGCGTGCTGGCCGAGGTCGACAAGGCCAAGCGCGGCGTGATCCTGTTCCACGACATCCAGGGCCGCACCGTGCAGGCCCTGCCCACGGTGCTCGACCAGTTGGTGGCCGACGGCTACCGCTTCGCCACCTGGCGCGACGGCAAGTTCGTCGTCAACGCACCCAAGAAGGCCGCACCCGACGACGGCGTGGCCGCCGCCGGCGACACGCTCTATCGCGAGAGCCACGCACTCGTGATCGGCATCGACAAGTACGCCAAGTGGCCCGGCCTGCACCACGCGGTGCCCGATGCCAAGGCGATAGAGCAGTTGCTCGTCACGCGCTTCGGCTTCAAGCCCGAGAACGTCACGGCGCTGTACGACGGCGAAGCCACGCGCGCCAACATCCTGCGCGTGCTCAACGACAAGCTCACCGACAGCAAGCGTGTGAAGCGCGACGACCGCGTGCTGGTGTTCTTTGCCGGCCACGGCAGCACCCGCAAGCTCGCCAGCGGGCGCGACGTCGGCTACATCATCCCGGTCGACGCGGCGCTGGACGACCTCGCCTCCGACGCCATCTCCATGCCTCAGTTGCAGGAAGTGGCCGAGGCGCTGTCGGCCAAGCACGTGCTCTTTCTGGTGGACGCCTGCTACTCGGGCCTGGGCCTCACGCGCGGCGGTGCGCCGCGCGGCAGCAAGAACTTCCTGAGCGACAACGCACGCCGCATCGGCCGCCAGATGATCACCGCCGGCGGTGCCGACCAGCAGGTGGCCGACGACGGCCCCGGCGGCCACTCGGTCTTTACCTGGACGGTGCTGCAGGCGCTCTCGGGCAAGGCCGACCTGAATGGCGACGGCGTCATCACCGGCACCGAGCTCGCGGCCTACGTGGCGCCGGCCGTCTCGGCCATCGCGCGGCAGACGCCGGCCTTCGGCAGCCTGCCGGGCTCGGAGGGCGGCGAATTCGTGTTCGAGCTGCCCGTGGACCGCGAAGGCCTCAGTGGCGACAGCGTGCAGCTCGACGCAGCCGCCAGCCAGGTCAACAAGCGCATCGACGAAGCCAACGAGCAAGCCGTGCATGCCGCCGCGCCGCCCAAGGCCGGTGCAGCAGCCGGTGCGCCCGCCATCGAGGTGGTGGTGAAGAACCTGGAAGGCGGCGACGCCAAGCTGACCATGCCGGCCGCCGCGCCGCTCCCGCCACGCGTGGCCGCGCAGCGCGCCAACGACCGTGGCCTGCAGCTGTACCGCGAGCGCCGCTACGACGAGGCCGAGGCCGCCTTCACCGAATCGCTGAAGCTGCAGCCGCGCTTTGCACTGGCGGCCAACAACCTGGGCTTCGTGTACTTCAAGCGCGGCAAGCCGGTCGAGGCCGCGCGCTGGTTCGAGCAGGCCATCGAGATGGACGGCAGCCGCGCGCTCGCCTACCTGAACCTCGGCGATGCCTACCTGCAGGCCGGCAACGACACCAAGGCGCTGGCCGCCTACACCACCTTCGTCGGCCTGTCGCCCAAGCACGCACGCGTTGCGTCGCTGCAGGCCTGGATCGCCACGCCCGACGCAGCGCACCGCCCTCAACTCACGCAATGAACCCATGACGACCCACACTACTTCCCTGCTTCAGCGCCTGCGCGGTCCGCTCGTTGCCGCCGTGGTCGGGCTTGCGCTCACGGGCTGCGTCGGGGTCTACAGCAAGTCCGACGTGGTCAGCATCAACAGCAGCACGCGCCTGGACGACACGCCGCGCATCGCGGTGCTCTCGGCCTTCGAACCCGAGCTGAAGCTGCTGCTGACCCGCCTGCAAGGGCCGGTGAAGCACAGCGTGAACGGTGTGGAGTTCACCACCGGCACGCTCGAAGGCAAGCCGGTGGTGCTGTTCCTGTCGGGCATCAGCATGACGAACGCGACCATGAACACGCAGCTCGTGCTCAACCGCTTTCGCATCACGAACATCGTGTTCAGCGGCATCGCGGGCGGCGTGAACCCGCAACTGCACGTGGGCGATGTCACGGTGCCGGCGCAATGGGGCCAGTACCTCGAAGTGCTGATGGCGCGCGAAACCGCGCCGGGCAAATACAGCGCGCCGCCTTTCATCACCGACGCCACGCTGCCCAACTTCGGGATGATGTTTCCGCGCCCGGTCGAAGTGCGCTCGGCGGCCAAGCCGGAGATCGTGCGCAAGTTCTGGTTCGAGGCCGACCCGAAGATGCTCGAGGTGGCGCGCAGCATCCGCAACGTCGACCTGGCGAACTGCAGCGCGGGCAAGTGCCTGGCGCGCAAGCCGCAGCTGGTGGTGGGCGGCAACGGCGTCTCGGGCCAGGCCTTCATGGACAACAAGGCGTTGCGCGAATACACCTACAAGACCTTCCAGGCCAACGTGCTCGACATGGAAACCGCGGCCGTGGGCATGGTCGCCTACAGCAACGGCGTGCCGTACATCGCCTTCCGCTCGCTCAGCGACCTCGCGGGCGGCGGCGACGGCGAGAACGAGATGGGCACCTTCATGAGCATCGCGGCGGACAACTCCGCCAAGGTCATGCTGGCCTTTCTTGCCGCCTGGAAGTGACGGCGGCGCCCGCTGGCCCCCTTCGCCTTGTTCTGCTTCCGGGCATGGACGGCACGGGTGACCTCTTCGAGCCCCTGGCGCAAGCCATGGGGCCGCGCGACACCATCGACGTGGTGCGCTACCCCGGCACCGAGGCGCTGGGCTATGACGAACTCGAACGGCTGGTGCGCGCGCAACTGCCCGCCGGCCAGCCTTTCGTGCTGCTCGGCGAATCGTTCTCGGGCCCGCTGGCCATCTCGATCGCGGCCGCTCCGCCGCCGGGACTGCGCGGACTGATCTTGTGCTGCAGCTTCGCCCGCAGCCCCAAGCCCGGGCTGGCGCTGTTGCGCGGTGGCCTGCTCGAGATGTCGATGAAGTTCATGCACTCCAGCCTGATGCGCGGGCCCATGCGCCACATGCTGCTGGGCCGCTTCGCCACGCCGCACCTTGTCGCCTTGCTGCAGGGTTCGCTGCGGCAGGTGTCGGTTGCCGTCATGACGCGCCGCATGAAAGAAGTGCAGCGCGTGAACGTGATCGACAAACTCTCGCAGGTGCGCGTGCCCGCGATGTACCTGCAGGCCATGCACGACCGCATCGTGCCCGCGCAGGCGGCCCGCATCGTGCAACGCGCCCTGTCGGGCCTTCGCATCGTGCGCCTGGAGGGGCCGCACGGCCTGCTGCAGGCCGCGCCCGTTGCCGCCGCCCGCGCCATCGAAACCTTTTGCCGCGAGCTTGGCAACCCCGAGCCCGCCACACCATGAACCCCACTGTGCTCCGGCTAGGCGGCATCACCAAGCGCTTCGGCGAACTGGTGGCCAACGATGCCATTTCCCTCGACCTGCAATCTGGCGAGGTGCTCGCACTGCTCGGCGAGAACGGCGCGGGCAAGTCGACGCTCATGTCGATCCTGTTCGGCCACTACGTCGCCGACGAAGGCCACATCGAAGTGTTCGGCGCGCCGCTGCCGCCCGGCAACCCCAAGGCCGCGCTCGCCGCCGGCGTCGGCATGGTGCACCAGCACTTCACGCTGGCCGACAACCTGAGCGTGCTCGACAACGTGATGATGGGCACCGAGCCGCTGTGGCGCCCGGTGTCGCGCCGCGCGGCCGCGCGCGAGCGGTTGCTGGAAGTGGCGCAGCGCTTCGGCCTGCCGGTGCAGCCCGACGCGAAGATCGGTAGCCTGTCGGTCGGCGAACGCCAGCGCGTCGAAATTCTCAAGGCGCTGTACCGCGGCGCCCGCATCCTGATCCTCGACGAGCCAACCGCCGTGCTGACACCGCAGGAAAGCGAGGCGCTGTTCGCCACGCTCGCGCAGATGGTGGCGCAGGGCCTGTCGGTCATCTTCATCAGCCACAAGCTGGGCGAGGTGCTGCGCGTGTCGCACCGCGTGGCCGTGCTGCGCGGCGGCAAGCTGGTGGCCGAGGCGCGCACGGCCGACACCACGCAAGCGCAGCTGGCGCTGTGGATGGTCGGCCACGCGGTCGAGGCACCGCAGCGTCGGCCCGCGAAGTCGGTCGGCGATGCGATCTGCGTGCTCGACCATGTGAGCACCGCGGCCAGCAAGGACGGCGGCCAGGACCGGCTGCGCGAGGTGTCGCTGACGCTGCGCGCAGGCGAAATCACGGCCATCGCGGGCGTGTCCGGCAACGGGCAGGTGGTGCTGGCCGAGCTGCTGTGCGGCACGCGCCGGGCCAGTTCTGGCTCCGCGCAACTGATGGGTCGGGCACTGCCGCCCTCGCCTGCGCGGCTGGTGCAGCGCGGCGTGGCGCGAATTCCGGAAGACCGGCACGCGGTCGGCGTGGTCGGCGATTTGCCGGTATGGGAGAACGCGGTGTCGGAGCGGTTGCGCAGCCCGGTCTTCTCGCGCTGGTCGTTCATCGTGAAGCGCGCGGCCGCGCGCCTGCACGCCCGGCGCATTGAAAAAGCATTCGACGTGCGCGGCGCCGGCCTGATGGCGCCGGCCCGCTCGCTCTCTGGCGGGAACATGCAGAAATTGATTCTGGGGCGCGCATTGCTCGCGCCCGAGCAGCCCGACGAGGCCAAGGGCAACGACAACAAGAAGTACCCGACGCGCGCGCCGCGCCTGATCGTGGCGCACCAACCGACCTGGGGCCTCGACATCGGCGCGGTCGCCTATGTGCAGCAGCAGCTCATTGCAGCGCGCGATGCCGGCGCGGCGGTGCTGGTGATTTCCGACGACCTCGACGAAGTGCTCACGCTGGGCGACCGCGTGGCCGTGATGCACGGCGGTCACCTGGGCGAGGCACGCCCCGCTGCGGCCTGGACACGCGAAGCCATCGGCCTGGCCATGGCCGGCGCGACTGCTGCCGCCCCGCAACGCACGGGAGCCTCGTCATGATGCGGCTCGAACGACGCCACGAGACCTCGCGCGCCGCGCTGGTGCTCGCACCGATCGGCGCGGTCGTCTTCACCATGGTGGTGAGCGCGCTGCTGGTGCTGTGGGCCGGCGCGCCGGTTGGCCGCACCTATGCGCTGCTGCTGCAGGGCGGCTTCGGCTCGGTGTTCGCGTGGAGCGAAACGCTGACGCGCGCGATCCCGCTGATCCTCACCGGGCTGGCGGCCACGGTCGCCTTCAAGGCGCGGCTGTTCAACATCGGGGCCGAGGGCCAGCTCTACGCGGGCGCGCTGGCGGCCGTGGCGGTGGGCGGCATGCATGGCGGCATGGGCTTCGAGCTGTCGCCCTGGCTGCTGTTCCCGCTGATGATGCTGGCGGCGGCGGTGGCCGGCGCGCTGATGCTGCTGGGCCCGGCGCTGATGAAGAACAAGCTCGGCGTCGACGAGGTGGTGACCACGCTGCTCATCAACTTCATCGTGCTGCTGGGCGTGTCCGCGCTGCTCGACGGGCCGATGAAAGACCCGACCGCGATGGGCTGGCCGCAGAGTGTGTCGCTGCAGTCCGACCTGGAGCTTGGCAAGCTGATCGCGCAGACGCGCGTGCACACCGGGCTGCTGTGGGCCGTGTCGCTCGCAGTGATGGTCTGGGCAGTCTTCAAGTACACGGTGCTGGGCTTCGACATCCGCGCCGTGGGCGCCAACGCGCGCGCCGCCGCCTTTGCCGGCGTACCGGTGACGCGCACCGTGGTCATGGTGGCGCTGCTTTCGGGCGCATTGGCCGGGCTGGCCGGCGCCATCGAGGTGGCCGGCCGCACCAGCTACGTCACGCTCGACATGTCGCCGGGCTACGGCTACACCGGCATCGTGATCGCGATGCTCGCGGGGCTGCATCCGCTGGGCGTGATTGCCGCCGGCGTGTTCGTGGCCGGCGTGCTGGTCGGCGCGGACACCATGAGCCGCGCGGTCGGCGTGCCGACGTACATCGCCGATGTGATCGTGGCCGCATCGCTGATCGCGGTGCTGGTGGCGACGTTGCTGACCCAATACCGGGTGAGGATGAAGAAATGACGGCAGCCTTCGCATCTTCTTTTGCCTTGCCCCTTCCCCTCCTGGGGGAAGGCTGGGATGGGGGCATCGGCCTCCACTTCGAGCGCCGCCTGCCCCCACCCCAACCCTCCTCCAACGGGGGAGGGAGAGATACCCCATGACCGACCTTCTCGACATTCTTGCCAACCCGGCCTTCTGGGTCGCCGTGCTGCGCATCGCCACGCCGCTGATCCTCGGCACGCTCGGCGTGCTGCTGTGCGAACGCGCGGGCGTGCTCAACCTGGGCATCGAAGGGATCATGGTCGCGGGCGCCTTCACCGGCTGGCTCGCGGTGTACGCCGGCGCGCCGCTGTGGGTGGGCGTCGGCGTGGCCGCGCTCACGGGCATGGTGTTCGGGCTGCTGCATGCCTTCCTGACCGTGGGCCTTGCGCTGTCGCAGCACGTGTCGGGCCTGGGCATCACCCTGCTTGCGACCGCGCTCAGCTACTTCGGCTACCGCGTGAGCTTTCCGAAGGTCAACACGCCGCCGACCATCACGCCCTTCGCGCCGATGGACTGGCTGCCCATCCCGATCCTGAGCGCGCAGACCGCGCTCACGCTCTTCGCGCTGCTGCTGGTGCCGGTGGTTGGCTGGGTGCTCTACCGCACGCCGCTGGGCCTTGCGCTGCGCATGGCCGGCGAGAACCCGCAGGCCGCTGAAAGCCAGGGCGTGTCGGTCGCGGCCACGCGCACCGGCGCCATCGTCGCGGGCTCGGCGCTGATGGGCATGGCGGGCTCGTTCCTCACGCTGTCGGCCTTCAACGCCTTCTTCTTCAACATGGTGAACGGGCGCGGCTGGATCTGCGTGGCGCTGGTGGTGTTTGCCTCGTGGCGGCCCGGCAAGGCCTTGTTGGGCGCCCTGCTCTTCGCATTCTTCGACGCGCTGCAGCTGCGCCTGCAGCAATCGGGCGATGCCGTGCTGCCCTACCAGCTTTACCTGATGCTGCCGTACCTGCTGTCGATCCTGGCGCTGGTGCTGGTCGCGCGCAAGGCCAGCTATCCGCAGGCACTGATGAAGCCCTACCGCAAGGGAGAACGCTGATGAAGACAACGCTCTTCCCCACGCGCGGCGCCCTGCTGGCCGCATGGCTGGCGCTGTGCGGCGCGAACGCGCAGGCGCTGGGCGCCGACTACAGCTACGAGACCTTCAAGACGCCGGACACAGTCAACTGGGTGCAGCTGTGCGGCACCTGGGGTAAAGACCACCAGGGCACCTACCGCGTGGTGCATGCCGAGCAGTTCGCGCAGTCGTTCCTCTACGTGCAGTGGATGGGGCGCGATGCCAACGGCAGCCTGCAGGCCGAACACACCGCCGCCATCGCCGAGCTGGACAACGACCATGCGGAGATCGCGTTGTCGGACCTCACCTGCCGCGCCTCCCCGCGCGGCGTTGTGGTGACGGCCAAGGCCTCGTCAGGGCATGACGACAAGCTGCGGCGGGTGACGATCGAGGTCGGGCCGGCGGCTGGGCAGTACCGGTATCGGGCGCAGCGCACGCGTTGAGCGGAATCTTTGCCGACGAGCAACGCGACCCGCACCTGATGACCAGCGCCGTCTTCAGCATCGCTCCCGCGGATGGCCGCATCACGGCCTTCGGCATCGCCATCGATGCCGACATCAAGGCCGAAGACCTTCCCGCGCTCTTCTCGAAGACATGCCAGGCCGCGAACATCGAAGGCAGGCCGGTCAGCTGCGTCTTCGCTAGTGCCACCGGCACCGTCGACAACATGACCGCAGAGTTGACACTGCGCTTCGAAAACGAACTGCTGGTCAGCGCCTTCATCACCCTCACTCCGCCGCGCTTTCGCAACCTGAGCGGCGACGATTTCTACAACAGTGCCGACGACCGCCAACGCGTGCACGCGCGCTGGCTCCGGTCCATCGGCATCGCGGCCACGCCCGCATCTTTCCCCTGGGGCGAGGTCGGCATCGCCAGGGATCGCAGCGAGAACGTTCACATCTACGTTCACACCCGCAACAACACCTGGGCGCGCTGACCGTTCAACTCAATGCAGCGCAGCCCGGCTCGCAAAGTACCGCGCCGGCGACTCCCCGAAGCTGCGCCTGAACATCGCGATGAAGTTGCTCGGCGTCGCATAGCCCAGCGCATCGGCAATGTCGGCCACCGCCTCGCCGCGCGCAAGCCGCTCCAGCGCATGCACCAGTCGCGCCTGCTGGCGCCATTGCGCAAAGCTCACGGACGTTTCGGCCAGGAACAGGCGGCTCAATGTGCGCGCGGACAGGCCTGCCCATCGTGCCCATTCATCCATCGTGCGGCCGTCCTCGGGCTGCGCGTAGATGGCCGTTGCGATGCGCAGCAGGCGGCGGTCGGTGGGCATCGGCAGGTGCAGCGGCTCGTGCGGCGCGCGGCGCATTTCGTCGAGCAGCACGGCGATCATCCGCTCCTGCTCGGCGTCCAGTTGCGCCTGCCCGGTCCAGGTGACCGCACGACGCACCAGCGCCCGCATCAGCTCGCTGATGCCGATGACGCAGGGGCGCGTGGGCAGCTCGTGGCTGGCTTGGGGCGTGATCAGCACGCTCCAGCCGCTCATGGCGCCGCTGATGCTGACCTTGTGCGCCTCGCCGGGCGGCAGCCAACCCGCACGGTGTGGCGGCAGCAGCCATGAGCCGTGCGCGGTACGCACGTGCACGAGGCCGCTTTCGACGCAGAAGACCTGTCCGCGCAAGTGGCTGTGCCAGTCGTATTCGCGCGTGCCGAGGCGGAACTCGTTGCCCGCGTCGTCGTCGCCCCACAGCGCGATCAGCGCAGGGCCGTCGGCGCGCTCGCTGAGGTCGGGCATGCCGCCGTCGGCCTCGGTCTTTGTCCCGGGTTTCTTTGCCATCGCGGGATTTTCACGGCCCGCCCCGCATTCCAGCGGCATCGCGGCGGAAAATACCGCCCACCCATCCGTCCTCCAGAGACCTCCACACGATGCTCGACCTTCTCATCACCAACGCCACCCTCCCCGACGGCCGCACCGGCATGTCGATTGCCGTGCAGGACGGCCGCATCGCCGAAGTCACCGAAGGCCTCGACGCACCGGCGCACGAGAAGCTCGATGCACAGGGCCTGCTGCTCGCGCCGCATTTCGTCGACCCGCACTTCCACATGGACGCCACGCTGAGCTACGGCCTGCCGCGCGTCAACGAGAGCGGCACGCTGCTCGAAGGCATCGCGCTGTGGGGCGAGCTGAAGCCGCTGCTCACGGCCGATGCGTTGATCGAACGCGCCCTGGCGTACTGCGACTGGGCCGTGGCCAAGGGGCTGCTGGCGGTGCGCTCGCACGTGGACACCAGCGACGCGAGCCTGCTCGCCGTCAATGCGCTGCTCGAAGTCAAGCGCCGGGTGGCGCCCTACCTCGACCTGCAGCTCGTCGCCTTTCCGCAAGATGGCGTGCTGCGCTCGCCGGGCGGCGTGGAGAACATCGAGCGCGCGCTCGACAAGGGCGTGGACGTGGTCGGCGGCATTCCGCATTTCGAGCGCACCATGGCCGATGGCGCCGCGAGCGTGAAGCTGCTGTGCGAAATGGCGGCCGAGCGCGGCAAGCTGGTCGACATGCACTGCGACGAGTCGGACGACCCGCTCTCGCGCCACATCGAAACGTTGGCCTTCGAGGCGCAGCGGCTGGGCATGCAGGGCCGCGTGACCGGCTCGCACTGCACCTCGATGCACTCGATGGACAACTACTACGTGAGCAAGCTGTTGCCGCTGATCGCGCAGAGCGGCGTGGCGGTGATCTCGAACCCGCTCATCAACATCACGCTGCAGGGCCGCCACGACAGCTACCCCAAGCGGCGCGGCATGACCCGCGTGCCCGAGCTGATGGCCGCCGGCGTGAACGTCGCCTTCGGCCACGACTGCGTGATGGACCCGTGGTACGGCATGGGCTCGGGCGACATGCTCGAAGTGGCGCACATGGGCCTGCACGTGGCCCAGATGACCAGCCAGGCCGGCATCCGCCAGTGCTTCGAGGCAGTGACGACGAATGCCGCGCGCGTGATGCACCTGGAAAACTACGGCATCGCGGCCGGCTGCGACGCGAGCTTCGTGCTGCTGCAGGCGCGCGACCCGGTCGAGGCGATCCGTTTGCGTGCCGTGCGACTCAAGGTGTTCCGCAAGGGGCAGTTGCTGGCCGAGACGCCCGCCGCCACCGCCAGCCTGCATCTAGCGGGTCGGGGGGCCTCGACGAGCTGGATGGCGCCGAGGCACGCCGGCTGAGTGAGTGAAGCGGTCAGCCCGCCGAAAGGGCTGCCGCGTGAAAATCTCGAATCTCATCGGTTCATCGGGAGCCCTCTCATGAAACGTCTTGCACGAATCTGCGCGACATGGCTGCTCGTGCTGGCCTTCTCGCCGGTCATGGCGCAGCAGCCTGCCGAGGCGACCGCGACACCCGGTGGTGTGCGGCTGCTGGCCAACCAGCACTACGGTCCGGATGCTCGGCAGCGCATGGACGTCTACCTGCCGCCCAATGCGCAAGACGCCCCGGTGCTCGTGATGGTCCACGGCGGGGCCTGGATGTTCGGCAGCAAGGAGGCGGCCTCGGTGGTGAACCAGAAGGTCGAACACTGGGTGCGCGACCAGGGCTTCATCCTCGTATCAGTGGGCTACCGCTTTGTGCCGCAGGTCGATGTGATGCAGCAGGCGCAGGACGTGGCCCGAGCCGTGGCCACCGCACAGGCCAGCGCGCACGCCTGGGGCGGCGATGCCGGCCGCTTCGTGCTCATGGGCCATTCGGCCGGCGCGCACCTCGTCGCGCTGCTCAGCGCCTCGCCCGGCATCGCGCGGCAGCAAGGCGCCCGCCCATGGCTTGGCACCGTGGCACTCGACAGCGCCGCGCTGGACACGGCCGCGCTGATGCAGCGTCGCCACATGCCCTTCTACGACCGCGTCTTCGGCAACGATCCCGCCTACTGGCGCACTGTGTCGCCCACCGACACGCTCACGCGTGGCGCGCCGCCAATGCTGCTGGTGTGCTCCACCCAGCGCCGCGACGGCTCGTGCACCCAGGCTCGGGCGTTCGCTGCGCGGATCGCCGCCACCGGCGGTCGTGCGGAAGTGGCGCCGCAAGACCTGTCGCACGCGCAGGTCAACGCCGAGCTGGGGCTTCCAGGCGCATACACGGCGACGGTGGATGCGTTCATCCGGCCCCTGGCCTTGCGCGGCGCGCCGGGCCGGAGCTAGGCAGCGTCGGGTTGCGGCTCAGGCGCCAGCTGCTGCGCGAGTTCGGACAACGCCTCGCCCACCGGGCGTTCGATCTTCAGCGAAAGCAGCGCGTCGGCCCGCGTGCGGCCCAGGTTCACCGCCGCCACGGGCTTGCCTGCCGCAGCGGCCGCCTGCACGAAGCGGAAGCCCGAATACACCATCAGCGACGAACCGGCCACGAGCACCGCATCGGCCTGTTCCATCGCCGCGAAGGCGGCGGTAACGCGCTCCTTCGGGACGCTCTCGCCGAAGAACACGACATCCGGCTTGAGCAGGCCGCCGCAATGCGGGCAGGCGGGCACGTCGAAGGTGGAGAAATCACGGCCTTCCAGGTCCGCATCGCCGTCCGGAGCGGCGCGGGCCTCCAGCTCGGCCCAGCGCGGGTTGCGTTGCCGCAATTCGATCTGCAGCTCCGCGCGCGATGTGCGCCGTTCGCAGCCCATGCAGCGTACGGTGTCGATGCGGCCGTGCAGATCGATGGCGCCCCGGCTACCGGCGGCCTCGTGCAACCCATCGACGTTCTGCGTCAGCAGCATGCCCACGCGGCCTGCCTCCCCGAGTCGCGCCAGCGCGCGATGCGCCGCGCCCGGACGGGCGCCGGCCATGGTCGGCCAGCCGATCAGGCTGCGCGCCCAGTAGCGTCGGCGCGTGGACTCCTCGCCCATGAAGGCCTGGTAAGTGACGGGCGACGGGCGCTTCCATTCGCCATCGACGTCGCGGTAGTCGGGGATGCCCGAATCGGTGCTGCACCCTGCGCCGGTGAGCACGAAGAGCTTGCGGTGGCGTGTGGCGAAGTCGGCGAGCGCGGCGGAATTGGCGTCCATCCGGGGAGCATACGTGGCCTCGCCGTGAGCCGTGCGGCCAGGGGGAAATGGCCGGCACCGAGGGAGCCACGTCGAACGACAGCTGTTGCGCCCCGAGGCAGCCCTTCCTACGATGCCTGCACCACCTCACCAGGAGTTCGCATGAAAGTCCAAGGCGCCTGGAACTGCGGCACACCGATCCACGCCAGCGCGGACAGCGATGCCCCGACCAGCCATTCGCTGCGCATCGGCCCCCTGGCGCAGCGCGCGCTGCTGCCTCCACGCCGACGGATATGGTGCCGCTCGGCACTGGCGTGGTCGGAAGGCCTGAGCGGGTTGCCGGCCGTCGATACGCAACCGGCCTGAACTCTCCGGATCAAGATCCGGGTGCGTCGAGGTCGCACCACATGTGGACCTTCGCCAGCAAGGCATCGCCGACTGCGATGGCCAGAGGCTCGGTGCCGAAGACGCGAAAGCCGCAGTCCTCATAGAGTTTCTGCGCCGCTTCATTGCCTTCGGTGACGGTGAGTTGCACGAGCCTCAGGTGACCGCGCGCGCGTGCGTGGTCGAGCAAGGCCAGCACCAGTCGCCTGCCAAAACCGGCACGGCGCGCCGAGGCCGCCACCGACATGCCGAACAGCGTGGCCTTGTGGCTCGTTCGCTGCCGCGTCTCGAAACTCAGGCCCGCCGCGCCGACCAGCGCGCCGCTGTCGTCGAAGGCACCGTAGACGATGCTCTCGCCGCCGTCGTCGGCTCCCAGGCGCTGCATCCACCAGCCCAGCGGCAAGGCGGCGCGTTCTTCCACCGTGGAGGTGAAGGCGCTGGGGTGCGTGGCGTAGGCATCAAGCATCACGCCGCGATAGGCCTGCGCGTCGGCCGCGTTCAACTGGCGGACGACGTCGCGGTCTTGCGGCGAAGCCTCAGAAGCGGACACAGACGGCCTGTCTTTCCTGCAGCACGGCCTCCTGCGCGAAGCGCTGACGGTAGGTCCCGACGATGGTCGCGATGGCGGCATCGTCCTTCTCGCTGCGCGAATGCAGCAGCACGACCAGCTTGGAGCGCTCGCGTACCACCTCGCCCGACACGCCGCGCCACTGGCCGGCGGCATCGATCACCGTCAGGCCCTGCGGAAAGGCTGGCGTCACGGTGGCATCGAGGAACGCCGTCCACTCGGCATCCGACACCTGGCCACCCGAGGGAATGGCTCGGCCGAAAAACAGCGTGTCGCGCTCGAAGGGTTCGAAGCCGCTGGCGCAGGCCTTCGCACCGCCGGATGCCGATGGCGGCAAGGCACCGCATCCGGCCAGCGCCACGGCCACCAAGGCAGCCGCCAACGCGGTACGGGCAAGAGACGGGATGCCTGTTGTCTTCATGCGAAAAAACCTCCGTGCGTCGTCGTCAACCGGGCAGAAAGATCAGCGGCGCGGGTTGCCCCTCGGCGGGCGGCTCACCGCGATCGAGCAGGCGCCAGCCGGGATTCCAGCGCGACAGGCTGCCCGCGGCAACTGCCGCCTCCAGCGTCGACTGCGCCACCTCCGGATGCTGCCAGTCGAGCGCCAGCGTGCGCAGGTCCCAGTCCCACCAGGGGCAAGCGCGGATGCATTCGACGAGCGCGTCGGGAAAGCGCTGGCGGATCACCCGGGCCGGCACGCCGCCCACGACGGTGAAAGGCGCCACGTCGCGCGTCACCACCGCACCCGCGCCGATCACTGCACCGTCGCCGATGGTGATACCACTCTTGAGGCTCACCCGCGAGCCAATCCACACGTCATTGCCGATCGTCACCGGCGAATGCGACGGAAACTGGCCGACGGACTGGTGCCGGTAGGGTTCCGGGAAATTCGGCGCATAGGCCAGCATGTGTGTCGTGAACCAGTCGGCGGGATGGTCCGACAGGGTCTGCACGCCATCGCCGATGGAGCAATAGCGCCCCATGTGCACGTCGACGAGCAGCGCGCCGGGCGAGATGCTCGAATACGCGCCCACGGCGCACCGGCCGTGCATCTGCACGGCGTGCCAGACGCGCAGCGGCGTCTCGAAGCGGAACGGCGTCGGCAGCAGCGAGCCTTCCGAAATGAAGAGCCCGTAGCTTTCGAGGCCCTTCGAGAGTTCGGCGTTGATCGTCAGGCTCATGGGGTGCGCCTGTCAGGCCTCGGGCGCGATGGCCTCGGCGTATTCGTAAAGCGCGCCGAGGATCTCTTCCCCGCGCTCGTCGGCGTTCTCGGAAAGCGCGTCGACCTCGCTGAACAGCATCTCGATGGTGCGCGCCCCGCCCTCGCCCTTGAAGAGCTTTGCAACGCGCAGGGCTTCCCAGCGCTCGGTTTCGTCCTCGCTCAGCAGCTCGGGCCAGTTGCGCGCGCGGTAGCGGAACAGGATCTCGTCGAGCCGGCCGTCGTCGAAGCCGGTGCGGTCCTTGGTGAGTTCTTCCGGCGACAACGCGCGCAGCTGGTTCAGGCGGCGCCGGTCGGCGTTGCCGACGAAGCCGCCGTAGAGGTCTTCATCGACATCGGGCGTGGCCTCTTTCGGCCGGGCATACACCTTCGACCAGATGGCGCTCATGTCGGGCAGGTCGCGTGCGATGGCGGCATGGCGCATGGCCGTGTCCAGATCGACGCCCCAGCGCTCGGCCATGGCCGGTGCCAGCGTGCGCAGGTTGCCCACCACCATCGGCGACTTGTTGAGGTGAATGCCCTTCACGGGCAACCGCACCATGCCTTCAGGCAGGTCGGCGGTGCGGGTGAACATGCGAAGGCGCAGCGTGTCGGCGTCGATGTCGCGCAGCTCGCTCGGGTCGTAAGACAAATCCCAGGCGAGCAACTCGTTCTTGTTCGTCGGATGGCTCGCGAGCGGCCACATCACGGCCAGGCAGCCGCGCTCGGCCGGGAACATGCCCGAGACGTGCAGGAAGGGCTTGGCGGTTTCGCGCGTCGCGGGCAGGCCGAGTTCGCTGGCCACGCGGTCCTTGCGGTGCAGGCCGAAGGCGAAGTCGAACAGCTTGGGCTGCTTGTCGCGGATGAGCCGGGCCAACGCGATGGTGGCGCGCACGTCCGACAGCGCATCGTGCGCCGACTCGTGCAGCAGGCCGTTGGCGCGCGCCAGGTCTTCGAGCTTGAAGCTGGGCTTGCCGTCTTCCTTCTTCGGCCACTCGATGCCGTCGGGGCGCAGTGCATACGTGAGGCGCACCACGTCGAGCAGGTCCCAGCGGCCGCAGTCGTTCTGCCACTCGCGCGCATACGGGTCGATCAGGTTGCGCCAGAACATGAAGCGCGTGACCTCGTCGTCGAAGCGGATGGTGTTGTAGCCCACGCCGATGGTGCCGGGCTGCGAAAAGGCCTGCTCGATCTGCGCGGCGAACGCGTGCTCGGGAATGCCGCGCTCCAGGCACACCTGCGGCGTGATGCCGGTGATGAGGCAGGCCTCGGGGCTGGGCAGGTAGTCTGGCGCGGGCTTGCAATAGACCATGAGCGGCTCGCCGACTTCGTTCAACTCGGCGTCGGTGCGGATGGCAGCGAACTGCGAGGGCCGGTCGCGGCGCGGCACGGCGCCGAAGGTTTCGTAGTCGTGCCAGAGAAAGGTGTGGTTCATTCAGAGCAAGGGTGAAAACAGGCGCGCAACGGAATCGCCGAGGCGGCGCCAGAAACTTTGGGGCCGATGGGCACGCACGGCGCCGGAACTGTGCAGGTCGGTCTCGAACTGCGCCGCCAGCGGCCGGGCCAAGGCCGGACCATAGACCACGGCGCAGACCTCGAAGTTGAGCCGGAAGCTGCGGTTGTCGAAATTCGCGGTGCCGATCATCGCGCAATGGTCGTCGACCACCAAGGTCTTGGAATGCAGCATGCGTGCCTTGTACTCCCAGACCTTCACGCCGGCAGCGATCAGCTCGTCGAAGTACGAGCGCGCGGCGGCGCTCACCACGGCCGAGTCGCTGCGGCGCGGCACCAGCAGGCGCACGTCGACGCCGCGCAGCGCGGCACTGGTCAATGCCATCAGGGCGGGCTCGCCGGGCACGAAGTACGGCGTGGTGAGCCAGGCGCGGGTCGTGGCCGAATGGATCGCCTCGACGTGCATGCGATGGATGGCTTCGAGCGTGTTGTCGGGGCCGCTGGTGACGATCTGCACGGGGATGTCGCCGGCCTCCAGCTGCGGCAGCATGGCGTCCATGGTGTCGTCCATGCCGCGCGAGTCTTCGCCGGTGGCGTAGGTCCAGTCTTCGAGGAAGGTGGTCTGCAGCCAGCGCACCGCGCTGCCTTCGATGCGCAGGTGCACGTCGTGGTAGGCCTCGGGGTTGGTGCGCTTGTCTTCCTCGTCGGTGATGTTCACGCCGCCGGTGAAGCCCACGCGGCCGTCGCACACCACGATCTTGCGGTGGGTGCGGTAGTTGGTCACGGGCCTAAGGCGGCGGCCGATCTTGGTGTCGTGAAAGAGCGCGACCTTCACGCCGGCGGCGTGCATGGGCGCCATGAACTCGCGGCCGATGCGCTTGGAGCCGAGTGCGTCGATCAGCAGGCGCACGGTCACGCCCTCTTTCGCACGCTCGATCAGCAGGTCGCGCAGTGCGGTGCCGATCTTGTCGGGCTCGAAGATGTAGTACTCGAGGTGGATGTGGTCGCGTGCCGCGCGCACGGCCTCGAAGATCGCGTCGAAGGTGCGCGCTCCGCCCGACAGCAGCTCGACATCGACCGCACTCGACACCGGCAGCCCGCAGGTCGCAGTGCCCAGCCGCGCCATCTGCTGCAGGGCCGGTGGCGCGCTTTGCGCCACATCGCGCAGCCGCGCAAGGTCGGCCTGGGCGTAGGCGCTGGCGCGGTTGCGCAGCCGCTTGAGCCGCTGCTTGCGCAAGCGCTGCGGCCCGAGAAAGTAATAGATGACGAAGCCCGCGAACGGCAGCAGCGCCAGCGACAGGATCCAGCTCATGGTGGACACCGGCGCGCGCTTTTGCATCACGATCCAGACCGACAGCACGGCGATGTAGCCGCTCCACGCCAGGGAGAGGCCGGTTTTCCATTCGTGACTGAATTCGGGGAGGATCAAGGCGAAGAACGCTGTGTGGTTTCGACCGGCCCAAAGAAAAAGGCCGGCAGCGCGATGCTACCGGCCTTTGGAGGCGGTTCCACGGCCTCATCGGCCACGGAATGCCCGGTTTCTCAACCTGCGGCTGCTTCTTCAGCCTCGGGCTTGGACTTGCCTTCCTTCTTGGGAAGAGGCTGGATGTCCAGCAGCACTTCGTCCTTGTCGTCGAGGTCGACTTCGAGGCGGCCACCGTCGGTCAGGCGACCGAACAGCAACTCGTCGGCCAGTGCACGACGGATCGTGTCCTGGATCAGGCGCTGCATCGGACGCGCGCCCATCAGCGGATCGAAGCCCTTCTTGGCCAGGTGCTTGCGCAGCTTGTCGCTGAAGGTGACTTCGACCTTCTTCTCGGCCAGTTGCGTTTCGAGCTGCAGCAGGAACTTGTCGACCACGCGCAGGATGATGTTTTCATCGAGCGCCTTGAAGTTGACGATGGCATCCAGCCGGTTGCGGAATTCAGGCGAGAACAGACGCTTGATGTCGCCCATTTCGTCGCCCGCCTGGCGCGGGTTGGTGAAGCCGATGGTCGCCTTGTTCATGGTCTCGGCACCCGCATTCGTCGTCATGATGATGATGACGTTGCGGAAGTCGGCCTTGCGCCCGTTGTTGTCGGTCAGCGTGCCATGGTCCATCACCTGCAGCAACACGTTGAAGATGTCCGGGTGCGCCTTCTCGATTTCGTCGAGCAGCAGCACCGAGTGCGGCTTCTTCGTGACGGCCTCGGTCAGCAGACCGCCCTGGTCGAAACCGACGTAGCCCGGAGGCGCGCCGATCAGGCGGCTCACCGCGTGACGCTCCATGTACTCCGACATGTCGAAGCGGATCAGCTCGATGCCCATGATGTAGGCGAGCTGCTTCGCGGCTTCGGTCTTGCCGACGCCCGTGGGGCCGGAGAACAGGAACGAGCCGATCGGCTTGTCGCCCTTGCCCAGGCCCGAACGCGCCATCTTGACCGCGGAGGCCAGCACTTCGAGTGCCTTGTCCTGGCCGAACACCACGCTCTTGAGGTCACGCTCGATGGTCTGCAGCTTGCCGCGGTCGTCGTTGCTGACGTTGGCCGGGGGAATGCGCGCGATCTTCGCGACGATGTCCTCGACCTCGGCCTTGCTGATGGTCTTCTTGCGCTTGCTCGGCGGCAGGATGCGCTGGGCGGCACCGGCTTCATCGATGACGTCGATCGCCTTGTCGGGCAGATGGCGGTCATTGATGTACTTAGCGCTCAGCTCGGCGGCGGCCTGCAGGGCCGCCACGGCGTACTTCACGCCATGGTGTTCCTCGAAGCGCGACTTCAGGCCCTTCAGGATGTCGACGGTTTCCTGCACCGTCGGCTCGACCACGTCGACCTTCTGGAAGCGACGCGACAGGGCCGCGTCTTTTTCGAAGATGCCGCGGTACTCGGTGAAGGTGGTCGCGCCGATGCACTTGAGCTGGCCGCTCGAGAGCGCCGGCTTGAGCAGGTTCGACGCATCGAGCGTGCCGCCCGAGGCAGCGCCCGCGCCGATCAGCGTGTGGATTTCGTCGATGAACAAAATTGCGTTCGGCTTGTCCTTGAGCGACTTGAGCACACCCTTCAGACGCTGCTCGAAATCGCCGCGGTACTTGGTGCCGGCCAGCAATGCGCCCATGTCGAGCGAGTACACCTGCGCCTCGGCGAGGATCTCGGGCACGTCGTTCTGCGTGATGCGCCAGGCCAGGCCCTCGGCAATCGCGGTCTTGCCGACGCCGGCTTCGCCCACGAGCAGCGGGTTGTTCTTGCGCCGGCGGCACAGGATCTGGATGACGCGCTCGACCTCGTATTCGCGGCCGATCAGCGGATCGATCTTGCCGTCCTTGGCAAGCTGGTTGAGGTTCTGCGTGAACTGCTCGAGCGGCGACGTCTTTTCGTTGCGCTCGCCACCGCCCTCTTCGCCTTCGCCCGAAGGGGCTTCACCGCTGCCCTTGACGGCTTCCGGCGGATCGCTCTTCTTGATGCCGTGGGCGATGAAGTTCACCACGTCGAGACGGGTCACGCCTTGCTGGTGGAGGTAGTACACCGCGTGCGAGTCCTTCTCGCCGAAGATCGCGACCAGCACATTGGCGCCGGTGACTTCCTTCTTGCCGTTGCCGGTGGACTGCACATGCATGATGGCGCGCTGGATCACGCGCTGGAAACCCAGCGTGGGCTGGGTGTCGACATCGTCGGAACCCGCCACCTGCGGCGTGTTGTCCTTGATGAAGTTGGTGAGCGACGCCCGCAGGTCATCGACGTTCGCCGAGCAGGCGCGCAGAACTTCCGCGGCGCTCGGGTTGTCCAGCAAAGCGAGCAACAGATGCTCCACGGTGATGAACTCGTGGCGCTGCTGCCGGGCCTCGACAAAGGCCATGTGCAAGCTGACTTCCAGTTCCTGGGCAATCATGTGATTTCCTTTTGCCTTGCTGTAAATAAGTTCTCAGATGGGTTGGAGCTTGCGCAATTCAACTGGTTCATGCAACAGGCTCGCTGACACATTGCAGCGGATGCCCGGCCTGCTGCGCAGCTTCCATCACCTGGTTGACCTTGGTGGCCGCCATGTCGCGGGAATAAACCCCACAGACGCCTCGGCCATCGAGGTGAATCTTGAGCATGATCTGGGTCGCGGTTTCGCGGTCTTTGCTGAAATATTCCTGCAGCACGACGATCACGAACTCCATCGGCGTGTAGTCGTCGTTCAGCATCACCACCTGGTACATCTGGGGCGGCGCAGTTTTCTGCGGCCGGCGCTCCAGGACGACCGAATCTCCGTCATCCCCGCCCGGTTTCTGCGCCGGAGGGGTGCTGGGGGTCTTGGGAATTCTCGTTGCCATGAAAAAGATTCTATAGAGCGTGCAAGCACCGTGCCGACGCCAGCAGACTTGGTGGCGCGTATTCGACAAATCAAGGGGCTTGCGCCGTGTGCGCCAGCCCAGTTGGCATAAAAAAACCGGCAGGCTGCCGGTCTTTTCAGATGTTGCGCAGGACCGGCCCTTTGGGTGCCGGCAATTTTCGACCCGAGAGCCGGTTCGGCGCCGGTAAATCGGGTGGCAAGGCGTCGATTTCTTCGTCGCTGAGTTCGCGCTCCGGGACCTGCGTCATGTATACCGGCACGGGCTGAGGCCGTGGGGTCTCCGACGGCTCTGGCGAGTGAGCCGGCAGTGGCGCCGGTATTGGCCTTGGAACGAACGCACGCTCGGAGACCAGAGTGGACCGCTTTGGTGCAGTGGTGACAACGGGCGCGGGCGCCCTACCTGGCCGCTGCGGCGAGCCAGACAGCAGTGCGCGCCACTCCGCCTGCCTCAACTCGTCCTGCTCGGACTGCCAGCGTTGCTGCTCGCGAAGCTGCTCCTTCCAGCGCTCGGCTTGTTGCCGCACCACGATTTCAAGCTCGAGCCGGATGTTCTGCTGGATCCATTGCGGCACGCACAGCAAGGCCTGTTGCCAATCCCGATTCGCCTTCTCCCGGGCAAGCTCGAAGGCATGGCTCTGTGCCTCGAGTTCCGCTTGACGGCTGCGCGAATAGGCCCAGGCACCCAGCACCGCCCCCAGGACACCAACCACAAGGCAGACAACCAGAAAGCCGAGGTGGGCTTCCGTCATCGCGACAGCTCTCCCTCGGCATCCCATTTGCGCAACAGGTCCAGGGGAATCGCATCGGCGACCTCTGCGAAGCGCTTGCCGACCATGCGTTCAGCCTGTCTTAGCAGCACGGCTACCGGGCTGCTCGGCTCGTGGTCTTCGAACCACTCTCGCGCAGCGCGAATGCTTCTTTGAATGTCGTCACGCGTGGCGGTGCCGGCCAACCTCACAGGAAGCAAGCCTCTGGCCGCTTCGCCCGCCACATCGGCCCCGGCCACGATGATCGGCGCGACCGGATCGAACGGTTTCAACAATCGCAGGAGCGCTTGCAGTGGAGGCGCATCGTGCCCGAGATGATCCGCAGCCCAGCCGCCGATCCATTGCGCGGACTGCGACGCCTCCGCCAGCAGGCGCACCGCAGCGGTCACGTCGCCCTCCGCCTCGCGGTGCAGCTCGGCCAGTTGCTGCGCCACCGATTCGGGGCTGTACGCGTCGGCCGGACGAGGCACCGTCCATGCACGCTCGACCTCGCGCACAGTCAGGTGCCTGGCTGTTGTTAGTCAGTTGCGGTCTCGATGCGTTTCGCTCTGACATCGTGGCCCTGAGCAACCCATCGCTCCTTATTCAGCAACTCGAGCTCCACGTCGAGTGCCACGATTTGCCGGCACAGTTGCTCAACCACGGGAGGTGGCGTATGCAGCGACATCGCGACGCGCGCGCAGGCTGTATCGAGCAGGCTGATGGCCTTGTCTGGCAACTGGCGCGCAGGAATGTATCGATGCGACAGCGTGACAGCGGCCTGCACGGCTTCGTCCAGAACGGTCACGCCGTGATGCTTGGCAAATGTTGCCACCAGACCGCGCACCATCTCAATGGCGGAAGCCTCTTCGGGCTCCATGACTTGCAGTGTCTGGAAGCGCCGGGTCAGTGCGGGATCTTTCTCGATATGGCGCTTGTATTCGCTCCACGTGGTTGCTCCCACGGTTCGCAAGGTGCCTCGGGCAAGAGCCGGTTTGAGCAAATTTGCGGCGTCGCCCGTGCCAGCCTGTCCACCCGCGCCGACCAGGGTGTGCACTTCGTCGATGAAGACAATGACTGGCTGGATCGACTTGCCCGCTTCTTCGAGAAGTGACTTCAGGCGCGACTCGAACTCGCCCCGCATGCTGGCTCCGGCCAGCAACGCCCCCACGTCGAGACTCAGCAAACGCGCCTCTTTGAGACTTGGTGGCACTTCGCCATTGGCAATTGCCAGGGCGAGCCCTTCGACCACGGCGGTCTTGCCCACACCAGCCTCACCGGTGAGCAAGGGGTTGTTCTGCCGCCTGCGCAGCAGGATGTCGACCATCGTGCGAATTTCGTGTTCGCGCCCGATCACTGGATCGATCTGCCCGCTGCGCGCGCGTTCCGTCAGATCGGTGCAGTACCTGGCCAGCGCTGACTTGCCATCGGACTGATCGGCGATGGCACCACTGGCTTCTCCTGGCAAGGCGGACGGCAGACCGGAACCGTCGTGCGGCCCTTCCTGGTCTTCGGGAGATCCGGCAATGATCGCGGCGATGGCATCCGTCAGTTGATCTGCGGGAATCCGCTGGAATGCAGGCGAGATGCCGAGCAATACGCGTCGCAGGTCGGGTGTTTGCACCAAGGTAGCAAGCAACCAGGCACCGCGCACGCAACGGCCGTTGAATTCAAGGCTGGACAACACCCAAGCGCGCTCGATCGCCGACTCGATGTGATGCGAAAAATCGACCAGCGACGTGGCCCCCGAGGGCAATCCGGACAGAGCGGCAGTCAGGTCTTTTTCGATGACCTGCGAATCGATCTGGTAATGGCGGCAGACGCGATGCAGATCGCTGTCGCTGAGTTGCCAGAGCTGATGAATCCAGTGCGTCAGTTCGACGTATGGATTGCCACGCAATCTGGCAAAGGCTGTCGCGGATTCGATGCCGCGAAACAGAGTGAGATCAAGCTTGCCGAACAACGCCCGTCGGGAAATCGTCATGGGGCGATCCAGAGCTCGGCACGCAATGCCATTTGTTCAATGGCATTGCATGCGACGCCCACCCACATCGCGCCACTCTCTGCGATTTTCTTGCCCACTCCAACACTCCTCGTGCTTTATGAATGCGCGATTCTGGGGGCCGTGCACGGGCATGCGACAAGCACAGTTTCTACCAATAGTTACCCCTAAAAAGCAGGCGATTGAAGCGTGCAATTTGCCCAATGCAGCCTGTTTTGGCTTTCACTAAAGTAGTAACTCAACTCAATAAGAAAGCGATGGCAGCCAAGAAAAAAGCCCTTGAATTCCTCTCGGAACTTCAAGGGCTTTGATGCTCAACGCCAGAAGGCGTCGGCGACAGCAATTACATGTGATCGATCATGACCTGACCGAAGCCAGAGCAGCTCACCTGCGTTGCGCCTTCCATGAGGCGCGCGAAGTCATAGGTGACCTTCTTGCTGGCAATCGACTTCTCCATCGCGCTGATGATCAGGTCGGCCGCTTCGGTCCAGCCCATGTGGCGCAGCATCATCTCGGCCGAGAGGATTTCGGAGCCGGGGTTGACGTAGTCCTTGCCGGCGTACTTGGGCGCAGTGCCGTGGGTGGCCTCGAACATGGCAACGGTGTCGCTCAGGTTCGCGCCCGGTGCGATACCAATGCCGCCGACCTGCGCGGCCAGCGCGTCGGACACGTAGTCGCCATTGAGGTTCAGCGTGGCGATGACGCTGTACTCGGCGGGACGCAACAGGATCTGCTGCAGGAACGCATCGGCGATGCTGTCCTTGACAGTGATTTCCTTGCCCGTCTTCGGGCTCTTGAACTTCATCCACGGGCCGCCGTCGATCAGCTCGGCACCGAACTCCTTGGCAGCGAGGTTGTAGGCCCAGTCACGGAAGCCGCCTTCAGTGAACTTCATGATGTTGCCCTTGTGCACGATGGTCACGCTGGGCTTGTCGTTATCGATGGCGTATTGCAGCGCCTTGCGCACGAGGCGCTCGGTGCCTTCGATCGACACGGGCTTGACGCCGATGCCCGAGGTATTGGGAAAGCGGATCTTCTTGACACCCAGTTCGTCTTGCAGGAACTTGATGAGCTTCTTGGCCTTGTCGCTTTCGGCTTCGAACTCGATACCGGCATAGATGTCTTCCGAGTTCTCGCGGAAGATGACCATGTTGGTCTTGTGCGGCTCGCGCACCGGGCTGGGCACGCCTTCGAAGTACTGGATAGGACGCAGACAGACGTACAGGTCGAGCTCCTGGCGCAGCGCAACGTTCAGCGAGCGGATGCCGCCGCCAACGGGCGTGGTCAGCGGGCCCTTGATGGAGATCACGTAGTCGCGTACGGCGTGCAGCGTTTCTTCGGGGAGCCAGACGTCGGGACCGTAGACCTTCGTCGACTTCTCGCCGGCGAAAACCTCCATCCAGTGAATCTTTTTCTTGCCGCCGTAGGCCTTGGCCACGGCTGCGTCCACCACCTTCAGCATCACGGGGGTGATGTCCAGGCCGGTTCCATCGCCTTCGATGAACGAAATGATCGGCTGGTCCGGCACATTGAGCGAGTTGTCTGCGTTGACAGTGATCTTCTGGCCCTCGGCCGGAACTTTGATGTGCTGGTAGCTGGACATGGGGGAAATGGCTCCGGGGGTGGCGTAATCTTGGCGACTGTCAGCGAATTCAGACACGAGGGGGAATCGCTGTACAGCCCATGAACAAATCGCTGTACATTTTAGACGCAACCCATCAGCTGGCGTTTGTCAACCATAGGGCCAATGGCCTCGTTAGTGGCTGACCTTCTGCTCGCCGGGAGGCGTTTCCAACCAATTCTCGATAGAGGAATCATCAATGAGCAAAATTCTCGCAGTCATGATCGCTGGCCTGTTCGCCGCTGGCGCTTACGCCCAAAACCCGGCTGGCACGTCGCCCGAGCAAGGGAACGCCACGAACAGCAAGTCGCAAGAACGCGCTGAAGCCAAGAAGGCTGCCAAGCCCGCTGGCAAGGTTGCTGGTCCTGCTGGCGACGAAGCCAAGACCCCCGAAGGCGGCGCCATCGGTGCCGACAAGGCTGCGGCTTCTGGCGAAAAGCGCGCCAGCACCCGCGACCAACGTCGTCGCAACAAGGACGGCAGCGTGAAGCGCAAGTCGACCCAAGGCGGCACGCCCGACATGCCGACCGCCAAGTAAGTCGGCCTCTCCCCTCAAAAAAGAGCGCTCCACGGAGCGCTCTTTTTTTTCGTCGGCAGTCGCTGCTTTGTTGTCAACCGCCAGAAGCGACCTCCGTTGAATGTCTACCTTCCGCTGGGGAGGGCCATCCAAATCAACGACATCAAAGGATTTTTCATGAACAAGCTGCTCGCAGCCCTGATCGCCGGTCTCTTCGCTGCCGGTGCCTTCGCTCAACAAGCAGAACCGACCACGGCTGCTCCTGCTGCCGCTCCCAAGGTTGCCAAGCATGCTTCGAAGAAGCACGCAGCCAAGAAGCACAAGGTTCGCCACGTCGCCAAGGCCCACACGGCCGCTGCCAAGAAGGTGTAAGCTTTCCAGCTCACCGGCAATGCCCGCTTCAGCGGGCATTTTTATTGGTTACGGGCCGGGCCCTGACCCCGCCCTGAAAGAGTTATCCGATGTTTCAGCGTCTCGCCGCCCTGCTCCTGCTGTCCGCGTCCTTCGTGATGCCGGCGCATGCCCAACAGCAACCCCAAACCGATCTGGCACGCACGCAGTTGTCGGCCGGCCTGTACAAGATCGACGTGCAGATTGCGCAAACACCCCAGCAACGAGAAATCGGCCTGATGTTTCGCAAGGAGATGCCGCAGGCCGAAGGCATGATCTTCGTGTTCGAGCAACCAGCAACGCAATGCTTCTGGATGCGCAACACGATCCTGCCGTTGACTGCCGCATTCGTGGCCGACGATGGCCGCATCGTCAACCTCGTCGACATGCAGCCCATGACCGAGAACTCGCATTGCTCGCTCGAGCCCGTGCGCTACGTGCTCGAAATGAACCAGGGCTGGTTCGCCAAGAAGAACATCAAGAAGGGCGCCAAGCTCGGCGGTGAGTTGTTCTCAGCCACCAAACGCTGAAGTCCTGCTGGCTGAAGCCCACAAAAAAGCCGACCCGAGGGTCAGCTTTTTCTATGGAGAAGCGCGGCTTCAGCCGAAGTTCTTGGCGACGAAGTCCCAGTTGACCAGCTTGGCCAGGAAGGTCTCGACGAACTTCGGGCGCAGGTTGCGGTAGTCGATGTAGTAGGCGTGTTCCCAGACGTCGACGGTCAGCAGTGCGGTGTCGGCAGTGGTCAGCGGCGTGCCGGCGGCGCCGGTGTTCACGATGTCCACCGAGCCGTCGGGCTTCTTCACCAGCCAGGTCCAGCCCGAACCGAAGTTGCCCACGGCCGACTTCACGAAGGCTTCCTTGAAGGCGTCAAAGGTGCCCCACTTGGCATCGATGGCCTTGGCCAGTGCGCCGGTGGGGGCGCCGCCGCCTTGAGGCTTCATGCAGTTCCAGAAGAAGGTGTGGTTCCAGATTTGGGCGGCGTTGTTGTAGATGCCGCCGCTGGACTTCTTGATGATCTCTTCCAGCGTCAGGGCTTCGAACTCGGTGCCCTTCTGCAGGTTGTTCAGGTTCACGACATAGGCGTTGTGGTGCTTGCCGTAGTGGTATTCGAGGGTTTCCTTCGAATACTCGGGCGCCAGCGCGTCGAGGGCGTACGGCAGGGGTGGGAGCACATGTTCCATGGTTTTTTCTCGTGGGTTGGTTGTGGGGAAGGAGGGATTCTAGGAAGTAATTATTGAGGGCGCGTCGGACGCGTTCCCGTTGCTTCGCCGGGCGTGACAGTCAGGTCGACTTCGCCATCCGCAAGCCGTGCGACGACGGCATCACCCGCCGACAGTTGCCCTGCGCTGACGATCGCGTGACCCTCTGTATCGGTCAGCCACGCGTACCCCCGCTGCAAGACCAGGGATGGGTCGAGCAGGCGCAGACGCAGGGCCACGCGCTCCAGCCGTTCGCGTCGTTGCACCAGCGCTCGCTCGAACTTCAAAGGAAAGTCTGCCGCGATCGAACGCGGTGTTTGTGCCAGTCGCTCCCGCCTCGACAGCACGGCGTACTGAAGCCGCTGCGCGTGGTGTGCCAGCCGAAGCTGTTGCCGCGCGACGAGGTTCGAGGGCCGGCCGAGGCGCCCCGCTGCCTGATCGAGGCGCTGCCCCAACGCATCGAGACGACCACCCAGGGCATCGCCCAGCCGTTCGTCGAGCAGGTCGAGCGCGCCGAGCCACACATCGCGCGGTGCGCTGACAAGCTCCGCCGCAGCGGTCGGCGTCGGTGCACGCAGGTCGGCGCAGAAGTCGGCGATGGTGAAATCGGTTTCGTGCCCCACGCCGCTGATCAGCGGCACCGGGCTCTGCACGATGGTGCGCGCCAGCGCCTCGTCATTGAAGGCCCAGAGGTCTTCGATGGAACCGCCACCGCGCACCAGCAGGATCACATCGACCGCGGGCTCGAGCGCATAGAGGGATTGCAAAGCGCGCACCAGTTCGGCCGGCGCATTGGCGCCCTGCACAGCCGCCGGGGCCAGCACCACCGGAATGTGCGGCACGCGCCGCCGCAGCGCCGTGACCACGTCATGCAGCGCCGCTGCGCCCAACGAGGTGACGACGCCCACGGCACGTGGCATGGTCGGCAACGCCCGCTTGCGCGCCGGATCGAACAGCCCCTCGGCCTCCAGCCGCGCCTTGCGTTGCACGAACTGCTCGAACAGGGCGCCCTGCCCCGCACGCCGCAAGCTCTCGACCACGAGCTGCAGATCGCCGCGCGGCTCGTAGACGGCAAGGCGTCCGCGCACCTCGACCTGATCGCCATCGCGCGGCGAAAAGTCGAGCAGCCCGGCGGCACGACGGAACATCGCGCATCGCAATTGGCCGGACTCGTCCTTGAGCGAGAAGTAACAATGTCCACTTGACGCCCGCGAGAAACCGGAGATCTCGCCGCGCACGGCGACCGGATTGAAGCGCGCGTCGAGCGCATCGGCAACCGCGCGGCACAACGCGCCGACGGCCCAGATGCGCGGCCCGGGCGCGGAATTCGCATCACGCAAGTTCACGAAATGCACGCTCGGCGCAATGCCACTCTTCCACAACGGGCGGCAATTTGCCCGTTTCCGGCCCCTGGAGCGGGACAGGTGCACGGTTTCTCGTGCAAGCCATTGATTTCATTGAAAAAAGTGCTGCTCAAAATTCAGTCGATCTAGCAAAAAGCCCGTCCCATGCGGGTTCGGACGCGTTGTGCAGCAGGTTAATCACAAAGTTATCCACAGAATCTGTGCGTCCTTGCCGACACCAAAACAAGCCGCGTGGCGATGGTGGGCTCAGTGGATAATCGCCGCGCATTTGCAGTCTATGGGCCGGAGGATTTTCTTGTTTTCCATCATTGTTGCCGCGGGTTGGCCCATCTGGCCATTGCTCGCCTGTTCAGTCATCGCGCTCGCACTGGTTATAGAACGTTTCACAAGTCTCAAGACCGTGAGGGTACTGCCACCGAAGCTGCTGGACGAAACCATCACTGTGTCGCGAGGCGCCATTCCCGGCCCCGATGTCGTGACAAAGCTGGAAAGCAACTCGATGCTGGGCCAGGTGCTGGCCGCCGGCCTGCGGGCGCTCAACGCCAACCCCCGCTGCACCGAAGACGACCTGCGCGCCGCCATGGAAGCCTCGGGCCGCACGGTCGCGCACAGGCTCGAGCGCTATCTGCCAGCACTGGCCACCATTGCATCCGCCGCGCCGCTGCTCGGCCTGCTGGGCACCGTGATCGGCATGATCGAAATCTTCGGTTCGCAATCGCCCGGCAGCGGTGCCGTCGGCTCGGGCAACCCGGCGCAACTGGCGCACGGCATCTCGATCGCGCTCTACAACACGGCCTTCGGACTGATCGTGGCGATTCCCACGCTGATCTTCTGGCGCTACTTTCGCAGCCGCGTCGACGAATACCTGCTGAACCTCGAACTGTCGGGTGAACGCTTCGCGCGCCATCTGAACGCACTGCGCAAATGACCCGCGCCCGCATGCAGTTTCGCCACGGTGCGCGCGACGAGCCGGAGATCAACCTGATCCCGTTCATCGACGTGCTGCTGGTCATCCTGATCTTCCTGATGCTGTCGACCACCTACAGCAAGTTCACCGAGATGCAGCTGCGGCTGCCGACCGCGGACGTCGACGCGCAGCGCGACTATCCGAAGGAAGTCATCGTGACGGTCTCGGCCGATGGCCGCTACTCGGTCAACAAAGCCGCGGTGGCCGACCGCAACGTGGAAACCGTGGCCGCTGCGCTCGCCGCCGCAGCCACCGGCGGCAAGGACAGCGTGGTCATCATCAGCGCCGACGCAAGCAGCCCGCACCAGGCCGTCGTCACGGTGATGGAAGCGGCCCGGCGTGCCGGCCTGATGCAGATCACCTTCGCTGCCCAGTCGACGGCGCAAGCCGGGCACTGAGTGCCTTCGGAAGACCGCAACAGCAACACCGGCCCTTCGGCCTCGCGGCTGCAAGACGCCTGGCTGCATCGCGGTCTGCTTGCCTGCCTGTTGTGGCCGTTGTCGCTGCTCTATGCCGCACTCTTTGCGCTGCGGGGGTGGCTCTATCGCCTGGGATTGCTTCGGACCGAACGGGTCTTGGTGCCCGTGATCGTCGTGGGCAACGTGATCGCGGGCGGCGCGGGCAAGACACCGGTCGTGATGGCGGTCGTGCGGCACCTTCAGGCTCGGGGTGTACGCGTGGGTGTGGTGTCGCGCGGCTACGGGCGCCAGACCGACGACTGCCGCGAGGTACGCGATGACAGCGATCCGCGCGATGTCGGCGACGAACCCGCGCTGATCCGCCATGCAACCAATGCACCCGTGTTCGTTGCCCGGCGACGCGTCGAAGCTGCACGCGCGCTGCTGGCCCAGTATCCGGCGACGCAGGTCATCGTCAGCGACGACGGCCTTCAGCATCTCGCCCTGGGGCGCGACATCGAGATCTGCGTGTTCGACGATCGCGGCATCGGCAATGGCTGGCGACTGCCCGCCGGCCCGTTGCGCGAAGCCTGGCCGCGCCGCTGCGACCTGATCCTGCACAGTGGCGAACGCCCCGCCTTCGCCGACGGCTACACCGCCAGCCGCAGCCTTGCGGCCGAGGCCGTGACCCGTGATGGAAAGCGCATTCCCCTGGAGGCCCTGGCGAGCAAGCCAGTGATCGCGCTAGCAGCCATTGCGCAGCCCGAGGCGTTCTTCGAGATGCTGCGAGCGCGCGGCCTCACGCTCGCGGAGACCATCGCCCTGCCCGACCACGACAATTTCGATGGCTGGCAGCGCCCCTCCGGCACCGCGTACACCCTCGTCTGCACGGAAAAAGATGCGGTCAAGCTGTGGCGGCAGGCACCCGACGCATTGGCCGTTCCGCTGCACTTCGCACCCTCTTCCGAATTCTTCACCGCGCTCGACGCAAAGCTATCATCGCTCGATGGATACCAAGCTGCTTGAACTGCTCGTCTGCCCCGTCACCAAGGGCCCGCTGACCTGGAACCCGGAGAAGCAGGAGCTCTGCTCGCGCAGCGCGCGCCTGGCCTATCCAGTGCGCGACGGCATCCCGGTGCTGCTCGAGAACGAAGCCCGCACGCTGTCCGACGACGAGCTGGGGCTGTGAGCTTCACCGTTCTCGTGCCGGCGCGCCTGGCGTCGACACGGCTGCCCAACAAACCCCTTGCCGACATCGCCGGCGTGCCCATGGTGGTGCGCGTTGCCCAGCGCGCCAGCGAATCGGGTGCGGTGCGCGTGGTCGTCGCCGGAGACGACCCATCCATCATCTCAGCGTGCAAGGCACATGGCGTCGAAGCCATCCTGACGCGCCAGGACCACCCCAGCGGCACCGACCGGCTGGCCGAAGCCTGCGAACAACTGGGCCTTGACGGCGACGACATCGTCGTCAACGTGCAAGGCGACGAACCGCTGATCGACCCTGCGCTGATCGACGCCGTGGCGTCGGAACTGGCGGCGCATCCGCAGGCCGCCATGAGCACCGCGGCCCACGAGATCGATTCGGTCGACGACTTCATGAACCCGAACGTGGTGAAGGCCGTTCTCGATGCGCAGGGCCACGCCCTCTACTTCAGTCGTGCACCGATCCCATGGTGGCGCGACGGCTCCAGCCAGGGTGCGGCACCAACCGTGCTGCCTTCGCCGGCGCCCCTGCGCCACATCGGGATTTACGGCTATCGCGCGGGCTTCGTGCGCAAATTTCCGTCCTTGCCGCCGTCGCCCGTCGAGGCGACAGAAGCACTCGAACAGCTGCGTGCGCTGTGGCACGGGCATCGCATCGCCGTGCATGTGAGCGACGTCGCGCCCGGACCCGGCATCGATACCCCCGGAGACCTGGCACGCGTGCGCGCGGTCTTTGCGGCGCAACCCAAGCCCTGAGGCAGGGTGTCGCCCGAGTGAAGACGCGGGAAAATCCCCATCGGGACGCGTGCTATCCTCGACGCAACTCCGCCTTGCCCAGCCATGGGGCCGACGCTTGGCGCGACACAAAATCTAAGAACCGTCCGAGGACACCATGAGACTAATTTTGCTGGGCGCGCCCGGAGCGGGCAAAGGCACGCAAGCGGCCTTCATCTGCCAGAAATACAGCATCCCTCAAATCTCGACCGGCGACATGCTGCGCGCCGCCGTCAAGGCCGGCACGCCGCTGGGGCTTCAAGCCAAGGCCGTCATGGACGCCGGCGCCCTGGTCAGCGACGACCTGATCATCAATCTCGTGAAGGAACGCATCGCGCAGGCAGACTGTGCCGGCGGCTTCCTGTTCGACGGTTTCCCGCGCACCATTCCCCAGGCCGATGCCATGAAGGCAGCAGGCGTCAAGCTCGACTACGTGCTTGAAATCGACGTGCCCTTCGGCGACATCATCGAGCGCATGAGCGGTCGCCGCTCGCACCCTGCTTCGGGCCGCACCTACCACGTCAAGTTCAATCCGCCCAAGGTCGAGGGCAAGGACGACGTGACCGGCGAAGAGCTGATCCAGCGCGAGGACGACAAGGAAGAAACCGTACGCAAGCGGCTCGACGTCTACAGCCAGCAAACGCGTCCCCTGGTCGACTACTACTCGGCCTGGGCTAAAACCGATCCGGCCGCCGCGCCGAAGTACCGCGCCATCAAGGGCGTGGGCACGGTCGACGAAATCACGCAACGCGCACTCGCGGCGTTGAGCAACTGATTCACGCAGCCGCCCTTCACCGGGGCGGCTACTTCACACGCCGAGCAATTCCAGCATCAGCGCGACGCGCGCCTTGACTGGGGTGAGCGCGCCCGCATCGCGCAGCCGGTCGTCCGGCCTTGGCAGGATGCGCCCGTTGGCGCAGCGCGTGGCGCGCAGCACGGCAACCCCTTCGTCTTGCGCCTTGAGTGCCGCCGTCTCCAGCGCATGGTGCAGCGTGCCGTTGCCGGTCGCGGCCAGAATCAATCCACGTACAGGCTCTGCGCCCCCCGCCAGCAGCAGTGCGTCGACGATCGCGCCGCTTGCGCCGGCATGGCTCATGACAATCTCGACACGCGGCCATTGGGCCGTGAGCACCTCCAGGGCTTTCGAGGCCTTCGCCGCTCGCTCCGGCCATGCCCTGACGCGGCGCACCGCTCCCTCTTCCACATAGCCGATCGGCCCCGCATCGCCCGATGCAAAGGCATCCAGCCGGTAGGTGTGCACCTTCTGAATGTCCACGCCACTGTGGATCGTGCCCGCGCAAACCACCGTCACGCCGTAGGCACCGTCCGCGGCCGCCACCGCCATCGCGTCGCGCAGGTTCTGCGGCCCGTCGGGGGCCAGCGCAGTGGCGGGACGCATCGCGCAGGTCAACACCACAGGCTTGGTCGGTGCGAGCACCGAATGCAGGAAGAACGCTGTCTCCTCCAGCGTGTCGGTGCCATGCGTGATCACCAAGCCCACCACATCGGGCTGTGCCAGCCAATGCACACAGCGTTGCGCGAGCTTCTGCCAGATGTCGAACGACATGTCCTTGCTGTCAACCTGTGCCACCTGCTCCGCCACCAGCGTCACGCCTTCCGGCGCTTCGATGCCTCCCAACAGGTCGGACACACCCACCTGCCCGGCGGTGTAGCCGATGTTGTCTTCACTGCTGGCAGCCCGTCCGGCAATGGTTCCGCCGGTGCCCAGGACCACCACGCGACGCAACTCGGGCAAAGGGGCATTGGCCATGGCTTGTCAACTTCTAAAAACTGGTTAAAAATACAGGCACTGGATAAATAGCCAGTGCCGCAAGGAACCACATATGCAGTTCGCCGTGAAGCTTACAGCCCGCCAGCAGCAGATCCTGGACTTGATCCAGAGCGCCATCGCTCGCACCGGAGCGCCGCCAACGCGCGCCGAAATCGCCAATGAGCTGGGGTTCAAGTCGGCCAACGCCGCCGAAGAGCACCTGCAGGCGCTGGCCCGCAAGGGCGTCATCGAACTCGTCAGCGGCACCTCGCGCGGCATCCGCCTCAAGGGTGATGCGCTGCGTTCGCTCAACGAAACGCGCCACCGCGAAGGCGGCCAGTTCTCGCTCTCGCTGCCCGGCATGGCGCAACTGGCGCTGCCGCTCATCGGTCGCGTCGCAGCCGGCTCGCCCATCCTGGCGCAAGAACACGTCGACCAAACCTACTACGTCGAGAACACGCTGTTCCAGCGCCAGCCCGACTACCTGCTGAAAGTGCGCGGCATGTCGATGCGCGACGCCGGCATCATGGACGGCGACCTGCTCGCCGTGCAAGCCACCAAGGAAGCACGCAACGGCCAAATCGTGGTCGCTCGCCTGGGTGACGAAGTCACGGTCAAGCGCCTGAAGCGCAACAAGCAGGTGATCGAGCTGCACGCCGAAAACCCCGACTACCCGACCATCATCGTCCAGCCCGGCGAGCCCTTCGAAATCGAGGGCCTGGCGGTCGGCCTCATCCGCAACACCATGCTGATGTAGGCCCCACGGCCTGCTTGTAGCAGCACCCCATCCGGCCGCAACAGGTGGCGGGCGTATGGCGCAGAGTCGCCATCACCCTGTCGCGGCCGATTCAAGAAATCCTGCCTGTGTTCAACCTCATACTTTTTTGGAGTTCACATGGGAATCGCCCTCCTCGCTATCGCTGATTTCTGGATGCCGCTGCAATCGCTCGCCAGCCGGCTGATCCCGGCCCGCCGCCCTCACCGGCTCGACAAGCTCGACCACGCCGAGACTTCCGCCGGGCTGCGTTACGTTGCGGTCCGTCCCGCCTGCACCACCCGCTCGGGCAATGCCTCTGCGTCCACGACGCAAGCAAGCGCACCGGCACGACCGCTGCGTGTGGTTCGCCTGATCGATGGGCACGGCCAGCAACGCGCCAACAACCGTGTCGTGATCTCGGGCCGGATGGCCGATGTGTGCGCTGAACTCGACCGCCTTGCGGCGCTCGAGGCTGCGGAAAGCATGGTCCCGGCACCTCGTTCCGCACACCTGCACTGAGCCTCGACGCCCCTGAGAACGCCTTCAGGGGTGGGTATCCAAACGTTCACGGCGGAGACATCCCAATGCTGCGAGGCACAATGGCACGCCATGAACATTGTGATCCTCGACGATTACCAGGACGCCGTGCGCAAATTGCGCTGCGCCGCCAAGCTGGACGCGTACGCGGCCAAGGTCTATACCAACACGGTGAAGGGCATCGGGCAACTGTCGGTTCGCCTCAAGGACGCCGATGTGATCGTGCTGATCCGCGAGCGCACGCAGATCTCGCGCCAGCTCATCGAGAAGCTGCCCAAGCTCAAGCTCATTTCGCAGACGGGACGGGTCGGTGGCCACATCGACGTCACGGCCTGTACCGAGCGTGGCGTGGCGGTGGCCGAAGGCACCGGCTCTCCGCAGGCACCTGCCGAGCTCACATGGGCGCTGATCATGGCCGCCATGCGCCGGCTGCCGCAGTACATCAGCAACCTCAAGCACGGTGCGTGGCAGCAATCGGGGCTCAAGTCGGCCTCGATGCCTCCCAACTTCGGGCTCGGCTCGGTGCTCAAGGGCAAGACGCTCTGCATCTGGGGCTATGGCCGCATCGGCCAACTGGTCGCGCGCTACGGCCAGGCTTTTGGCATGCAGGTCGTGATCTGGGGTCGCGAAGCGAGCTGCGCCAAGGCGCGATCCGACGGCTTCCAGGTGGCACAGAACCGCCACGAGTTCTTTGCCCAGGCCGACGTGCTCTCGGTGCACCTGCGGCTCAACGAAGAAACCCACGGCCTCGTCACGCTGGAAGACCTCTCGCGCATGAAGCCGACGGCACTGTTCGTCAACACCTCGCGTGCCGAACTGGTCGAGGCCGACGCCCTGCTGGCCGCGCTCAACCGTGGACGCCCTGGGCTGGCGGCCATCGACGTGTTCGAAAGCGAACCACCGCTGCAGGGCCACGCCCTTCTGCGCCTCGAAAACTGCATCTGCACGCCGCACATCGGCTACGTCGAGCAGGAAAGCTACGAGAGCTATTTCGGCCAGGCTTTCGACAACGTCGTGAGCTACATCAACGGCAACCCCACGAACATCGTGAATCCAGGCGCGCTGCAGGTTCGCCGGTGAGCTCATGAGCCGCCGGGCCGCCCCAAGGCGAATACCGCAGCCAAAGGCTGAGGTCACTCAGTGACCCGGCCTGCGCCGCGGGGCGCCCTCTGGGCGCTGCTGGCCGGCAATTTCGTGATCGGCACGGGTGTGATGGTCGTGCCCGGCACGCTCAATGAAATCAGCACATCGCTTGCCGTCAACGTCGCGACTGCGGGCCAACTGATCACAGCCGCCGCCGCGGTGATGTGCATCGGCGCTCCGCTGCTGGCCGCGGCCGTCGCGGGCTGGGACCGCCGCCAGCTGCTGGCCCTCACCCTGCTCTGGTATGCCGCCGGGCACGTCCTCTCAGCGCTGATGCCGAGCTTTGCCGCCCTGCTGCCGGTACGCATGCTCACCGTGATCGCGCCCGCGATCTTCACGCCCCAGGCCGCTGCCTGCGCCGGCATGCTCGTGCCGCCCGAGCAGCGCGGACGCGCCGTGACTTTTGTCTTTCTGGGCTGGTCGATGGCCTCGGTGCTGGGCCTGCCCATCGGAGCGCTCATCGGTGGCCACCTGGGCTGGCGGATGGCCTTCCTGGCGATTTCGGCGCTGAGCGTCGTGAGCGCGGCCTCGGTCTGGCTCACCCTTCCCCAGGGCATCCGCCCGGCCGCGCTGACCGCCGCCGCATGGTCGCGCGTGCTTCGCAGCCCGGTGTTGATGGGCATCGTCTCGGTCACGGCGCTGCAAGGGGCCGGCCAGTTCGTGCTCTTCAGCTATTTCGGCCCGATCCTCAAGCAGGGCTTCGGTGCCGACGCCACCACGCTGAGCGTGATGTGGGCGTTGTTCGGCGCCTGCGGGCTGGTCGGCAACATGGTGGTCAGCCGTTTCATCGACCGGATCGGTGCCGGGCGCATGGTGCTGGTCACGACCGTGCTGATCGCGCTGAGCCTGCTGCTGTGGCCGATGGCCTCCACGCTGGCCTGGCTGGCCGTGGTGCTCGTGCCCTGGGGCCTGGGCTGCTTTGCCACCAATTCAGCCCAGCAGGCGCGCCTCGTGGGCTTGGCGCCCGCCCTTGCGCCGGGCTCCGTCGCGCTGAACAGCTCGGGCATCTATACCGGCCAGGCAGTGGGCGCGGCGCTCGGCGGCTGGCTGCTGGCCAACGACGCGGCGACCTGGATGAGCTGGGTCGGCTTTGCAATGATGCTGATCGCCATTGCCCTGAGCACGGCCATCGACCGCAGCCACCGGCCGGCCACGAATCGCGCCCCCGCGTAAGACCCGTCACGCCCTGACCGCGCGAAATTGCAAAATCGGAGCCTGCAGCCGCGCTTCGCTCCCCGCCCGCGCGGCAGCCACGGATACCACCCAACCAGCGAAAATCTTCATCCAATGACAGTGAACTACACCCGAATCGGCGTGATCGGCGCCGGCGCCATGGGTCGCGGCATCACCCAGATCGCCGCCCAGGCGGGCAGCGAGGTGCTGCTGCTCGACAGCTTTGCAGGCGCCGCCGAGCGCGGCTGCGAAGCCCTCGTCGCCCAATGGAACAAGCTGCACGAGAAGGGCAAGATCGACGCCGCCGCGCGCGATGCCCAGATCGCCCGCGTCAAGGCGGTCGATTCCATCCAGGCCCTGGCCGGCTGCGATCTGGTGATCGAAGCCGTGGTCGAAGACCTCGAGGTCAAGCGCAAGCTGTTCCGCGAACTCGAAACCGTGGTGGGCCCGACGGTCACGCTGGTCACCAACACCTCCTCGCTTTCGGTCACGGCCATCGCGGCCGGGCTGGCGCACCCCGAACGCATCGCGGGCTTCCACTTCTTCAACCCTGTGCCGCTCATGAAGGTGGTCGAGGTGGTCGCGGGCTTCAAGACTGCGCCCGAGGTCTGCAAGCAGCTCGCCGGCTACGCCGCCCAGATGGGCCACAGCGCCGTGCAGGCGCAAGACACGCCCGGCTTCATCGTCAACCATGCCGGCCGCGGCTACGGCACCGAAGCCCTGCGCATCGTTGGCGAGGGCGTGGCCGACTTCGCGACCATCGACCGCATCCTGAAAGACCAGGCGGGCTTTCGCCTCGGCCCGTTCGAGCTGATGGACCTGACGGCGCTCGACGTTTCGCATCCGGTGATGGAGTCGATCTACCACCAGTACTTCGAGGAGCCCCGCTTCCGCCCGAGCGTGATCACCGCGCAGCGCCTGGCGGCCGGCGCACTGGGCCGCAAGACCAACGAAGGCTTCTATCGCTACAACGACGGCGTGATGCAGCAGACGCCCGAGGCGCCGGCGCCCGCGGTGGAGGGCGCGGCGTCGGTCTGGGTGTCGCCGCGTGCAGCGCGCCGCGCCGAACTGCTGCGCCTCGTGAACACGCTGGGCGCGCAGATCGACAGCGGTGCCACGGCCGCGCCGCATTCGCTGATCCTGGTTGCGCCGCTGGGCTTCGACGTGACCACCGTCGCCGCCGTCGAACGCCTGGACGCCACGCGCACCATCGGCATCGACATGCTGATCGACGACGTCGCCACCAAGCGCCGCGTGCTCGCCACCAACCCGGCCACGCGCCGCGACATCCGCGATGCCGCGCACGCCCTCTTCGCGCGCGACGGCAAGGCGGTGAGCGTGATCCGCGACAGCGGCGGCTTCGTCACGCAGCGCGTGATCGGCACCATCGTCAACATCGCCACCGACATGTGCCAGCAGCGCGTGTGCTCTCCGGCTGATCTTGAAACGGCTGTGCAGCTGGGCCTGGGCTATCCACGCGGCCCGCTCGCCATGGGCAACCTCTACGGCCCGACCAACATGCTCGAAGTGCTGTTCAACCTGCAGACGGTCTATGGTGATCCGCGCTATCGCCCGAGCCCGTGGCTGCGCCGCCGCGGCGCGCTGGGCCTGAGCCTGCTGCACGAAGAAGAATAAACAGACAAACAACTGACCGACCGACAGGAAACGCGACACAGCGATGACCGCCGAACTCAAGAGCACCAGCGAAGGCAGCACCATGGTGCTGACCATCGCCAACCCGACCCAGCGCAATGCGCTGGGCCCCGAGATTTACGCCGCGGGCATCGAGGCGCTGAACGGCGCCGAGGGCAGCGCCGAGATCCGCAGTGTCGTCATCGTGGGCGAAGGCGCATGGTTCTGCGCCGGCGGCTCGCTGCAGCGGCTGCTGGCCAACCGCGAGCTCGACCGCTCGGTGCAGGCCGAGAGCATCGAGGGCCTGCACAACTGGATCGACTCGATCCGCACCTTTCCCAAGCCGATCATTGCGGCGGTCGAAGGCGCGGCGGCGGGCGCGGGCTTCTCGCTCGCGCTGGCCTGCGACTTCGTGGTGGCCGCGCGCGACGCGGTCTTTGCAGCCTCGTACAGCAACGTGGCGCTGTCGCCCGACGGCGGCCTCAGCTGGCACCTGGGGCAGCAACTGCCGCGCCAGCTGGCCAGCGAATGGCTGATGAACGGCGAGCGCATCGGCGCACCGCGCCTGCACGCGCTCGGGCTGGTGAACGAGCTGACGGAAAACGGCCAGGCATTGGCGGGCGCACTGGCGCTGGCTGCCAGGCTCAACGCACGCGCGCCGAACTCGCTGGCCAGCATCAAGGAGTTGCTGAGCGAGGCACGGGGCGCCACGCTGGCCTCGCAGCTTTCGCAGGAACGCGACCATTTCGTGCGCAACCTGCACCATGCGAACGCGGGCATCGGCATCGCCGCGTTCCTCGACAAGAAACCGCCGCAGTACGAGTAACGCCAAACGGCGTCGCTCCCGTGACACCCATCAGCTTTTCAGTCGCCGAGAGGACAGACCAATGGACGACCCCATTCTTACCATCGAAGAACGTGAAGCGATCAACAGTGGTCGCTGGTTTTCTTCCCTATCTCCATCGCTACGGCACGACATCCTCCGATGTGCTTTCGTCAAACGCTACAAGGACGGCGACCTGATCGCTGCCCGCGGCGACCCGCCCGAACACTGGATTGCCTGCGCCAAGGGCGCGGTGCGCGTCAGCTCGACGGCCGTCTCGGGCAAGCAGGTGACGCTGACCTATGTGGAGCCGGGCATCTGGTTCGGCGACGTGGCGATGTTCGACGGGGACCGGCGTACGCACGACACCTACTCGCACGGCGACAGCACGATTCTTTGCGTGGCGCGGGCCGACTTCCAGAAGATCCTCGCCTCGCACGTGGAGCTGTACGAAGCACTGATGCGGCTGCAGGCACGCCGCATCCGCACATTGTTCGGGCTGGTGGAAGACCTCAACACCCTGCCCCTGCGGGCGCGGCTGGCCAAGCAGCTCATTCACCTGGTGCGCAGCTACGGCGTGCCCAACCTGGAAGACGGCAGCCAGATGCGCATCGGCCTGCAACTGGCGCAGGAAGAGCTCGCGCAGCTGCTGGGCGCTTCGCGCCAGCGGGTCAACCAGGAACTCAAGACCATGGAGCGCGAGGGAACGATCCGGATCGAGCCGGGCGGCCTCGTCGTTTTGGATCGCGCGGCTTTGATGCGCGTGTCGGAAGCAGAAAGCTAGAAAGCTGAAATGAGCCAGGACTTCTCCAACTTCATCGGCACCCGCGCCGTTTCGCAACAGCACGCTTTCGACGTCGATGCGCTCGCAGCCTGGCTCGAAAAGAACCTCGACGGGTTCAAGGGGCCGCTCACGGTCGAGATGTTCAAGGGCGGGCAATCGAACCCGACCTACAAGCTCGTGACGCCCTCGCAGAGCTATGTGATGCGAGCCAAGCCGGGCCCGGTCGCCAAGCTGCTGCCTTCGGCCCATGCGGTCGAACGCGAATTCAAGGTCATGAGCGGCCTGGCCGGCACCGACGTGCCAGTGCCACGCATGCACTGCCTGTGCGAAGACGAGAGCATCATCGGCCGCGCCTTCTACGTGATGGAGTTCATGCAGGGCCGCGTGCTGTGGGACCAGTCGCTGCCCGGCATGAGCAACGCCGAGCGCGCCGCCCATTACGACGAAATGAACCGCGTGATCGCGGCGCTGCACACGGTCGACTTCGCTGCCCGCGGCCTGGCCGACTACGGCAAGCCCGGCAACTACTTCGAGCGCCAGATCGGTCGCTGGAGCAAGCAGTACAAGGCCTCGGCCGATGGTGCCGGCGAGCTGTCGCAGCCCATCGAGGCCATGGAGCGGCTGATCGACTGGCTGCCTGCTCACATGCCGGCCAGCGCACGCGACGAAACCAAGGTGTCGATCGTCCATGGCGACTACCGCCTGGACAACGTGATGTTCCACGCCACCGAGCCGCGCATCATCGCGGTGCTCGACTGGGAGCTTTCCACGCTGGGCCATCCGCTGGCCGACTTCAGCTACCACTGCATGTCGTGGCACATGCCGCCCACCACGGGACGCGGCATCGGGGGCGTGGACGTCGCCTCGCTGGGCATCCCCACCGAGAGCGAATACATCCGCCGCTATTGCGAACGCACCCGCATCAGCACACCCGAGGCGCTGGCGCCCGACTGGAATTTCTACCAGGCCTACAACCTGTTCCGCATGGCCGCGATCCTGCAAGGCATTGCCAAGCGGGTCGAAGCCGGTACCGCATCGAGCGAACAAGCCGTGGCTTCTGCCCGCGGCGCGCGTCCGATGGCCGAAATGGCCTGGCAGTTTGCCCAAAAGGCGTAACCAGCCCCTACACCCACCAGGAGACGAAGATGGATTTCGAATACTCGGCCAAAACCAAAGATCTGCAGAAACGCGTCAAGGCGTTCATGGATGAAAACATCTACCCGGCCGAAGCCGAGTACAGCGCCGAGCTGGCTGCCAACACGGCTGCCGGCAAGCGCTGGACCGCACTGAAGACGGTCGAGAAGGTCAAGGAAAAGGCCAAGGCCCAGGGCCTGTGGAACCTGTTCCTGCCGGTCGACAGCGCCTCGGCCTCCGGCTACGCCGGTGCGGGCCTGACCAACCAGGAATACGCGCCGCTGGCCGAGATCATGGGTGCGGTGCCGTGGGCGAGCGAAGCCTTCAACTGCTCGGCGCCCGACACCGGCAACATGGAAACCATCGCGCGCTACGGCTCGGAAGAGATCAAGGCACGCTGGCTCAAGCCACTGCTCGAAGGCCAGATCCGCTCGGCCTTCGCGATGACCGAACCCGAAGTGGCCTCCAGCGACGCCACCAACATCTCGACGCGCATCGAACGCCAGGGCGACGAGTACGTGATCAACGGCCACAAGTGGTGGATCTCCGGTGCGGCCGACCCGCGCTGCGCGGTGTACATCACGATGGGCAAGTCCGACCCCGATGCACCCCGCCATTCGCAGCAGAGCATGATCATCGTGCCGGCGGACGCCAAGGGCATCCGCATCGTGCGTCCGCTGAACGTGATGGGCTACGACGACGCGCCGCACGGCCACGTCGAGATGTACTTCGAGAACGTGCGCGTGCCGGTGGGCAACATCCTGCTCGGCGAAGGCCGCGGCTTCGAGATCGCCCAGGGCCGCCTTGGCCCGGGACGCATCCACCATTGCATGCGCCTGATCGGCCTGGCCGAGCGCGCGTTGGAACTGATGTGCAAGCGCGCCTCTTCGCGCGTGGCCTTCGGCAAGACCGTCGCGTCGCAGACCGTGACGCAGGAGCGCATTGCCGAAGCCCGCTGCAAGATCGACATGGCCCGCCTGCTCACGCTCAAGGCCGCATGGCTGATGGACGTGGCCGGCAACAAGGTCGCCAAGAACGAAATCGCGATGATCAAGGTGGTGGCACCGAGCATGGCCTGCCAGGTGATCGACTGGGCCATGCAAGTGCACGGCGGCGGCGGCATGTGCGACGACTTCCCGCTGGCCAACGCCTACGCCCACGCGCGCACGCTGCGCTTTGCGGACGGCCCGGACGAAGTGCACCGCAATGCCATCGCAAAGTGGGAACTGGGCCGCTACTCGGCCGACAAGACCGAAGCCGACATGCCTGTCACCCGCTTCTGATCTGTCTTACCCTCTCTCTCGCGGAGAGGGTTAAGGCAAGGGCCGATGGCGATGAACTCGCCTCGGCCCTTTTTGCTTTCAGAGCTTCTTCTGAAGGAAAACCGCGTGTCCGAAGGCCGGGTCGAGCTGGTAGCTGGTGAAGCCTTCGCGCTCGTAAGTGCGCAGCGCCGGCGCATTGCCCGAAAGCACTTCGAGCGTGAGCTTGCAGGCGCCGCGCCTGCGCGCTTCCCGCTCCACTTCGGCAAACATCTTCTGCGCCACGCGCTGCCCGCGATGGCTGGGCAGCACGACCACATCGTGCACATTCACCAACGGCCGGCAGGCGAAGGTCGAAAAGCCTTCGATGCAGTTGATGAGGCCCACGGGCGTATCGCCGTCGAAGGCCAGCACGCTGAAGGCTTGCGGGCGCGCCGCCAGCGCGGCGGGCAATTGCTCGCGCACGGTCGCGTCGAGCGGTGTGCCACCGCCTGCGGGGTCGCTCGCATAGCTGTCGAGCAGGTCGACCACGGCCGCAGCTTGCGCAGCGTCGCGGTAGTTCGCGACCAGGGTTTCGATGCTCACTGCGCCACCTCCAGCGTGGCCGCCAGGCGCTTCGCGCACGACCTGGACTGCTCCGCGTCGCGCGCCTCGACCATCACGCGCACCAGCGGCTCGGTGCCGCTCGCACGGATCAGCACGCGGCCCGCGTCGCCGAGCTCGGCCTCGATGCGCTGCGTTTCGCTGGCGAGCGCCTTGTTGTTCTTCCAGTCCTGGTCCGGCGCGAGGCGCACGTTGATCAGCGTCTGCGGGAACAGCGTGACGCCTTCGAGCAACTGCGCCACCGTCTTGCCGCTGCGCACGCAAGCCTGCAGCACCTGCAGCGCGCTCACGATGCCGTCGCCCGTGGTGTGGCGGTCGAGCGCGAGCAAATGCCCCGAGCCTTCGCCACCGAGCAGCCAGCCGCGCTTGTCGAGCTCTTCGAGCACATAGCGGTCGCCGACCTTGGCGCGCACGAACTCGATGCCCTGCCCGCGCAACGCCACTTCAACGGCCTTGTTGGTCATCAGCGTGCCAACCACGCCCACGGGCTTTTCGCCACGCGCGATGCGCTCGGCCACCATCAGGTAGAGCAGCTCATCGCCGTTGAACAGGCGCCCACTGGCATCGACCAGTTGCAGGCGGTCGGCGTCGCCGTCGAGCGCGATGCCGTAGTCGGCCTTTTGCGCGGTCACGGCGGCGACCAGCGCCTCAGGATGCGTGGCGCCGAAGCCCTTGTTGATGTTGAGCCCGTCGGGCGCGCAGCCGATGCTGGTGACCTCGCCCCCCAGTTCGTGAAACACGTTGGGCGCCACCTGGTAGGCCGCGCCGTGCGCTGCATCGACGACGAGCTTCATGTCCCGCAGCGTCAGGTCGTTGGCGAAGGTGCTCTTGCAGAACTCGATGTAGCGGCCGGGCGCGTCGTTGAGGCGGCGGGCCTTGCCGAGATCGGCGGAGGCAGCCCACACCGGCGCTTCTTCGAGCGCGGCCTCGACGGCCAGCTCCCATGCGTCGTCGAGCTTGGTGCCCTGCGCACTGAAGAACTTGATACCGTTGTCCGGGAAGGCGTTGTGGCTCGCGCTGATCACCACGCCGAGGCTCGCGCGCTGGGCGCGCGTGAGGTAGGCCACGCCAGGCGTGGGCAGCGGACCCAGCAGCACCACGTCGACACCCGCCGAATTGAAGCCCGATTCGAGCGCCGATTCGAGCATGTAGCCGGAGATGCGGGTGTCCTTGCCGATCAGCACCGTGGGGCGAGGCTGGGTCTTCTTGAGCACGCGGCCGACGGCGTGCGCCAGGCGCAGCACGAAGTCGGGGGTGATGGGCGCTTGGCCGACAGTGCCGCGGATGCCGTCGGTGCCGAAATATTTACGGGTCATGGTGATCGGGTGTGTTCTTGTGGTTGTTGTGATTCCTGCGCTCTCATGGCATGCCATACCGCGATGGCTGCGACCGTGTCGCGCACATCGTGCACACGCACGACGGCCGCGCCACGCTCGACGGCCAGCAGCGCCGCAGCCACGCTGGGCACGATCCGCTCATGCGCCACGCCGATCCCGGTGACGGCACCGATGGACGACTTGCGTGACCAGCCCAACAGCAACGGATAGCCACCTTCGAGCAGCTCGCCCTGCCGTGCCAGCAACGCGAAATTCTGCGCCACGGTCTTGCCGAAGCCAACGCCCGGATCGAGCGTGACGCGCGAGGGGTCGATGCGCAATGCACGAAGCCGCGCCACCTGCTCGGCCCAGAACGACAGCACTGCGGGGATCACGTCGCCATCCATGGGCGCGGCCTGCATGGTCTGCGGATCGCGGTGCATGTGCATCAGGCAGATGCCGCATGAAGGATGCGCAGCAACGGCTTCCAGCGCACCCGGCTGGCGCAGGGCCCAGATGTCGTTGACGATGTCCGCGCCCAGGTCGAGCACCGCGCGCATGACCTCGGGCTTGTAGGTGTCGATGGAGAGCGGCACGTTCAGTTTCACGGCCTCGCGCACCACGGGCAGCACGCGCGCCAGCTCGGCATCGAGCGGCACAGCCGGACTGCCGGGGCGAGTCGATTCACCGCCGATGTCGAGGATGTCCGCGCCCTCTTTCAGCAGCTGCTCGCAATGCTTCAGCGCGGTGTTGGTAGACGCATGCGCGCCACCATCGGAAAAGGAGTCGGGTGTGACGTTGACGATGCCCATCACGCGCGGCTGCGCGAGATCGATTGCGAAGCGCGAGGTCTGCCAGACCGCACCCTTCTTCGGTGTTGCGCCATGGAAAACGGGGCCAGAGGCCCCGTTGCTGCTTGATGCCAAGCCCACCTCAGGCCGCAGTGGGCGCCGGGTCGGGATTGACTGCCGGCGTGCCACCGCTGCCGCCGCTGCCCGAAGGCGGAATGCGCGGCGTCCAGTCCTTGGGCGGACGCGGTGCGCGGCCGGCCATGATGTCGTCGAGCTGTTCGCTGTCGATGGTTTCCCACTCGAGCAGAGCCTTCGCCATCGCGTGCATCTTGTCGCTGTTCTCTTCGATCAGGCGGCGCGCCAGGGCGTACTGCTCGTCGATGATGCGGCGCACTTCGCCGTCGACCTTTTCCATGGTCTGCTCGCTCATGTTCGTGGTCTTGGTGACCGAGCGGCCCAGGAACACTTCGCCTTCGTTCTCGGCATAGACCATCGGGCCTAGCGCGTCGGTCATGCCGTAGCGCGTGACCATGTCGCGAGCGATGGAGGTCGCACGCTCGAAGTCGTTGCTGGCGCCGGTGGTCATCTGGTGCATGAACACTTCCTCGGCGATACGGCCACCGAACAGCATGCTGATCTGGTTCAGCATGTATTCGCGGTCGTAGCTGTAGCGGTCTTGCGCCGGCAGGCTCATGGTCACGCCGAGAGCACGGCCACGCGGGATGATCGTGACCTTGTGGACCGGGTCGCACTTGGGCAGCAGCTTGCCGATGAGGGCGTGGCCCGACTCGTGGTAGGCCGTGTTGCGACGCTCTTCCTCGGGCATGACCATGCTCTTGCGCTCGGGGCCCATGAAGATCTTGTCCTTGGCCTTCTCGAAGTCTTGCATCTCGACCACGCGTGCATTGCGGCGTGCGGCCATCAGGGCAGCTTCATTGCAGAGGTTGGCCAGGTCGGCACCGGACATGCCGGGCGTGCCGCGGGCGATCACGCTCGGATTCACATCCTGGCCCAGCGGGACCTTGCGCATGTGCACACCGAGGATCTGTTCGCGGCCGCGGATGTCGGGCAGCGTGACGTACACCTGACGGTCGAAACGGCCAGGGCGCAGCAGAGCGGCGTCCAGGATGTCCGGGCGGTTGGTGGCAGCCACCACAATCACGCCGAGGTTGGTTTCGAAACCGTCCATCTCGACCAGCATCTGGTTGAGCGTTTGCTCGCGTTCGTCGTTGCCGCCGCCGAGGCCGGCACCACGCTGGCGACCCACCGCATCGATTTCGTCGATGAAGATGATGCAGGGAGCGTTCTTCTTGGCGTTCTCGAACATGTCGCGGACACGGGCAGCGCCCACGCCGACGAACATTTCAACGAAGTCGGAACCGGAGATCGAGAAGAAAGGCACCTTGGCTTCGCCGGCGATCGACTTGGCCAGCAACGTCTTGCCGGTGCCGGGAGGGCCGACCAGCAGCAGACCGCGCGGAATGCGGCCACCGAGCTTCTGGAAGCGCTGCGGGTCTTTCAGGAAGTCGACGACCTCACGGACTTCTTCTTTCGCCTCGTCGCAGCCTGCGACGTCGGCGAAGGTCACCGTGTTGTTGTTCTCGTCCATCATGCGGGCCTTGCTCTTGCCGAAGCTGAACGCTCCGCCCTTGCCGCCGCCCTGCATCTGTCGCATGAAGTAGATCCAGACGCCGATCAGCAGCAGCATCGGGCCCCAGCTCACAAGCAGTGTCATGAGGAGCGAGCCCTCTTCGCGCGGCTTGACGTCGAACTTGACGTTGTGGTCGATCAGGTCGCCCACGAGGCCGCGGTCGAGGACCGTGGCGGTCGTGCGGATCTTGCGATCGTCGTTGGTGACGGCGATGATCTCGCCGCCGCCGGCGCCCTCGGGAATGACGGCGCTCTTGATCTGGTTGTTCCGGACCTGGTCAAGGAACTCGGAGTAGCTGACTGCTCCCGAGCCGACGCCACCGCGGGTGTCGAACTGCTTGAACACAGTGAACAACACCATGGCAATGACGAGCCATACGGCAACTTTGGAAAACCACTGATTGTTCAAACGAAGCTCCAGTCGAAAGCGCGTGACGGGAATGTGAAATACGCGCTGTGGGTACGCAATTGCGCCCCATTTTAGGCTTTTCAAGCTGCGAAAAGCGGGCATTTCCCTAAAGCAGCCATAGGCTGACAGGGGTTTGCGCCCTGGGCGCACGCCCCACGGCAAGGTATCAAGGCGTATCCGCTGCCTTCAGGCCCATGCCGACGAGGAAGGTCTCGGACGATTTGTCCCGCGACGCCTTGGGTTTGAAAGGCTTCACGGTGCGGAAATTCGCCTTGAACAGCTTGACCAGCTCGTCGTAGCCGCCGCCATGGAAGAGCTTGGCGACCAGGGCGCCATCAGGCTTCAGGTGATGCTGGGCAAAGTCGATGGCAAGCTCGATCAGGTGCGCCACGCGGGCTGCATCGGCCGAATGGATGCCAGACAGGTTGGGTGCCATGTCCGACACCACAAGATCGGCCTTGCGGCCGGCCAGCACGCCCAGGACCTGCTCCAGCAGCTCCGCCTCGCGGAAATCCCCCTGCAGGAAGGTCACCCCCTCGATGGGCTCCATCGGCAGGATGTCCAGCGCGATGATCGTGCCGTTCAGGGCGCCGGCCGCGGCGCCGTCGGGCGACATGCGCCGCCGCAGGTACTGGCTCCAGGCCCCGGGCGTGGAGCCCAGGTCGACCACGAGTTGGCCCGGTTTGATCAATCCGAGCGACTCGTCGATCTCCTTGAGCTTGTAGGCGGCGCGTGCGCGATACCCCTCTCGCGTGGCCAATTTCACGTACGGATCATTGATGTGATCGTGAAGCCAGGCTTTGTTGACTTTTTTGCTTTTTGCTTTAGTGCTCATGGGGTGCTTATCTACCCTCGATAATACGGGGATGCCCGCCATTCAACTTACCCCTGCCGAGCGCAAGGTGCACCGCGCCGAAGCTCACCACCTGGATCCGATCGTCATGGTCGGTGGAGACGGGCTCACCCCTGCCGTGAAAAAAGAAGCGGACGCCGCCCTCAAGGCCCACGGCCTGATCAAGGTGCGCGTGTTCTCCGATGATCGCCTCGCCCGCGACGCCATGCTGCAAACGTTGGCAGACGAACTCGACGCCGCCCCGATCCAGCACATCGGCAAACTGCTGGTGCTCTGGCGCCCCAAACCCGAGAAGGAACGTGTGGTCGATGAAGACCGCATGCCCGGCCCGCGCGACGTCAAGGTCCTGAAGTACAGCAAGCGCGGCGGCCAGCGCCCCGAAATCAAGACCTTGCGCGTGCTCGGCAACCAGCGCCTCACGCCGGGCGGCACCATCAAGCGCGCCAAGGCCAAGCGGCCGCTCTCGGCCAAGAAACGCAACCAGGCAGACTGAACTTGGCGGCAGCGCAAGGCGCGCAGCGCCATATCCTCTGCATGAAATGGGGCACGAAGTACGGCCCCGAATACGTCAACCGCCTCTACGCGATGGTGCGCCGCAACCTCAGCGGCGACTTCAAGTTCGTGTGTCTGACGGACGACAGCAACGGCATTCGCCCCGAGGTGACGTGCCTGCCGATTCCGCCGCTGAACCTCCAGTTGGCCCCCGGCCAGCGCGACGGGGCCTGGAAAAAGCTCACGACCTTCGAGCAAGACCTCCACGGCCTGCGCGGCACCGCCCTGTTCCTGGACGTCGACGTGGTCATCGTGGGCAGCCTGGACGCCTTCTTCGAGCAACCTGGCGAGTTCCTGATCATTCACGACTACGCCCGCCCCTGGCGGCGCGGCCGGATCACGGGCAACTCGTCGGTCTACCGCTTCGAGCTGGGCGCCCATGCCGACGTGCTGGCGTACTTTCGCGCCAACATGGACAAGGTCCAGGCCGAATACCGCAACGAGCAGGCCTACCTCTCGGACGTGCTCCATAACCAGGGCAAGCTGGCCTACTGGCCCGAAGCCTGGTGCCCGAGCTTCAAGTACCACGGCATCCCGACCTGGCCGACCAACTACTGGGAAGAGCCCTTCGTGCCCGAAGACGCACGCATCATGGTGTTCCATGGCGAGTGCAATCCGCCCGATGCCCTGGCAGGCCGACGCAATCGCGCCTTCCGCTACATCCGGCCGGCGCGCTGGGTCGCGAAGTTCTGGAAAGAATGACCTGGCTGGCGGCCTCCAAGGCCGCCGCCGCGGCTGCTCAGCGCGGTGCGCGAGCGCCCATGCGCCAGAGCAGCACCCCGGCGCACACCCACTGCACGAAGTACATGCCCGTGCCCACGGGGTGCCACAGCTTGAGGTTTTCCCGCGCCATGATGCGCGGCGCCACGGCGTATTGCTGAAGCAGCGCCATCAGCAGCGCGCCCAGGATCAGGAAAATGGCCGTCAGCGCAGGGCCATCCATGCGCTCGTCGGCCTTGCTGCGGAAATGAATCAGCAGGATCAGCCCGCAGGCAATCGCGACCCAGCTTTGCGCTTCGAACAACTGCCCGGCGAAGTTGCCGGCCACCGAAGGGTTGCCAAGCCTGGCGAACAGCATCGGCACCACCAGAAAGCCGACAGTGGTGAGGCTGCCCCACCAGAAGGCGGCCAGCATCAACGCAATGCGGTCTTTCATCGAATGCCCGCTCAGAGGTAGCGGACGGCCACGATCTCGTAGCGCTTCAGGCCGCCTGGCGCCTGCACCTCGGCCGTGTCGCCCTCTTCCTTGCCGATGAGCGCACGCGCGATCGGGCTGGAGATGTTGATGAGGCCCAGCTTCAGGTCGGCTTCGTCTTCGCCGACGATCTGGTACTTCACTGCTTCGCCGCTCTCTTCTTCTTCAAGCTCGACGGTCGAGCCGAAGACGACCTTGCCGCCCGCATCGAGTTCGCTCGGATCGATGATCTGCGCAGCCGACAGCTTGCCTTCGACCTCCTGGATGCGGCCTTCGATGAAGCCCTGGCGGTCTTTCGCGACTTCGTACTCGGCGTTCTCGCTCAGGTCGCCCTGGGCACGCGCTTCCGAGATGGCGTTGATGACCCAGGGACGCTCCACCGTCTTGAGCTGGTGCAATTCCGCACGCAGTTTTTCAGCGCCGCGCTTGGTGATGGGAATGGTGGCCATGTTGTTGGTTCTCCATAAAGCGAAACCGCCGAACGCTGCCGTTCGGCGGTCGATGAGGGACAGGATCAGACGAGAGTGCGTCCGGTCAGCCGGCTCAGGATGGCGAGCGGGCTCGAGTCGGGATTGTATTGCTTCGACGCCGCCAGATGAAGGGTCTGCTCGAGCATGTATTGCCCCGCCATCACGGCGTGCGAGGTCTGGTCCGAGAAGCACACCCACACCGATCCGGGCGGGAATTTCGCCGTCTCTTGCGGTGAGCTTTCCTGGTACGCCATGTCCGACTTCATGCCGTCGTGCAGCTGCAGCATCAGGTGGTCGTACTCGCTGCGGAACGACTTGGTCACATGCAGCGCCTGCAGCAGCTTCGCCTGCCAGCGCGCGTAGGGCTTGGCCCGCGGCAGGAAGCGCTTGGCGATGTCCTCGAAGGGCTCGCCCACGCGCCACACGCGCGGCGCGCCTTCGGGATTGACGTTGGTGAACACGCGCAGAATGCGCTCGCCATAGTTCGGCCGCGACGGAAACGCATCGACGTGCAGACGCCGATCGTCCGCGCGCCACGACTGCACGCGCGTCTCGACCTGCGCGGGCCGGTAGCTCGTGGGCGCGAGGCGCAAGGCCGGCGTGTAGTGCGGCAGCAGGCCATGGATCAGCTGCTGCGCCTGGGTGCGAAACCGCCCCACCATCGCGGCCGCCGTGCGCTGCACCGCCTCGTCGCCCACGGCGCCCTTGAGCTTGCCGTTGGCATCGAGGCTGATGTTGCGCACGTCGGGCGACAGCAGGCTGGGCGTCAGCAGGCTGCGCTCTTCGGGCAGCAGCTCGAAGCCCAGCCGTGGAAAGTACAACACCTTGCCCGCTTCCAGTTCCGCGATCCACGCCTCGTTGGGCGTGGCCGCGTTCCAGTCGCGCAGGTCCAGTTCGACGAGCTGGGTTTCCATGATGGCGCTCAGGCGGCTGCCAGTTGCGCGTGCATCTCCTGCACCGAGATCACGCCCAGTTCGTCCATGAAGCCCATGCCTTCGACCGCGGCTTCGGCGCCGAAGATCGTGGTGAAGGTGGTCACGCGGGCCAGCAGCGCCGAGGTACGGATCTGGCGCGAATCGGTGATCGCGTTGCGGCGCTCTTCCACCGTGTTGATGACCAGCGCAATCTCGTTGTTCTTGATCATGTCCACGATGTGCGGGCGGCCTTCGGTCACCTTGTTCACCGTCGCGCACTCGATGCCTGCCGCGCTGATGGCGGCAGCAGTGCCCTTGGTCGCGATCACTTCGAAGCCCAGCTTGACGAGGCCACGCGCCACTTCGACCGCGCGTGCCTTGTCGTTGTTCTTCACCGAGATGAAGACCTTGCCCGACTTCGGCAGGTGCGTACCGGCACCCAGTTGCGACTTCACGAAGGCTTCGCCGAAGGTCTTGCCCACGCCCATCACTTCGCCGGTCGACTTCATCTCGGGGCCGAGGATGGTGTCCACGCCCGGGAACTTGACGAACGGGAACACGGCTTCCTTCACGCTGAAGTACGGCGGCGTGACTTCCTTCGTGACGCCCTGCGACGCCAGCGACTGGCCGGCCATGCAACGAGCCGCCACCTTGGCGAGCTGGATGCCGGTGGCCTTGCTCACGTAAGGCACGGTGCGCGATGCACGCGGGTTCACTTCGAGCACGTAGATGACGTCCTTGCCATCTTTCTGCTGGATGGCGAACTGCACGTTCATCAGGCCGACCACGTTCAGGGCCTTGGCCATGGCGGCGCTCTGGCGCTTCAGCTCGGTGATGGTTTCCGCACTCAGGCTGTAAGGCGGCAGCGAGCAGGCGGAGTCGCCCGAGTGCACGCCGGCCTGTTCGATGTGCTCCATCACGCCACCGATCAGCGTGGTGCCTTCGCCGTCGCGGATGCAGTCGACGTCGCACTCGACAGCGTCGTTCAGGAAGCGGTCGAGCAGCACGGGCGAGTCGTTGCTCACCTTGACCGCTTCGCGCATGTAGCGCTCGAGGTCGCGTTGTTCGTGCACGATTTCCATCGCGCGGCCGCCGAGCACGTAGCTCGGGCGCACCACCAGCGGATAGCCAAGGGCAGCGGCCTTTTCGAGCGCTTCGGGCTCGGTGCGCGCGGTGGCGTTCGGCGGCTGGCGCAGGCCCAGCTCATGCAGCAGCTTCTGGAAGCGCTCGCGGTCTTCGGCCGCATCGATCATGTCGGGCGTGGTGCCGATGATCGGCACGCCATTGGCTTCGAGGTCGAGCGCAAGCTTCAGCGGCGTCTGGCCGCCGTACTGCACGATCACGCCGAGCGGCTTTTCCTTGTCGACGATCTCCAGCACGTCTTCAAGCGTCAGCGGCTCGAAGTACAGGCGATCGGACGTGTCGTAGTCGGTCGACACGGTCTCGGGGTTGCAGTTGACCATGATGGTCTCATAGCCGTCTTCGCGCATCGCGAGCGCAGCGTGCACGCAGCAGTAGTCGAACTCGATGCCTTGGCCGATGCGGTTGGGACCGCCGCCGAGCACCATGATCTTCTTCTTGTCCGTCGGGTCGGCTTCGCACTCGTCCTCGTAGGTCGAGTACATGTAGGCGGTGTTGGTCGCGAACTCGGCCGCGCAGGTGTCCACGCGCTTGTAGACAGGGCGCACGCCGAGGGCGCGGCGCTTTTCGCGGATCGCGGTGTCGGTGGTCTTCAGCTGGCGCGCCAGGCGGCGGTCGGAGAAGCCCTTCTTCTTCAGCGCGAGCAGTGTGTCCTTGTCGATGTCGTCCAGCGACTTGGTTTCCAGCTCGAGCTCGATCTTCACGATCTCTTCGATCTGCACCAGGAACCACGGGTCGATCTTGGTCAGCGCGAACACTTCATCGACGCTCAGGCCCATGGCGAATGCATCGCCCACGTACCAGATGCGCTCGGGACCGGGCTCGCCCAGTTCCTTTTCGAGCACTTCGCGGTCTTGCGTCTTCTCGTTCAGGCCATCGACACCCACCTCGAGGCCGCGCAGGGCCTTCTGGAACGACTCCTGGAAGGTGCGGCCCATGGCCATCACCTCGCCCACCGACTTCATCTGCGTCGTGAGACGCGAGTCGGCCTGCGGGAATTTCTCGAAGGCGAAACGCGGGATCTTGGTGACCACGTAGTCGATCGACGGTTCAAACGACGCCGGCGTGGCGCCGCCGGTGATTTCGTTGCGCAGTTCGTCGAGCGTGTAGCCCACGGCCAGCTTGGCCGCGACCTTGGCGATCGGGAAGCCGGTGGCCTTGGAGGCCAGCGCCGACGAACGCGACACGCGCGGGTTCATCTCGATGACGACCATGCGGCCGTCCTTCGGGTTGATGGAGAACTGAACGTTCGAGCCGCCGGTGTCCACGCCGATCTCGCGCAGCACGGCCAGCGAGGCGTTGCGCAGGATCTGGTATTCCTTGTCGCTCAGCGTCTGAGCCGGCGCCACGGTGATCGAGTCGCCGGTGTGCACGCCCATCGGGTCGAGGTTTTCGATCGAGCAGACGATGATGCAGTTGTCGGCCTTGTCGCGCACGACTTCCATCTCGTACTCTTTCCAGCCGAGCAGCGATTCTTCGATCAACAGCTCGTTGGTGGGCGAGGCTTCGATGCCGCGCTTGCAGATGGTCTCGAACTCTTCGGGGTTGTAGGCGATGCCGCCGCCAGTGCCGCCAAGCGTGAAGCTGGGGCGGATCACCGTGGGGAAGCCGACCGAGCGCTGCACGGCCCAGGCTTCGTCCATCGAGTGGGCAATGCCGGAGCGCGCCGAGCCAAGGCCGATCTTGGTCATCGCGTCCTTGAACTTCAGGCGGTCTTCGGCCTTGTCGATGGCTTCGGGCGTGGCACCGATCAGCTCGACCGGCTTGTTGGTGGAAGCGCCCGTGTACTTGTCGAGCACGCCGTTGCGCCAGAGATCGAGCGCGCAGTTCAGCGCGGTCTGGCCGCCCATGGTCGGCAGGATCGCATCGGGGCGTTCCTTGGCGATGATCTTCTCGACTGTCTGCCACGTGATGGGCTCGATGTAGGTGACGTCGGCCGTGGCCGGGTCGGTCATGATCGTCGCGGGGTTGCTGTTGATCAGGATGACCTTGTAGCCCTCTTCGCGCAGCGCCTTGCAGGCTTGCACGCCGGAGTAGTCGAACTCGCAGGCCTGGCCGATGATGATCGGGCCGGCGCCGATGATGAGGATCGATTTGAGGTCTGTGCGCTTAGGCATTCTTGCTCTCCGTCTTTTCCGTCTTGTTCTTTTCCATGAGTGCCGTGAAACGGTCGAACAGGTAGCCGATGTCGTGCGGGCCCGGCGAGGCTTCCGGGTGGCCCTGGAAGCAGAACGCGGGCTTGTCGGTGCGCGCCAGGCCCTGCAACGTGTTGTCGAACAGGCTGATGTGCGTGGGGCGCAGGTTGGCCGGCAGCGACTTCTCGTCGACCGCGAAGCCGTGGTTCTGGCTGGTGATGCTCACGCGGCCGTTGTCCAGGTCCTTCACCGGATGGTTCGCGCCGTGATGGCCGAACTTCATCTTGAAGGTCTTGGCGCCGGAGGCCAGCGCCATGATCTGGTGGCCCAGGCAGATGCCGAAGGTGGGAATGCCGGTCTCGATCAGCTCCTTGACTGCGCTGATGGCGTAGTCGCAGGGCTCCGGGTCGCCGGGGCCGTTGGCCAGGAAGATGCCATCGGGTTTGAGCTTGAGCACGTCGGCCGCGGGCGTCTGCGCCGGCACCACGGTGATGCGCGCGCCGCGCTGCGCGATCATGCGCAGGATGTTCTTCTTGACGCCGTAGTCGAAGGCCACGACGTGAAAGCGCGGTGTGATCTGCACGCCGTAGCCCGCGCCGAGCTTCCACTCGGTCTCGGTCCATTCGTAGGTCTGCGTGACCGACACCACCTTGGCGAGGTCGAGGCCGGCCATGCTCGGCGCGGCCTTGGCTGCGGCGATGGCCTTGTCGATCAGCGCCTGCGTGACGGCTTCGCCTTCGGCCAGGCCCAGGATGCAGCCGTTTTGCGCGCCGTGGGTTCGCAGGTGGCGCGTGAGCTTTCGGGTGTCGATGTTCGCGATGGCCACCGTCTTGCCGGCCACGAGGTATTCGCTCAGCGTGGCGGTCTTGCGGAAGTTGGAGGCGACGAGAGGCAGGTCCTTGATGATCAGGCCCGCGGCATGGATCTTGTCGGCTTCGATGTCTTCACCGTTGACGCCGTAGTTGCCGATGTGCGGATACGTGAGGGTCACGATCTGCTGGCAGTAGCTCGGGTCGGTGAGGATTTCCTGGTAACCGGTCATGGCGGTGTTGAACACCACTTCACCGGTCGTGGAGCCGGCGGCCCCGATCGAATTGCCTTGAAAGACCGTGCCGTCTGCGAGCGCCAGGATGGCGGGCGGGAAACTTCCCTTGAGAGACAAAAGCACTGGGTTCTCCGGATGGTTACGGTCGCCCGGAGCCCCAGGCGCGTTGCCTGCGGACTGCTGCTTAAGGGGATTTTGGCGTTAAAGGCGGCCGGGCGACGCTATTTGCGAGTAAGCCCCCGATTGTAGCCCGGACTGAAGCCCTATCCGGCCTGGAGGGCTGCTCCGCTCGCGTGAAGACAGATGGCAGCGGCCGCGGCCACGTTCAGCGACTCCTCGCCACCGGGCTGGGCGATGCGGATGTGATGCGTCGCGCGGGCTTCGAGCGCGGGCGAAACGCCCTGCCCCTCGTGGCCCATCAGCCAGGCGCAAGGGTGCGGCAGGCGGGCCTTGTGCAGCCATTCGCCACGATGGGAGCTGGTCGCGACGAGCGGCACCTTCAGGCTGTCGAGCAGGTCCGCCTCCACGCCTTCGATCAGCCGCAGGCCGAAGTGGGCCCCCATGCCGGCGCGCAGCACCTTCGGCGCCCACAGTGCAGCCGTGCCCTTGAGCGCGATCACCTGGGTAAAGCCGAAGGCGGCCGCGCTGCGCAGGATGGAGCCGGCGTTGCCAGCGTCCTGCAGGCGGTCGAGCACCACGCTCGGCGCATCCGGCAGCAACTCGGGCCGCGCCAACAGATCGAGCACGAAACCCATCGGCGCTGGCGACTCCAGCCCGCTGACGCCCCGCAGCAGATCGTCGCTGACCACTACCGTTTTGATAGCGCCACTCGACCATTCGGCGGGCGCTTGCGGCCAGAAGGATTCTGAAAACACCGCGATTACGGGCCTCACGCCGCGGGCAAGCGCCGCTCGGCACAGGTGATCGCCCTCCAGCCAGATGCGGCCCAGCTTGCGGTACGCGCCCGGGTCCTGGGCCAGCTTGCGCAAGTCCTTGAGGAGCGGGTTGTCGCGCGAGCTGATGTGGCTCGCGCCAGTGTCGGATGTCATGGCTGATTCAGGGTGCGGCGCGCAGGTCGAGCCGCACGGGCTCGGCGACACTGATGACCATCGCTTGCGATCCGGCTCCGGCTGGCACTGCAACGCTCGCAGCGGCGGCCGTTCGAGCCAATGCCGCAGCCACCGGGCTGAACGACTTGCGATGATGCACGCAGGCCCCGTGGCGCTGCAGTGCCTCCAGGTGCTCCCGCGTGCCGTAGCCCTTGTGGCCGGCAAAACCGTAGTCCGGATATTCGGCATGCAATTGCTCGCACAGCCGGTCGCGGTGCACCTTGGCCAGGATCGACGCCGCGGAAATCGCCTTGACCAGCGAGTCACCCTTGACGATGGCCTCGGCCAGCACATCGAGCGTCGGCAGGCGGTTGCCGTCAACCAGCACCTTCGCCGGCTTCAGGCGCAGCCCTTCGACCGCACGGCGCATCGCGAGCATCGTGGCCTGCAGGATGTTGTGCGTGTCGATTTCCTCGACGCTCGCCTGCGCGATCGAGCAGCACAGGGCCTTGGCCAGGATCTGGTCGTACAAGCGCTCGCGCTGAAGGGCCGTGAGGGTCTTGGAGTCGGCGAGGCCGCGAATCGGCCGCAGGTCGTCGAGGATCACGGCCGCAGCCACCACCGGGCCGGCCAGCGGGCCGCGCCCAGCTTCGTCGACGCCCGCAAGCAGGCCTGGCGCATCCCACACCAGCGGGGCCTGCTCAGCCTTCAAGAACTTTCTGGATCGCATCGGCGCAAAGTGTCGGCGTATCGCGCTGCAATTGCGAGTGCAGCTCGGAAAATCTTTGTTGCAGTGCCCGCGTCTTCTCCGGCGCGTCAAGCCAGGCCAGCGTGGACTGGGCCAGCGCCTCCGGCGTGGCGGCTTCCTGCAGCAACTCGGGCACCACGAATTCGCGGCACAGGATGTTGGGCAGGCCGACCCAGGGTTGCAACTGCTTGCGCTGCATGAGGCGCCACGAGAGCGCATTCATGTTGTACGCGATGACCATCGGCCGCTTGAACAGCGCGGCTTCGAGCGTGGCCGTGCCACTGGCGATCAACGTGACGTCGCAGGCAGCCAGTGCGACATGCGACTGACCATCGAGCAGCTTCACCCGTCCTGCCATGCCACTGGCTTGGAGCAAGGCCTCGACCTCGGTGCGCAGGCTCGGAATGATGGGCGCCACGAACTGGAGTTCGGACCGCTCCTTCTGCATCAGCGCGGCGGCGGCGAAGAAGCGGTCGGCCAGGTAGCGGATCTCGGAGCGGCGGCTGCCGGGCAGCAAGGCGACGACCTGCGCGTCGGGTGCCAGGCCGATGGCGGCACGGGCGGCGGCACGGTCGGGAACCATCGGGATCACGTTGGCAATCGGGTGGCCCACATAGCTTGCGGCAACGCCCTGCTTTTCGAGCAGCTCGGGCTCGAACGGGAAGATGCACAGCACATGGTCGGCCGCCGCCCTGACCTTTTCAATGCGCTTGGGGCGCCAGGCCCAGATCGACGGGCAGATGAAATGCACGGTCTTGATGCCTTGGCTGCGCAGCCCGGCCTCAAGATCGAGGTTGAAATCGGGCGCATCGACGCCGATGAACAGCTCGGGGCGCTCCAGCAGCAGCCGGGCCTTGAGCTGACGCCGGATGCCGGCGATCTCGGCGTAGTGGCGCAGCACCTCGATGTAGCCGCGAACCGCGAGCTTTTCCTGCGGCCACCAACTCTGGAAGCCATGCGCCAGCATGCGAGGACCACCAATGCCGGCGGTCTGGAGATCGGGCCATCGCGCCTGGAGGCCATCGAGCAGCAGGCCCGCGAGCAGGTCGCCAGAGGCTTCGCCCGCGACCAGCGCGAAGCGTCGCTGAGCGTCCTTCTGCATCGCGGTCACGTCAGCGCGCAATGCCGCGCGTCGAGCTGGCGATGAAGGATTCCATCAACGCGACATCGCCTGCGGCTTCCGGCATTTCGGTGGCCAGTGCGGCGATGCCCGCGCGCGCCTCTTCGAGCGTCTTGCCTTGGCGATACAGCAAGCGGTGCATCTGCTTTACCGCTGCGAGCCGCTGGGCCGAGAAGTCGCGCCGGCGCAGCCCCACGATGTTGAAGCCGCGAACCGCCAGCGGATTGCCGTCGACCAGCATGAACGGCGGAACGTCTTGCGACACCGCGCTGGCGAAGCCGACCATGGCGTGGGCCCCGATCGAGACGAACTGGTGAATGCCCGTCAGCCCGCCGATCGTGACCCAGTCGGCCAGGTGCACATGGCCGGCCAGCGTCGTCTGGTTGGCCAGCGTGGTGTGGTTGTCGACGCGGCAATCGTGCGCGATGTGGGTGTAGGCCATGATCCAGTTGTCATGGCCCACGCGCGTCACGCCACCCGCCCCCGGCACGCCGAGATTGAAAGTGCAGAACTCGCGAATGACATTGCGGTCGCCGATGACCAGCTCGGTCGGCTCGCCCGCGTACTTCTTGTCCTGCGGCACGGCGCCGAGCGACGAGAACTGAAAAATCCGGTTGTCGCGGCCGATGGTGGTCCGCCCTTCGATCACGCAATGCGCGCCGATGGTGGTGCCCGCGCCGATCCGCACATGCGGACCGATCACGGTATAGGGCCCGACCGACACCGAGGCGTCGAGTTCGGCCTTGGGGTCGACGAGTGCTGTCGAATGAACCTGGGTCATGCCTTGCAAGTGACTGACTGCGGCCGGATCAGTTGATCTGGCGCATGGCGCACATCAGCGTGGCCTCGCAGGCGAGCTCGCTGCCGACCCGGGCCCAGCCCTTGAACTTCGAGATGCCGGCCTTCATGCGCTCGATCTCGACCTCGAGCGTGAGCTGGTCGCCCGGCTCCACCGGCCGCTTGAAACGCGCACCATCGATGGCCGCAAAGTAGTAGACGGTGTTGTCGTCGGGCACGATGTCCAGCGAATGAAACGACAGCAGTGCAGCTGCCTGCGCCATGGCTTCCAGCATCAGCACACCCGGCATCACCGGGCGGTGCGGGAAGTGGCCATTGAAGAAAGGCTCGTTCATCGTCACGTTCTTCAGTGCCGTGATGCGCTTGCCCTTTTCCATGTCGAGCACCCGATCCACCAGAAGGAACGGGTAGCGATGCGGCAGCAACTTGAGAATTTGATGGATATCGAGCGTCGTCGTCATGATGTTCTGTTCCTGCATCGTCGTCATTTTTTCGGGGGAGCTTTCTCCAGCGCCTTCAGTCGTTCGCGCAGGCTGTGCAACTGCTTGAGCGTTGCCGCATTCTTTTCCCAGCTCGCATTGTCATCGATGGGAAACATACCGGTGTACTGGCCGGCCTTGTGAATCGAACGGGTTACCGTGGTGGCGGCGGACACGTGCACGCCATCGGCCACCGTCAGATGGCCCAGCACGATGGCGCCACCGCCGAAGGTGCAGTTGGCACCGATGGTCGCGCTGCCGGCCACGCCCACGCAGCCGGCCATGGCGGTGTTCTTGCCGATGCGCACGTTGTGGCCGATCTGGATCAGGTTGTCGAGCTTCACGCCGTCTTCGATCACCGTGTCGTCGAGCGCGCCGCGGTCGATGCAGGTGTTGGCACCGATCTCGACGTCGTTGCCGATGCGCACCGCACCCAGTTGCTCGATCTTGACCCACCGACCTTCATGCAGCGCGAGGCCGAAACCATCGGCCCCGATGACTACCCCCGGGTGCAGCAGGCAACGCTCGCCAAGCGAGCAGTCTTCACTGATCGTCACGCGCGACTTGAGCACGGTCCCCGCGCCGATGCGCGCGCCCCGCTCCACCACGCACAGCGCACCGATGCGCGCCGTCGGGTCCACCTGTGCCTCGGCATGAATCACGGCAGAGGGATGAATGCGATCGGCATCTGGACGCGCGTGGTGCGCCTTCCAGAGCTGCGTCAGGCGTGCGAAGTAAAAATAGGGATCCGGCGTGACGATGAACGCACCACGCGCAGCGGCCGCCTCACGCATGGCGGGCGAGACGATCACGCAGGCGGCCTTCGAGGCCGCCAGTTCCTGCTGGTACTTGGGATGGCTCAGAAAACTGAGCGCATCGGGCTGTGCATTCTGGAGCGGCGAAAGTCGCTCGATGGACAGCGTGGCATCTCCATGAAGCTCGCCCCCGAGGGCGTCAACGATGGCTCCTAGCTGCAGCGACACGCCGGTTCGCGGCGTTACTTGCCGGCCGCAGGCGCAGGAGAGCCGACCGACGCGTTCAGCGCCTTGATCACCTTGTCGGTGATGTCGTGCTTCGGGTTGATGTAGATCGCTTCTTGCAGGATGGCGTCGTACTTTTCAGCTTCGGCCACTTGCTTCACCACACGGTTGGCACGCTCGTAGACCTGCTGCAGTTCCTCGTTCTTGCGGGCGTTGAGGTCTTCCTGGAACTCACGGCGCTTGCGCTGGAAGTCGCGGTCCTGGTCGACGAGTGCACGCTGACGCGAAACACGCTGACTTTCAGTCAGGGCCGAAGCCTCGCGCTCGAATTTCTCCGAAGCGGTTTTCAGTGCGTCGCCCTGCGCCGTCAGATCCTTCTCGCGCTTGAGGAATTCGGCTTCAAGCTTGGCCTGGGCGGCCTTGGCCGGCTGGGCTTCACGCAGCACGCGGTCCGGATTCACGAAGCCGATGCGGAAAGTCTCCTGCGTCTGTGCCTGGGCAGGCACAGCAGCGAGCAGGAAAGCGGGAACCAACAACGCGCCTGCTGCGGCGCGAATCAAATGCTTCATTTAGAAAGACGTTCCGATCTGGAATTGGAGGCGCTGAATTCTATCCTTCGGGATCAAGACGAAGCCCGTGGCAGGGTCCGTCACTTCCTTTTGATACATGACAGGGAAGGCGTAAGCCAGGCTCAGTGGGCCGAGAGGCGAAATCCAGCTGATACCGACACCCACCGAGGCTCGCAACTTCTTCTGCGCCTTCCACTGTTCATCCGTGAGGCCTGAGGCGCGCGAACCAAACACATTGCCGACGTCAAAGAAACTGTACAAGCGCAGCGTACGATCGTTGCCAGCGCCCGGGAACGGCGTACTGAGCTGGGCACTGAAGATGGCTTTCTTGGTACCGCCCAAAGATGCCCCTTCGGTTTGACCAAAAAGCGGCACATCGCGTGGGCCCAGCGAGTTCTGTTCAAAGCCGCGAACCGACCCCAAACCACCGGCATAGAAGTTCTTGAAGATCGGGAAAACCTTGCCTCCAAGGGCCTTGGCGTAACCGACCTCACCATTGATTGCAACGGTGTACTGCTTGTTGATTGGGAAGAACTGCTGATACTGGTAGTTGGTCTTGATGTACTTCATGTCGCCACCAATCCCCAACTCCAGATTGGCACGCTGCAACACCCCACTGGTCGGGATCAGCGCGCTGTCGCGGCTGTCGCGCCCCCAACCCACAGTCAACGGCAAACCCCAGACGCTGTCAGTCGTGCAACCGGTCACAGCCCAGCCGGCAGGCGTTGAAGGAAGAAATCCGTTGGGAATTGGGGCCGTGTTGAGCTGGCATCCAAAGTAATTGAGGTAAGACCGCGGCGTTGTGAGCCCGGCGAATGCCGTTGACTTGTTGGGATTAAATGCATACCGCTCAAGCCCGACGCCAAAGAAGATCGTATCGACTTCGCTGAACGGCACACCAAAGCGGATAGACGCGCCCTGGTTGACCAGCTTGTAGTCGCCATCGATGTTGGTCGAGTACGGGCGGGTCGTCGTGTGATAGACGCTGATCGTGCGCGAGATACCGTCCTTGGTGAAATAAGGATCGGTCGTGCTCAGCGACAGCGTCCGGTTGTACTTGCTGGTGTTGACCTGCACGCCCAAGGAATTGCCAGAGCCGAACACGTTCTCCTGCGAGATGCCGAAGGTCAGGGCGACCTTGTCAGAGCTCGAGTAACCCGCACCCAACTGAAGGCTGCCGGTCGGCTTTTCGGTCACGTTGATGACCAGATCCACCTGGTCGGGCGTGCCCGGCACTTCCTGCGTCTCGACGTTCACTTCGGTGAAGAAACCAAGGCGGTCCACGCGGTCGCGCGACAGCTTGATCTTGTCGCCGTCGTACCACGACGCTTCAAACTGCCGGAACTCACGGCGAATCACTTCGTCGCGCGTCTTGTTGTTGCCACCAACGGAAACGCGGCGCACATAGACGCGACGCGAGGGCTCGGCCTGCAGCGTCAGCGTGACGCGATTGTTGACGCGGTCGATCTCGGGACGCGCCTGCACCTTGGCAAACGCATAACCGAAAGAGCTGAAATAGTCGTTGAAGGCCTTGGTGGTGTCTGTAACCTGTTCGCCGTTGTAGGGCTCACCCGGCTTGATCGTGATCAGCGACTTGAATTCGTCGTCGCGGCCGAGGTAGTTGCCGTCGAGCTTGACGCCGGCCACCACGAACTTCTCGCCTTCGGTGATGTTGACCGTCACCGTCAGGTCCTTGCGGTCCGGCGAAATGGCCACCTGGGTCGAATCGATGCGGAACTCGAGGTAGCCACGCGTGATGTAGTACGAGCGCAGCGTCTCAAGGTCGGCGTTGAGCTTGGCGCGCGAATACTGGTTGGACTTGGTGTACCAGCTCAGGTAGCCGCCGCTGTCCTGGTCGAACAGGTTGAGCAGCGTCGATTCGCTGAAGGCCTTGTTGCCGACCACGTGGACTTCGCGGATGCGCGCCGAGTCGCCTTCGGTGACGGTGAAGGTCAGGTTGACACGGTTGCGCTCGATGGGCGTCACGGTGGTCACGACCTGCGCGTTGTAGAGGCTGCGGCTCACGTACTGGCGCTTGAGCTCCTGCTCGGCGCGGTCGGCCAGCGCCTTGTCGAATGGACGCCCGTCAGTCAGACCGATCTCGCGCAGCGCCTTTTGCAGCGCGGCCTTGTCGAATTCCTTGGTGCCCACGAAATCGACGTCAGCGATGGTGGGTCGCTCTTCGACGATCACCACCAGCACGTTGCCGTTCACGTCGATGCGCACATCCTTGAACAACCCCAGATCGAACAGCGCGCGGATGGCGGCGGAACCGCGCTCGTCGCTGTAGGTATCGCCGACGCGCAAGGGCAGCGACGCGAAGATCGTGCCGGCCTCGACGCGCTGCAAGCCTTCAACGCGAATGTCGCGTACCGTGAAGGGCTCGACGGCCCAGGCTGCCGTGGCTGCCAATGCGCTGGCAACCACCGCGGCAACGCTACGCAGGCGAAAGCGACTGAAGTTTTTGTTCATCTGTGAATTGAGCCGGCACGGAAAGGGCCGGCAGAAAGTTAACCAAAGAGCCGCGTGACGTCGTTGAAGAGTGCGACCGACATCATGACCAGCAGCAAGGCGACACCGCCGCGCTGAAGCCGTTCCATCCAGGCGTCGGAGACGCTTTTGCCAGTCAGGCCCTCCCAAAGATAATACATCAGGTGTCCCCCATCGAGGACCGGCAGCGGCATGAGATTGAGCACGCCCAGACTCACGCTGATGAGCGCAAGAAAGACAAGATACTGGGTGAAACCAAGGCTGGCCGACTTGCCGGCATAGTCCGCGATCGTGAGCGGACCGCTCAGATTCTTGATCGAAGCCTCGCCGATAACCATCTTGGCCATCATCCGCACCGTGAGGGCAGACACCTCCCAGGTACGAACCACGCCGCGCCAGACGCCGTCGACGAGGCCCTGCCGCACCGTCACCATTTCAGGCGGAGCACCCACATAGGCACCGACCCGGCCGACCTTGACGCCGTTCTCTTCCCGCACTTCGGGCGTCACGTCCAGGGTAAGCGGCCTACCGCCGCGCTCGATCTGCCAAGCTTGCGTCCGCGGTTGAGCACCCTCGATCGACGCACGAATCACCTCACGCAACTGCTGGCCATCGATGATGGCGGTGCTGCCAATGGCGCGCACCAGGTCGCCATTGCGAAGACCCGCACGCGCGGCCGCACTGTCCACCATGACCTCGCCGATCTCCGGCCGAGTCAACGGCGCAAGCACGCCGATCTTGCGGAACATCTGCGGATCGGCATCCCGGGTCTCGATGCGGCTCAACGGCAGCACCAACTGGTGCGCAGGGCGACCGCCCTCGCCTGCCACTTCGAGCGTCAGGTCACGACCGTCGAGCGCGCCGCGCGTCATGCGCCAGCGCAGGTCTTCGAAAGACTGGACGGGCGACAGATCGCCGTCGAAGCCCGCCCGGGTAATCTGCTCGCCGCCACGCAAACCCGCCACTTCAGCGAGCGAAGCCGCCACTGGCCGCGCCAGCTTGGCAACAGGCTCCTGCACGCCGATCCAGTTGACCGCCGTGTAAAGCACCACGGCGAGCAGCAGGTTGGCAATCGGCCCGGCGGCGACGATGGCCGCGCGCGAGCGCAACGGCTGGGTATTGAAAGCCCGATGGCGCTCTTCCGGCGCAACCGGACCTTCGCGCTCGTCGAGCATCTTGACATAGCCACCCAGGGGAAATGCACCGATGACGAACTCGGTCTGCTGCCCCGGATGCTGACGCTTGGGCTGCCAGCGAAACAGCGTTTTACCGAAGCCGACAGAGAAACGCTCGACCTTGACGCCGCATGCCACCGCGACACGGTAGTGGCCGTATTCGTGCACGGCGATCAGCACACCGAGCGCGACCACAAAGGCTATGACAGTGAGCATCAGGAACCTTCGAGAGCTGGTAGGAGGTCAGTCAGGCTGCGAAACGCAGTGCCGCGGCATTGGCCGCGGCGCGGGCGCTGGCATCGAGCGCCAGCAGGTCGGCCAGCGATGCCAGCTTGGAGGGGGAGACCGTCTCCAAAGTTTCCATGTTCACCGCATGAATGCGATCGAAACGCAGGCGCCGGTCCAGGAAAGCCTCGACAGCGACCTCGTTGGCGGCGTTCAGGACGGCAGTCGTGCCCGGTGCGGCACGCAACGCATGCCATGCCAAGCCCAGCCCGGGAAAGAGTGCAGCGTCGGGCGCATCGAAGCTCAGGGACGCCATCTGGCGGAAATCGAGACGTGCCGCACCGCTCTCGATGCGCTCGGGCCAGGCCAGGCCCACCGCGATCGGCACCCGCATGTCGGGGGTGCCGAGCTGGGCAATGACCGAGGCGTCGGTGAACTGCACCATCGAATGCACCACGCTCTGCGGATGAATGACGACTTCGATCTGTTCAGGGGCGACGCCAAACAGGTGTCGCGCCTCGATCACTTCGAGCGCCTTGTTCATCATCGTGGCCGAGTCGACCGAGATCTTGCGCCCCATGACCCAGTTCGGATGCGCGCAGGCCTGCTCGGGCGTGACCGTTCCCAAGGTTTCGGGTGCACGCGTGCGAAACGGCCCACCCGAGGCAGTCAGGATGATCTTGTCGATGCGTCGCGACCATGTGGAAGAGTCTTCAGGCAACGACTGGAAGATGGCCGAATGCTCGCTGTCGATGGGCAGCAGCGTGGCACCGCCCTCGCGGACCGTGCGCATGAAAAGTTCGCCACCGACAACCAGGGCCTCCTTGTTCGCCAGCAGCAGCCGCTTGCCTGCCCGCGCCGCTGCCAGACAAGGGCCCAGCCCTGCCGCACCGACGATGGCGGCCATGACGGCATCGACCTCCTCATGGGAAGCTATCTTTTCAATAGCATCAACGTCAGTCAAAACGCGCGTCTTCAGCCCGTTTTGCTTGATTTTTTCGGCCAGAAGCGCGGCATGCGGCGCGCTCGCCATCACGGCAAAGCGCGGCGAGAACTGCGCGCACTGGGCCAGCAGTTCGTCTACCTTCGTGGCGGCGGACAGCGCAAACACCTCGAAACGCTCGGGGTGCCGCGCAATGACGTCGAGCGTGCTGACACCGACCGAACCGGTCGAACCGAGCACCGTCACGCGTTGTTTGGGAGTATTCACAGGAAGGCCAGCATCATGGCAATGGGGAGCGCCGGCAAGAGAGCATCCACCCGGTCGAGCACGCCGCCGTGGCCGGGCAACAGGCGACTGCTGTCCTTTGCGCCAGCGCTGCGCTTGATCAGGGATTCGACGAGGTCGCCTACGACACTCATCGCAGCGAGAAAAATGGCACCGAGCAGCAGCAGCCACCAGCCGCGTTCGTTCAGGCGGGTGTAGAGGCTGGCAACCGTCGCACCGGCGGCCTTGTCGGCCCAGACCCAGGCAAACGCCAGCACCACCACGCCGATCATGCCGCCCCACACGCCTTCCCAGCTCTTGCCCGGGCTGATCGCGGGCGCCAGCTTGGCGCGCGTGAACTTGAGGCCGAACGCACGGCCGGCGAAATAGGCGAACACGTCGGCCACCCACACCAGCACCAGGATCGACAGCAGGAAATTGATGCCGACCATGCGCGCCTGCACGGCAGCAAGCCATGCGACCCACAACGCCAGCAGGCCGCCGACCAGCCGCAGTCCGCGAGGAATGCGCGGCCAACCCGGCGCCGCCACGCGCAGAAGCGCCGCACCGCCCAACACCCAGGCGGCGCTGGCCAGCGTCCACATCAAAACCAAGGGTTGCTCGAGAAGGCCCAGCCACCAAGAGAGCCCGCACAGCAGCACCGTTTCGGCGCCCAGAAACAGCGACACACCCTGGCCATAGCCGTTCAGGCGCCCCCATTCCCACGCCGCCGCGCCGATCAGCACGAGCATCACGCAGGCGAAGGGGATGTGGTTTCGATAGAACAGCGCTGGCAACAGGATCGCGAGCAGCACGATCGCCGTGAGGATGCGTTGTTTGAGCATGCGGGAGGTTGTCAGGCCATCGGTCAGGCCGTCACGGCCGCGACCTGTGCCGAGGTTTGGCCAAAGCGGCGTTCGCGGGCCAGGAATGCGGCGATGGCCTCGTCCAACGCGGCCTCGTCGAATTCAGGCCACAACTTGTCACTGAAGAAAAGCTCGGCATAGGCGCTCTGCCAGAGCAGGAAATTGGACAGCCGCTGTTCGCCGCCGGTGCGGATGAACAGATCGGGGTCGGGCACGTGGGCCAGGGCCATGGCGCGGTCGAGGCTGACTTCGGTGATCGCCTCACCCTGGGCCGCCAGCTTGGCTGCGGCCTGCGCGATGTCCCATCGGCCGCCGTAGTTGAAGCAGACGTTGAGCACCATGCGCGTGTTGTGCGCGGTGGCCGCCTCGGCATCGACCAGGCCCTTCACCATCTTGGGCGACAGGCCGGCACGCTCGCCGACGAAATGCAGCCGCACGCCATCGCTGCTGAGCCGGGGCACCTCGCGGCCGAGCGCGCCGACCATGAGCTCCATCAGGCCCGAAACCTCTTCGACTGGGCGGTTCCAGTTCTCGGACGAGAACGCAAAGACCGTGAGCACACCCACGCCGCGATCGGCGCAGGCCTTGACGCAGCGCCGCAGCGATTCGACACCCTGCTTGTGCCCCGCCACGCGAGGCAGAAATCGCCGCGTCGCCCAACGGCCGTTGCCGTCCATGACGATGGCAACGTGGTGAGGAATGCGCGGCGATGACGAGGCCATGGCAGGCCTCAAACGGCCATGATCTCCGCTTCCTTGGCCGTGACCAGCCGATCGATCTCCGCGATGTGGCGGTCGGTGACCTTCTGGATCTCGGCTTCGGCGCGCTTCTGGTCGTCTTCAGACGCCAGCTTTTCCTTGACCAGCTTCTTGACCGACTCGTTCGCGTCGCGGCGCAGGTTGCGCGTGGCGATCTTGGCGCTTTCGCCTTCGTTGCGGACCAGCTTGGTCATTTCCTTGCGGCGCTCTTCGCTCATCGCGGGCAGCGGCACGCGGATCAGGTCGCCCATCGAGGCCGGGTTGAGGCCCAGGTCGCTTTCGCGAATGGCCTTCTCGATCTTGGCACCCATGCCCTTTTCCCAGGGCTGGACGCTGATGGTGCGCGAATCGAGCACCGACACGTTCGCCACCTGGCTCAGCGGAACCTGCGAGCCGTAGTAGTCGACGTGGATCGAGTCGAGCAGCGCCGAGTTGGCGCGGCCCGTACGGATCTTGGTGAGGTTGTTCTGGAATGCGGCGAGCGACTGGTTCATCTTCGCGTCGGTCGCACTGCGGATGTCTGCAATGGTCATCTCAAAAACTCCTAGGCATGCACCAGCGTGCCTTCGTCCTCGCCCATCACGACGCGCTTGAGCGCACCGTTCTTGAAGATCGAGAACACCTTGATCGGCAGCTTCTGGTCGCGGCACAGCGCAAAGGCCGTGGCGTCCATGATGCCGAGATTTTGCGCGATCGCCTCGTCGAAAGTCAGCGTGGCGTAGCGCGTTGCTTGGGGGCTGGTCTTGGGATCGGCGGTGTAGACGCCGTCGACCTTGGTGGCCTTGAGCACCAGCTCGGCACCGATTTCGGCACCGCGCAGCGCAGCGGCCGTGTCGGTGGTGAAGAACGGGTTGCCGGTGCCGGCCGCGAACACCACGACCTTGCCCTCTTCGAGGTACTGCAGGGCCTTGGGGCGTACATAGGGCTCGACCACCTGCTCGATGGCGATGGCGGACATCACGCGAGCCACCAGCCCCTGCTTGTCCATGGCGTCGGCCAGTGCCAGCGCATTCATCACGGTGGCCAGCATGCCCATGTAGTCGGCCGTTGCACGGTCCATGCCGACGGAACCACCCGCGACACCGCGGAAGATGTTGCCGCCGCCGATGACCACTGCTACCTCGACCCCCATGTTCACCACTTCCGCGATCTCCTCGACCATGCGGACGATGGTGGCGCGGTTGATGCCGAAGGCGTCGTCGCCCATCAATGCCTCTCCCGACAGCTTCAACAAGATTCGCTTGTGGGCTGGGCGGGGATCAGACATGGGCAATTTCCTTGAGTTGGCGGGGGCGAGTGTAAAACGTAGCGGTGAAAAAGCGGCGGCACGCGTTCGCGCACCGCCGCTTATGTGGCTGCTGGATCAGGCAGCAGCCTTGGCGGCAGCGACTTGCGCAGCCACTTCGGCAGCGAAGTCGTCGACCTTCTTCTCGATGCCCTCGCCGACCACGTACAGGGTGAAGCCCTTGATCGAGGTGTTGGCGGCCTTGAGCATCTGCTCGACGGTCTGCTTGTCGTTCTTCACGAACGGCTGGTTGTGCAGCGAGACTTCCTTGAGGTACTTCTGCACGCCGCCTTCGATGCGCTTGGCAACGATGTCGGCCGGCTGCGGCTTCTTGCCTTCGGCTTCGGCCGTCTTGCGGTCTTCTTCCGCTTTGCCGGCTGCAACTGCGCGCTCTTTTTCGATCAGGTCGGCGGGCACGTCGGATGCCTGGATCGCGACCGGCTTCATGGCGGCAATGTGCATTGCCACGTCCTTGGCCGACGTGTCGTCGCCTTCGAACTCGACCATCACGCCGATGCGCGTGCCGTGCAGGTACGAAGCCAGCTTGCCGTTGCCCGTGAAGTGCTTGAAGCGGCGGAAGCTCATGTTCTCGCCGATCTTGCCGATCAGGCCCTTGCGCACGTCTTCGAGCGTGGGGCCGAAACCGTCTTGCTCGTAGGCCAGCGCGCCCAGTGCAGCGATGTCTGCGGGGTTGTTCTTGGCAACCAGCATCGCGGCAGCATTGGCCATGGCCAGGAAGCTGTCGTTCTTGGTGACGAAGTCGGTTTCGCAGTTGATTTCGATCATGCCGCCGGCAGCGCCGTCGACAAAAGCCGTGACCACGCCTTCAGCGGTGATGCGGCCCGATGCCTTGCCAGCCTTGTTGCCGAGCTTGATGCGCAGCAACTCTTCGGCCTTTTCCATGTTGCCGTCGGCCTCGGTCAGGGCCTTCTTGCATTCCATCATGGGCGCGTCGGTCTTCGCGCGCAGTTCGCCGACCATGCTTGCGGTGATTGCAGCCATTTGTGTATCTCCGTAAATCCAAAAATCAGGTTAAAAAAAAGGGGCACCAAAGCCCCTTCTTCAGGCTCGCGGGCGCGCCAATCAGGCCGAAGCGCCTTCTTCGACTTCGACGAATTCGTCGCTGCCTTCGGCGATGGCCTTGACCACGTCACCACCGGCGCTGTTGCGGCCTTCGATGATGGCGTCGGCGATGCCACGGGCGTACAGCGTGACAGCCTTCGACGAGTCGTCGTTGCCGGGGATCACGTAGTCGATGCCTTCGGGCGAGTGGTTGGAGTCCACCACACCGATCAGCGGAATGCCGAGCTTCTTGGCTTCAGCCACGGCGATCTTGTGGAAGCCCACGTCGATCACGAAGATGGCGTCCGGCAGCGCAGCCATGTCCTGGATGCCGCCGATGTCCTTTTCGAGCTTCGCGATTTCGCGCGAGAACGTCAGCTGCTCTTTCTTGCTCAGGCTGTCGAGGCCGGCTTCTTGCTGGGCCTTCATGTCCTTCAGACGCTTGATCGAGGTCTTGACGGTCTTGAAGTTGGTCAGCATGCCGCCGAGCCAGCGGGTGTCGACGAAAGGCACGCCGGCGCGACGGGCTTCAGCCGCCACGATTTCACGAGCCTGGCGCTTCGTACCGACCATCAGGATCGTGCCGCGGTTGGCCGTGAGTTGCTTGGCGTACTTCATCGCATCCTGGAACATCGGGAGCGACTTTTCCAGGTTGATGATGTGGATCTTGTTGCGATGACCGAAGATGTACGGAGCCATCTTGGGGTTCCAGAAGCGGGTTTGGTGACCGAAATGGACACCGGCTTCCAGCATTTCGCGCATGGTGGTAGACATTGAAATTACTCCAAAGGTTGGGTCTAAAATCCAGCCCGTTTTGCGCTCTTTTGAATAGAGTCACAACACCTTGATTGGGCCGGTTTGCGGATGTGTTTGACTGGATGCAACGGGAGCCGTCGCTCGACCAGCGAAACCCAAAGAGTATAGCACGGCCGACACCCTCATTCCTGAACCCGAGCCGTCCACGCGGCAGCAGCAGCCACCCATGAACGACCTTCACGCCACCCGTCTCGCGCTTCTGGCAGGCGGCTCCGATGCACGCACCGAAATAGAGCGCGCCATCGACATCTCCGGGTCCGCGGCCTGCGCCCACGTTTTCACCCGAACCCTGTTCGACGAGGTCCGCCAGGCGGCCGTCGGGGCGGCGCCGGAAAGCAGGCTCGCCGGGCTGGCCTTCACCTCCAAGGACCTGTTCGACGTGGCGGGCCAGCCGACACCCGCCGCCTCGGTGGTGCTGTCCCACGCGCCGGCGGCCAAGGCCGACGCGGTCGCGGTCGCACGGCTGCGCGCCGCGGGCGGCGCGCTGACCGGCCGCACCAACATGAGCGAATTCGCGTTTTCGGGCGTTGGCGTCAACCCGCACTACGGCACGCCCGCCAACGTGAGCGACCCCACCACGCCGCGCATTCCGGGCGGCTCGTCGTCCGGCGCGGCGATCTCGGTCGCCAGCGGCGCGGCGTTCATCGGCCTTGGCTCCGACACGGGCGGCTCGATCCGCATTCCCGCAGCCCTGAACGGCATCGTCGGCTTCAAGAACACGGCGCGCCTGGTTCCGTCCACCGGCGCGCTGCCGCTGTCGACCACGCTCGACACGGTCTGCGCCATGACGCGATCGGTGCGCGACGCCGTCACCGCGCACGAAATCCTGGCCGCGCGGACCGTGACGGCCGGCTCCGCCTCGATCGGCGCCTACAGGCTGGCCGTCGTGAAGAACGTTTTCTTCGACGGCATCGAGCCCACCGTGGCCGCCGCATTCGAGCGTTCGCTGAAAGCGCTGTCCGCCGCAGGCGCCCGCATCGAAGAAATCGAGTTGCCCGAGCTGGCCGACCTGCAGTCCATCAATGCCACCGGCGGCTTCTCGGCCGCCGAATCGCACGCCTGGCACCGGCTGCTGCTCGAGCGCAGCGGCGCCGGCTACGACCCACGGGTAGCCCAGCGCATCCTGCGCGGCGCCAGCATGAAGGCGCACGAGTACATCGACCTGATCCATGCCCGTCGCGACTGGATCGCCCGCATGGAGAAAGCCCTGGCGCCCTTCGACGCCGTGCTGTCGCCCACCGTGCCCATCACCGCCCCCACCATCGCAAGCGTGGCCCCCGGCGCCGAGCGCGACGAAGAATTTTTCCGCGTCAACGCACTGCTGCTGCGCAATCCGTCGATCATCAACATGCTCGACGGCTGCGCCATCTCGCTGCCCTGCCATGCCGCCGGCGAGCTGCCGGTCGGCCTGATGCTGTGGCATGCCGCGCTGCACGACGACGCCGTGCTCGCGATTGCGCTGCAAGCCGAACGCACGCTGCAAAATCAATAGCTGCATACGCCCATTCCGCGGGCGTCAGCTGCCTCTTTTATCTAGAACATTCAATGAAAATCGCGATCGTGGGCGCCGGAATCATCGGCGTCACCACCGCCTGGGAACTGGTTTCCGACGGCCATGAAGTGACCGTGTTCGAGCGCCGTGGCGCCGCCGCAGAAGAAGCCAGCTTCGCCAACGCCGGCGTGGTCGCACCCGGATACGTCACGCCATGGGCCGCGCCCGGCATGCGCGGCAAGGTATTGCGCTCGCTGCTCTCCTCGCATGGCGCGATCAAGCTGCGCTGGCCCCTGAATACGCGCGACATCGGCTGGATATCGCGCTGGCAGAAGGCCTGCAAGCTCGAAACCTACCTGGCCAACCGCGCCCGCATGCAGCGCCTGGCCTTCTACAGCCGCACCCGGCTGCACGAGGTGACCGAAGCGCGCGAACTCAGCTACGAGCGCAGCGACGGCTACCTGGTGCTGCTGCGCTCCAAGCGCGAGAAAAAACTGATCCAGCCCGGCCTGGACGTATTGCGCGCCGCGGGCAGCGTGTTCAAGGAAATCGACGCCGACGAAGCCCGGCTGATCGAGCCCGCCCTCAACCCCGACACGCCGCTGGCCGGCGCCATCCACCTGCCGGAAGACGAAGTCGCGAACTGCCGCCAGTTCGCATTGCTTCTGAAGTGGGAGGCCGAGGCGCTCGGCGCGCAGTTTCACTTCAACTGCGACATCGCACCGCTGAGCCGCGCAGCCCCCACCTCGCTGTCGCTGGCGAGCGGCTCGGACGCCATCCGCTTCGACGCGATCGTCGTGTGCGCCGGCCTTGCTTCGGCCACGCTGCTGCGGCCGCTGGGTTTGCGCATTCCGATGGCGCCGATCTACGGCCATTCCGTCAGCGCCCCCATTCGCGAACCGCTCAACGCGCCGCGCAGCGCTGTGATGGACGAACGCTACAAGGTCGCCATTTCGCGCCTCGGGCAGCGTGTGCGCGTGGCTGGCAGCGCAGAAATCGGCGGCTCGCTCGACACGATGAATCCCGCCGCCGTGCAGACGCTCTACAAGGTGCTGCACGACTGGTTCCCGGGTGCGGCCACGCTGCAATCGGGCGTGCAGCAATGGAAAGGCGCACGGCCGATGCTGCCCGACGGGCCGCCCGTGCTGGGGCCCAGTGGCATCCCGGGCGTATGGCTCAACCTCGGCCACGGCTCGAGCGGCTGGGCGTTGTCGTGCGGCAGTGCCCGCGTGATTGGCGACCTGATCGGCGGGCAGGACCCGGGCGTCGACCTCGAAGGGCTGGGCGTCGAGCGGCTCAGTCTTTAGGGTCCCACCGGCGCAGCATTTCAGGACTGGCCGGCGCTTCGACTGGCAAACCGGCCGGCGGCTCGGGCTCCGCTGGCGGCCTGAACCTTTGGGCCAGCAGCCCCAGCAACGCGGGCGCGATCAGTGCAAAGAATGCCAGGCACAGCGCGTAGCCGCCCAGTACAAACAAGCGCGCCATGCCGGACACACTGTCGATCGGCACCTCGAGCCAGCGCACGACACTGAGGCCGAACCCGACGCCTGCGGCCCAGGCCAGATCCCGCAAGGGCACCCACTGCTTCACGTCGGCCAGCAGAAAAGTGCCCCAAACGACACCCAGCACGCCAAGCGCCCAACCCACGCCGGCCGTCCACGCCAAGGTCGCAACCGCGAAGAAGACAAACCACGCCAGCAGCAGGAGCAGCAGCCAGCCAAGGCCCTTGAATTTCATCGGGCGATGATAGGTGGCGTGGCAGCGCCCATGCACCGGCCCCGGCGGCACAATGGATCGATGCAACGCATCACGTCCGCCACCGTCGCCGATCTGTTCGACATCGCAGCCACGCGGCGCATCGAGCAGGCGACCGCAGCCGCCCTGCCTGCCCATACCTTGATGCAGCGCGCGGGCTTGGCGGTGGCGCGACTCGCCATGGCCATCGCGCCGCATGCGCGCACGATCTGGATCGCCTGCGGGCCGGGCAACAACGGCGGCGACGGGTTCGAGGCGGCCGCGCAGTTGCGGCACCGGGGCTTCTTTCCTGTCGTCACTTTTGCGGGCGATGAAGGCCAACTGCCACCGGATGCCAAGGCCTCGCTGCAGCGTGCCCGCGATGCAGGCGCTTTCTTTGCACCCACGCCTCCCGCCACGTACGAACTGGCCATCGACGCGTTGCTCGGCATCGGTGCATCCAGACCGCCCGAAGGCACGATGGCCGAATGGCTGCGGCAGATGCGGACCACGGCGCAATCGGTGCTGAGTGTCGATGTGCCATCGGGATTGAACGCGGACACCGGCGTTCTTTCAGCCGCAGACGAATCGCTTGCCGCAGAAGCGCAGCCGATCCGCGCCTGCCTCACCTTTCTCACCCTGAAGCCTGGTCTCTTCACGGCACAAGGGCGCGACGCGGCCGGCACCGTCTGGTTCGACGACCTGGGCTGCAACGCCTTCACCGAGCAACCCACCGCGCGCCTTGCCGGCCCGCCAAGAGCGCAGCCGCGCGCACACGCATCGCACAAGGGCAGCTACGGCGACGTGGTGGTGATCGGTGGCGCACCCGGCATGGCGGGCGCCGCGTTGCTCGCAGGCTCGGCGGCGCTGCACGCCGGCGCGGGCCGCGTGTTCGTCGGGCTGCTCGACCCGAGCGCTGTGCCTGTCGACACCTCGCAGCCCGAATTGATGCTGCGCGACGCCCGCACGCTGGACCTGTCCGGCACGACCACCGTCTGCGGCTGCGGCGGAGGAAGCGCAGTGCGCGAATTGCTGCCGCGTGCGCTGGCAACGGCAGCAACCCTGGTGCTCGATGCCGACGCCCTCAATGCCATCGCAACCGACAGCGCGTTGCAAACGCAACTGGCATCGCGCGGGAAGCGCGGGCGCCCCACGGTGATCACGCCGCATCCGCTGGAAGCCGCCCGGCTGCTGGGCTGCACCGCCGCAGATGTCCAGGTAGACAGGCTGGCCGCAGCCCGCAAGCTTGCCTCGCGCTTCGGCATCGTGGCCGTGCTCAAAGGCTCGGGCACCGTGATTGCCGACGCGGGCGATGGGCCCGCCGCCATCAACCTGACCGGCAATGCCCGGCTCGCCACGGCCGGCACCGGCGACGTGCTGGCCGGCATGATCGGCGCCGCACTGGCAGCCCACCAGCCGGCCTTCGAGGCGGCACAAGAAGCCGTCTGGCGGCATGGCCACATCGCCGACACATGGCCCGCCGACGCGCCCCTGCTGACGGCCGGCACACTGGCCCGCCGCACGCCCGCCTGAGGCTTTTAGCCGCGCCCGACGAAGGGCATCTTCGTCGCCATGATGGTGTGGAACAGCACGTTGGCTTCGAGCGGCAGGTTCGCCATGTAGAGCACCGATTGCCCCACGATCTTGACGTCGATCAGCGGCTCGATCGCCAGTTCGCCATTGGCCTGCGGCACGCCCTTGGCCATGCGCGAGGCCAGTTCGGTCATGGCATTGCCCACATCGACCTGCCCCACGGCAATGTCGTACTTGCGGCCGTCGAGCGATGCCGTCTTGGTCAGGCCCTCGACCGCATGCTTGGTCGACGTGTAGGCCGCCGAATTCGGCCGCGGCGTGGTGGCCGAGATGGAGCCGTTGTTGATGATGCGGCCGCCCATCGGTGTTTGCGCCTTCATCGTGCGGAACGCCTGCTGGATGCAGAAGAACATGCCGCTCAGGTTGATGTCGACCACGCCCTTCCACTGCTCGGGCGTCCAGTCTTCGAACGGGCCGGGTGGATTGCCCACGCCGGCGTTGTTGAACAACAGGTCGACGCGGCCGAAGCGCTCCACCGTGGCCGCGAACAGTGCCTGCACCGATTCGGCATTCGCCACGTCGGTAGGCACGGCGAAGGCTCGCGCGCCGGCGCCCGATTCTTCGGCCACCTGCTCCAACGGCTCCAGGCGGCGGCCCGCCAGGGCCACGCTCCAGCCATCGCCCAGCAGCGCCAATGCCGCCGCGCGGCCAATGCCCGAACCTGCGCCCGTCACGATGGCGATGCGGCCCTTGTTGCTCTCAGCACTCATGCTCAATGTCTCCTTCTTGCGTGTCTGTCGCTTGTCTGTCGTTTGTGAGGTGATGCCTGCTGGTCATCCGCGGCGGGGCTTGCGCCCCTTCATCTTGTTGGCGGCCTTCTTGACTGCCGATTTGAAGGCCTGCATGGCCGACTGCGGCCCCGCCGCAGCGGTGACCGCGCCGCGGTCCGATCGCTGCTCGCTGTTTGCCTCGGCCTTGTGGCGCGAACTGCGCTTGGCCGACGCCTTCACCGGCACGCCGGACGATACGGCGCCCTTGTCCTTCATGGCCCGGGTCGTCAGGTCTTCGCCTTCGCGGACCAGCCGGAAGTCGATCTTGCGACCATCCAGGTCAACGCGGCTCACCTGCACCCGCACCCGCGTTCCGATGGCGTAGCGGATGCCGGTGCGCTCGCCGCGCAGCTCCTGGCGCATCTCGTCGAACTTGAAATACTCACCGCCGAGTTCGGTGATGTGCACCAGGCCCTCGACGTACATCGCATCGAGCGTGACGAAGATGCCGAAGGTCGTGGCCGCGGTGACCACACCGCCGTACTCTTCGCCCAGGTGCTCGCGCATGTACTTGCACTTGAGCCAGGCCTCGACGTCGCGGCTGGCTTCGTCGGCGCGGCGCTCGTTGGCGCTGCAATGCAGGCCCGCTGCTTCCCAGGCCAGCACTTCCTTGGTGGGCGCGACCGTCGCCTTCTGCGGCTTGGTCGTGGGCGCCTTCACGCGCGAGGCCAGCCGCTTGGCCAGCTTGGCATGCGCCTCGCCCGGCGTCGGCAGCATCGGCAGCTGATAGCGCGTCTTGGTAAGGATCGCCTTGATCACGCGGTGCACCAGCAAGTCGGGATAGCGCCGAATCGGGCTGGTGAAGTGCGTGTAGGCCTCGTAGGCCAGGCCGAAGTGGCCGCTGTTGATCGGCGTGTAGATCGCCTGCTGCATCGAGCGCAGCAGCATGGTGTGGATCTGCTGCGCGTCGGGCCGCTCCTTCGTGGCTTCGGCAATCGCCTGGAACTCGCCCGGCTTGGGGTCGTCGGTGATGCTCAGGCCCACGCCCATGGCCTTGAGGTAGCCGCGCAGGATTTCTTTCTTCTCGGGCGTCGGACCTTCGTGCACACGGTACAGGCCCGGGTGCTTGCCTTCAGCGATGAAGTCGGCGCTGCAGACGTTGGCCGCGAGCATCGCTTCTTCGATCAGGCGGTGCGCCTCGTTGCGCGTGCGCGGCACGATCTTTTCGATGCGGCCGGCGTCGTCGCAGATGATCTGCGTCTCGGTGGTTTCGAAGTCGACCGCACCGCGCTTGCCGCGCTGCTTGAGCAGGGCCTTGTAGACGTCGGCGAGGTTCAGCAGGTCCTTCACGCGGTCCTTGCGCTTGGCAGCTTCGGGCCCGCGCGTGTTGCCGAGAATCGCGGCCACTTCGGTGTACGTGAAGCGCGCATGGCTGAACATCACGGCCGGATAGAACTGGTAGGCGTAGACCTCGCCATCGGCCGCGACGAGCATGTCGCACACCATGCACAGGCGCTCGACTTCGGGGTTGAGCGAGCACAAACCGTTCGACAGCTTCTCGGGCAGCATCGGAATGACGCGGCGCGGAAAGTAGACGCTGGTGGCGCGGTCGTAGGCGTCGATGTCGATGCCCGAACCGGTCTTCACGTAGGCGCTGACGTCGGCGATGGCCACCAGCAGGCGCCAGCCCTTGCCGCGGCCCACCTTCGCGGGCTCGCAGTACACGGCGTCGTCGAAGTCGCGCGCATCTTCGCCGTCGATGGTGACGAGCGGGATATCGGTCAGGTCGACGCGCCCCTTCTTGTCGGCGGGACGGACCTTCTCGGGAAGCGCCTTGGCCTCGGCCAGGCATTCCGCGGAAAACTCATGCGGCACGCCGTACTTGCGCACGGCGATCTCGATTTCCATACCGGGGTCGTCGATCTCGCCCAGCACTTCTTTCACACGGCCCACGGGCTGACCGAACAGCGCAGGGGGTTCGGTCAGCTGCACAACGACAACCTGCCCCACCTTCGCGGGACCGGTCGCTCCCTTGGGAATCAGGACGTCCTGGCCGTAGCGCTTGTCTTCGGGTGCAACAAGCCAGATGCCGCCTTCGTGCAACAGGCGACCGATGATGGGCTGCTCGGGGCGCTCGACGATCTCGACCACGCGCCCTTCGGGACGACCGCGGCGGTCCTGCCGCACGACGCGTGCCTTGACGCGGTCCTTGTGCAGCACTGCCCGCATCTCATTCGGCGGCAGGTAGATGTCCGCCTCGCCGTCATCGCGCTGCACGAAGCCGTGGCCGTCGCGATGTCCTTGAACAGTGCCTTCGATTTCATCCAGCAAGCCGCTGGAAGTGACATTATTTTTGATATGATCTCCTTCTTTCCTGAAATTCAAAACATACCTGCTTCTGCAGTTATGTGGGCCCAGATGGCGGAATTGGTAGACGCACTAGTTTCAGGTACTAGCGAGTAACATCGTGGAGGTTCGAGTCCTCTTCTGGGCACCAGATTCAAACAGACCCTTACCAGGTCATTCGATTCAAGCCACCGGCCTCCGGTGGCTTTTTTCTTGTCCGCTTGAATCAGAAACATCAAACGGGCAATGCGATCAGGTCATGGCCTTCGGCGCCGACGATGCGCGCACGAGTGAACTCGCCGACCTTCAGCGTCTTGCTGATCTTCTCCGGTGGCAGCAGGCGAACCGTGCCGTCGATCTCCGGTGCATCTGCATATGTGCGCCCCACCCCACCCTTGCGGCCCATGCCCGGCGCTGAATCAACCAGCACCTGCATCGTCGAGCCGATGCGCTTTTGCAGCTTGGCGATCGACACGGCTTCCGCCACCTCCATGAAGCGGGCACGGCGCGCCTCGCGCTCGGCCTCGGGCAGCATGCCGGGAATGTCGTTCGCGGTTGCACCTTCGACCGGGCTGTAGGCAAAGCAGCCCGCGCGATCGATCTGCGCTTCGCGGATGAAGTCGAGCAGATGCTCGAACTCCTGCTCCGTCTCGCCAGGGAAGCCGGCAATGAAGGTGCTGCGAATCACAAGCTCAGGGCACACCTCGCGCCAACGCGCCAGCCGCTCCAGGTTCTTTTCACCGCTGGCCGGGCGCTTCATGCGCTTGAGCACATCGGGATGGCTGTGCTGCAACGGCACGTCGAGGTACGGCAGCACCTGGCCGCTCGCCATCAACGGGATGATCTCGTCGACGCTCGGATACGGGTACACATAGTGCAAACGGACCCAGGCGCCATAGGGCTCGGCGATCTCGCCGAGCGTGCGCACCAGTTCGAGCATGCGGGTCTTGACCGGCTTGCCGTCCCAGAACCCGGTGCGGTACTTCACGTCGACGCCATACGCCGAGGTGTCCTGGCTGATCACCAGCAGCTCTTTCACACCGCCTTCGAACAGCGCCTTGGCCTCGCCAAGCACGTCGCCGACCGGCCGCGACACGAGATCGCCGCGCATCGAAGGAATGATGCAGAAGGTGCAGCGATGGTTGCAGCCTTCGCTGATCTTCAGGTACGCATAGTGGCGCGGCGTCAGCTTGAGGCCGGCAATGCCGAAGGTATTCGGCACCAGGTCGATGAATGGATCGTGCGGCTTGGGCAGGTTGGCGTGCACCGCATCCATCACCTCTTGCGTGGCGTGCGGACCCGTGACGGCCAGCACACTGGGGTGCATCTGGCGCACCAGATTGCCGCCCTGGTCGCCAGTCTTGGCACCCAGGCAGCCGGTGACGATCACCCGGCCGTTCTCGGCCAGTGCTTCGCCAATGGTGTCCAGGCTTTCTTTCACCGCATCATCGATGAAGCCGCAGGTGTTGACGATCACCAGATCGGCACCCTCGAAAGTCTTTGCGGTCTGATAACCCTCTGCGCTCAGCTGGGTCAGGATCAATTCGGAATCGGTCAGGGCCTTGGGGCAGCCCAGGCTCACAAAGCCGACCTTGGGGGCGGTCGACTGGGTCGTACGTTCGGGGGAGGCAACTTCGCTCATATGCCTCTATTGTCCCAGCTATCGGTGACAGCCGGGCAATGATTGAGCATCCCCCTCCCCCGGCTGCGGCGCGGCCACCCTCGCACAACCGGACGACATTCAGGGACGCTTGATGCCAAAGGCTCCCAACACCTGCTCGGTATTTTTCTGCATCTGCTCCTGCATCTGCAAAAAGACATTCTTCGATTGCTCGACATAGTTGCCCATCAGGCCCTGGAGCATCGGCGACTGCATGGTCATGAATTTCGACCACATCTCGGGCGTCAGGCCCTCGGCCTTGTCGGCGAGCTGGGCCTGCACCTCGGTCATCGCCTGGATGTTCTTCTCGAGGTAAGGCCCCATGTAGCCCTGCATGGCCTGCCCATAGAAACGGATGATGTGCGCCAGCACCTGTTCGGTGAACATCGGCGCGCCGCCCGCCTCTTCTTCAAGAATGATCTGCAGCAGGATGCTGCGCGTAAGGTCGTCGCCCGTCTTGGCGTCGCGCACCACGAACTGGGCGCTTTGAATCACCAGTTGCTTGACCTCGGTCAGCGTGATGTACGTGGATGTCTCGGTGTCGTAGAGCCTTCGGTTGGGGTACTTCTTGATCACACGCTGTACCGGCTTGACCCCGGACTTCTTGCTCTGCACTGCGGACTCCTTCACATGGACGCCCATGTCATCGGATGATTCTAGGGAGCGCTTTTGCTGCATCGCGACAAGGTTTACCCTGACCGCGGCCTGCACTTTCGCTCAGTCCGGCGAGGTCACGTACTCGGCGCCACAGGCGTGGCAAGCAGCCGACTCGGGGCGCTCCTCGACCGCTTCTCGAAAGCGCAAGGGATTTTTCTGCCCGTAGACCACCCAGCAGCGTGGGCAGTGCTCCTGCCCCAGCGTCGGAAGATAGGCCCGAGCGCGCTGCTCGGCGCGCTCTTCGGTCAACGGCATACCCTGCCGCTGGGCGCGTGCCACTTCGCGTGCAGCCATGGTGTCGGTACGGCCACTTGCATGGTCGTTGATACCGTAGACCGCACGCGCAAACTCGATAGGGGCCTGCTTCAGCAGTGCCGCCAGGCGCTTGTCGGCATGAGCCCGATCAACCAGCGTCGATCGCGTATTCATCGGATCGCTTATCAAGAAAATTGGAGAGGATTTGCAGAACGACCAAGGTAGCACAACAACATGGCCAAGGTCTTTTTCTGCATCACCACAAGGGACGATTTGAGCACCGGGGAACCCGGTGCATGCTCTGTTCGACGGGTCCGGTGGTTGGCCGGGGTTGAAACAGAAATTGGTAGGCGCGATTGGACTCGAACCAACGACCCCCACCATGTCAAGGTGGTGCTCTAACCAGCTGAGCTACGCGCCTAAGGATGTGTCCGAGAAGCAGCTATTGTAGCAGGAGAAAACGCACTTTTCAGCGACGACGTGCAGATCGCACACCAATCACTGCAGTGACCACGCCAAGCACCTGCGTGAGCCGCGCTGCATCGGCGATTTCCACAGTGAACGTCATCCATGCCGTGCCCTTGATCGATTGCGTTTGCACGCCGATCACATTCATCTTCTCGCGCGCAAACACATCGGAGATGTCGCGCAGCAGGCCTTGGCGATCCGCAGCCTCTACAGCCACATCCACCGCGTAGACCGGCGCCTCGGCGCCCTTCTTCGCAGCGCCCCATTCGACATCGATCACGCGCTCGCCATCGCGGCCAGCCATCGTGCGGAAGTTGCTGCAGTCCGCGCGATGAACGCTGACGCCATGCCCACGGGTGACGAAGCCACGAATCGCATCGGGCGGCGCGGGCTTGCAGCACTTGGCAAGTTGCGTCATCAATGAAGACACGCCCACCACCAGCACGCCGCCCTTGCCCGACTTCTCGCTGCCGCGCGCCTTCTTGATCAGCACGCCATCGTCGGGGCCGGGCGTCGGCTCCGGCGGACGCAGCAGCGTCTCGATGTTGCGCAGCGAAAACTCATCCTTGCCGACGACTTCGAACAGATGGTCCGCCGACTTGAACCCAAGCTGCGACGCCAGGTCTTCAAGCCGCATCGCCGTCTTGCCTTCGCGCTGCAGCAGCTTCTCGACCGCCTCGCGTCCGCGCGCCACGGTCTCGTGCGTGATCTGCGCGTTGAACCACGCACGCACCTTCGCACGTGCACGGTGGCTGGCCAGATAACCCAGTTCCGCATTGAGCCAATCGCGCGAAGGCCCGCCTTCCTTGGCGGCGATGATCTCGACCGTCTGCCCATTCGACAGCGGCGTATTGAGCGGCACCATCGCACCGTCGACACGCGCGCCACGACAGCGATGGCCCAGCGTGGTGTGCACCGTGTAGGCGAAGTCGACCGGCGTCGCGCCCTGCGGCAACTCGACGATCGCAGCATCGGGCGTCAGCACATAGATGCGGTCGTCGAACAGGCCCTGCCCCTGCAGGCCGCCCGACAGATCGCGCTCCCATGCCAGCAGTTGGCGCAGCACCGCGATCTTCGCGTCGTACTCGCCGCTCGCCCAGACGCCCGCATAGCCCTTGTGGCCAGCTTCCTTGTAAGCCCAGTGCGCGGCCACGCCGTGCTCTGCGTGATCGTGCATCTCTTCAGTGCGGATCTGAATCTCGATGGGCTTGCCCGGCTTGCCATCAACCAGCTCCCGCACCACGGTGTGGAGCGACTGGTAGCCGTTCGGCTTGGGCCGGGCGATGTAGTCGTCGAACTCCTCGTCGATCGGCTGAAAGTGCGAATGCACCCAGGCCAGCGCCGCATAGCAATCCTTGACATCGGACACCACCACGCGCAGCGCGAGGATGTCGAACACCTGCGCGAAGTCGAGCGACTTGCCGCGCATCTTCTTGACGATGCTGTAGATATTCTTGGGGCGCCCCTGCACGACGGCATGCACACCCTCGGCCTGCAGCTCGCGTTCCAGTTGCGAACGCAGTTGCTCGACGTGGCCTTCGCGCTCGATGCGCTTCTCGTCGAGCAGCCGCGCGATCAGCTTGTAGGTTTCGGGTTCGAGAAAGCGGAAGGAAAGATCCTCGATCTCCCACTTCACCTGCCAGATGCCCAGCCGGTTCGCGAGCGGCGCGAACACCTGCAGCGACTCGCGCGCCACGCTCTCGGGCGCGGGCTGCTTGCTCGCGGCGGCATGGCGCAGGGTCTGCAGGCGCGAGGCCAGCCGGAGCATCACCACCCGCAGGTCGCGCGAGAACGCGAGCAGCATCTTGCGCACGTTCTCGGTCTGCGCGCCCGCACCTTCCAGGTGATTGCCCTGCGACGCCGCACGCGCCTGCTCCTGTACGCGAACCAGCTTGGTGGTTTCGACTGCGAGTGCCGCGAAGTTGTCGCCGAAGACCTTGGCGATCACCTCCTGCGGACGGTTCAGGTGCTGGCAGGCATAGACCAGATAGCTCGCCGCCTGCATGGCTTCCGAGCCTCCCATCTTCGCGACGATGGCAGCCACCGCATCCGCATGCGCGAGCGTGTTCTCGCCCGTATCGAGCTTCTCATCGGCAATCAGTGGCTCGGCGAACGCACGGGCGCGCGCGAGCATGTTCTCGATCACGGGCGTGCGGTCGGCCGTTGCGGCGGACAACGGATAGTCGACCATGATCCCCTCGGACATGGGTGCCGTCTGAAGATTCGAAGACTCGCGCTTCACGCTTCCGCTCAATCGAAGAGAAAGTCGGTGACGACAGCGATCTGCGCAGGATCGACAAGGGTCGGCGCATGGCCCACGCCGTCGAACTCGACCAGCTTTGCATGCGGGCCGCGTTGGGTCATGGCCAATGCCGTCTCGCGCGACAGCAGATCCGATACGGCGCCGCGCAGCAGCAGCGTGCGCGCGTCGATGGCGTCATACAGACCCCACATGATCGCGCCGCCTTGCGCCGCGGCTTCAGGCGTGATGGCGCGCAATGCAACGCCAATGGCAGGGTCGTAATGAAGCACCCACGATTCGGAAGCCTTGTCTTCGCCCGCATCGACCTTGGCCGCGCCATCCGCCGTGCGCTGCGATGCAGGCACCACCATGTGCTGCGACAGCGCCAGCCATTGAGCGGGCGTGTGCGGGCCGAACGTGGTCGACAGCGCCCACATCGCATCCGCAGCCGCCTGCACGCTGGCAAAGCGACCGCTTTGCCCCACGTAGGCACCGATGCGCTGCACGGCCGCGGGTTCGATCGTGGGGCCCACGTCGTTCGCGATGAAGCGCCGGATCGGCCGCGCCAATGGCAATTCCTTGTGGCCCGCCAGCACGAAGCCGATCAGGCCGCCCATGCTGGTGCCGAGGTAGTCGAGGGTATCGATCGCCTGTTCGCGCTGCAGCTGTGCAATCAACGCCACCATGTCGGCCGCATACACCGGGACTTGATAGAAGGCCGGGTCGCGCAGCCAATCGCTGCGGCCACGCCCCACCACATCGGGGCAGATCACGCGCACGTTGCCCCCCGCGCGCGCCACGATGGCCTGGGCCAGCATGTCGAAGTCGCGCCCCTGGCGGGTCAACCCGTGCACGCAGATCACGACGTGCGCGCTGCGTGCATCGCCCCATTGCCAATAGGCCATGCGATGGCCGCCCTGGGCGTCGTCGCACGCCACGTAATGAAGCGTCGGTTCAGTCATGAAAACAGTGGGGTCCTGGTGCGGATAATGGGTTCGTCGCATCCTAATTCATCCGGAGATTGATCTTCATGCTCAAAGGCAAAACCGCGCTTGTCACGGGGTCCACCAGTGGCATTGGCCTGGCCATCGCCAAGTCGCTCGCCCAGCAAGGCGCGCACATCGTGCTCAACGGTTTCGGCGATGCCGAAACACCCAAGGCCCAGATCAAAGCGCTCGGTGTTCGCGCCGAATACCACGGCGCCGACATGAGCAAGCCCGACCAGATCGAAGACATGATGAAGTTCGCCGCGTCGAAGTTCGGCCGCGTGGACATCCTCGTGAACAACGCCGGCATCCAGCATGTCGCCAAGGTCGAGGACTTTCCCACCGAACGTTGGGACGCCATCATCGCCATCAACCTCACGAGCGCATTCCATACGACGCGGCTGGCGATTCCCGCGATGCGCGAAGCCAACTGGGGCCGCGTCATCAACATCGCGTCGGCGCACGGTCTCGTGGCATCGGCACAGAAGTCGGCCTACGTGGCAGCCAAGCACGGCATCGTCGGCCTGACCAAGTCGGTGGCGCTCGAAACCGCGACCACCGGCGTCACCGTCAACGCCATCTGCCCTGGCTGGGTGTTGACGCAGCTGGTGCAAAAGCAGATCGATGACCGCGCGGCACGCGAAGGCATCACGGCGGCGCAGGCCCAGAACGAATTGCTGGGAGAAAAGCAGCCTTCGCTGCAGTTCACGACCGTCGAGCAGTTGGGCGGCCTTGCCGTCTTCCTGTGCTCGCCGGCGGCCGATCAGGTGCGGGGCGTCGCCTGGGCCATGGACGGCGGGTGGACCGCCCAATAAGAAAAGAAGAAAAGAGACTGCCTGGATTTCTCGCCAAGGCGCGGCGTGAAATCCACCACCTTCCATCCAGTGAGGTGGCGAGGTGGCACAAGCCACCGTGAGAGCAGCCCGGCAGCGCCCGCATCCGCCGGCGCCGCCAGTTCACCACTTACTTGAGCTGCACCGAGCCCGACACGCTCACAACCACATTGGTCTTGCCGGCTTCGACCGGCACAGCCGAATCGGCCGAGAACGACTTGGCCTGCATGGCCATCATGCGCGGATGGATCGGGCCGCTGTCGTTGGCATTCACCGACACTTCGCGCAGCGTGTAGCCGCCGAAGCCGAAGCCCTTGGCCAGCTCGGCCGCCTTCTGCTTGAAGTTCTCGATGGCGATGTTCTGCGCCTCGGTCTCGGTCTTGGCACGCTGCTCGCGGCTCAGGCCAAAGCCCACATTGCCCACGCCGAGCGTGGTGATGCGGCCAGCGGTCTGCGTGATGCGCGGGAAGTCGCGGCCTTCCAGCACCAGTTCGGTCGAACCCTGCCAGCCATTGATCTTTCCGTCCTTCGAGTAGCGCGGCGACAGGCTGAAGTTGCCGGTGCGCACGTCGAGCTGGCCCGGCTGCGCGTTCTTCTTGGCTTCGGTGAGCGCGGCGTCGAGCGCGGCCTTCAGCTGCGTCTGCACGGTGGCCGCATCGGCCGCATCGCGCGTGGTCACGAGCGTCATGCTCAGCATGTCCTGCTGCACCTCGACCGTGCCGGAAGCCGTGAGCTGCAGCACGTTCTGCGGCGCGGGCGTGGTCACGTTCTGGGCCAGGGCGGTACCGGCCACGGCCAGGGCGGCACAGGCGGCGAGCAATTTGATGGTGTTCTTCAAGACGATGTACTCCCTTTGTTGGAATGAAAGACAAACCCCGCGCCAGCGCCCTCAGGGGCGTTGGCCGCGCGGTGCGATCAGCGGGCGGGCCGCGGTCGGTGGTGTCGGCGCGATCCGCTCGGCAGGCTGTGATTCTGCCGAGTTCAACAAGGTTCCCGTTGCGGGCGGCGTCCACTGCCCCCGCACCTGCTGGCGCAGCTCGAACAGCTCGGCGGCCGTGAGCCGGCGGCCCGCAATGGCCTCTTCGCGGCGAATCTCCTCGCGTTGCGCCGCACGGTGGGCGGCCACCGCATCGCGCACTTCGCTGCGGCGCACCTCGCCGATCCTTAAGAAATCACCGGAAGCCGCCAGCGTCGGACCGCAGGCGAAAACGAGGATGAACGGCAAGGCGGAGAAAGGTAGTCTCATTGAGCAAAGTCACTGGGGAGCGACGACTTTGCCACTGCTGGAAGAACATCGGATGACCAGACCGCGAGCGTCCGCAAGTTTTGTAACTTAGTGTCAAACCATAAGTAAATCTGGCTCAACGAAGCCTTAACGCCTTCAGAATCGGTCCTGTTACAAATTCAACGTTGTAGAAATGACTCAAGTTCCCGCTCGCACCGACAAGATCGTGATCGTCGACGACGACGCCCGTATCCGCGACCTCCTGCGCCGCTACCTGACGCAGGAAGGTTTTGAAGTGATCGTGGCCGAAGACGGCAAGGCGCTCAACCGCATCCTGTTGCGCGACACGGTCGACCTGATCGTGCTCGACCTGATGATGCCCGGCGAAGACGGCCTCTCGGTCTGCCGCCGCCTGCGTGCCGCCAACGACCGCACGCCGATCATCATGCTCACGGCCAAGGGCGAAGACGTGGACCGCATCGTCGGTCTCGAAGTCGGCGCCGACGACTACCTGGGCAAACCGTTCAACCCGCGCGAACTGCTGGCCCGTGTGCACGCCGTGCTGCGCCGCCGTCCGCCGCTCGAAGCGCCGGGCGCCCCTTCCACCGAGAACGAGACCGTCACCTTCGGCCCGTTCGCCTTCGACCTCGGCTCGCGCACCCTGAAGAAGGATGGCGAAGAGCTCTCGCTGACCACCGGCGAGTTCGCGATGCTGAAGGCGCTGGTGCGCCATCCGCGTCAACCGCTGTCGCGTGAAAAGCTCGCCCAGCTGGCACGCGGCCGCGAGTTCGAGCCCTTCGACCGCAGCCTGGACGTGCAGATCTCGCGCCTGCGCAAGCTGGTCGAGTCCGACGCCGCGGCGCCGCGCTACATCCAGACCGTCTGGGGCGTGGGCTACGTGTTCGTGCCGGACGGCACGGCCTGACGCCCCGCTGAAAGGTGGCCATCGGCCAATCCGCCAGACCCGGCCATGCGCAGGAAGACGGTGCGCAGGTCACGATGCCCAGCCCTCTCGAGGGCAGTGGCACGCGTGACCGCCGCCCCGGCCTCAAGCTGGGCTTCAGCCTTTTCTGGCGCACTTTCTTTCTGCTCGCGCTGCTGCTGATCGGTTGCACGGTCGCGTGGCTGCAGACCTTCCGCTCGCTCGAATACGAGCCACGCGCCATCCAGACCGCGCACCAGATCGCCTCGCTCGTGAACCTCACCCGCGCGGCGCTGGTGTATTCGGACGCCATCACCCGGGTGTCGCTCATCAAGACGCTGGCCGACCAGGAAGGCGTGCGCATCCTGCCGCGCGAGCCCAACGACCGTTTCCAGCCCTACACCAGCGGCGCGCTCGACCTGCGCGTGACCGAAGAGCTGATCGACCAGCTCGGCGAAGGCACCACGGTCGCCAGCCGCGTGAACGACGAAGCGGGCCTGTGGATCGGCTTCACCATCGAGAGCGACACCTACTGGCTGCTGCTCGACCCCACGCGCTTCAGCCGCGTGGGTGGACGCACGTGGTTGGTGTGGCTCAGCACGGCGATGGCGCTGTCGCTGGCCGGCGCGGCACTCATCACGCGGCTCATCAACCTGCCGCTCAAGCAGTTGTCGCGCGCGACGATGCAGGTGCGTGAAGGCGAGTACGAGGCACACCGGCTCGACGAGCGCGCCCGCACCAACGAGATCCGCGCGGTCAACATCGGCTTCAACCGCATGGCGGACCAGCTCGCCAAGATCGAGCAAGACCGCGCCATCATGCTGGCCGGCATCTCGCACGACCTGCGCACGCCACTGGCGCGCCTTCGGCTCGAAACCGAGATGAGCGTGGCCGACGAAGACGCGCGCGACCACATGGCCGCCGACATCGCGCAGCTCGACGCGATCATCGACAAGTTCCTCGACTACGCCCGCCCCGACCATGTCGATCCGCGCCCGGTGCTGCTGCGCGACGTGGTCGATGCCTGTACCTACGCGGTGCAGGACTACGAAGAGATGAACATCACCGTCGACGTGCCCGCCGACCTGCGGGTGCTGGGCGACGAGGTCGAGCTCACGCGCGTGATCTCCAACCTGGTCGAGAACGCGCGGCGCTATGGCAAGACGCCGTCCACCGGCGTGGCCGACGTCACGATCCAGGCGCAGGCCAACAACGATGCGGTGCTGATCAAGGTGCGCGACCACGGCGCAGGCGTCGAGCCCGCCCTGCTCTCGCAGCTGACCAAGCCTTTCTTCCGTGGCGACGCGGCGCGCACTTCGGCCGCTGGCGCTGGCCTGGGCCTGTCGATCGTGGCGAAGAACATCGAGCGCATGGGCGGCACCTTCGCGCTGACCAGCACACCGGGGCGCGGCCTGGCGGCGCACATCCGGATGCCGCGCGCCATGCCCGAAGGCAAACCGGCGCCGAAGCCGGGCGAGCTGCCACCGGGCAAGAAGATCTGAAGAGCCCCCTGCTGCCGCCCCGCCACCAGGGCCTCAGGGGCTGACTTCAGCGGTGCAGCAGGACGGCCGCACGTGCTTCCATGGCGCGGCCCTCGCCCACCGGGCCGAGCTTCTCGGCCGTCTTGGCCTTCACGTTCACCTGATCGACCGCAAGGCCCAGCGTGCCGGCGATGCGCTGGCACATGGCCGGAATGTGCGGCGCAAGCTTGGGCGCCTGCGCGATCACGGTGCTGTCGACATTGCCGATCTCCCAGCCCGCCGCCCGCACGCGGCGCGCCGCCTCGGCCAGCAGCACCGCCGAATCGGCACCGCGAAACTGCGGATCGGTGTCGGGAAAGTGCCGGCCGATGTCGCCCAGCCCGGCACCGCCGAGCAACGCATCGGTGATCGCGTGCAGCAACACGTCGGCGTCCGAATGGCCGAGCAGGCCCGTGACGTGCGGCACTTCGACGCCGCCCAGGATCAGCTTGCGCCCTTCGACGAGCTGGTGAACGTCCCAGCCTTCGCCGACGCGGATGTTGAACGGCGTCGTCATGCCATGGCTTTCTTGCGACCGAGCAGAACCGCCTCGGCCAGTGCGAAGTCTTCGGGAAAGGTGACCTTGAAGTTCTGCGCGCTGCCCGGCACCAGCAGCGGCGACAGCCCGATGGCCTCGATCGCGCTGGCTTCGTCGGTCACGGTGTCGCCCACGCGCTCCAGCGCATCGAGCAGCATGCCCAGGCGGAACATCTGCGGCGTCTGCGCCAGCCACTTGTCGGCGCGCGGCAGGGTCTGCGCCACGCGGCTTTCGGTCGTCGATGCCTTCAGCGTGTCGGCCAGACGGTGGGCCAGCAGCCCACCCACGGCGTCGTGTTCGCAGGCGGCGATCAGCGCCTCGATCTGGCTCGAGGTGACGAGGCAGCGGGCCGCGTCGTGCACCAGCACCCAGTCGTGCGCGCCGGCGCCCTTCTGCCGCAGCGCCAGCAGGCCGTTGCGCACCGTGGCGGCGCGTGTCAGGCCGCCCACGCGCAGCAGGTGCTCGCCCTGGGTCGGAAAGCGCGGCAGCACCGCGTCCACGTCGCGGTCGTCCGGCGACACCACCAGCGCCAGCCCGGCAAACCGGCCCACCAGCGCACGAAAGGCCTCCAGTGTGTGGGCCACCATCGGCTGGCCGGCCAGGCGCCGGTACTGCTTGGGCTGCGTGGACTGGGCGTGTCCCGCACGGTGGCCGGAGCCGGCGCAGGGAATCAGCACGAAAAGTCGGGAAGAAGACATGAGCTCCTGTACGGGCCGATGGCCGACAAGCGGATAAAGGGCCGCCATTCTAGAATTGCCCTTCGCACACCCCTCGCCAGCCGGCGCGGGGTGTTGTGCATTTTTCGAACCGCTCCATGGACCTCCCCCATCTCACGGCAGGCAAGCGTTTCACGCTGCCGCGTCCCCCGTTGTCGGCCGATGCCCTGTTGCTCGCGCAGCTGGGCATGCGCGAGAAAAACGCGGGCCGCGCCACCGCGATGTTCACGGCCGACGCCAACGACGCGCAGCGGCTCATCGACGAGATCGCCTTCTTTGCGCCCGAGCTGCGCTGCGCCCTGTTCCCTGACTGGGAAACACTGCCCTACGACAGCTTCTCGCCGCACCAGGACCTGATCAGCGAACGGCTCGCCACGCTCTGGCGCATCAGCCAGAAAGAAGCCGACGTGGTGCTGGTGCCTGCCACCACCGCGCTCTACCGGCTGGCGCCGCCAGCGTTCCTGGCGGGCTACACCTTCCACTTCAAGGCCAAGCAGAAGCTGGAAGAGTCCAAGCTCAAGGCCCAGCTCACGCTGGCCGGCTACAGCCACGTGACGCAGGTGGTGAGCCCCGGCGAATACGCGGTGCGCGGCGGGCTGATCGACCTGTTCCCCATGGGCTCGCCGGTGCCCTTCCGCGTCGACCTGTTCGACGACGAGATCGACACCATCCGCACCTTCGATCCCGACACCCAGCGCAGCCTGTACCCGGTGCCCGAAGTACGCCTGCTGCCCGGCCGCGAATTCCCGATGGACGACGACGCCCGCGGCCGCTTTCGAAGCCGCTGGCGCGAACTGCTCGAAGGCGATCCGACCAAGAGCCGCATCTACAAGGACATGGGCAACGGCGTGGCCACCGCCGGCATCGAGTACTACCTGCCACTGTTCTTCGACGAGACGGCCACGGTGTTCGACTACCTCGGCCCCGACGCCACCATCGTGCTGCACGGCGACCTGGAGCCCGCGTTCCAGCATTTCTGGCAGGACACGAACGAGCGCTACCGGTTGGTGCAGGGCGACCCCGAACGCCCGGCGCTGCCACCCGAAGCCTTGTTCCTGAACGCCGAGCAGTTCTACCAGCGCGCCAAGCCGCACGCCCAGCTCGCGATTCGCGGCCATGCGGGCGGCGGCGACGCCATCGAAACGCCCTACGCCGAGTTCGACAAGCTCCCGCCATTCGCCGTGGTGCGCGGCGCCGAAGATCCGCTGGTCGGTCTGAAGGCGCACATTGCCAGCACGCCGCATCGTGTGCTGATGATTGCCGAGAGCGACGGGCGGCGCGAGAGCCTGCTCGACTTCCTGCGCGCCAGCGGCGTGAGCCCGCCGGCCTTCGATTCGCTGGCCGAGTTCGAGGCCTCGCCCGACGAAAAGATCGGCATCGCCACCGCCGCGCTGGCCTCGGGCTTTGCGTGGCGCGAGCAAGGCATCGACCTCGTCACCGAGACCGAACTGTTCGCCACCGCGCCGACCACCCGCCGCCGCAACAAGAAGCAAGAGCAGGTCAGCGACGTCGAGGCGCTCATCAAGGACCTGTCGGAGCTGAACGTCGGCGACCCGGTGGTCCACACCGCGCACGGCATCGGCCGCTACCGGGGCCTGATCCACATGGACCTGGGCCAGGGCAACGGCCCCGACGGCAAGCCGCTGCTGCAGGAGATGCTGCACCTGGAGTACGCCGACAAGGCCACCCTGTACGTGCCCGTGTCGCAACTGCACCAGATCAGCCGCTACACCGGCGTCAGCGCCGACGAGGCCCCGTTGCACAAGCTGGGCTCCGGCCAGTGGGAAAAGGCCAAGCGCAAGGCGGCCGAACAGGTGCGCGACTCGGCCGCCGAACTGCTCAACATCTACGCCCGCCGCGCCGCGCGCGAAGGCCATGCCTTCCGCTATTCGCCGGCCGACTACGAGGTGTTCGCCAACGACTTCGGCTTCCAGGAAACGGCCGACCAGAAGGCCGCGATCCACGCGGTGGTGCAGGACATGATCTCGCCGCAGCCGATGGACCGCCTTGTGTGTGGCGACGTCGGTTTCGGCAAGACCGAAGTGGCCCTGCGCGCGGCCTTCATCGCCGTCACCGGCGGCAAGCAGGTGGCGTTTCTTGCGCCGACCACGCTGCTGGCCGAACAGCATTACCAGACGCTGGTCGACCGCTTCGCCAAGTGGCCGGTGAAGGTGGCCGAAATGAGCCGCTTCCGCTCGGCCAAGGAGATCACGGCCGCCGCCAAGGGGCTGGCCGAAGGCCAGGTCGACATCGTGGTGGGCACGCACAAGCTGCTTTCGCAGTCGGTCAAGTTCAAGAACCTGGGCCTGCTCATCATCGACGAGGAGCACCGCTTCGGCGTGCGCCACAAAGAGGCGATGAAGGCAATGCGCGCCGAGGTCGACGTGCTCACGCTCACCGCCACGCCGATTCCGCGCACGCTGGGCATGGCCCTCGAAGGCCTGCGCGACCTGAGCGTGATCGCCACCGCGCCGCAGCGGCGGCTGGCCATCAAGACCTTCGTGCGCAACGAGGGCACCGGCGTGATCCGCGAAGCCGTGCTGCGCGAGTTGAAGCGCGGCGGGCAAGTCTACTTTCTGCACAACGAGGTCGAGACCATCGAGAACCGGCGCCAGAAGCTCGAAGAGATCCTTCCCGAGGCCCGCATCGCCGTGGCCCACGGCCAGATGCCCGAGCGCGAGCTGGAGCGCGTGATGCGCGACTTCGTGGCCCAGCGCTACAACCTGCTGCTGTGCTCGACCATCATCGAGACCGGCATCGACGTGCCGACCGCCAACACCATCGTGATGAGCCGCGCCGACAAGTTCGGCCTGGCGCAGCTGCACCAGCTGCGGGGCCGCGTCGGTCGCTCGCACCACCAAGCCTACGCGTACCTGATGGTGCCGGACACCGAAGGCCTGACCAAGCAGGCGGCCCAGCGGCTCGATGCCATCCAGCAGATGGAAGAACTGGGCTCGGGCTTCTACCTGGCGATGCACGACCTGGAAATCCGCGGCACGGGCGAAGTGCTCGGCGAGAACCAGAGCGGCAACATGATGGAGATCGGCTTCCAGCTCTACAACGAGATGCTGAGCGAGGCCGTGCGCGCGCTCAAGGCCGGGCAGGAGCCCGATCTGCTGTCGCCGCTGTCGGTCACGACCGAGATCAACCTGCATGCCCCCGCCCTCCTGCCCGACGACTACTGCGGCGACGTGCACCTGCGACTGTCGTTCTACAAGAAGCTGGCCACCGCCAAGACGCCCGACCAGATCGATACGCTGCTCGAAGAGATCGTCGACCGGTTCGGCAAGCTGCCGCCGCAGGCGCAGACGCTGATCGACACGCACCGGCTGCGCGTGCTGGCGCGGCCGTATGGCGTGGTCAAGGTCGATGCGGCGCCGGGCATCATCAACATCACCTTCAAGAAAGATCCGCCGGTCGATTCGATGGCCATCATCCAGCTGATCCAGAAGAACAAGCACATCAAGCTCGCCGGCAACGAAAAGCTGCGCATCGAGCGCGAACTGAAAGAGCCGAAGGAGCGTGCGCAGATGGTGCGCGATGTGCTGCGCAGCCTCGGTCAACCCCTCGTCAAGGAACCTGCCCCCGCATGAGCCCCCTGAGCGCAACTCAAGAAATCTCCCCCGGCCTCGTCATCCAGCGCGTGAAGCCGCCGCTGGTGCTGGCCGACTTCAAGCTGATCGCGTTCGACATGGATTCGACGCTGATCAACATCGAATGCATCGACGAGATCGCCGATGCCGTCGGCAAGAAGGCCGAGGTGGCCGCGATCACCGAAGCCACGATGCGCGGCGAGATCAAGGACTTCAAGGAAAGCCTGCGCCGGCGCGTGGCGCTGCTCAAGGGCGTGCCCGTCGCGGCGCTGCAGCAGGTGTACGACGAGCGCCTGCAGCTCAACCCGGGCGCTGCCGAGCTGGTCGCTGCCTGCAAGAAGGCCGGTCTCAAGGTGCTGCTGGTGTCGGGTGGCTTCACCTTCTTCGCGAACCGCGTGAAGGAGCGGCTGGGCATCGACTTTGCGCGCTCCAACCTGCTCGACGAAGCCGACGGGCACCTCACCGGACAGGTCGTCACGCAAAGCTGGGGCGACATCTGCGACGGCGCAGAAAAGCGCCGCACGCTGCTCGAGATCGCCTCGCTGATGGGCATTTCGCCGCAGGAGACCATCGCCGTGGGCGATGGCGCCAACGACCTTCCGATGATGGGCGAAGCGGGCCTTTCGGTGGCCTACCACGCCAAGCCGAAGGTGCGCGAACAGGCCATGGTGGCCATCAACGAAGGCGGGCTCGACCGCCTGCTGGACATCGTCAAATGACCACGCCCGCAGACACTGCCGCCCCGCTCTACCGCGCCGACGCGCTCCAGGACTACGCTAGCGCCCTGCTGCAGAAAGCCGGGCTCGCCGCAGCGATGGCCGACAGCGTCGCGCGCACGCTGGTCGAAGGCGACCTGCTGGGCCACGACACGCACGGCCTGGCGCTGCTGGCTGGCTATGTGAAGGAAATCGAATCGGGCGGCATGACCCGCGACGGCGCACCCGAAGTGCTGTCGGACCGCCCCGCCGCCGTGCTGTGGGACGGCAAGCGCCTGCCCGGCCCCTGGCTCATGGACCAGGGCATGGACTTGCTGATTCCGCGAGCGCGCGAACTCGGCACCGCCTCGCTGGTCATTCGCCGCAGCCACCATATCGCCTGCCTCGCGGTCTACATGCTGCGCGCGCTGCAGGAAGACATGCTGATGCTGCTGGCCTGCTCCGACCCGAACACGGCCAGCGTCGCGCCCTTCGGCGGCACGCAGGCGGTGTTCACGCCGAATCCGCTGGCGATGGGTTTTCCGCTGTCGCAGGGCGGCGTGATGGTCGACATCTCGGCCTCGATCACCACCAACGGCATGAGCAACCGCAAGCGCGCGGCCGGCGAGACCTTTGCCGAAGAATGGCTGATCGACGCTGCCGGCAAGCCGTCGAACAACCCGCAGGTGCTGTTCGACCAGCCGCCCGGCACGCTGCTGCCGGTCGGTGGCCTGAGCCACGGGCACAAGGGCTACGGGATGGCGCTGCTGGTCGAAACACTGACCGGCGGCCTGGCCGGCTTTGGCCGCGCGGACCCGCCCGAAGGCTGGGGTGCCACCGTGCACATCACGCTGCACGACCTGCATGCATTCGGCGGAAAAGAAGCCTTCCTGCGCCAGATGGACCATGTGGCGGCCCAGTGCCGGAGCAACACGCCCATCGACCCGGCGAAGCCGGTGCGGCTGCCGGGTGAAGGCGGTTTGAAGCGTCGGGAGGGGCAATCGAAGAACGGGGTGCGGCTGCATCCGTCGATTGCGCGTTCGCTGCAGGAGGCCGAACAGCGCCACGGGCTGGCGCTGGCCCGCGCGCTGTGGGTCTGACGGGTCAGTCTTCTTCGGACGATTCTTCTTGCGCCCCTTGCCCGGCCGGGCGGGGCGTGCGCTTGCCGGGCTTGGCCACGACCTCGACGTAGAACTGCTTGCCGGTTTCCTTGACCACACCGTCGATCAGGCCGGTGATGGCGGAAAGGTGCACGACCTGGGCGGATTCTTCGGCTGCGCCGAACTTGCAATCGAAGTCCCAGAAGTCGGCGCCTTCGGGCAGAACGCGCCGGCGTTCGCGCTTGATGTACTTGCGGATCTCGTGTTTGATGGCTTCGAGAAGCCGGTCGGGGTGCTTGCCCTCGACCTGGAGCTGAAAGGTTTTTCTCATGGGTGATCGTAACGCGCCGCGCTGTGTACAGTCGGCGGTTCAATTGAAAGCAGGTGAAGACATGGCGCGCGCAAACGACTGGGCAAGCAAGGTGATGGCATTGGTGAACGGCGGCAACGCGCCCGCGGCCATCGCGCAGATCAAGGTGGCACCCTCGGTCAAGGACCTGAAGGCGCTGCAGACGATCATGACGCTCTCGAAAATGAAAGGCCGCTATCCGAACGTGGATGCGGCCATTGCGGACAACCTCGACCTGCTGGCGGCGCCCCGCCTGCACCGCTCGCCCTGAACTTGCCCTGATGAGGCTTTACAGCGCCTGACCGAGGCGCTTCACGCCTTCTTCGATCTTCGCGACGTCGGCCGTTGCAAAGCTCAGGCGCAGCGTCGCCACATCGGGATTCTCGGCAAAGAACGGTGCGCCGGGCACGAAGGCCACCAGCTTTTCGATGGCGCGCTTGGCCAGTTCATTGGCATCGGCCAGCTTGCCGTTGGCGCCCGTCAGGCGCGCCCAGAAGAACAAGCCGCCATTGGGCTGCGTGAAGCTCACGGCATCGCCCAGCTCGCGCTTGAGCGCCGCGCCCATGGCCTGTGCGCGCTGGCCGTACACCTCGCGCACATGCGCCAGCGTGGCGGGCATGCGGCCGCTCTTGAGGTATTGCGCGGCCGTGGCCTGCGAGAAGGTGCTCGTGTGGGCATCGCTGAACTGCTTGCACATGGTGGCCTTGGCGAGCAGTTCGGGCGGCGCGATCATCCAGCCGATGCGCAGGCCGGGGCTGAGCACCTTGCTCAGGCTGCCGCAGTGCGCCAGCAGTTCGCGGCTGCCGGGCACGTCCTTGCTGAGGGACATGATCGACGGCGGCGGGGCTTCGCCGAAGTAGAGATCGCCGTACGGGTCGTCTTCCACGATCAGCGTCTGGTACTTCACGGCCAGTTCCAGCACCTTCTTGCGGCGCTCCAGGCTCAGCATGGCGCCGCTGGGGTTGCCGAAGGTCGGGATCAGGTAGACGAACTTGGGCTTGTGCTCGGCGATGAGCTTTTCGAGCTCGTCGGTCTTCACGCCGTTGGCGTCGATGGGCGCGCTGATGAGCTGCGCGCCATACAGGCGGAAGCACTGGATGGTGGCCAGAAAGGTCGGGCCTTCGACGATCACCTTGTCGCCGGGCGAGATCATGGTCTTGCCCAGCAGGTCGAGCGCCTGCTGGCTGCCGGTGGTGACGATCAGGCCGCTCGGGTCCACGTCGACGCCCTTGGTCTTCATGAAGGAACTGAGCTGCGTGCGCAGCGGCTCGTAGCCTTCGGTGGCGCCATATTGCAGGGCCGCGCCGGGCTCTTCGGCCAGCGCCTTCTGGCTCGCCTCCTTGAGACCCTCGACGTCGAACATGGCGCTGTCCGGGAAACCGCCCGCGAAACTGATGATGCCGGGCTTGCCCAGCAGCTTGAAGAGTTCGCGGATGGCGGAGGTTTCGACGTTGTCGAGGCGGGAGGCGAATTGCATGGTCAGTCTCACTTTCTGGGCGTCATTGTCGCGAAAGCCGCGGGCAATAAAGCTGCGTAAGGCTATCGGCTTTCAACGATATATTGCGCTACGACAGCCTTCCTGCGCGCGGCAGGCCAGTGCCGCGCCCTACCGAGCCCCATGAAAAAAGACAACATCGCCCCATTCTTCGCCGTCCTGCAGGCGGCCAACCCCACGCCCGAGACCGAACTCGAATACAGCACGCCCTTCGAGCTGCTGGCCGCCGTGCTGCTTTCGGCCCAGGCCACCGACGTGGGCGTCAACAAGGCCACCCGCAAGCTGTTTCCGGTGGCCAACACGCCGCAGGCAATCTACGACCTGGGCGTGGAAGGGCTCGAGGAATACATCAAGACCATCGGGCTGTACCGCAGCAAGGCCAAGCACCTGATCGAGACCTCCCGCATCCTGGTCGAGCGGCACGGCGGCGAAGTACCGAGGACGCGCGCCGAACTCGAGGCGCTGCCCGGCGTCGGCCGAAAGACCGCCAACGTGGTGCTCAACGTGGCCTTCGGCGAGGCGACCATCGCGGTCGACACGCACATCTTTCGCATGGGCAACCGCACCGGGCTGGCGCCGGGCAAGACGCCGCTGGAGGTGGAACTCAAGCTCGAGAAGCGCGTCCCACCCGAGTACCGGCTGCACGCGCACCACTGGCTGATCCTGCATGGGCGCTACATCTGCGTGGCACGCAAGCCGCGCTGCTGGGAATGCGCGGTCGCCGCCTTCTGCGACTACAAACCCAAGACTCCCGCGCCGAAAACGGCCTGACACGACAACGAACGAATGACGATCCCGAAGACTCACCGCGCCCTTCTTGCCTCGGCCCTGCTTGCCACCGTGGCCGGCCTTCCCACCGCCGCCTGGTCGCAAGGTGCCGGCCTGCCGCCCGATGCCATGGCGCTCTACGGCGGCCGCTGGTCGACCGCCTGCGCCGATGCGGGCGCGCCCACGCTGCAGGTGCGCCAGGACATGCTGATTGCCGAAAGCGGCAAGCGCCGCGTGGTCGGCAACGCGCCGCTGACGGCGCATAGTTTCTTCGGCAACAGCAAGCCGCCGGAAAACTTCGACCTGGCGCTGATGGGCAAGGTCGGCAAGGCCGGCGCGATGAACTTCCTGGTCTTCCGCGAGGCACGCGGGCAGTCCATCACGCTCGACGCCGACAAGCCGGTTGCCGGCCAGTTGGGCCCCGAGCTGATGAAGCAGCGCTACTGGCATTGCGATGGCGCCGCCCGCGCCGCAACGCCCCCCGTCGAGCCGCCGGCCGCCAAGCTGCCGCCACCGCCCACGGGCAGCCCCGCCGCGCTGGCGCAGGGCCCGGCCATGCAGAAAGCCTGGCGCGCCGCGCTGGGCACGCGCGAAAACGACCGCTGGCTGGTGCGTCGCGAAGGCCCGGCGCCCGAGTCGCAATGGGTCACGGTCGATGGCACGCGCTACCTGCTGCATGCCTTCTGCAAGCCGCACGACTGCTTCGACAACAACGCAATCGCGCTGTACGACCAGGGCTCGGGCCGCATCTACGGCCTGGTGCAGCGCAACGGCAGGAACCAGCTGGTGGGCACGCCGCCCGCCGCGCTCGCCCCCCAGCTCGACAAGCTCTGGCGCGAGCAGTGGCGCTCGAAGAACTGAGCAGCCGCCTCTTCAGGCCCGGTGCCGTTCAGGCCAGCTTGAACATGCGCACCGCATGCACCAGCCCCGCCGCCTGATCGTTCATCGACTGCGCGGCGGCTGAGGCCTGCTCCACCAGCGCCGCGTTCTGCTGCGTGGTGCGGTCCATCTGCTTGATGGCATCGTTGACCTGCTCGATGCCGGCCGACTGCTCCTGGCTGGCCGCGGTGATCTCGGCCATGATGTCCGTCACCCGGCGCACGCTGCCCATGATCTCTTCCATGGTCTTGCCGGCCTCGTTGACCAGCGTGCTGCCCGCATCGACCTCGACCACCGAGTCGCCGATCAGCGTCTTGATTTCCTTGGCGGCCGCCGCCGAGCGCTGCGCCAGGTTGCGCACCTCCGACGCGACCACAGCGAAGCCCCTTCCCTGCTCGCCCGCGCGGGCCGCCTCCACCGCCGCGTTCAGCGCGAGGATGTTGGTCTGGAACGAAATGCCGTCGATCACGCCGATGATCTCCACCACCTTGCGCGACGACGCGTTGATGGACGCCATCTTCTCCACCACCTGGTCGACCACCGCGCCGCCGCGCGAGGCCACCTGCGAGGCCGAGTCGGCCAGTTGGTTGGCCAGCCGCGCGTTGTCGGCGTTCTGCTTGACGGTGGAGGTCAGCTCCTGCATCGACGCCGCCGTCTCCTCCAGCGAGCTGGCCTGTGCCTCGGTGCGCGACGACAGGTCGCGGTTGCCCGAGGCGATCTGGCTCGACGCGCTGGCAATCGAATCCGTGCCCTCGCGCACCTGGCCCACCACCTTGGCCAGCTCGTCGTTCATGGCACGCAGCGCCCGCATCAGCATGCCCGACTCCGAGGTGTCGGCCACTTCGATGCGCGCCGTCAGGTCGCCCGATGCCACCTGCTGCGCCACCGTCACAGCCTGACCCAGCGGGCGCGTGATGGAGCGCGTCATGCGAAACGCCAGCAGCAGTCCGCCGAGCAACGACGCACAACTGATCGACAGGATGATCCACTTGGCACGCTGATAAGCAGCCTGGGCCGACGCCGAGCTTTCGTCGGCGCTTTTCCTCAGCAGCTCCTGGAAGGCCGACACGTGCGCCAGCACCTGGTTCAGCAGCGGCATGCATTCCTGCGTCAGCACCTTCACGGCTGCTTCGGTCTGGTGCGACGTGGCGAGCGCCACGACGTTCTTGGCGATGGGCAGGTATTGCGCCTCGAGCGTGCGCAGTTTCTCCAGCATCTTGCGCTCCTCGGCGCTCGCGGAGGCCGGATCGGCCATGACCGTCGCCAGGCTCTGCAGCCCGCTGTCGATCTCGCGCTGCGAGGTCCCGACGAGTTCGATGTCGCCCTTCTGCGCGGCCGCGCCTTCCACCAGCGCCAGGTTGCGTGCGGCAATGGCGCGCTTGCCGATGGCCGACTGCACGTTGTTCAGCTGGTCCAGCTTGCGCGCGCCCACCTCGGTCGCAAAGGCGATGCGGTCCGAGAGGTTCGCCATCTCGTGCAGGCCGATGCCGGTAATGACGAGCTGAAGCAACAGCAACAGCGCAAACCCCAGTCCCAGACGGGCGCCGATTTTGAGATTCGAGAGATCGAACATGCGGTGAACTCCAAAGTGTGGCGGGATCTTTTTCGGTCATCGGCAGCGTTGCTGCGCGCCACCCCACCCGAGAAGGGTGGGATGGGCAAACCCTCGAACATGGGATGCCCGCGGCGCGCGCGATGAATGAGAATTCGGGCAGATGCAACCTGCCTCCTCCCACGGAACACCGGCGCTGCGCACCCGAAGCCGCCGCCTGCTGGCGCGCCAGGGTTTGCTCGACAAGCTCGCCGGCCCGGGCGATCGCCGTTGCGTGGTGCTGCAGGCGCCCGCCGGTTTCGGCAAGAGCGCCCTCCTGCTCAGCTGGCAGCGCGAACTGGTCTCGGCAGACACCGACATCGCCTGGGTGCGGCTCGCGAACCTGGCCGAGGGCGACCTGCACTTCATGGCGGCGCTCATGGCCGCGCTGGGCGACATCGACGCGGCCATCACCCGTCACGCCGTGGCGCACGCCCGGCCGGACGCCGACGCGATCGAGCGGCTGGTCATCGCGCTGGTGCGTGGCATTGCCGCGCGCGGCCGCAAGCTGGTGCTGATCGTGGACGACGTGCACTGCGCGCAAAGCGGCAACGTGCTGCACGCGCTGCAACTGCTCGTGGAATACGCTCCGCCCAACCTGCTGTGCGTGTTCGCCAGCCAGGACGAGCTGCCCATGACGCTGGCGCACGCCCCCGCCTCGAAGGCGGTGCTGGAGCTGCGCGACGACGACCTGCGCTTCAGCCTGCCGGAGTCGATCGCCTACCTCGGCATGCGCCTGCCCGACCTCGACGCGCGCGCCGCCGCCGCGATCCACCGGCTGACCGAAGGCTGGCCGGCGCTGCTGCGGCTGGCGAGCGTCGATGTGCGCCGCCGGCGCGGCGTGCGTTCGCCGCTGGTCCTTGGCGTGCCCGACCCCGAGCCGTTCGCCGCGTACTTTCATGCGCACGTGTTCCCGCGCCTGTCGGCAACGCAACTGCGCCTGCTCACCTGCTGCGCCGCGCCCACCCGCTTCAGCGCGGCGCTGTGCACCGACCTTGCGGGCGAGAGCTTCACCCCCGCGATGTGCGCGGCGCTGCTCGAACCGCTGACGCGCGAAGGCCTCTTGTCCGAAGCACCGCAGGCGCCGGCCACGGGCGGCGAGCGCTGGTGGCACCTGCACCCGCTGCTGCGCAGCGTGCTGCTGTCGCACTTCGCGGCATGGCCCGAGGCCGAGCGCCTGACGCTGCATGCCACGGCCTGCCAGTCGTTCGCGGTTCGCGGCATGCACCACCAGGCCGTGCGGCACGCGCTGGCCGCCGGCAACCGCGAAACGGCCGCGCGGCTGGCCGAGCACGGCGCAGTGGCGCTGTTCGTCAAGGGCCGGCTCGCCGAGATGATCGCGCTGGTGCGCCAGCTCGACGCCTGCACGATCGGCGACAACGTTCATCTCGGTCTCTGGATGGCCTGGGTCGAACTGGCCGACTACCGGCTCGACGACTGCGCCCGCAGCATCGAACGGCTGCGCGCGACGCCCGGCCGCCTCGATCCGGCCATGCGCTACCGGCTGACGCTGCTCGGCTGCCTGCTGGCCATCCGCAGCGACGACAACGACGTGGTCTCGCGACTGCTGCCCGAACTGCTGGCACCGCCGGCCGCTGCCGACGACTTCGCCCTGGCCGGGCGGCGCAACGTGCTGACCTGGCTGTACCTGCACACCGGCGATTTCGAGCAGGCGCGGCGCATCCAGCGCGACGAGCCGCTGCCCCTGGTCGACGGCGAACCGGTCATCGGCACGCTTTTCGGTTCGCTGGTGGGCCAGTGCCTGGTCGGGCTCTCGTTCGCCATCGAGGGCCAGATCCATCGCGCGGAACGCGTCTACCGCCAGGTGCTGCGCGAGGCGCAGGAGCGCGGTGCGCACTGCGCCGAAGCGGCACGGCTGACGGCGCAACTGCTCGTCGAGGTGCTGTACGAACAGCATGGCCCGCTGGTCGCCACGCGCTTCATCCAGGAGCAGTTGGGCACGCCCGATGGCCTGATCCCCGACACCACGCTGCGGATGATCCTGGTGTCGAACCGGGCGCAGCAAGCCGCCGGCAGGTGGCCCGAAGCCCTGGCCCATCTTGCCGACCTGACACAGGCCGACGGCCTCCTGCAACGCTTTCACATGGACCGCGCACTGGCCTGCGTGCTGCTGGAACAGTTGCGCATCCAGCTGAAAAGTGGCGACGCCGACGCGGCGCGTGCAACGCTGCGAAAGATGGAGGCGCTGCAGGCCCGCCGCCCCGACGCCGAAGCCAGCAGCATCCTGCGGCGGGTGGCCGACGTCGGGGAGCGCGCGCGCATTCACCTGGCGATGCACGACGGCGAACTGCCGCTCGCGCTGGCGAAGATCGAAACCCTGCTGACGCGCTACGAACAGCGCGGCCAGGTCGGCATCGTGGCGGCCCTGCTGCTGCAGGCGGCCGAAGTCGAGCGCAGGCTCGGCCACACCGAAGCCTCGAAGACACGCGTGTGCGCCGCCCTGCGCCTGGGCCACCGGCTGGGCCTGATGCAGACCCTGCTGAACGCGCACGACAACGCGCTGCCGCTGATCCGCACGGCGGCCGCGATTCCCAAGCTCGACCCGGTGCTGGCGTTCTTCATCGAGCGCATCGAAGCGCTGGCGCAATCGCAGCGCGACGAACAGGCCGAGCCGCCGCCCACCCAGCGCTTTCGCGACGACCGCCGGCTGACCCGCCTGCTCACGCTGCGCGAAGCCGAGATTGCCGAGCTGCTGCAGCAATCGCTGCCGAACAAGAAGATCGCGCTGACGCTCGGGCTGTCGCTCGACACCGTCAAGTGGCACCTGAAGAACATCTACATGAAGCTGGATGCGCACGGGCGCAGAGCAGTCGCCGCGCGCATGCGGCACGAACTCGAACTGGAGCACGACGAGGGCGGCAGCGGCAAGTAGCCGCGGCCAGCATCAGGCGACTGGTGTGTTGCCGAAAGTCAGCCAGCCGCCGAACGGCATTTCGTCCGCAGGCCAATCGGCGGCGGTTTCAACGCAACGAACACCGCGCTGCAGCAGCGACACCGCGCGCAACACGCCAGCATGCGTGACCCACAGCGCATCGCCCTTTGCCGCCCGCCATTCGTCGTGCGCATCGGCCACGCGCCGCATGAAGACGCGCACGCTTTCGCCATGAAAGCCAGCGGGCGCATCGGCGAAATCGGCGGTCCAGGTCTCGAAGTCTTCACGCGGGATCGCGGACCACGGGCGCCCTTCCCAGGCGCCGAAATTCATCTCGGCCAGGCGCGCGTCGTGGCGCAATTGCAGGTCCGGACGCAGGGCCACGATGGCACTGGCCAGCGCGACACAACGCCGCAGCGGCGAACTCAGCAGCACGATGCCGGCCGGCAGCAAGGGCGCAATGCGCTGCGCCGCGGCCTGCGTGGCGTCCGCATGGGCTTCGAGGTCCGTGGCGCCGTAGCAAAGCCCGGCTTCGGCCACCACGGGCGCATGGCGCTGGAGCCAGAGCGTGCTCATGCCCGCCACGCCAGAACGAGGTAGATCGCCAGCTCGCACACCTGTTGTGTTGCGCCCAGGCCATCGCCAGTGAAGCCCTGAAGACGACGCATGAAGAGCCGCGCCATCCAGCCTGCAGCCAGTGCCGCCACCACCAGCGCCGCCGCCACGTGAACGGGGTCGTGCGCGTACAGCAGAAGTGCCACGGCGGGAATCGACCACACCACGGCCATCGCGAGCGCGCCACGGCTGATGGCGTCGGCCAGCGGCTTGGCCTTGCTCGCCCCGCTGTCCCCAACGTAGGGCAGCCATCGGATCAGGAACAGCGGTGCCAGCCGCGACAGCACATGCGCACCGACGATGGCAACCGCCACAGCCGCCAATCCATGCCCTGCCAGCGTGGCGAGCAGCGCGAACTTCAGGCCCAGTGCCAACACCAGCGCCACCGTGCCGAAGGCGCCGATGCGCGAGTCCTTCATGATTTCGAGCGCCCGATCGCGGTTGGCGGAGCCGCCGAGGCCATCGGCCACGTCGGCGAGGCCGTCTTCATGGAAGGCACCGGTCAGCATCACGGTGGCGACGGTGCTCAGCACGGCGGCGACGAGCGCTCCCGCTGTACCCGACAGCCCCATGCCCACGCCAACGAAAACCGCTGCAGCCACTCCACCCACCAGCCACCCGATGCCCGGCAGATGCGCCGCGCTCGCGCGCAGCATCTGCGGGCTGAAACCGACCCAGGCGGCAAGCGGCCCTGTCACCGGTACGCGCGTGAAGAACTGCAACGCGAGCAGGAAATGGCGAACGCCGTTCATCGTTTCTGTCTCTTCAGGCGCGTGGCGGTTGCCTGGGTTCGGGGGCATTCAGGGCGCGTGCGAATGACACCGGGTGGTCCCCTCCGCGAATGTCCCCCGGGGCTGCGCCCCTCCTCCTTTATTTCGCTGCGGGGACCACCCGGTGCCATGCGCACAGGGCACGCTGCCGGTTCGCGCCGATCAATCAGTGCTCTGAAAACGCTTGCGCCGGCGGTGTGCTCTGCGCAGCGAAATAAAGGAGGAGCGAAGCGGGGGACATTCGCGGAGCAGAGCACACCGTCGGCGCAAGTGCGCCCCGAACGCCCTTCTCCCCCAACGCGACAGACAAGAAACCCAGCCGTCATGCCTTGCGCGACACACCCGCCGCCTCGAAGCTCGCCATCTCGCGCAGGATGCGGCAGGCCGATTCAAGCAGTGGCCACGCCAGCGCGCCGCCCGAGCCTTCGCCCAGGCGCAGATCGAGGTTGAGCAGCGGCTCCAGCCCCAGCCACTCCAGCAGCAGCAGATGCCCCGGCTCCGCCGAGCAATGGGCCGCGACGCAGCGCTGCGCCACGGAGGGCTGCAGCGCCTGTGCCACCAGCACGGCCGCGCTGGCGATGAAGCCATCGACCACGATCACGCGGCGCTCCTGCGCCGCCTGCAGCACCGCACCGACCAGCGTGGCGATCTCGAAGCCGCCGAAAGCCGCCAGCGCATCGAGCGGCGCGGTTGCGGATGCATGCAATGCAAGCACCTGGCGCAGCACCTCGCGCTTGCGCGCCAGGCCCGCCGCGTCGAGGCCGGTACCGATGCCGATGCAGTCGTTGATGTTCAAGCCGCCCAGCCGCGACAGCAGCAGCGCCGCCGACGAGCTGTTGCCGATGCCCATTTCGCCCAGCAGCAAGGCATTGCCCGGCAGCGCGCGCACCACCTCTCGGCCGTTGGCAATGGCCTGGGCGCATTGCGCGGGCGTCATCGCGGGGCCGGTGGATGCGTCGGCGGTGCCTGCGGCAATGCGCCGCTGCACCAGCCCCGGCCGGGGCTGGAAGTCGCGCGCCACGCCGCAATCGACCACGGTCAGCGCCAGCCCGTGCTGGCGCGCCAGCACGCTGACGGCCGCGCCGCCAGCCAGGAAGTTCTCGACCATCTGCCAGGTGACGTCGCTCGGGTACGCCGAGACGCCGCGCGCCGCCAGCCCGTGGTCGCCGGCGCACACCAGCATCTGCGGGGCATCGAGCACGGGCGTTTCGCTGCCCAGGATCAGGCCGATGCGCAGCGCCAGGGCTTCGATCCGGCCGAGTGCGCCCAGCGGCTTGGTCTTGTTGTCGATCGCGCTTTGCAGCCGGGCCGCGAGCGCAGCGTCGACGATGTCGGGAATGGTGGGGATCAGGTCGTTGTTGTCGGTCATGCAATCAGTCCGGCCAGCACGCCGGCGTCGAAGTGGGTGTCGATGAAGTCGGCCAGGCCGTCGAAGGTGGCGTCGAGCGTGGGCGCCGTGGCGCCGAACAACGCATGCAATGCGCCAGCATCCTCGAACAGGCCGTGCAGGTAAAGGCCCAGCACGTTGCCGCGCGTGTTCTGCCACGCCAGCCCCTCGGGCATGACGGGGCGGCCATCGTTCGCCATCTGGGGGTGCGCGGCGGTCTGGCCGTGGTGGATCTCGTAGCCCGCCACCGGCACGCCGGACAACGCGGCCCAGTCGCCGGTGAGTTCGCCAAAGGTGGCGGCGCGGTGGCGCACGGTTTTCTCGCGCTCGAACACCGTCACCAGCGGCAGCAGGCCGAGCCCCGGGGCGTTGCCGTCGATGCCGTGGGGGTCGACCAGCGCTTCGCCCAGCATCTGCAGGCCACCGCAGATGCCGAGCACCGCACCGCCACGCTCGGCATGCGCGGCCACGGCGCGGTCGAGCCCCTGCGCGCGCAGCCAGGCCAGGTCGCCGCTGGTGTGCTTGGAGCCGGGCAGCACGATCCAGTCGGCGCCGGCCACGTCGGCCGGCGTGCGGGCCCAGACGAGGCGCACGCCCGGCACGTTCTTCAGGGCCTGGAATTCGTCGAGGTTGCTGATGCGCGGATAGGCCACGACCGCCACGGTGCGGGTGACGGTGCCGCTGCTACGGCTGCGGTCGTCGAACACGCCGTCTTCTTCGGGCAGGCCGTGCTGCCACCACATCGGCAGCGTGGCGACGGTGGGCACGCCGGTCAGCTCTTGCAGTTGCTGCGGCGCGGGGGCCAGCAGCGAGGCGTCGCCGCGAAACTTGTTGAGCACGAAGCCGCGCAGCAGCGCACGGTCGGCCTCGGGCAGCAGCGCCCAGGTGCCGTACAGGTGGGCAAAGGCGCCGCCGCGGTCGATGTCGGTCGCCAGCAGGCAGCGGGCCTGGGCATGGCGGGCGATGCGCATGTTGACGATGTCGCTGGCCATCAGGTTGATTTCGGCCGGCGAGCCCGCGCCTTCGATCACGACCACGTCGTTCTCGGCGCGAAGTTCGTCGAGCGCCTGCGCGATCTGCGGCCAGACGCGCTCGCTACGGCCGCGCCAGGGCAAGGTCGAGAGTTCTTCGCTCACCTGCCCCATCAGCACCACCTGGCTGTGGGTGTCGCGCTCGGGCTTGAGCAGCAGCGGGTTCATGCGCACCTCGGGCACGGCATTCGCGGCCAGGGCCTGGAAGTATTGGGCGCTGCCGATCTCGCCGCCGTCGACCACACGCGCGTTGTTGCTCATGTTCTGCGCCTTGAAGGGCGCCACCTTGAGGCCCTGCCGCGCATACCAGCGGCTCAGCGCCGTGGCCAGCCAGCTCTTGCCGGCCCCGCTGGTGGTGCCCAGGACCATGACGCAACGCGCCGGCCCGCTCTTTGCCTTTGAACTCATCGGCGAATTGTCGTTGAGCGCCACCGGTGAATCCAAAGCCATCGTTGGTGCGTACATGCGCCAACATCCAACTTTGCAACCTGAGCCATGCCTGCCCTGAACGATCTGGCGATTGCTGTCGAGGAACGCGAACCGGGCCAGTTCTTCTGGACCGTGCTCGAAGCCCTCCATGGCGACGAAGCCTCCGAAACCCTGGATTACCGGGTCTACCGCTCGGCGACCAGGCCGCAAGCCAGCCATTCGAGTGCCCTGGCCCTGGGCGTGCTGGAGCTGCAAAAAATAAGCGCCGCCGCAGACCCGGCCAGTCACGGCTGAATCTGCGGCGGCGCAAGGCCGCATGGCTGCGGCTTTCAGGCTTTCAAACTGAAACTCTGGCTTTTCTTCCTTTTCAGCGCGTGGCAACCGCCTGCGTCGCCGCGGCCGCGGCGGGCGCCGAAGCCGTAGCTGCGGCCGCAGGAACCTCCCAGCCGCCGCCGATGGCACGGATCAACCCGACCGCCGCCTGGTATTGCGCCGACTTCACCTGCAGCGCCTGGCGCCGGTTGCGCAGTTCGCTGCGGCGGGCGTCGAGCAGGTCGAGCTGGCTGATGTAGCCGTTGCGATAGCGCGTGTCCGAGAGGCTCGTGGCACGCTGGGCCGACGTGACGGCCTGCGCCTGCACCACCGATTGCTCCTGCAGCGTGCGGATGGCGGCCAGCTGGTCTTCGACCTCCTGGAAGGCCACCAGCACCTGCGAGCGGTAGCTGGCCAGCGCGCCGTCGAGCTGCGCGTTGGCGCCCTGCACGCCTGCCTCGCGGCGGCCGCCGTCGAAGATCGGCAGCGACAGCAGCGCGCCCACGCCCCACGAGCGGGCCGACCACTTGAACAGGTCGCCGATCTCGGGCGAGGCATAGCCGGCGGCGCCGGTGAGCGAGATGTCCGGGAACCACGCGGCCTGCGCCACGCCGACACGGGCCTGCGCCGCCAGCACCGCACTTTGCGCGGCCGACACGTCGGGCCGGCGCGTGAGCACCGTGGCGGGCACGCCCGGCGGAATGGACGGCAGCGCCGTGGCCCATTCGTCGGTGCGCAGGCCGAAGCTGGAGGCCGAATCGCCCACCAGCACCGCGAGCGCGTGCTCCACCTGGGCGCGCTGGCGGTCGAGCGCCAATGCGTCGGACTCGGTGGACGACACCTCGGTCTGCACCCGCGCCACGTCCAGCTCGGCGATGTCGCCGGCCTGCTCGCGGCGCTGCGACAGGCGCAGCGTGTCGCGGTAGGCCTCGACCTGCTCGCGCACTAGGGCGCGCTCGGCGTCGAGCGCGCGCAGTTGCAGGTAGGTCTGCGCCACCTCGGCCTGCACCGCGAGCCGGGTGCTTTGCAGCAGCGCCTCGCGGCCGGCCGCGTCGAGCTGGGCCGCGTTGCTGGCGCCCGAGAGGCGGCCGAACAGGTCCAGCTCGTACGAGAAGGTCGCGCCCGCATTGGTCATGGTGGCCGGCCGGGTGCTGGCCGTGGCCTTGTCCAGGCCCGCGCCACGGTTGGCACCGGCATTCAGGCCGATCTGTGGCAGGCGGTCGGCGTTGGCGCTGCGCGCCAGCGCGCGGGCCTCGGCCAGCCGCGCGGCTGCGGCCTGGATGTTGTTGTTGTTGACGTCGGCCTTCTCGACCAGGCCATTGAGCACCGGGTCGTTGAACGCCAGCCACCAGGCACCGCGGGCCTGCGCCTCGGAAGGCACGGCGCGCGTGAAGCCCGCGGGCGGCGTGGGGCCCTGCTCCTTGAACTGCGCGGTGGTCGTAATCTCGGGCAGGCCCGAAGGCACGGTGGCACAGCCGGCCAGCACCAGGGCGGCCATCAGCGGCAGCAATGCGGTCCGAAGAGGCTTCACCAAAGGTTGTACTGAGAATTTCATGATTCGCTTTCTTCTCGTTCTCGATCAGTCATGCGAGCCGTGCGAGGGGCGCGGCGACGCAGGCACCGGGTGCAGGCCGCCACCGCCCGAGCCGCCGTGGGCCGGAGCCACCGGATGGTCGGCCGACACGAAGTCGTCGCCATGCGGCACTTCGCCATGCAGCTTGAGCGGCCGGTTGCCCGCCAGGCGGCGCAGCAGCACGTAGAACACCGGCGTCAGGAACAGGCCGAAGGCCGTCACGCCGATCATTCCGGCGAACACCGCCACGCCCATGGCCTTGCGCATCTCGGAACCCGCGCCGGTCGACAGCACGAGGGGCAGCACGCCCATCACGAAGGCCAGCGAGGTCATGAGAATCGGGCGCAGGCGCAGGCGGCTGGCTTCGGTGGCCGCTTGGATGGGCGTTCTGCCGGCGAACTCGAGCTCCCGTGCGAACTCCACGATCAGAATCGCGTTCTTCGCACTCAGCCCCACCAGCACGATCAGCCCGATCTGCGTGAAGACGTTGTTGTCGCCCCCCGAGATCCACACGCCCGCCATCGCGGCCATGATGCCCATCGGCACGATCAGGATGATCGCGATCGGCAGCGTCAGGCTCTCGTACTGCGCGGCAAGCACCAGGAACACCAGCAGGATGGCCAGCGGGAACACCAGGAAGGCGGAGTTGCCGGCCAGGATCTCCTGGTAGGTCAGCTCGGTCCACTCGAAGCTCACGCCCTTGGGCAGCGTCTCGGCCGCGATCTTGGTGATCGCGTCCTGTGCCTGGCCCGACGAATAGCCGGGGGCCGGGCCACCGTTGATGTCGGCGGCCAGATAGCCGTTGTAGCGCATGGCGCGTTCCGGGCCGAAGGTCGAATTGACCTTCATCAGCGCGGCCAGCGGCACCATCTCGCCCGAGGTCGAACGCACCTTCAGCAGGCCCACGTCTTCGGCACGGGCGCGGTAAGGCGCATCGGCCTGGACGCGCACGCTGTACGTGCGGCCGAACTTGTTGAAGTCGTTGGCGTACAGGCTGCCCAGGTAGATCTGCATGGTGTCGAAGATGTCCGTCACCGGCACGCCGAGCTGGCGGGCCTTGGTGCGGTCGATGTCGGCATACAGCTGCGGCACGTTGACCTGCCAGCTCGTGAACATGCCGGCCAGCTCGGGCGCCTGCTGTGCCTTGGCCATGAAGGCCTTCACTGCAGCGTCCATCTGGTCGTAGCCGACCGAGGCACGGTCTTCCAGCTGCAGCTTGAAGCCACCCGTGGTGCCCAGGCCCGCCACTGGGGGCGGCGGAAACATCACGATGAACGCGTCCTGGATGCCGGCGAAGGCGCCATTGAGCTGGCCCGCCACGGCACCGCCGCTCTGGTCGGGGCGCTTGCGCTGGTCGAAGGGCTTGAGCGTGGCGAACACGATGCCCGAGTTCGAGCTGTTGGTGAAGCCGTTGATCGACAGGCCCGGGAAGGCGATGGCGTCTTCCACGTTCGGGTTCTTCTTCATGATCTCGCCCATGCGCTGGATCACTTCGTCGGTGCGGTCGAGCGTGGCGCCATCGGGCAGCTGGGCAAAACCGATCAGGTATTGCTTGTCCTGCGCCGGCACGAAGCCGCCGGGCACCGCCTTGAAGAGACCGAAGGTCACTGCGATGAGCGCGACGTAGATGCCGAGCATCAGCGCCTTGCGCGAGATGACGTTCTTCACGCCGCCGCTGTAGGCCTCCGAACCGCGATGGAACAGCTTGTTGAAGCCGCGGAACAGCCAGCCGAAGGCCTTGTCCATGCCGCGCGTCAGTGCGTCCTTGGGCTGGTCATGGCCGCGCAGCAGCAAGGCGGCGAGCGCGGGCGACAGCGTGAGCGAGTTGATCGCCGAGATCACCGTCGAGATCGCGATGGTCACCGCGAACTGGCGATAGAACTGGCCCGTGAGGCCGCTGATGAAAGCCAGCGGCACGAACACGGCCACCAGCACCAGCGCGATCGCGATGATGGGGCCCGACACTTCGCGCATCGCACGGTACGTTGCTTCACGTGGCGTGAGCCCCGCCTCGATGTTGCGCTCGACGTTTTCCACCACCACGATGGCGTCGTCCACCACGATGCCGATGGCCAGCACCAGCCCGAACAAACTCAGCGCGTTGATCGAGAAGCCGAGCACATGCAGCACCGCGAAGGTACCGATCACCGACACCGGCACGGCCAGCAGCGGAATGATCGACGCGCGCCACGTCTGCAGGAACAGGATGACCACGAGCACCACCAGCATGATGGCTTCGAGCAGCGTGTGGATCACCGATTCGATCGACGCACGCACGAACTGCGTCGGGTCGTAGGCGATGCGGTATTCCAGGCCCTCGGGCATGTTCTTGTTCAGCTCTTCCATCGTCTTGCGGACGTTGGCCGAGATGTCGAGCGCGTTGGAGCCCGGTGCCTGGAACACGCCCATGCCGACGGCTGGGTCGTTGTTCAGCAGCGAACGCAGCGAGTAGTCGGCGGCGCCCATTTCGAGGCGACCGATGTCGCGAAGACGCGTGACGGCGCCGTCGGTGCCGCTCTTGACGATGATGTCACCGAACTCTTCTTCGCTCTGCAGGCGCCCTTGCGCATTGATCGACAGTTGCATGTCCACGCCCGACAGGCCCGGCGAAGCGCCGACCACGCCGGCCGCGGCCTGCACGTTCTGGCCGCGGATGGCAGCCACCACGTCGCTCGCCGAGAGGCCGCGCTGCGCGACCTTCTGCGGGTCGAGCCAGACGCGCATGGAGTAGTCGCCGCCGCCGAAGATCTGAACCTGGCCCACGCCTTCGATGCGCGCGAGCGGGTCCTTCACGTTCAGCACCGCGTAGTTGCGCAGGTAGTTGATGTCGTAGCGGTTGTTCGGCGAGACGAGGTGGACCACCATCGTCAGGTCGGGCGCGCTCTTGACGGTCGTGATGCCCAGGCGCCGCACTTCTTCAGGCAGGCGCGGCTCGGCTTGCGAGACGCGGTTCTGCACCAGTTGCTGTGCCTTGTCGGGATCGGTGCCCAGGCGGAACGTGACGGTGAGCGTGAGCACGCCGTCGGTCGTTGCCTGGCTGCCCATGTAGAGCATGCCTTCGACGCCGTTGATCTGCTCTTCGAGCGGCGTGGCCACGGTTTCGGCGATCACCTTCGGATTGGCGCCGGGGTACTGGGCGCGCACCACCACCGAAGGCGGCGCGACTTCCGGGTACTCCGAGATCGGCAGCCCACGCAGCGCGATCAGGCCGGCTATCAGCATCAATAGCGACAGCACGCCGGCAAAGATCGGCCGGTCGATGAAGAATTTAGAGAGATTCATGTTGGTTCTCCGGTGAGCGCGGGTGCGCTCCCCTCCGGTTTCAGGACTTCGCGGCCTCGGCCACGCGTTCCGGTTGTTGTTGCTTCGTGTCGGCCTTGGCGTCCATGGTCACTTGCTGCGGCACCACCAGCGCACCCGGGCGGATGTGCTGCAGGCCGTTGACCACGATGCGGTCGCCCGCCTTCAGGCCCTTGCTCACGACGCGCAGGCCGTTGATGGAAGCGCCCAGCGCCACTTCGCGGTAGGCGGCCTTGTTGTCGTCACCCACGACCATCACGAACTTCTTGTTCTGGTCGGTGCCGATGGCGCGTTCGCTCACGAGCAGCGCCGTGTCGTTGCGTGCCTGGCCCATGCGGATGCGGGCGAACTGGCCGGGGATGAGCGAGCCGTCCTTGTTGTCGAACGAGGCGCGCACGCGCACCGTGCCGCTCTTGGCGTCGACCTGGTTGTCGATCAGCTGCAGCTTGCCGGTGTAGGGTGTGCCGTCGAGGCCGGCGGTGCCCATCTGCACGGGAATGGTGTCGATCTGGCCGCGCGCGCTGGATCCGCTCGGCAGGTCTTTCAGGGCCCGCGTGATGACTTGTTCGTCGGCGTCGAAGCTCGCGTAGATCGGGCTCACCGACACCAGCGTGGTCAGCACCGGGGCGCCAGGACCGGCCGCCACCAGGTTGCCCACCGTCACCTCGATCTTGCCGATGCGGCCCGACACCGGGGCGCGCACCTGCGTGTAGCCCAGGCTCAGGCGCGCGGTCTGCAGCGAGGCCTGTGCCGCACGCAGATTGGCTTCGGCTTCGCGGCCGGCGTTCACACGCTCGTCGTATTCACGCTGGGCAATGGCCTTGTCGTCCCACAGGCGCTTGGCACGCTCCTGCTCGCTGCGGCTGAACGACTGGCGGGCCTGCGCCGATGCCACTTGCGCTTCGGCACGTTCGACCTCGGCCGCGTACGGCGCGGGGTCGATGGTGACCAGCAGGTCGCCCTGCCTGACCAGCGCGCCTTCGCGGAAATGCACCGACTGCACCGCCCCTGCCACGCGGGACCGCACGTCGACGCGCTCGACGGCTTCGAGCCGGCCCGAGAACTCGTCCCAGGCATTGATCTCGCTCGACGCCACGATGGCCACCGACACCGGCGTGCCCTGCTGTGCAGCCACCGGCGCCGTGGCCTCGGCCTTGAAGCTGTGCATGCCCAGCACGGCGGCCGCCACGGCCAGCAGCGCGGTCACGCCCGTGACGGCGGGCCAGAGGCCCTTGCGGGCCACGGAAGAGAGCTTTTGCTTGTTGTTCGACATGATGGTTCGTCCTTCTCGATGACTTTTGGGATGCAACAGGCCACCCCGGCGCTTTTCGGCACCGGGAGGCGGATTTCGGGGAAAAAGGGGCCCTTGCACGCTGCCGCGCTGGCAGCGTGTCAATCAGGCAGCCTGGGCGGGCTGGAACTAGCTGGGGTGGTTGGGCGCCGCAGGAGGCGGCGTGGTCGCACTGAAGAATTCGCGGAAGTGCTGCTGCACGGTGGCTTCACAGGCCACACAGGCGTTGCTCTCGGTGTCGTACAGCGCCTTCGGCCAATCCCTGGCACTGGGCAGCACGCTGCTCGTAACCTCGATGCCGGCGGCACGCAGGCGGCCCGCAAAGGTCAGCGCCTCGTCGCGCATGGCGTCGTCCGTGCCGACCAGCACCAGCGCGGGCGCCAGGGCCGACAGCCGCAGCGATCCGCTCGGCACCGCGTAGGGGTGCGTGGCGTTCGAGGGGCAGCTGAGGTACTTCTCCCAGCCCGTGGCCCAGCGGCATTCGGGCGCATCGTTGGTGGCCTTGCGCAGCGAGGCCGTACCGGCGCACGGATCGAGCATGGGCGACAGCAGGATCTGGCCTGCCAACGGCGGATGCGCGCGGTCGCGGGCGATGAGCGCCACTGCGGCAGCGAGGTTGCCGCCGGCTTCTTCGCCAGCCAGGTACACCTGCGCACCCTTGCCACCGAGCTTGACGCGTTGCTTGTAGAGCCATTCGAGGGCGGCATAGCCGACTTCGATCGGTTCCGGGAACGGCGACTCGGGCGCCAGCGGGTATGCCAGCGAGACCACCACTGCACCCGAACCCGCCAACAGCCGCGCCACGTTGCGACCGTTGTCCAGGTTGCCGCAAATGAAGGTGCCACCATGGAAGTGCAGCACCAGCGGCACCGTTTCACCCCGGGCACGCTGGCCATAGACACGCGCACCGACCGGCGCGCGGCCGGGCAACTCGATCGACAGATCGGCTTCCACGCCTTGTGCCGCGGCGAGAGCAGCAGCTTCGGCAGAGCGGGACGATGGAGCGGGTGACATGGGCGACCTCGGGGGAATGGGCGATGGTTGAAATATAAGTCGCCCACTGTGCCGTTAAACAGGGAACATGCCCCTACTCTGTTTCCAAACAGCTAACAATCGGATGCACATCGGGTCGGTTTGGCGCCCGGCGTCCGTGCGGCAAGGTCTCCCTTCGAACGGGTCTTAGGGGATTACCCGCTTATGTGAGAATCCGCTCCCCCCGGTGTGGGCCGGGTATCCCAGAACAGGCATTCAATGGATCAAATCCAGGCCATGCGGATCTTTGTCCGCGTCGTGGAAGCCGGCACATTCACCCGGGCCGCCGACTCGCTCGCCCTGCCCAAGGGCACCGTCACCAAGCAGATCCAGGCGCTGGAATCGCGCCTGCGGGTGAAGCTGCTCAATCGCACGACGCGCCGCGTCACGGTCACGCCCGACGGCGCGGCCTACTTCGAGCGGGCGGCGCGCCTGCTGAACGACTTCGACGACATGGAAGCCAGCATGACGAATGCGCAGGCCAGCCCCACGGGCCGGTTGCGCATCGACGTGGGCACCTCGGTGGCGCAGCAGATCATCCTGCCCGCCCTGGCCACTTTCTGCGACCGCTACCCCGACATCCAGGTCGACCTGGGCGTGAGCGACCGCACGGTGGACCTGATCAGCGACAACGTCGACTGCGTGCTGCGCGCCGGCGAACTCAGCGACCAGTCGCTGGTGGCGCGCCGCATCGGCACGCTGCACTTCGTCACCGTGGCGTCGCCGGCCTACATCAAGCGCTACGGCACGCCGCAGCACCCGAACGACATCGAGAAGCGCCACCACGTGGTGAGCTACTTCTCGGGCACCACGCGGCGCGTGTACCCGCACGAGTTCCAGAAGGGCGACGAGCGCATCGAGCTGAACGGCCCCTACCGCGTGTCGGTCAACGAAAGCAATGCCCACATGGCGGCGGTGCTCGGCGGCTTCGGCATTTCGCAGTGCATCACCTTCATGGCCGATCCGCTGCTGGAAAGCGGCGCGCTGGTCGAGGTGCTGTCCGACTGGACCCGCGAGCCGTTGCCGATCCACGTGGTCTACCCGCCCAATCGCCACCTGAGCGCCAAGGTGCGGGCCTTCGTCGACTGGGCGGCCGAGCTGTTCGCCAAGAACCCGCGCCTGCAGCGCCGCTGAATCCGCCTGCACGCGGCCTGCAAGGGCCGCGGCCGGTCAAGAGTCTCGGTAGACCGGCTCGCAGCGCACCTCGGTCTTCACCGAATTGGCGATGAAGCACTCTTCATGCGCCCGGTGGTGCATCTGGTCGATCTGCTCGCGCGTCGGCATGTTCGCGCCCGAGAACGTCACCTGCGGCCGGAGCGTGACCACCGTCATCGCGGTCTTGCCTTCGGCGTTCTTCTCCATCACGCCGATGGCCGCATCGAAGTAGCGGTCGACGACGAACTTGCGCTTCACCGCCATGGTGAGAAACCACAGCATGTGGCAGTTCGACAGCGAGGCGACGAACATCTCTTCCGGATCGACGGCCGACGCATCGGACATCGGCAGCGGCACCACGTGCGGCGACGAAGAACCCGGCACTTCCGCACCGCCGTCGAAACGCAGCGAATGCCGCCTGCTGTAGGTGTTGCCGAGAAAATCCTGCTCGCCTCGCTGCCAGAGGATTTCTGCGGTGTACTGGGCCATGGGTTGCGCTCCGACGCGTTGGGGGAGCGCAATTTTGCGCCACGGCCGCGCCATGGCGATGCCGGGGCGGCCCGGGTTCAGAGATCGATGCGGTAGCGAAACTTCGTCAGGCTGCCCTGGCTCGGCGAGGTGATGAAGCTCTCGACCAGCAACCCGCCGTTGGCCTCGATCACCTTCTGCGACGCGAAGTTGTCGGGGCTGGTCGTGACCTCGACCCAGCGCAGCCCTTCGCCCGCCGCCCGCTTCAGCATGGCGCCGAGCGCCTGTGTCGCATAGCCCCTGCGCTGCTTCCATGGCACGACGCTGTAGCCGATGTGCCCCAGGCAGTAGGCGGGCAAGGCCTCGGTGCCCGGCTGCCAGCGCAGGTCGATGCTGCCGCAGAACTCGCCGTCCCACATCCAGCACTTGTAGCCCGGCAGGCGCGGCACCTGCGAGCCGTCGGGCATCGTGACGGGCGGGCCCTTGGCGTCGCGGTCCACCAGGCTCGCCAGGAACAGCGCGGCATCGGCCTCGATCAGGGCCCGCTCTTCGGAGCCCGACTCGGGGCGCGATTCGTCCCGCGCCCAACCCCGGTTCAGGGCCGAGACATAGCTGCCCAGGCCGGCCTTCGACGGCCAGACCAGTTCCATCGGGCGAGGCGTGACATCCGCGCGCGGCATCTTGCTCATGGGGTCGCCTCCGTGCTTCGCACCGCGGTGCGCGCCTGCCTGCGACGTTCGCGTGCAGCCCTCATGCGCCCAGCAGCTTCACGAGCAGCGGCACCAGCAAGGCCGTCGCGATGCCGTTCAGCCCCATGGCCAGCGCGGAGAACGCGCCCGCCGTTTCGTTGACCTGGATGGCGCGCGCCGTGCCGATGCCGTGCGCGGCCAAGCCAACCGCGAAGCCGCGCACCGCCGGCTCCTTGATGCGCAGCAGGTTCAACAGGCCGGTCGCCATGATCGCGCCCGAGATGCCGGCAATGGCCGCCGCCACGGCCGCGAGCGACGGCAGCCCGCCGATCTTTTCGGCCACGCCCATGGCGATGGGCATGGTGGCCGACTTGGGCGCGAGCGACATGATCAGCTCGTGCGAACCACCCAGCACCCACGCGATGCCGATGGCCGACACGATGGCCGCCACCGAACCCACCAGCAGCGCCACGCCGATCGGCAGCCACAGCCGCCGCAGCCGGCCCACTTGGCTGTAGAGCGGCACCGCCAGCGCTACGGTGGCCGGACCGATCAGGAAGTGCACGAACTTCGCGCCCTCGAAATACGTGTCGTAGGGCGTGCGCGTGGCGAGCAGCACACCCACGATGACGATGACCGACACCAGTACCGGATTCACCATCGGGTTGCGCCCGCTGCGCGTGTGCAGCCACAGTGCGCCGAGGTAGGCCAGCAGCGTGAGCGACAGCCACAGCAGCGGCGACTGGGCGAGGAAGACCCAGATTTCGGAGAGCTTGGCAGGCGCGGTCATCATTGAAAAACCTCCGCGCTTCGCGCTGCGGTGCGAGCTTGCTCGGGGCGGCCCGGCGCGGCGCTCATTCAGCGTCCTTGCCGGTGACGCGGATCATCCAGCGGAACGTGAGCGCGGTCACGGTCATGGTGAAGGCCGCGCCCACGATGCCGGCGGCAAGAAAGGGCAGCCACTCGCGCCCTACCCGCTCGAAATGCAGCATGACGCCCGTCACCGCGGGAATGAACAGCAGCATCAGGTTGCGCAGCAGATGGCCCGAGGTGTCGGTCAGCACCTGCGGCACGCCGCCGCGCACGAGCAACCCGACGAACAGCAGCACCATGCCGATCAACGGTCCGGGGATCGGCAGGCTGAGCCACTGCACGAGCAATTCGCCGGCCAGTTGGCAAAGAAAGAGCGTGGTGATGGCGTAGAGCATCGTGTTTTTCTGGTTATCCGTTCGATCAATGTTCGTTGGAAGCGGTGGCACGTGTCCAGCCCTCTTTCAGGGCCTGCTGGCTCTGCGGTGGCAGGACGCCCAGGCGCACATGGCTTGGCAAGCCGAAGGAGGCGCAGTCGCGCAGCTTGATGCCCTCGGCGCGCAGCGCAGCGGCCAGCGGGGGATACGACCGGTCGGTTCGCGCACAGAAGAAATTGCCGTCGCTGGGCAGGCAGTGCCACCCCAGCAATTCACAGACGGCACGCTGTTCGGCCTTCCACACGCGCAGGGTCTGCAGGCTCTGCGCGAGCCAGGCCTGCGCTTCGTCGCCGGTCCAGGTTTCGAGCAGCGCGACGCCGTGCATGCCCAACGGCCACGACGGCGCGAGCCGGTCCAGACGCTGCAGCAGCGGTACGGCGTCTTCGCCATCGGGTGCGATGGCATAGGCGGCGCGGATGCCGGTGAGGCCCATGGCCTTGTTCGGCGTCCACAACTGCCAGACGCGGTCGCGCTGCGCCGCATCGAGCGATGCGCGGCCTTCGAGGCGCAACGGCTCATAGGCCATGTCGAGCACGCAGATGCCGTTGGTGCTTTCGGCGTGCTGCACCAGATCGGCCTGCGCCTGTCCCAGCGGGCTCGACGGTTCGCAGCACCAGCGAAGCGCTGCGGACGCGTGCGATGCCGGCGCACGCACCGACTGCAAGCCCCAGGCCTGCGCCGCGCGCTCGTAGTCGCCGTAGCTGTGCGCCGGCAACCAGACCTGCGAGCCACCGCCTTGTGCAACAGCGGCACTGATGCGGTGGATGAGCTCGCTCGCACTCGCCGCGATCACGATACGTTCGGTCGCCACGCCATGAAAGCGCGCGAGCCTCGCGCGCAGCGCCGTGTAGCGCGGGTCCGGGTAGTGAGCGGCATCGGCGGCGCGGATCGCGGCCACGGCGGCAGGGCACGAGCCCACCGCGTTGCCGTTGGTCGAGAAGTCGTGCGGCGCGGCACCGGATTCGTCGGGGCCGCCGTGCACGGCGTCGGCGGAGCGATCTGATGTCATGCCCACCACCTCCAGCCTGCAGCCGCCACGATAACCAGCGATGCCAGGACAGCCACAGCGAAAACGGCCCGCCCGCCGAGCTGCGCAGTGCGCTGCATGTCGGCGGCGGTCGGCGCGCGGCCTTCGGCATTCAATGCATAGACACCGGGCTTGGCGAGCCGCACGCCCAGCAGCAGCGCCATCGTCGCCATCGGCCAACCGCTGTTGGGCGACGGCGTGCGGCGCGCTTCGTCGGTCAGGCCCATCGGCCAGCGCCATGCCGCGAGCATGAGCAACTGCGAAGTGAGCCGCGCCGGCAACCACGAGAGCAGATCGTCGACGCGTGCGGCCCATTTGCCGAACCATGTCCAGTCACGCCCATTGCGCTCGCCGAGGTAGCCCCACATGGCATCGGCCGTGTTGGCGAAACGGTAGACCGCCGCACCCGGCAGGCCCAGCAGCACGAACCAGAACAGCGGGGCCACCAGCGAATCGTTGAGGTTTTCGGCGAGCGATTCGATGGCGCTCTCGCGCACCTCACGTTCGCTGAGCTGCGAGACATCGCGGCTCACCAGCCTCGCCAGCTGCTTGCGACCGGCGTCGAGCGACACGGCCAGCGCGGCATCGACCGCCAGCACCTCATCGCGCAGCATGCGCCATGCAAAGAGCGGCTTCAGCAACAGGCCCAGCAGCACGGCCATGGCCCACAAGGGCAGCCACGTCATGAGCAGCCCCTGCAACATCATGGCCACGCCACCGACGGCGGCTGCGCCCACACACCAGGTCAGCGCACCGATGAAGAAAGCCGGCAGATCGATGCGCTTCGCATCTTTCGGCCATGGCGCGACACGCGAGCCGATCCACCCGAGGTACTGCCCCATCCACACGACCGGATGGCAGCGCGCGGGCGGTTCCCCGAACCAGCGGTCGATGGCCAGCGCGAGCCACAGGGCGGCGACGACGGCAAGGGCATATTCAAGGGTGGTGTGGGGCATGAGAGCCGCCATTCTCGCGAATCAGGCGGGGGCTTTGCCGCGTCGCCACTGCATCCACGCACCGAGCGCCACCAGCAGCGCTGCACCAAATGCGATCCAGAAGCGGAAGACGAGCGTGTCGGCCGTGGGCGCAGGTGCCGCGTCGGCTGCGGGTTCGAGCTTGAGGCCGGTGACGGGCTGCGTGCTGTCCGGAGCCGGCTCGGCTGTCGGCGTTGTGGGCTCAGGCGCAGGAGCGGGTGCAGCAGATGGCGAAGCGACGACCACGGGCACCACCGGCGCATTCAACTTCGGCGCCACGGGTGTCGCAGCCGATGACAACTCCGCCTGCGCAAACCGCTGCACCGCCGTGTTTCGTTCACGCATCCCGGTGGCACGCACCGCCTCCGAATAAGCCTGTGCCAGCTCGCGCCGGGTCTTCGCGTCCGGCTTCCAGTAGTCCAGCCGCACCGCATCGAGCATGCGTTCCAGCGTCTGCGCGAAGGCGGCGCGGTTGTCGCCTTCCAGCCATTCGCGCGTGCCCAGCTTGTACTTGTCGCGCACATAGACCTCGTGCAGCGATTGCCACTGGTCCTGCCGCACGGTGCCCGGGGCCGTGACCTGCCAGCCCCACAGGAACTGCGCCGTCTTCAAGACCTGCAGCGTGCCGCTGTAGCCCTCGGCCTTCTGCGCCGCGATCCACTGCGGGTGCAGGTAGCGCGTCTGCATCTCGCGCGCGATGGCGCCGGCGGCCGTATCGGTGCGCACCGCGCTGCCATCGCGCAGGTTCTGCACGTAGAGCGCGGGGTCCTTGCCCGTGAGTTGCCGCACGGCCTGCGCGATGCCGCCCAGGTACTGGAACGGGTCGTCGTTGGTCAGCACGCCGTAGAGGTTGGAGCTGCGCGCCATCAGCGCCGCATCGACCTGCACGAGGTTGCTCGCATAGGCGCCGGGGCGCGCCACGCCATCGAGGCCCTTGCCGTAGGCGTGTCCCATGCGGTCGATGTAGAGCTGCGCCATCTGCGCGTCGCCACCGCCCCGCCGCTGATTGGCCCACACGTCGCTCGCCAGCGCAGCCTCTTCGAGCCCGGCGCCGTAGCTGCCCTGCTCGTTCGAGAACACGCGCGCGGTCGACCAGCGCGCGGCCTCGGCCGGCGTCGCGCCTTCCGCGCGCAGCTTGCGCGCCAGCGTCTCGCTGTGCCGTGCGACGGCGTTGCCGGCCTCGGGCAATGCGGCCACCTGTTGCACCGCCTCGTCGAGCCAGCGCATCACGTTCGGGAACTGGTCGCGGTAGGAGCCGGTGACGCTGACCAGCACGTCCATGCGCGGACGGCCCAGCACCTGCGCGGGGATCACGTCGATGCCGGTCATGCGGCCGGCGTCGTCCCAACGCGGCTTCACGCCCATGGCATAGAAGGCCTGGCTTTCCAGCACGCCCTGATGGCGCGATGCCTCGCCGGCCCAGAGCGTGAAGGCGATCTTTTCGGGTGCCTTGCCAGCGTGGGTCTTCGCGTGTTCGGCGATCCAGACATCCATCGCGGCCACGCCGGTCTCCCAGGCCGCTCGCGTGGGCACGCGGCTCGGATCGAAACCGTAGAGGTTGCGGCCGGTCGGCAGGCTGTCGGGGTTGCGTACCGGGTCGCCGCCGTAGCTGGCCTTGAGGTAGCGGCCGTCGAGCGCGGTCAGCAGGCCATTGATTTCCTCGTTGTGCGCGAGCACGCCATCGAGCTTCTGCGTGCGCTGGGCGAGTGCGAGAAGGCGTTGCACGTCGGCGGGCGTCTTGCCCATGGCACCGGCTGCTTGCGCATCCGTCAGGGCGAGTTCGACCCAGCGTGCCGGCCGCGAGGCGGCCACGTTCTTCGCGTCGATCAGGAAGGCTTCGTCGATGTCTTCGCCCAAGGCTTCCACCAGCGGCTTGCCGAGGATCTGCAGGATCGTCATGCGACGGCGCTCCGCATCCGGGGCCTGCCCGAAGGTCGCAAGGCCCAGCGGCTGCGCGGTCTGCGCCAGTTCATCGAGGTACGGGTGCAGCACGGCAATGAAGCCTGCGAAGTCGGCGCGGATCTGTGTCGGCGTCCATTTCAGGTCGCGGTCGAAATGCTGTTCGACGAACTCGCCCGTGAGCTGCCGTTCCATCGCCGTCTTCACCGGGCCGGGCGACAGCGTCTCCCAGTCGTGCATGCGCTCGTGCATCGCCTGCACGCCGGGGCGAAAGCCTGCAGGCGCGAACATCGGCGTCGAGTGGCTCACCATCGTCGCGCGCCCCCGGCGCTTGGCGGTGGTGGCCTCGCCGAGGTTGTCCATGATGTACGGATAGACGTTGGGCAGGTCACCGAGCGCAAGCAGCGGATCGTCTTGTACCGAAAGCCCGCGCTCCTTGCCCGCCGACCATTCGACCGTGCCGTGCGTGCCCACGTGCACGACCGCGCTGGCACCGAACTGCGTGCGCAGCCACAGGTAGGTGGCCAGGTAGCCGTGGCTCAGCGGAATGGCCGAGCGGTGGTACACCTGCTCGGCCTTGCCCGCCATCTGCGTGCCGGGCTCGAAACGCGGCGGCTGGCGCAGCACGACCACGTTGCCGAACTGCACGCGCGGGATCACGAAAGACGGCTCGCCCGCAACGGGGCGCAGCATGGTCGACTTCTCGGGCGGGCCCCAGTAGGTTTCGATGCGGCGCTGCGTGTCCGCTGGCAGCGCGCGAAACCACGCGACATAGTGCGACAGCGGCAGCGCATCGGCCAGCCCCCTGTCGAGCAGCGGTTGCAACGAATCGCCCTGCGCCCTCGGGTAGTAGGCCTTCATCGTGGCCTGCACCTGCGCGATGAGTGTGTCGGCGCCGGGGATGTCCGTGCGGTAGCCCGCGGACTTCATCGCCGCCAGCATGTTGTTCACGCTGCGCGGCACGTTGAGGAAAGAGGCGCCGAAGTTCGCCTCGCCCGGCGGGTAGTTGTAGACCAGCATCGCGACACGGCGGTCCGCCGCGGGCGCGCGCTGCAGGCGCAGCATGGCGGCGGCCTTGCCCGCCACCGCATCGATCTGCGCGGGCAGCGGCTGCAGCATGCCGCTCGCGGCATCGCGGGCGCTCACGAGCATGGGATCGGTCATGCCGGCCAGCTCGCTCGGGCTGTAGTACGACGCGATGTCGGTCTGCGCCAACCCGTCCTTGCTCTGCGCCCACTGCGTGGCGTCCATCGCCAGCGAAGGCAGCGTCTGGAGGACGGGCACGCCGATGCGTTCCAGCTCGGCCTTGCGCTCGTTGGGGCTGAAGACCAGCGAGGCGTTGACGATCAGGTCGGCCACGCGCTTCTCGTCTGCGCCCGCGCCGTGGGTCATGCGGAAGAACAGGTCTTTCTGCTGACGCGGACCGTAGAAGGCATAGGCGCGCAGGTCGCGCTGCTCGAGCGAGGCGATCAGGTGGTCGAGCCAGCCGGTGTCGTCGCTGGTCACGGTGGCGCTGTTGATGGCTATGGCGACCGTGCCGCTCGCGCCCGGCAGGCGGTCGAGCGCGGCGATGTCGGTTTCGATGCGCGGCCAGCCTGGGTGATAGAGACCAGCTAGCGGCAGTGGCACGGGTGCGGGCAAGCCAGCGAGGTCGCCCACCTGCGCCATCGCCTTCATCGCCGCATCGAGGTTCGCGCTACCGGAGAAGCGCCAGTACTCGCGCAAGCGCTGCGCCCATGCGGCATCGACGCCGCGCTCGGCCATCAACGGAGGGGCGCTGGAAGCCTGTCCCTTGGCCACGAGCGCGAATTCACCGACCAGCACATAGGGCACGGCGCTGCGCGAGATCGCATCGCCGAAACGCGCCGCAGCGGCCTGCGCCACGCTGATGTGCGGCGCGTCAATCACGAGCAGCCGCGCGCCTTCGAGTGCGGCCGATAACGCCTCAGGAGAATCCTGCGCAGCCGACACCACCTGCATCGGCAGCCCCGCCTCGCGCGCGGCCGCCTGCAGCCGCACCACGCGCGCCGGAGACACCAGCGACGTACTGAGCACCACGACGCGCGAAGCCGCCGTCTGCCCGGCCTGTGCCGGCGCCAGGAAGCCCAGCCCCATCAGAAGGAGCCAGAAGAAGAGCCGCGTCACTTCCCGCCCTGCGCAGGCACCGCATCGGCGGGCACGTAGACCATCGTGCCGTCCTTCAGCCGCCAAGCGGTGCCGGCCTTCTCGCCATCGCCCTGCCCCGTCGCGCCGCTGGCCTTGAAGCGCGTGATCTTCTGGCCCTCGCGCGTGATGATCTCCATGTCCGGCTGGCCCTCGTGGCGGATGATGGTCAGCTTGTCCTGCGCGAACGGATTCATCGGGTTGTTGATGACCGCGATCATCAGCATGCCGATGACCACCATGAACACATCGATCAGGTTGATGGTCGACAGCACCGGGTCGTCGTCATCGCTGTCGAGGCTGCTCAATATCGAGAACTGGCGCCTGCTCATGACAGCCGGTCCCGCGCATCGAGCACCGTCACCAGCTCGCGCATCAGCCAGCGCCGGCGCACGGTGTAGACCACGAAGGTGATCGAGGCCGAAGCCAGCGCCACGATCACGCTCGCGAACGCGGGTGCCAGGCTCTGCGCCACGCCCTGCGATTCGCCCGAAGCCACGGCCACCAGCGCCGGCCCCATCGGGATCATCGTGGCGATCAGCCCCAGCATCGGCGCCACGCGGCTGCACAGGCGCACGCCTTCGAGCTGCTTGAGCACCACCAGCTCCATCTGCTCCTGGCTCGCATCGGCATGGCGCTGCAGCGTCAGCACGCGCGCCGGGTCGCGGCGGCGCTGCAGGTACTCGATGCCGAAGGCGCCGAGGCAATACACCGCATAGACAAAGGACAGCAGCACGCCGAGCGTCACGGGCCAGAGGAACAGGCGCGCCAGCTCGAAGAGGACGGTATCGAAGGCCAGCATCAGGTGGGCTCCACAGGCGATGGATTGATGGACGGCCCATCGGCAAACAGGTCCGCCGCCCGGCCCCAGCATTCGTCGAACACCAGCGCCGACAGCGGCTCACGCCGGGCCCAGCGTTCGCGCTGCAGCATCGGCTCTTCATAGAAATCGTGCACCGGGCCCAGGCACAACAAGGCGATGGGCTCGGCATCGTCCGGCAGGCCGAGCAGCACCGACACCTCGGCCGGATCGAACAGCGACACCCAGCCCATGCCCAGCCCTTCGGCGCGCGCCGCGAGCCAGAGGTTCTGGATGGCGCAAGAGGCCGAGGCCAGGTCCATCTGCGGCAAGGTGCGGCGGCCGAAGACGTGCTTCTGGCGGCCGTCGGCCAGCGTCACCACCAGCAGCTCGGCTGCATCGAGCAGGCCTTGCACCTTCAGGCGCATGAACTCGTCTTCGCGCTGGCCGAGTGCGCGGGCGGTGAGCACGCGTTCGCGCTCGACGGTGTCGTGCAGGCTCTGCCGCAAGGCCTGGCCGCGCACGCGGATGAAGCGCCACGGCTGCATGAACCCGACGCTGGGCGCGTGGTGTGCGGCTTCGAGCAAACGGCGCAGCACATCGGGCGCGACCTCTCCGCCCGCGAAGTGGCGCATGTCGCGCCGCTCGTGGATGGCGCGGTAGACCGCGTCCACCTCATCGGCTGCAAATGCCTGCGCCATCGGGCTCAGTCCTCGATACCGCGCTGGGCAGGAATGCCGGCCTTGAACGCGTGCTTGACCATGGTCATCTCGGTCACGGTGTCGGCCAGTTCGATGATCTCGGGCGGGCAGCGGCGGCCGGTGAGCGCCACGTGCACATGCTTGGGCCGCGCGCGCAACGTCTCGAGCACGCCTTCGAGCGGCAGCCAGCCGTAGATGAGCGGATAGGTGATCTCGTCGAGCACGACGAGGAAGAACTCGCCCGAGAGGATGGCCGCCTTGGCTTTTTCCCAGCCGTCGCGCGCGAGCTGACCCGAGCGTTCGAGGTCCTGGCTCTTCCAGCTGAAGCCGTCGCCGAGCCCTTCGATCGGAATGCCGATCTGCTCGAACATGCGGTGTTCGCCAAAGCGCGCCGAGGGCACTTTCATGAACTGGTAGATCTTCACGGCCTTGCCGCGTCCGTGGGCGCGCAGCGCAAGGCCGAAGGCCGCGGTGCTCTTGCCCTTGCCGTCGCCGGTATTGACGATGACGATGCCGCGGCGTTCGCCTTCTGGCTTTTCGTAGGGTTTTTCGCTGGGAGGGGTTTCTATTTGCATGAGGGTTCCAATTCGGTTGCGCTGGCTGCCGCTACGGGCTGCGGGTCGCATCCTGTGTTCTTTGGGCAGTTGTTAGGGGCGTGGACGTTCGGGGCGCGTGCGAATGACATCGGGTACTCCCCTCCGCGAATGTCCCCCGCTTCGCTCCTCCTTTATTTCGCTGCGGGGAGCACCCGATGCCATTCGCACAAGGGCACGCTGCTGGTGTGTTCGCTGATCAACCAGTGCTCTGAAAACGCGCACGTCGATGGTGTGCTCTGCGCAGCGAAATAAAGGAGGAGGGGCGAAGCCCCGGGGGACATTCGCGGAGCAGAGTACGCCGTCGGCGTGCGCGCGCCCTGAATGACCCTTACGCATACCAACGAGCTGGCCCGCGCATTTCATAACGGCAACGCGATCCATTGATCGGCCACACGATGCACCCGGATGCGATGGTCGAACACCTGTTCCAGTGCGGCATGCGTGACGGGGTCGCCGCAATCTCCGTGATGCACCACGCGGCCAAGGTTCATCACGACCAGTTCGTCGGCGGCCAGCGCCATCGGCAGTTCGTGCAGCACGCTCACCACCGTCTTGCCTTCGGCAACGAGTGCGCGCGCGGTCTGCATCCAGTCGGCCTGATGCGGCGGGTCGAGGTTGGCGAGCGGCTCGTCCATCAGCAACAGATCGGCCTCGACCGCCAGCGCCCGCGCCAACAGCACGCGTTGACGTTCGCCACCCGAGAGCTGGCCCAGCGGGCGGTCGCGCCAGTCCCAGGCCTGGGTGCTGCGCAACGCGCGCTCGACGGCCTCTCGGTCGGCCGGACTCGGAGCTGCCAGCCACCGCTGGTGCGGCAGGCGCCCGAGCATGGCGATGTCATAGACCATCAGGTCGTCGGCACTGCCCTCGCCCGAGCCGCTCTGGCCGAGCCACGAGAGGCGCTGGGCGCGAACGCGGGCCGGAATCTTTCCTTGCGCCTCACCGAACAGGCGCACTTCGCCACGGTGCGCGAGCAGGCCGGCCAGCGCCTTGAGCAGCGTCGACTTGCCCGCGCCGTTCGGCCCGACGATGCTGGTCCATCGTGCGGAAGAAAGCCTCAGATCGATGCCATGCAGCACCTCGGTCATGCCGAGCGTGGCGCTCACGCCGCGTGCTTCGAGGGCCGGAACGAGGTCGTTGTCGCTCATGCCAGGCCACCTCTTGCGCTGCGGCGATGCATCAGCCACAGCAGGTAGCTGCCACCGAGCACGGCGGTGAGCACGCCCACGGGCAGCTCTTGCGGGGCGATCAGCCAGCGCGCCAGCAGGTCGGCCGCCATCAGCAGCAGGCCGCCCATCAGCGTCGACAGCACGATCAGCCGCGCATGCGTGGTCTTGACGATCGAGCGCACGAGATGCGGCGCCGCCAGCCCGACGAAAGCGATCAGCCCGGTCTGCGCCACGGCCGCGCCGGTGGCCAGCGCCAGCACCACCACGAGGGCCGCGCGCATCGCGCCCAAGGGCAGGCCCAGGCTGCGCGCGGTGGCCTCGCCGAGCGCCAGCCCGTCGAGCACCGGCGCCAGCGCCCAGCCCAGCAGCACACAGACCGCACCGACCATGGCCATCACCGCGCAGGCGCTCCAGCCAACCAGCCCGGTGCTGCCGAGCACGAAGCCCTGGATGGCCTGCAGGATGTCGGCCGACGCAATAGTGATCAGGTCTTTCGCGGCGCCGAGCACCACGCCGACGATCACGCCCGCGAGCAGCAGGCGCAGCGTCTGTTGCACGCCGCGCGCCAGCATCAGCGTGAGCATCACCGCGAGCACCGCGCCGACAAAGGCCGCGCCCGTGAGCCCGAGCCGCATCACCCACTGCATGCTCGCAGCCGAGCCACCGAACATCAGCAGCGCCACCGCCACGCCGAGCGAGGCGCCCGAGGCGCTGCCCAGCAGATAAGGGTCGGCCAGCGGGTTGCGGAACAGCCCCTGCGCCACCGCGCCCGCCAGTCCGAGCAGCGCGCCGGCAAGCCACGCGCCGAGCGTGCGCGGCAGGCGGATGTCCCACACGATCTGCAGCGCGACGGGGTCGTGGCGCGCCGACAGCAGGCTCTCGAAGCCGGTGCTGCCGATGCCCAGGCCGAACAGCAGCAGCGCGGCGCCCAGCACCAGCAGGCCGATGCCGAGCAGCAGCACGCGGCGCAGATGGGCGGTGTGCATGCGCGCCCCGCTCACCTCTTGCCCTTGTCGGCAAGGCACTGCGCCATCAGGCGTGCGGCCTCGTCCATGCGCGGGCCGGGGCGCACGAGCACGTCGGACTGCTCCGCGCTGAAGCGGCAGATGCGGCCCTCGCGCACCGCGCGGATGCCGGCCCAGCCGGGGCGTTGCTCCAGCCCCTGCGCGCTGCGCACGCTCACCATGATGAGGTCGGGGTTGGCGCGCACCACGTATTCGGGGTTGAGCTTGGGGAACGGGCCGAGCGCGGTCGGCACGATGTTCTTCACACCGAGCCGCGTGAGTGTTTCGCCGATGAACGACGACTCGCCCGCCGCATAGGGCGCGTTGTTGACTTCGAAGTACACGCGCAAGCCCTTGGCGCTCGGCGGCAACGACTGCGCGGCGGCCGACACGCTGGCATCGATCACGCGCCAGACCTTGGGTGCCTCGTGCGTGCCGAGCACCTGGTCGAGCTTGTCGAGCACGCGCCGCACATCGGCATGGCTCTTGGGCTCGAGCACCAGCACCTTCATGCCCAGCGCTTCGAGCCGCTGCGTGACGCGCGACGACTTGGCGAGCAGCACCGCATCGGGCTTGAGCGCGACGATGGCCTCGACGTTCGGATCGAGCCCGCCGCCGACCTGCGGCAGCGCCTTCACCTGCTCGGGCGAATTCGAATAGCGGTCGACGCCCACCAGCCGCGCGCAGGCGCCGAGCGCGCAGACCGATTCGGTGAGCGACGGCAGCAGCGAGACGATGCGCTGCGGCGGTTGCGGCAGGCTCACGGTCACGCCGCGTTCGTCGACCACGTCGAAGGCGTGCGCGCCCAGCGCAAATGCGGCCAGGCCAAAGGCGAACGACAGCGAGCGGATCAGTTTCTTCTTCATGCAGCGGGTGCTTTCAGGCTCAGCGGCAGGCCGGCCGCCATCAGTGTGACGCGGTCGCAGGCGGCGGCCACTTCCTGGTTCAGGCGGCCCAGCGCATCGACGAAGGCGCGCGTCTCGCGGCCCAGGGGAATCACGCCGAGGCCGATTTCGTTGCCGACCAGCACGACGGGACCGCGCGCCTCGCGCAGTGCGATCAGCAGCATGGCGACGTGCGTGGCCGGCGTGCGCGTGGCGGGCCGCGCGTCTTCCATCGGCATCAGCAGGTTGGTGAGCCAGAGCGTGAGGCAGTCGATGACCACCAGCGTCTCGGGCGTGCTCTGCGTGACGACGGCGCGCGCGAGCTCGATGGGCTCCTCGATGGTCCGCATGCCGGGCACGCGCTCGGCGCGGTCGGCCTGATGGCGCACGATGCGCTCCTGCATCTCGTCGTCGCAGGCCTGCGCGGTGGCGATCAGCACGGCACGGCGGCCCTTCGATTCGGCGGCGAGCCAGTCGATGGCGCGCTGCTCGGCGCGGCGCGACTTGCCGCTCTTCTGGCCGCCGAGGATGAATTCACGTTCAACGGGCATCGCTGTCTTCCTTCTCGGCGTCGTGGCTTTCGAGTTCGATCGGCATGGCGCCGAAAAGCCGCGCCGTGGCTTCGGGGCTGGAGGCGAACCATGCGTGGAAATAGCTCGCGCGCACCGGGCCATGCACATAGAAGGCTTCGCCGCTGCGCGCGCCTGCGGCCTGAGCCGCATCGGGCCGGCCGGTGTGGGCGGCGGGCACGAGCGGCGTGTCGCAGCTCGAATAGTGGAAGGTGTGGCCGCGCAAGGTGTGGCTGCCGAGCGTGAGCTGCTGCGGGCCGAGGCCGGCCAGCCGCTTTTGCATCGTCGCGCGGCCCGGGAGCAGGCCCCAGAGCCGATGGACGTCTGGCGGGCGCGTGGCATCGGCGTGCGTGGCCAGTTCGTCGAACAGCGCCATCATGCCGCCGCATTCGGCCCACACCGGCTTGCCGTCCGCGACATGCCTGGCCAGCGCATCGCGCATCTGCGTGCACCCGGCCAGGACTTGGGCATGCAACTCGGGGTAGCCGCCGGGCAGCCAGACGGCATCGCAGGCCGGCAAGGCATCGCCTGCGAGCGGAGAGAAAAAGGAAAGCCGCGCACCGAGCGCGGTGAGCACGTCGAGGTTCGCGGGGTAGATGAACGAGAAGGCCGCATCGCGCGCAATGGCGATGGTGCGGCCGGCCAGCAGAGGCTGCGTAGGCGCGACCGAAGCTTCCGCTTCGAAGCGAACCTGCGGCAGTTGTGCGACCGGCATCCGGCCCAACGGCGTTGCGGCCAGCACATCAGCTGCCGCGTCGAGCCGCGCCATCGCGTCCCCGAGTTCGGCCGCCAGGACCAGGCCCAGGTGCCGCTCGGGCAGCGAGAACGCCGGGTCGCGCGGCAAGGCGCCCAGCCATTGCGAAGGCTCGCGCAACGCGTCTTTCAGCATGTCCGCATGGCGCTCGCTGGCCACGCGATTGGCCAGCACGCCGGCCCACGGCAAACCGGGGCGGAAGTTCTGCAGGCCGAACGCCAGCGCGCCGAAGGTGCCGGCCATGGCGCCCGCATCGATCACCGCCAGCACGGGCAGGCCGAAGCGCTCGGCCAGATCGGCCGCGCTCGGCGTGCCGTCGAACAGGCCCATCACACCTTCGACGATCAGCAGGTCGCATTCGGCCGCCGCGGCACGCAGGCGCGCGCGGCAATCGGCCTCGCCGGTCATCCACAGGTCGAGCGAATGCACCGGTGCGCCGGTGGCCAGCGCCAGCCAGTGCGGATCGAGAAAGTCGGGCCCGCACTTGAAGGCCCGCACGCGCCGGCCCTGGCGTGCATGCAGCCGCGCGAGCGCGGCTGCGACGGTGGTCTTGCCCTGCCCCGAGGCAGGGGCCGCCACCAGCACCGCGGCGCAGGCGGGGGCCGCGGCGCCGTCGGCGCCGCTTCGTTGCAAGGGTTGGCTTATTGCGGTGTCCACTTGAGACCGACGTAGGCGGTGCGGCCCGCCGTGGCGTAGAGCCGTGCGTACTCGTAGTCCTTGTTGCCGACATTGTCGACGCGCGCAATCAGGTTGAGGTCGCGGGTGATCTGCTTGCTGGCCGACAGGTTCAGCAGGGTGTAGCCACCAAGCTTGACGATGTTTTTCAAGCTGTCAGTGTCCAAGCGCCTGCTGGAGGCCTGGATCTCGGCGCCCAGCGTCCATCCGGCAACACGCCAGTCCGCGCCGATCACACCGTGGCGACGCGCGCGTCGCTGGAGCAGGTTGCCAGTTCCCAGGTCTTTCGGGTCCTGGACATCGAACGATGCGCGCAGAGTGATATCGCCAATGCGATGTCCACCTGATAGCGTAATGCCCTGATAACGAGCGAGTGCGGTGCTGGCATAGCACCCAGGCGCTGCCGAGCATCCGCTGGCACTGCGGTCGAACGTGATCTGATTCTCGACGCGGTTGCGGTAGACGACGATGCCCGCGCGCGTAGCGCCCTCGGTGTATTGCAGACCGACTTCGACATTGCGGCCGAACTCTGGCTTGAGGCTGGGCGTGCCATTGGCGCTAAAGCGCTGGAACAAGGTGGGCACACGGAACGCCGTGCCCGCCGACGCCGTAGCGCGCAATGTGGGGGTGATCGCGTAGCCATAGGCCGCACTGCCCGTGCTCTTTCCACCAAACTCGCTGTCCTTGTCGTGACGCACATGCAGTTGTAGCGAGTGTGGGCCTTGCACGAAACCGTAGCCGAGCGACAGGGCATCCTGCGACCGGTCACGCGCCAAGAGCTTGGCCGTCAAGGTGTCCGGCGGATTCACCAGCCCGTCTTCGCGGCGTTCGAGCGCGGCCGTCACCAGATGGGGGCCGAAGCGGAACTCGTTCTGGAACAGGTAGCCGCGCAGGTGCGTCTCGGTGCGGTAGTAGGCGGGGTCGGTCTCGTAGGTCGAGCGTGAATCGGTCACCTGCACGCGGGTGCTGTAGATCTCGTTCCACTTGGCCGACCATGCCAGACTGGCAGTGCGAAGGGTGTTGCTCGACAGATCGTCCTTGAACAGAAACGGCAGCTTGGTTTTGGCGAAATTGATTGTTGGATCGTAGCCCGCCACAATGTCATTGGAGAGCAACGTTGCCTCGATGCGCTGGTCGGGCGCAATCTGGTAACCCAGCTTCACATTGCCCGAGTTGCTGCGATAGCCATCGCGGTCAGGACTGGCCCAGTTGTCAATGGGCACCCACCGCTTCGACGCTGGCTGGATGTTGAAGCCCTTGCTCTCTTCATGCGCCACGCCGAACGAGTAGTCAAAGGCGCCCGACTTGCCACTCAGGCCCGCTTCGAGCTTGCGCAAGTTGTAGCTGCCGATGCCCACGCCCACATAGGGCGACACGCCTTCTTCGCCGCGCTTGGTGAACAGTTGGATTACCCCACCGATGGCGTCGGAGCCGTACACCGCGGCGGCGGGACCGCGCAGCACTTCGATGCGGTCGATCTGGGCAAGCGGAATACCAGCCCAGACGGCACCGCCGGTCGATTGCGAGTCGACGCGCACCCCGTCGATGTACACGGCCGTAAAACGTGTTTCGGCGCCGCGAATAAAAACGCTGGTGTCGTTGCCAATGCCGCCATTGCGCGTGATCTCGATGCCCGGCTGACGCGCCAGCAGGTCGGCCACGCCGGTCGCGCCGCTGCGCTCGATGGTCTGGCGGTCGATGATGGACACGTCGCCCACGATCTCCGACAGCGCCTGCGGCGTGCGGTTCGCGGTGACCACGGTTTCGCCGAGCGTCGGCGCTTCCTGGGCATGGGCGAGGCCACCGAAGGCCGAGGCGAGCGCGAGCGGCAGGCACGCGAGGTGGCTGCGGCGCACAGGGGCGCGGCCGCGAGAAAGAGAAACGCAGGAAATCATGAATTGAGCCGGACGAACATCAATGCCCCTTGCCGGCCTCCCCGCCGGCGCCTGGGCGCCATGGCTGCCTGGTGCATCGATGATGCGGTTCATCGTCATGCATGCGGCAGCCGCCTCGTTGGCCGGTATCCGGGCTGGCAGAACGGCCCCTCGCCGCCTTCCCAGGCGCCTGTTTCAGGGCGCCCAGTGGCTGGATGGAAAGGGGTTGGCGCCTTGCGGCGCCGTCTGCTTGACCGTTGCGGGGGCAGCGCAGGTGGCTTGGGCCTTGGGTCCCGTGTTCGGGGGCTTCCACTCCTGCTTCCCGTTGAACTGCGCCGTGTGAACCACGCCGCGAGCACCAACGGGCGGGATTTTAGGCCCTGCCACCACCCGTTTAAGTCGAAAGTTGCGCCCCGCTAACATCGACGCCATGGACTGTTGCGTTTTGAAGACCATGAAACGGGCATCGGCATGATGCGGCCGGCTTCGCTTTTTCTGAGTCTTCGTTCGGCGCTGCAACGGCTCTTCGGCGTCTCGGGCTGGCAGTCGATGCTGCTGTGGTCCATCGTGGCCGGCCTGCTCGGCGCACTGGCCACCGAACTTTTTCGCGCCGCGCTGTATGCCTTCGAGCATCTGGTGCTGGGCCCCGGCGAAGGCCTCGTGGCCATGGCGCGCCATCTGCCGTGGTGGGCGCGCATCGCCTGCCCCACCCTCGGCGGGCTGGTGGCCGGCGGGCTGCTGGTGCTGGCCAGGCGCGTGACGGTGCAAAGCGCCACCTCCGACTACATGGAAGCCATCGTGCTCGGCGACGGGCGCATTCCGGTCGCGCAGACGCTGGTGCGCAGCGCGTCGTCGCTGGTGAGCATCGGCAGCGGCGGCTCCATCGGGCGCGAAGGCTCGATGGTGCAGCTTGCGGCACTGGCCGCCTCGCTGCTGGGCCGGGTGTTCCGCTTTCCGGTCGAGCGGCTGCGCCTGCTGGTGGCCTGCGGTGCGGCGGCCGGCCTGACCGCCGCCTACAACGCACCGATTGCCGGCGCCTTCTTCGTCGCCGAGATCGTGCTCGGCTCCATCGCGATGGAAAGCGTGGGGCCGATCATCATTGCCTCGGTGGTCGCCAACGTGGCCATGCGCGCGCTGCCGGGCTACCAGCCGCCCTACCTGATGCCGGTGTTTCCCGAGATCCACGGCACCGAGGTCGTGCTGTTCGCGTTGCTGGGCGTGCTGCTGGGCTTTGTGTCGGTGGGCTTCCTGCGGGCGCTGCACGGCAGCCGCGCGTTGTTCGCGAAGTTGCCGATCGCGCTGCCGTGGCGGCTGGCCCTCGGCGGGCTGGTGATGGGCGTGATTTCGGTGCCGCTGCCCGAGGTCTGGGGCAACGGCTACAGCGTGGTCAATGCGGTGCTGCACACGCCCTGGCCCTGGACGCTGATCGCGATGGTGCTCGTGGCCAAGGCCGTCGCCACGCTGGCCACGGCCGGCTCGGGTGCGGTGGGCGGTGTGTTCACGCCCGCGCTGTTCTTCGGCTGCATGATCGGCGCGCTGTTCGGGCTGGGCGTGCAGGCGTTGTGGCCGGCGGCAAGCTCGGCCCCGTTCGCCTACGCCATCGTCGGCATGGGCGCCTTTCTGGCGGGCGCGACACAGGCGCCGCTGATGGCAATCCTGATGATCTTCGAGATGACGCTGAGCTACCAGGTGATGTTGCCGCTCATGGCCGCCAGCGTGATCGCGTATTTCGTGGCGCGCTCGGCCAACGCCGGTTCCATGTACGAGATCACCTTGCACCGCAATGCACAGCGCGATGCGCAACTGCGCCTGCGTGGGCTGCACATGCGCGACCTGGTGCAGCCCGCCGAAACCGTGGTCGGCCCGGACGCCGGCCGCGAAGCCATGAGCCGGATCTTTCTGCAGCATCCGGTGAAGTACCTCTACGTGGTCGACGCCGGCAACCGCTACCTCGGCGTGGTGCCGCTGGCCGCGCTTGGCACGGCGCCGTCGGAGACGACCGCAGCCGAACTGCTTTCGCAGGCCATCCAGCCGATCACGGCCGACACCAGCCTCGGCGAGGCATTGCAACGCTTTCTGGAGCACCGTGGCGAACGCTTGCCGGTGATCGAAAGCACCGAGCAACCCGTGCTGCTGGGCGTGGCCGCGAAGAGCGCGCTGCTCGCCACCTACGTGCGGCTGAGCGAGTAGCGCTCTGCACGATGGCCCTGCTTACTTGGCGGGGCGCACCGCCATCACCTCGATCTCGACCAGGTAGGCCGGATTGGCGAGCGCCGCCACCTGCATCGCCGAGCGCACCGGCAGTCGGGGCTGCGCGGTGGTGCCGAAGAACTGGGTGTAGCCGTCCATGAAGCCGGCGAAGTCCATCTTGTTGTCCTTGGCCGGATCGCCTACCAGGAACACCTGCATCTTCACCACATCGCCCATCGTGAGGCCCAGGCCCGCGAGGCTTTTCTCGATGGCCTTGAGCACGCCGATGGTCTGGCCCTTGGTGTCGCCGCCGTAGGCCGCGGCACTGTTCTTGGGCGCGGTCGCGTCCTGCAGGGGCGGCACCTGGCCCGAGAGGTAGACGTTGGTGAACGACGATGGAATTTCCACCGCCGCCGAAATCGGGAAGGACGAATTCGGAATGCGATGGCGAATGATCTCGTCGGCCGCGTGCGCGGCACCGATGCCGGCTGCGAACACTGCGGCGGCGAGCGCCAGCTTCTTCGTGATGGAGGTCATGGTCATGTGTGTTGTCTCTCTGAAGGGATGAAAGGAAGGATCTGCCAGGTGTCGGAACAAGGTCAGGGCCGCAGCTTCTTGACGTTCTCCGCCACGATGGCGTCGGGGTACTGGTTGCCGAAATGGGTACGTGCGTAGACGACCACCGAAGCGATCTGCTCGTCGCTCAGCATCTTGCCGAAGGCGGGCATGCCCTTCTGGCCGTTGATCACCACGTAGAGCGGATATTCGGGGCTCGCGAGCCGCGGGTTCGAGGCAAGCGCCGGGTACGCGCCGGCCCCTTTCGCGCCCTGCCCTTGGGCCATGTGGCAACCCTGGCAGGTGGCGCGGTAGATCGACTCGCCCGAGCTTTCCTGGAAGCGGGGGCCGACGGAGAACGCGGGCTCGGGCGATTGCGCGAATGCAGACGGGCCGGCCACCGAGGCCAGCGCGCCGAACGAAAGGCCGAGCAGCGCGCGCTTGAAGGTCGTGATGTCGTGGTTCATGGTGGGTGTGTCCTTCATGCGACGGTCAGGCCACGGCACGGGCGTGCAGCCGCTGGATGGCATCGAGCGACGAGAGCAATGCGCCCTCTTGCCAGGCCGGAATGTAGGAGGCGTGTTCTCCCGCCAGCGCGATGCGGCCATCGACCTGGCACAGGTTCTTGTAGTGCTTCTGCCGTGTCTCGTCGGTCCACATGCCATAGCAGCCGTGCGAGCCCGGCACGCGGTGCCAGCCGACCGAGATGCCGTTGTCGAACTCGCGCGCGTACTGCGGGTGCAGTTGCGTGCCGAACTCGACCGCGCGGCGCACGCGCTCCTCGGGCGCCATGGCGGTGAATTCGTAGGAGTTCAGGCCATCGAACACATAGGCGCCGAGCACCACTGATTTGCCCTTGGCGCCATAGCGCGTCGAGGGGTACGAGATGCGCGAGATCGGCAGGTCGGTATAGCTGATGCCGCCGTAGATGTGCTCGTCTTCTTCCCAGAAGCGGCGCTTGAACTGCAGGCCCACTTTCACCGATGCGCCATAGGGCACGGCGTTGATGGCCTCCTGCATCGGGGCGCTGACCTGGATGTCGATCTGGCTCAGCACCGACAGCGGAATGGTGCACAGGCACCAGTCGGCCTTGGCCTGCGTGACGGCGCCGCCCTTGGATGCGTCGGTGTAGGTGACGGTCACGCCGCGGTCGTTCTGCTCGATCTTCGTGACCTTGGCGCCGTAGCGGATCAGGCTGCCGACTTCTTTCTGGAAGGCCTTGGCGATCATGTCCATGCCACCCACGGGCTGGAAGATCGCGCTCTGGAATTCGTAGTCTTGCCCGCTCGCGATGTAGCGCCAGAGATTCGATTGCAGCAGCTCGCTCATGTCGAGTGGCTTCGATGGCGTGGCCAGCGGCATGAGGCCGCCGCCCGCATCGACTTCGTAGCCACGGCGGTCGCTGCTGATGGGGCCTTCGCGATAACGGAATTGCGTGTCGAGCGCGCCCCAGCGGCGCAGGCCTTCGAGCAGCTTTTCCTTGTCTTCTTTCGTGAGTGCTGCATCGAGGTTGCCTTGCGTGGCGGCCTTGCCGAGCAGCTCGGCGACATAGCCCTGGTAGTCGGCCTGCACGTGGCGATAGCGCTGCGGCTTGCCGCCGTAGGCTTTGCTCGAATGCACCAGCGCGTTGTAGTTGACCTGGACGAAAGGCTCCAGCGCCACGCCCAGGCGCTTGCAGTAGCCGAGCACCGCATGGTGGTGATACGGAATGCGCCACGGCCCCGGATTGAAGTACTCGCCCTTGGCAAAGCCGCACTGCTGCACGGCGCCGCCGAGTTCGGTGAAGGTGTCGCCACCGCGCAGCGTCCAGCAGCGGCCGCCGGCGCGGTTGCTGAATTCAAGAACCTTGACCGAGTAGCCCGCGTTGCGCAACTCGAGCGCGGCGGCCATGCCGGCCAGGCCCGCACCAAGAACCAGCACCGACGCACCCTTCCTTGCGCCATCGAGCTTCGGCGGCCCGTTGTAGTTGGACTCGGCGGCAAAGCCCAGTGATGTCATCGCCTGGTACATCGCGCCGCCTCCGGCGGTCTTGCCGATGAGGGAGAGCAGGTCGCGCCGACTGAATAAAGTGTTGTTCTTCGTGGTCATTGACTGGCTGTGGGAGTTTGAAAGGCAACTGGAAGGCAGCAGAATCCATGCCAAGCCCTAGGGTGAATCGACATTCAAACGGGGCCGCGCGCGCCATCGGCGGTACGGCCTCCCCGGGAAACTACAATCGCCAACCATGCCCGCCTCCAGCCCCATCGATCAGATCGCCGAGCGTGTTGAACGACTGCTTGTGCGTCATGAAGAGGTGCAGCGCACCAATGTGCTGCTGCAGGAACAGGTCGATGCGCTCACGCGTGAACGCGACGCCCTGAAGTCGCGGCTCGCCGCAGCCCGCACGCGCCTGGACGCCCTGCTCGAACGGCTGCCGGCCGAACCCCCATCCCAAGATTCCCCCGCATGAAGCAGATTGAAGTACAGATCATGGGCCAGAGCTATTTGCTCGGCTGTCCCGACGGCGGCGAATCGCAACTGCGCGATGCGGTCGAACGCGTGGACGCGGCCATGTGCAAGATCCGCGACGCGGGCAAGGTCAAGGCCCGCGACCGCATCGCGGTGCTGGCATCGCTGAACCTGGCATTCGATCTCGCGGCGCAGCAAGCCGCGGCGGCCGCAGCGCCGGCGGCTGTGCCCGCTGCCACGGCAGCAGCCGAGACCGGCGAAGCCGACCCAAAGGCCGCGCAACTCATTCAAAGACTCGATCAGGCGCTGGCCGGCGATGGACATTTGCTCTGAATGAGCGCGGCGGACACATACGAGGCGTAAAATCCACCTCGTCTGCAGACGTGTCGGGCTTAATATTTCCTTGTTCCAATGCTCTCCGGAGCCGGGCTTGGTACATCGCTTGACGGGCGTGATCATCTCGCGTCAGATGAACCCGAAGTCTTGCTGCCCTCGCCCACCTGAACCCTGGTTCAGGATGCGGGTCCGGCACACCATCTGCAGACACCTTTTCCCGCCACGGCCCCCAGCCTCACCGCACGGGGCCGTTGCTTTTTGAAGAGCCCTCCGCCGTGAACCTCGCCGCCCTGCTCGACCCTTTGCTGATTGCCGAACTCGCCGCGCTCGGGCTGGGCACGGGCTTTCTCGCGGGCCTGCTGGGCATCGGCGGCGGCATGATGATGGTGCCCTTCATCACGATCATCATGGGCCATCGCGGCGTGCCGGCCGACCTCGCGGTGAAGATGGCCATCGCGACGTCGATGGCGACGATCATCTTCACGTCGGTGTCGAGCGTGCGCGCGCACCACAAGCGCGGCGCGGTGCGCTGGGACATCGTGCAGCGGCTGGCACCCGGCATCGTGATCGGCAGCCTCGCGGGCAGCCTGGGCGTGTTCGCGCTGCTCAAGGGCACGGCACTGGCCATCGTCTTCGCGCTGTTCGTGGGCTTCTCGGCCACGCAGATGTTCCTCGACAAGAAGCCCAAGCCCACGCGGCAGATGCCGGGCACGGGCGGCCAGCTTGCGGCCGGCGGCGCCATCGGCTTCATCTCGGGCCTCGTGGGCGCGGGTGGCGGCTTCATCAGCGTGCCGTTCATGACGTGGTGCAACGTGGCCATTCACAACGCGGTGGCCACCAGCGCGGCGCTGGGCTTTCCGATCGCGGTGGCCAACGTGCTTGGCTACGTCATCAGCGGCCACTCGGTGCAGGGCCTGCCGGCCGGTGCCTTCGGCTATATCTGGCTGCCCGCGCTGGCGGTGATCGCCGCGTGCAGCGTGTTCACCGCGCCGCTGGGCGCGAAGGCGGCGCACAGCCTTCCGGTGAAGAAGCTCAAGCGCGTGTTCGCCAGCATCCTCTACCTGCTGGCCGCCTACATGCTCTGGAAGGGGCTGCACGGCTGATTCAAGGCCCTTGTCGCCCAGGTGCGACTCCTGGCATTCCACGGGGGCAGGCGTATAAGGATTTCATGAAAATCCTCATCGCCGTCGATGGCAGCGCCTACACGCGCAAGGCACTCGATTACCTGTTCAGCCACCGCGCGATGTTCGTTGACGGGCATCAGCTCGTGGTGGTGCATGTGTGCACCGGCGTCTCGGGCAATGTGGCCCGCCATCTCAGCAAGGAATTGGTCGCGGGCTACTACGCCGAGGAAAGCGCCAAGGTGCTCGACCCGGTGAAGGCGCTGTTCGCCGAAAAGGGCCTGAGCAACTACACGATCGACTCGCGCCACGGCCATGCGGCCGAAGAAATCCTGAAGGCCGCGAACGACGCGCAGGCTGAACTGATGGTGCTCGGCACCCACGGCCACGGCATCTTCGGGCGTGCACTGATGGGCTCGGTCTCCACCAAGGTGCTTTCCGAAACCGACATCACGGTGCTGCTGGTTCAGTAGGCCCTACTGCACCCGCTGCTGCCGCCACTCGCGCGGCGAGCAGCCGAAGCGCTCGCGGAACGCGCGGCTGAAATGCGCCGCATCGTTGAAGCCGCGCCCATACGCGATCTCCCCCACCGGCTTGCCTGCAAGGCGCGGCTCCAGCAGGTCGCGGCTGCAGGCCTCGAGCCTGCGTTCCCAGATGTACTGCGCGGGCGTCAGCGGCTCGCTCTTGAAGACGCGATGCACGTGGCTTGCCGACACCCCGAGTGACGCCGCGATGCTGCCCACCGACAGCGAGGGATCGGCCAGTTGCTCGTCGATGCACCGCTTCACGCGCGCGAGGTGGTACGCCGTGAGATTGCTCAGCGATGGCGCTCGCGCCGCCGGCAGCGTCTGCAGGCCCGCCACGAGGATGCTCTGCACGCCGTTGGCGACGGCCAGCGCCGAGGCGGGCTGCAGCGTGTCGATGTCTTCCCGCAGCGTGCGGATCATGCCGAGCAGCAGATGCCCCGCGCCCTCCTTGCCCGACACCGTGGTGGCCGTCAGCGCCTCGGTGTCGCGCAGCTCGCTGCGCAGGCGCTCGCCAGGCAGCTTGAGCACGATCTGCTCGAACCTGTCGTCGAACAGCAGCTCGTAGGGCCGCGTGCTGTCGTACAGCGCGAAGTCGCCGGCCGAGAGCACCGCGTCGCGCCCGTCCTGCCGCACCACGCCCTGCCCCTGCGCCTGGATGCTCACCAAAAAATAGTCGTCGCCCGAGCGCGCGATGTGCCCGCTCGTGCGCATGACCTTCTGGGCACTCGACTTGACCACCGACACGTCCAGGCTCGGCAGCGAGTGCTGGCGGATGCTGCCTTCGAAACGGCCGATGTCGTCCGGCCGCACCGGGTCGCACCCGAGCTGCACGTAGACGTTGCAGATCATGTCGGTCCAGTAGGCCAGGCGCTGGTCGCGCGCCACGGCATCGGTGCTGAGCAACTGGTTCATGGGGTTCCCCGGAAAGCGCGCGTGCAACGCTGGAACAAGAACGCCGCCAGTTCGGATCAAGGCGTTCCGCGGCGGCGAATCTACGCTTCAAGCAACCCGCATGCCACCGCGCAAACCCGCGTCGGGGTGTGCGAAGTTGTTTCATCCACCCCCTCAAGAGGCCCGCCATGCCCACCACCGTTCACCCCAAGCTCCGCGTTGCCGCCGTGCAGGCCGCGCCCGTGTTCCTCGACCTCGACGGCACCATCGACAAGACCATCGACCTCATGGCCCAGGCAGCCGGCCAGGGCGTGAAGCTCATCGCCTTTCCCGAGACCTGGGTGCCCGGCTACCCGTGGTGGATCTGGCTCGACTCGCCCGCCTGGGGCATGCAGTTCGTGCAGCGCTACCACGACAACGCGCTGGTGGTCGGCTCGGCCGAGTTCGACCGCATTAGGGACGCGGCGCGCAAGCACCGGATCTGGGTGTCGCTCGGCTACAGCGAGAAGGCTGCGGGCAGCCTCTACATCGCACAGGCGCTCATCGACGACCAGGGCAACACCGTGCAGACGCGCCGCAAGCTCAAGCCCACGCACGTGGAGCGCACCGTGTTCGGCGAAGGCGACGGCTCCGACCTCGCGGTGGCCGAGACGGCCATCGGCAACGTCGGGTCGCTCTCGTGCTGGGAGCACCTGCAGCCGCTCAGCAAGTACGCGATGTATGCGCAGAACGAGCAGATCCACTGCGGCGCATGGCCCAGCTTCTCGCTTTACCGCGGCGCGGCCTATGCGCTCGGGCCGGAGGTCAACAACGCGGCGAGCCAGATCTACGCGGCCGAGGGCCAGTGCTTCGTGGTCGCGCCGTGCGCCACTGTCTCGCAGGCAATGAGCGAGCTGATGTGCACCGATCCCGGCAAGCAGCAGATGCTGCGCACCGGCGGTGGCTACGCGCGCATCTACGCACCCGACGGCTCGCCACTCGGCACGCCGCTGGCCGAAGACCAGGAAGGCCTGGTGATCGCCGACATCGACCTGGGCATGATCTCGCTCGCCAAGGCGGCGGCCGATCCAAGCGGCCACTATTCGAGGCCCGACGTCACGCAGCTTCTGCTGAACAAGACGCGCCGCGAGCCCGTGGTGCTGCAGCGCACGCCCGAACCCGAGAGCAGCGCCCCCGAAGCAGTGACAGCGGGCACCGAGCCGCGCCTGCAGCTCGCCGCCTGACGCCCGGAGCCCCGCCATGGAATCCGCCATCGCCGAGCACCTGAAATGCCCCCGCACGCGGCACCGCCGCGTCGAGGACGACTACACGCCGCCTTACCCCGTCTGGTCGGCCCGCGCGCCCACCTCAGTGACGCAGGTGGTGATGGGCTATTTCGGCGTGCAGTCGCGCGGCCCCGAGATGCAGGGCCGCGCCTGCGCCGCGCTGATGAAGATCGCACGCGACTTCGCGCTGCCCGACGGCCCAGGCCATCACGACCTGACGCACCACGTCGATGCCGACGGCTTCGACAACATGATCGCCATCGCCTACTGGCACGACGCCGCGGCCTTCGCGCGCTGGAGCGCCACGCCCGCCGTCGACGCATGGTGGCGCTCCGACGAGCGGCTGGACGAAGGCCTCGGCTACTTCCGCGAAATCGCCTCGCCGCGCGTCGAGCACTTCGAGACCATGTTCAACACGCCGGACCGCTTCGAGGGCGTCGGCGTCGTCATGGGCGAAGTCAGCGGCGAGCTGCAGGAGCACGGCTACTGGGGGTCGATGCGCGACCGCATTCCGCTTTCGCAGACCGATGCGTTGTCGCCCTCAGGCACGCGCGCAGTAGTTGCCGGCACGCCCGCGCCGGGCCAGCGCGTGCGCATCGCGGGCCACGAGAACATCGCGATGATCCGCTCCGGCCAGGAATGGACCGACACCACCGGCCAGGAGCGCACGCTCTACCTCGAAGACATGGAGCCGGTGCTGCGCGAAGGCATGGAGTTCCTGCGCGACCAAGGCCTTGGCATCGGCTGCTACAGCAACCGCTACATGCACCACCTCGACGCGAAGGGCACGCCGCTGCAGAAGTCCTTCGGCCTGAGCTACTGGCGCTCGCTCGCCGACATGGAACGCTGGGCCGAGTCGCACCCCACGCACGTCGCGATCTTCGGCAGCTTCATGCGCTACGTGCAGGCGCTGAACTTCCAGCTGCAACTGCGCGTGTACCACGAGGTGTCGGTGCTCAAGGCCGACGAGCAGAGCTACGAATACATCAACTGCCACGCGCGCAGCGGCCTCATGAACGGGCTGGCTGCCACATAGGAGAAATTCCACGCGCGGGATTGCCTTAGGATTCGCCCCCTGTTTCTCAAGGCCGCAAGGCAAGGACCCAGACCATGTGGAGCGAACTCGAAAGCCTCGTCGAAGCCTCGATGCAGGAATGGCAAGTCCCCGGCCTCGCGCTGGCGGTGATCCAGGACGGCGAGGTGGTGCTGCAGAAGGGCTACGGCGTGCGCGACACCGACACCGGCCTGCCCGTGACCACCGACACGCAGTTCCTGCTGTGCTCGATCACCAAGTCATTCACCGCGGCGGGCCTTGGCCTGCTGGTCGACGAGCGCAAGCTCGACTGGGACCGGCCCGTGCGCGACGTGATCCCCGAATTCCGCCTTCACGACGCGGTGGCGACCGGGCTGCTCACGGTGCGCGACCTGCTGTGCCACCACAGCGGCCTGCCGCGCCACGACTGGATCCACATGCCCGGCGACCTGAGCAACGCGCAGATGCTCGCGGCGCTCAGGCATCTCGCGCCGAACAAGGACCTGCGCGACACCTTTCAGTACTCGAACCTCGGCTACCTCGTCGCGGGAATGATCACCGAGCGGATCAGCGGCCAGAGCTACGAAGAATTCACCACCGAGCGCCTGATGAAGCCGCTGGGCTTTCGCCACTTCGGGTTCTCCATCGAGGCGCTCGACACCGCCGAAGACGGCGCGCGCCCACATGCGATGGACGGCGAGGCGCGCTACCGCACGCCGCTGTCACCCATTCGCGCAACGCCTGCCGGCGGCATCAACACCTCGGTCGCCGACCTGGCTAAGTGGGCGCGCTTTCTCCTCGACGGCAAGGCGGACGGCCGGCAGTTGCTTTCGGCGAAGTCGCTGCGCGAAATGACAACGCCGCGCGTGCACATGGGCCGCTCCGAACATGCAGAGATCGGCGATTCGCACTACGGCCTGGGCCTCTTCTGCGAGCAATACCGCGGCGAACGCACGATCGCGCATTCGGGCTCCTGGGCCGGCTGGAGCACGCTCATGACGATGCTGCCCGAACGCCGCGCGGGCGTGGTGGTGCTGACGAACCGCGCGCCGGGCGGCGCCACGCCCATCCTCACCTTCGCGGCGCTCGACCGCCTCTGCGGCCGCGAACCCGTCGACTGGTTCGGCAGGCTCGCGCCCAAGCGCAGGCAGGCCGTCGAACAGATCAAGCTCGACAAGAAGGCCAGAGCGGAGGTCCGCCACGGCGACACGCTGCCCAGCCACGCGCTGGACGACTATGCGGGCGACTACGATCATCCGGCCTATGGACGCATCCGCATCGACAAGGAAGCCGACGGCCTCGCGTGGCGCTGGCGTGGCATCGCGGAGAAGCTCGGGCATCGCCACTACGACGTCTTCGTCACCCCCGACCGGCCGACGCTGATGCATCCCAGCGACCACACCGTCACCTTCCGCTACGACCGGCACGGCCACATCGACTGCCTCGAAATCCCGTTCGAGCAGATGGTGGACGACATCGTGTTCCGCCGCGTCGCGGCCGGCGACGTGCTCGACCCCGCGTTCCGCCGCCTGTGTGCCGGCGACTACCTGCACGCCGGCCGCGTGATCGAGATCCGCCTCGATGCCCAGGGCGAACTCGGCATGACGATCCCGGGCCAGCCGACCTATCGCCTGCTTCCGGCCGACGGACGCAGGTTCAAGGTCGATACGCTGGAAGGCTTCGGCGTGGAGTTCCGCCGGGCCTCACCGGATGCGGTAGACGCGCTGATCTTTCACGAGCCACGCGTCACCGCCATCGCGCCGAGGGTGGCCGGCACCTAGCCGGAACGCTGCGGCGGCGCCTCGGGGGCGTACTGCGGCTGCAGCGCCCCCTTTTGCTGTTCTCGATGTATTCGCGCGGAACGCACCCCGCGCCCGAAACGGTGGGCATGCCGGCCTGGCATTGCGCAGCGGCAGAACCGGCCATGCAGAGCATCCGGACTGCAACGACCGCGCGCATGGCACGTTGATTCATCGAGGCCCTCCCTTGCTTTTTCGACGCGAGCAACTCTCCTCGTGCTGGCAATGGGGCGGTGCAGGCACCAGTGCCGAAAGTAACGCACCGGCACCTCACGGTGGCAACTTTCTCAGTGCGTCCCTAGGCAAACAGCCCCTTGTGCTCGGCGCGCAGCAGCGCCTTCTGCACCTTGCCCATGGTGTTGCGCGGCAACTCGGGCACCACGAAGCAGCGCTTGGGAATCTTGAAGTTCGCAAGCTTCGCCTTGAGGTCGGCCACGATGGCTTCGGCATCGAGCGCGGCGCCGGCCTTCGCGATCACGATGGCCACGCCCACTTCGCCGAAGTCGGGATGCGGCACGCCCACCACAGCGCTTTCGGCCACGCCGGCCATCTCGTTGATGTAGCCCTCGATCTCGGCCGGGTAGACGTTGTAGCCGCCGCTGATGATCAGGTCCTTGCTGCGCCCGACGATGGTGATGTAGCCGCGGCCATCGATCTTGCCCACGTCGCCGGTCTTGAAGAAGCCGTCGGCGGTGAACTCTTCCTTCGTCTTCTCGGGCATGCGCCAGTAGCCCGCGAACACGTTGGGGCCGCTGACTTCGATGTTGCCGATCTCGTCGGTGGTGCAGTCGCGTCCGCTGTCGTCGCGCACGCGCAGTTGCACGCCGGGCAAGGCAAAGCCGACGGTGCCGCCACGGCGCTCGCCCTGCGCGGGGTTGTAGGGGTTGGACGTGAGCATGGCGGTCTCGCTCATGCCATAGCGTTCGAGGATCGTGTGGCCGGTGCGCTTGCGCCATTCGTCGAAGGTCTCGATCAGCAGTGGTGCCGAGCCCGCGATGAACAGGCGCATGTTGCGCACCGCCTCGCGCGTGAGGCCCGCTTCGGCCAGCAGCCGCACATAGAGCGTGGGCACGCCCATGAACACGGTCGCCTCGGGCAGCTTCTGCACGATGCGCTTGGGATCGAATTTCGAGAACCACAGCATCTTGCTGCCGTTGAGCAGCGCGCCATGCAGCGCCACGAAGAGGCCGTGCACGTGGAAGATGGGCAGCGCATGGATCAGCACGTCGCCTTCGGTCCAGCCCCAGTAGTCTTTCAGCACCTCGGCGTTCGACAGCAGGTTGCGGTGCGTGAGCATCGCGCCCTTGCTGCGGCCGGTGGTGCCGCTGGTGTAGAGGATCGCGGCCATGTCGTCGGGCTTGCGTTGCGCGACTTCGTGCCGGTCGCTGCACTGCGCGGCAACTTCGAGCAGCGTGCCGGTGCGGTCGTCGTCCAGCGTGAAGACGTGCTTGGTGCCGGCCGCGGTCGCGATGGGGCCGACCCACGCGGCATTGCGGCTGGTGCACACCACCACGGCAGGTTCGGCGTTGCCGATGAAATACTCGATCTCGGCGCTCTGGTAGGCGGTGTTGAGCGGCAGGAACACATAGCCGGCGCGCAGCGTGGCAAGGTACAGCAGCATCGCTTCGACCGACTTTTCGACCTGCACCGCGATGCGTGCACCCTTCTCGAGCTTCAGCGCATCGAGCAGGTTGGCGATCATCGCGCTCGCGCGCTCGATGTCGCGCCACGAGTAGAAAAGACCGTTGTCGGTTTCGACGGCAATGCCGTCGAGGTCGGCGGGAAAGGCCGCGCGCAGGGCGGCGAACAGGTTGGCGTTGGCAGTCTTCTTCATCGCTTCGTCTTTGAACGGGTACTTCATCAGAAATTCGGTGTGCGCTTGGCAAGGAAGGCGGCGATGCCTTCGCGGTGCTCGGCGGAATCGGCGTAGTCGTAGGCAGTGGCCAGCAGGCTGTGGGCCGAGGGCGCGCCGGCCCTCAATGCGGCGAAGGTCTTCTTGTGCAGGCGCGCGGCCTGCGGCGCCAACGCGGCAACGCGCGTGGCATGGGCCTGCACGGCAGCCGCGACTTCGTTGTCGGGCAGTACGTGCAGCAGAAAGCCCGCGTCGTACAGGCGCTGCGCGCCATGCACGCCGGCGGCCAGCAGCATGTCGCGCGCGAGCACGTCGCCGATGGCGCCATGCACCAGTGCGGCTTCGCGCGGGGCCATCGGAAAACCGAGCTTGGCGATCGGTGCGCCGAACCTGGCGGCGGCACCGGCCAGGCGGATGTCGCAGCAGCTCGCGATCTCGATGCCGGCGCCCATGCAGGCGCCTTCGATCTGCGCGATCAGCGGCAGCGGGCAGTCGAGCATCGACTGCAGCGCGGCCCAGACTTCGTTCTCGTGGAACTCGCGCAGGCTGGGTTCTTCGAAGCGGAACGACGGGTACTCGGAGATGTCGCCACCCGCGCAGAACGCGCCGCCCTCGCCCCGCACGACGACGCAGCGCACGCCGCTGCTGTTGTCGTCGGCGCCGGTGCGAAGGCTGTCGAACACGGCCCGCAGTTCGCGCCACATCGCGCGCGTCATCGCATTGAGGCGCCCCACGTTCGACAGCGTGACGACCGCGATGGCGCCTTCCTGGCGAAATAGAACGCTGCTTCCGACCGTCATTCGATCTTGGCGCCCGAGGCCTTCACCACCGCAGCCCAACGCTTGATTTCGGCGTTCACGAAGCTGCCATAGGCCGGCCCGGTCAGCGTCGGAATCTCGGAGCCGTTCTGCGCCCAGATGGCCTTGATGTCGTCGGCGGCCAGCACCTTCTGCATCTCGGCAACGATCTGCGGCTGCACGTCGGCCGGCGTGCGCTTGGGCGCCCACAGCCCGTACCAGGTGGTCACGGTGTAGTCGGGCAAGCCGACCTCGGCAGCGCACGGCACATCGGGAAAGGCGGGGTTGCGCTTGGCGCCGGCCACCATCAGCGCCTTGATGCGGCCGCTCTTGATGTACTGCGCCGAGGAACCGAGCCCGTCGAACATCAGGTCGACGTTGCCCGCGATCAGGTCCGCCAGCGCCGGCCCGGCGCCGCGGTAAGGAATGTGGGTGATGAAAGTGCCGGTCTGGATCTTGAACAGCTCGCCCGCCAGATGGTGCGAGGTGCCCGCACCGGCCGAGCCATAGTTCAGCTTGCCGGGGTTGGCCTTGGCCAGCGCGATCAGTTCCTTGATGTTGGTGGCGGCCACGCGGCGCGGATTGACCACCACCACCTGCGGCACGTTGGCCAGCAGCATCAGCGGCACGAAGTCTTTCTCGATGTCGTAGTCGAGCTTGGGATAGACAGAAGGCGCAATGGCGTGGTGCACCGCGCCCATGAACAGCGAGTAGCCATCGGCCGACGCCTTCGAAGCCACGCTCGCGCCGAGCGTGCCGCCGGCGCCGCCACGGTTGTCGATGATGAGCGACTGATTCGTCAGCCGCGAGAACTGGCCCGAGATCGGCCGCGCAAACGCGTCGGTGCCGCCGCCGGCCGGAAACGGCACGACCATCGTCACCGGCTTGGTCGGCCAGCCCTGCGCGCGCGCCGCGCCGCAAAGAACGGCCGCACCGGCGGCAGCCACGCGCAAGACGTCGCGGCGTTGAAAGCTTGGGTTCATTTGTCTCATCTCCTGTCGTTGTGGATTTTGCCGCCCGATGCGGCCGCCGATGCGTCCTGCATCGGCTTCTGGCGCCTTGTCAGCCTTTTTTGAAGAACAGGCTCTCGATATCTCCCGATACAGCCACCTTGCCATCCGCCAGCCAGGTGCGATGTTTGTCCAGACGCTTGAGGTCGTAGAGGTAATTGACCATGAGCCCGTACGACTGCTTCTGCCCCTTGGGCGACGGGTCGCCGGCCCAGTTCAGCCGCTCGACGCGTGCGCCGTTCCCAAGATGAAAACGCGCGACCGGGTCGGCCGGCGTGCCGTCGACGAGCGAACGGCCCAGGTACTCGGCGGCGGCCTGCAGCAGCCACTGGCGCAGCGGCGACTTCGCATCGAAGGTGGCGGCCGCATCGACGGCAGCCAACAGCCGTTCAGCGGTGGGCGGCAGCGAGCCGATGAGGCGGCCGATCTCGGCCTCGCGCTTTTCGTCGAGGCGGGGCAGCAGGTCGGCCACGTTCTTGGCCAGCCAGGTGCGAAAGCCCGGAATGGGCGACAGCGTGGCGAAGGTCTTCAGGCGCGGCAACTCGTCCTGCAGGGTCTCGACCACGCGCTTGATGAGCGAGTCGCCGAAGCTCACGCCGCGCAGGCCGTTCTGGGTGTTGCTGATCGAATAGAAGATCGCGGTGGTCGCCCTGGCGGGCGGCACGGGCACGGCGGCCTCGTCGAGCAGCGGCACGATGCCGTCGCTGATGCGGTCGACCAGCGCCACTTCGACAAAGATCAGCGGCTCGTTCGGCAGGCGCGGATGAAAGAAGCCGTAGCAGCGGCGGTCGCTGTCGTCGAGCCGGTTCTTCACGTCGGACCAGCTCTTGATGTCGTGCACGGCCTCGTAGCGGATGAGCTTCTCGATCAGCGAGGCCGGCGAATCCCAGTCGATACGGCGCAGTTCGAGAAAAGCCACGTCGAACCAGGTGGAGAACAACTGCTCCAACTCGGCGTCGAGCGCGAGCAGGCGCTTGTCGGCCTTCAGGCACGGCAGCAGGTCGGCGCGCAGGTCGACCAGGAAGCGCATGCCCTCGGGCTCGACCGCGAAGCGCTGCAGCAGGCGCATGCGCGGCGACACGAGCGCGCGGCGCAGGCGCAGCTCGGCCTGCCCTTCGTCGGGCGTGCCGACGGCGGCCTGGTGCTGGTCGCGCGCGGTCTTGAGCTTTTGCGCATCGGCGGCGAAATGCTCGCTCATCAGCGCCCAGTAGTCGCGGCGCTCTTCAGGCTGTGCGGCGGCGTAGGCCACGGCGATGGCGTGGGCACGGCGGCCGCCCTCGACCTCGCTCACGCGCGGATCGATCACTGCCTGCAGATCGGCCAGCACGCGGCGCAGCGCGCGCGGCGACAGCGCCTCGTCGGCCTTGCGCAGCGTGACTTGCAAGCGCTCGGCGGTCGAACGCACGCTGGGCTTGGGCGCGTTCTTCGATGCGCTCTTCGCGGTGCTTTCGGGCGCCACGGGCACCTTGGACTTTTCGCCAGAGCGCAGCCGCGCCTGGAACCATTCGGTCGCACTCATCGGGTCACTCCAATGCTGAAGGGGTCGGGCATGCCGTGGCGACGCTCGAGCGTCATGGCATCACCCTGGATTTCTGTTGCTGCATGACTTCGCGCAGCGCCTCGCGCTGGCGCGTCATGTGCGTGCGCATGGCGGCGTCGGCGCCTTCGCTGTCGCGCGCCTTGAGGGCTGCAAAAATGGCCAGGTGCTCGGACAGGCTCTGGTCGAGCCGGCCCGGCGCATGCAGCTGCTGCAGCCGCGCAAGCTTGAGGATCTTGCGCAGGTCGCCGATCACCTGGGCCAGCCACTTGTTGTCGGCGAGCTTGATGATCGCCTCGTGAATGATGTGGTTGGTGGCGTAGTAGTCGTTGATGCGCCGCGCCTTGGCATGGCGCACCAGCCGTTCGTGCAATGCGTCGAGCTCATGCAACTCGACGTCGCTCGCGTTGCGGGCGGCTTCGTAGGCGCAGCGGCCTTCGAGCAGCGCGATGACGGGGAAGATTTCGTCGAGGTCGCGCTCGGTCACTTCATTGACGAAGCAGCCGCGCCGCGGCTCGTGCCGCAACAGCCCTTCGGCGGTGAGCACCTTGAGCGCTTCGCGCAAGGGGGTGCGGGAGATTGAGAGGCGCTCGCACAGAGCCACCTCGTCCACGAAGCTGCCGGGGGCCAGCGTGCCGTCGAAGATCTGCTCACGCAGGGTGGCCGCGACTTCGTCGTGCAGGGAGTTGGGAACCAGGCGCATGGGAATTCGAAGCGTTGACCTCGGGTGGCTCGGCGTAATTTCCTGTAATTACGCGTAATTGTGAGGACGGACACGACACCGCGCAAGTGCCCTGCCCCGCTTTCAGGGCAGGGATTTACCCTGCGAACTTCCTGCTCAGGCGCGGGCGGCGGTCGCGGCCTTGGTGCGGCCGAACCAGAACCACAGCGCAATGCCGGCAATCACCATCGGCACGCTGAGCCACTGCCCCTGGCTCAGGCTCAGTGCGCGCAGGCCAAGGAAATCGTCAGGCTCGCGGAAATACTCGGCAAAGAAGCGCAGCGCGCCATAGCCGATCAGGAACACGGCCGCCACCTGCCCCTGCTTGCGTTCCTTGCGCGCGTAGAGCCACATGATCACGAACAGCAGCAGGCCTTCGAGCAGGAACTGGTAGATCTGCGAAGGGTGGCGCGGCAGCATCGAGCCGCTCTGTGGAAACACCATGCCCCATGGCAGCTCGGGATTGCTGAAGCGGCCCCAGAGTTCGCCGTTGATGAAGTTGCCCACGCGGCCCGCGGCGAGGCCAGTCGGCACGCACGGCGCGACGAAGTCCATCACCTGCCAGAACGGCCGCGCACGCGAATGCGAGAACCAGACCATCGCGCCGATCACACCCAGCATGCCGCCGTGGAAGCTCATGCCGCCCTGCCACACATACAGGATTTCGAGCGGATGCGTGAGATAGAACTCGGGCTTGTAGAACAGGCAGTAGCCGAGCCGGCCACCGACGATGACGCCCATCACGCCAAGAAAAAGAATGTCCTCGATGTCCTTGCGCTGCCAGGCGCCGGCACCGACGAGCGAACGGTACGGCTCATGTCGCAGCCGGCGCGTGCCGAGAAAGTAGAACAGCGCAAAGGCGGCCAGGTAGGTCAGGCCATACCAGTGGATGGCCACCGGCCCCAGTTGCAGGGCGATGGGATTGATCTGCGGATACATGAGCATCCGCAGATTGTGCCCGCCCCGAATGTCGAGGCAGGCACGGGGACATTCAGGGCAATGTCAGCGCCCGAACTTCCACCACACGAGACCCGCCACCATGGCCGGCACCGCAAAGATCAGCAGAAAGATCGGCAGTTCTTCGGCCACCGAATAGCCCGCCTTGATCACGCCCACGGCCATGTTGATGCCGGCGCCGATGAACCATGCCGGAATGAACCACTTGGCCGCCGTGGCGAGCGCCAGCGCAGAGCCGTCGCCCATGAAGCGGCCGGCCAGCAGGAACACCACCAGCAGCACGAAGCCGCCGCCCATCACCAGGATCGTGTGCATGTCGTTTGTTCTCCAGGCGGGATGTTGCCGTGTCAGCGGGTCGTGTAGCCACCGTTGGCGAAGATCGTCTGGCCCGTGATCCACCAGCCTTCGGTGACGAGAAAGCGCACGATGGGCGCGATGTCCTCGATGTCGGTCAGGCCCTTCTTCGAGTACTTGCTCAGAGCCGCGGCGCTGCTGTGGTATTCGACGGCTTCCTTGCTTTCCTGGCCATAGAAGAACGGCGTGTCCATGGGGCCGGGGCCGATCGCGTTGACCGAGATGCCGCGTTCGCCGAACTCTTTCGATGCGGCGCGCGTGAAGTGCTCCACGGCGGCCTTCGAGCCGGGGTAGATCGCATAGAACGGCGTGTAGGCCGCCAGCAGCGAACTCACGATCGACACGATGCTGCCGCCCTCGGCCAAGGTGCGGCCGGCCTGCTGGATGAAGAAGAAGGCTGCCTTGGCGTTGGCATCGAAGCTCTTGTCGTAGTCGGCCTCGGTGACATCGAGGATCGGCTTCTTGATGACCACGCCGGCGGTGTTGATCGCGATGTCGACCTGTCCGAAGTGCTTGACGGCCTGGTCAAACAGCTTGACGTTGTTCTCCACCACCGACAGGTCGCCCTGCACCAGCAGCGTGTCGGCGCCCTTGGCCTTGAGCGATGCGGCGGTGGCTTCCGCGTCGGCGCGCGAGGCATCGCTGTTGTAGTGAATGGCGATGCCGCGGGCGCCGCCATCCACCAGTTGATGGCCGATGAGGGCACCGAGGTTCTTGCCACCGCCGGCGATGACGGCGACCTTGTTCTTGAGCGTGCGTGCGGACATGAATGGACTCCTTGAGGTGATGTGAATGTGTGACTGCGGGTTGCAGTCTATTGGTCGCCAATGCACTGATAAATCATTGATCCAAGGCTAGACTGTTCAATAAATCACGAACAATCAGGCAAACAGCGAATGGACCGCATCGACCTCCTCCAGGTCTTCCTGCGCGTGGCCGAAACCGGCAGCTTCACGCGGGCCGCCGACCGGCTGGGCCTGCCGCGCGCCACCATCTCGACGGCCGTGCAGCAGCTCGAAACGCGGCTGGGCTCGCGGCTGCTTCACCGCACCACGCGCCGCGTGAGCCTCACGCCCGACGGCGAAGTGATGCTGGAGCGGGCCCGCGCGCTGGTGGCCGACATGGAGGACATCGAGCAGCAGTTCTTGCCCGCGCACGGCCATGTGAGCGGCCGGCTCAAGGTCGATGTGCCGAGCCGCATCGCGCGGCGGCTGATCGCACCGGCGCTGCCGGGCTTCTTCGAGCGCTTTCCGGGCATCGAGCTTGAACTCGGCTCCAGCGACCGCGCGGTGGACCTCGTGCTTGAAGGCGTCGATTGCGCGCTACGCGTCGGGCCGTTGGCAAGCAGCAGCCTCGTCGCGCGGCCGCTCGGGCATTTCAAGCTGATCAATTGCGCAAGCCCGGGCTACCTGGCGCAACACGGCACGCCGCGCACGCCCGCGGATCTGCCACAGCACCTCGCGATCAACTACGCCTCGCCAACCAGCGGCCGCGCGGCGCCCTGGGAATGGCAGCGCGACGGTGAAACCCACACCCTGCGCATGCGCAACCAGGTGACGACCAACAACGCCGAAACCTACATCGCCTGCGCGCTGGCGGGGCTGGGCCTGATCCAGATTCCCGCCTACGACGTGCGCGAGCACCTGGCCGCCGGTGAACTGGTCGAGGTGATGCCCGATGCACGTGCCGAGCCGCTGCCGGTGCATCTGGTGTACCCGCACCGGCGCAACCTGTCGCGCCGGATGCAGGCCTTCGCGGGCTGGCTCGAAACGCTGCTGGCCGATTCGCTCGGCGCCTGATCGATCAGGTCAGCGCGCCTTCATGTCCTTGCGCCCGTAAGGAAGGCTCTTGACCAACCGGAACTTGCCCTTGGTGAACTCGTAGAACGCCACCGTGTCACCGCTGCCGCCCTCCGGCTGCTCGATGTTGATGTCGCCCGCAAAGACCATCAGGCGACTGGTGAGCTTGAAGATGAGCTCTTGCCCGTCCTCCTTCTCGAACTCGGGCTTCAGCGGATACGCACTCGAGAGCACCACCGGCAGCCGCGTGGCATGCCCCGTGGCCGCATCGATCACCGCGCCCATGTTGCATCCGCCGCTTCCGCAGCCCCAGCGCACCACGATGTAGCGGCCCGCGAAGTCCGGCTTGCTCGACTCGAGCGCGTTCCTGAGCCGCGTGCGAAAGAGCTTGGCGAATTCGCTGTCGATGACCAGTGCGTGGTTCGCTCCGGTGTAGGGCGCATCGGCCGGATAGTCCTTGAACTGCGGCGCCGCGGGCTGCGCCTGCACGGCCATCGCGCACAAGGCCCCCACTGCCAAGGTGCAACGGACGATGAAAGAGGATGCGGTCTTCATGCGGTTTTTCTTTTCTTCTTTGATCTTCTTTGAGTGAGCGCACCGACGCGGCGCCGACGCCGCCGTTTATAGCTTGAGCTCGCGCACGAACGCCACGAAGCGTTCCAGCGCCGGGTTGGCCGCCCCGGCGGGCCACACCAGGCTGGTTTCGCAGACGGGCAACGCCGGCGCGCTGCGTCGCCGCGCGGCTGGCGCAAACTCTGCGGCGCGCCGGTACACGACGCCTTCGCGCCTGAACTGCGTGACGCTCTCGGGCACCCAGGCCACGCCGATGCCGCCCGACACGAGGTTGACGATGGTCTGCATCTGGATCGCCTCTTGCGCGAGCTGCGGCACCCGGCCGGCCGCGTGGTACAGCGCGAAGATCGCGTCGTGCAGCGACGGCACGATGCGGCGCGGAAAGATCACCAGCGGCTCGGCCAGCACATCGGCCAGCAGCAACTTCTGCGTGCGGGCCAGCGCATGCCGGGCTGGCAGCGCCAGCACCAGCGGCTCTTCGGACACGGCCAGCCGCGTCAGTCCGGGCGGCGCCGCGCCGGGCGAATGCAGCATCAGCCCGGCATCGATCTCGCCGCGCGCGAAGGCTTCGAGCTGCACATCGCCGGTGGCCTCGACCAGCTCGAGCGCCACCTCGGGGCAGAGCACGCGAAATTCGCGCACCCAGGCCGGCAACTGCTCGAAGCCCACCGTCGAAACGAAGGCGATGCGCACGCGGCCCACCTGCCCCGCCGCTGCCGCGCGCGCCCGTGCCGGCAGCGCCTGGGCGCGTGCCAGCAGCTCGCGAACGTCGGGCAGCAGCGCCTCGCCGGCGGGCGTGAGGGCCACGCGCCGGCGGGTGCGGTCGAACAGCACCACGCCCAGCGTTTTCTCGAGCTGGGCAATGGCCTGCGTGACGGGAGGCTGCGTCATGTGCAGCCGCAGCGCGGCCCGGCCGAAGTGCAGCTCTTCGGCCACGGCGACGAACTGGCGCCAGGCCCGCAGGTCGATCAGGGCTTCATTCATATGCCGAGCATATCAATCCATGCTTCAAATTGGATTGGAACCAATCAATCAGAAGTCCGATACTCGGTGCTCCCCGCGACACCCACTCCCCACGACAGAAGAGACACCATGGACACCAAACCGATCCAGATCAACCGCCGCAGCGCCAACATCGTCGAAGGCAAGAGCCGCGCGCCCAACCGCTCGATGTTCTACGCCATGGGCTACGAAGAGAGCGACTTCAAGAAGCCGATGGTCGGCGTGGCCAACGGCCACAGCACCATCACGCCCTGCAACTCGGGCCTGCAGAAGCTGGCCGACGCGGCCATTGCGGGCATCGAGGAAGCCGGCGGCAACGCGCAGGTGTTCGGCACGCCCACCATTTCCGACGGCATGGCCATGGGCACCGAAGGCATGAAGTACTCGCTGGTGAGCCGCGAAGTCATTTCGGACTGCATCGAAACCTGCGTCGGCGGCCAGTGGATGGACGGCGTGCTGGTGGTCGGTGGCTGCGACAAGAACATGCCCGGCGGCCTGATGGGCATGCTGCGCGCCAACGTGCCGGCCATCTACGTGTATGGCGGCACCATCCTCCCCGGCAAGTACAAGGGGCAAGACCTGAACATCGTCAGCGTGTTCGAAGCCGTGGGCCAGAACGCCGCCGGCAACATGAGCGACGAAGACCTGCACGAGATCGAGAAGCGCGCCATTCCGGGCACGGGCTCGTGCGGCGGCATGTACACGGCCAACACGATGAGCTCGGCGTTCGAGGCGCTCGGCATCTCGCTGCCCTACTCGTCGACCATGGCGAACCCGCACGACGAGAAGGCCAACTCGGCCAAGGAATCGGCCAAAGTGCTGATCGAGGCGATCAAGAAAGACCTGAAGCCGCGCGACATCGTGACCAAGAAGGCCATCGAGAACGCAGTGGCCGTCATCATGGCCACGGGTGGCTCGACCAACGCGGTGCTGCACTTCCTGGCGATCGCGCACGCGGCCGGCGTGGACTGGTCCATCGACGACTTCGAGCGCATGCGCAAGAAGGTGCCGGTGCTGTGCGACCTGAAGCCCTCGGGCAAGTACCTCGCGGTCGACCTGCACCAGGCCGGCGGCATTCCGCAAGTGATGAAGGTGCTGCTGAACGCGGGCCTGCTGCATGGCGACTGCATCACCATCAGCGGCCAGACGATTGCCGAAGTGCTGAAGGACGTGCCCGATGTGCCGCGCGCCGACCAGGACGTGATCCGCCCGATCGACAAGCCGATGTACGACGAAGGCCACCTGGCTATCTTGAAGGGCAATCTGTCGCCTGAAGGCGCGGTCGCCAAGATCACGGGCCTGAAGAACCCGGTCATCACCGGCCCGGCGCGCGTGTTCGACGACGAGCAGTCGGCGCTCAAGGCCATCCTGGACGGCAAGATCGTGGCCGGCGACGTGATGGTGCTGCGCTACCTCGGCCCCAAGGGCGGCCCGGGCATGCCTGAAATGCTGGCACCCACAGGCGCGCTGATCGGCGCGGGCCTCGGCGAAAGCGTGGGCCTCATCACCGACGGCCGCTTCTCGGGCGGCACCTGGGGCATGGTGGTCGGCCACGTCGCGCCCGAAGCGGCAGCCGGCGGCACCATCGCATTCGTGAACGAAGGCGACTCGATCACCATCGACGCGCACAAGCTGGTGCTCGAACTCAACGTGCCCGAAGCCGAACTGGCCAAGCGCCGCGAAGGCTGGAAGGCCCCGGCGCCGCGCTACACGCGTGGCGTGCAGGCGAAGTTCGCGTTCAACGCATCGAGCGCCAGCTCGGGTGCTGTGCTCGACAAGTTCTGATCCCTTCGGGAAACACCGAGGAACCGGCTTTGCCGGGCCTCCGGTGTTGCCCCCGGTAGGGGGTTGGAGAAGTGACACGAAGTGCGCGCAGCCTGGGGGCGAGCCTTGTCTACCCCATCATCCACGCGCCGTAGCCGAAGGCCAGGAACCCGAGGCCGACGATCGCGAGGATGCTGCGGAACTGGAAATCCGTCGCCGGTGGCAGGCTCTGCACGATGAAGTGCAGCATGGCCCCGGCGCCGATGGTCATGAAGCCCGCACCTAGCTGCTTCGCCAGGCTCGGATCGGGATAGAAGAACACGAGCGCGAAGCCCGCGAGAAACACGAAGTTCGCGAGCACGGTGCCGCGCGTGCGCCAGCGCTGTTGGGCCGGCGTAGGGTCGCGCGCCACCCGAAGCCCGTCCTGGTGCCGGCCTTCCCTGATCGCCATGCCGGTGAAGAAGAGGCCGAACATCGTTGGAAATCCGCCGAAGATGCCCAGCCCCCAGACGATGCCCCACATGTTCTGGAAATCGGCCACCAACGCCTGCGCGGGGTCGGCCTTGCTGTAGCGCACCTCGACCGGGTCGCCCCACTCCTTGTCGCCGAGGCCGCCGCCCAGGCCCTTGACGCGACGCTTCAATCCATCGGATGCGGTGTACTCGACGATGGGTGCGCGCGTGACGATGGTGCGGCCGTCGCTGTCCTTGCTGCGCTCTTCCACGAACTCGACCAGGCTGCCCTGCACGCTGGCCATGCCGGCAATCGACTGGTAGCGATGCCAGCCGACCGTGACCGCACCGTAAAGCCCCGCGCAGCCGATCAGCAACGCACCGACGCCAACACCCCAGAAGAAAGTCTTGAGCCACCCCACGAGCCCGCCGATGGCCGGCCCGACCAGCAGCGAAAGCCCGAAGACGAGCAGTGCACGGGTAGCGGCCTGGTCATCCATGGCGCACCTCCTTTCGGCATGGGCGCGGGTCTGTCAGGCCGGAAGCGGCGGCGCCGCGCTCAGCGGCGCGGGGGCTGGCCGTTGCTGGTCTTCATGCCCATGTTGGTCTTCTGGCGATCGATGCGCGCCTGCCTGCGCTTTGCTTCCCGCTCCATCACCTTGCGCTTGGTGTAGCCCGACGAATCGGCCCAGGCCCACCACGCGACGGCCATGGCGAACGGCGACAGCACGATCCACCAGCTCCAGCCGGCGACCATGCCGATTTCGAAGTACTTCAGGGCAATGCCCAGCAGGCCCAGCAGCAAAAACAACATCGCGAATCCCCCGGGGTTTGTGGCAACGCATCCGGGCGCCAGTGCACGGCGCTACCTACAATCGCGTTGCATCGAATGTAACTCAGCCCTTACGAAATACATCCCCATGAAAAGAGTCCTGTTGTTGGTCGCCCTGGGCTTCGGCGTCGCGGCCCCCGCCTTCGCCGATCTCGCCCTGGCCACCTCGAAGAACTGCATGAGCTGCCACGCGGTGGAGCGCAAGGTGCTCGGGCCATCGTTCAAGGACGTGGCCGCGAAGTACAAGGACGACAAGGGCGCCGTCGACACGCTCGCCGCCAAGATCATGAAGGGCGGCTCCGGCGTGTGGGGCCCGGTGCCGATGCCGGCGAACAACCAGGTCAGCGAAGCGGATGCGAAGAAGCTGGCGGCCTGGGTGCTGTCGACGAAGTAGTCAGCCGCATCAACCCTGCGGGTTGATGTCCACCGGCAGCGGCCGGCGCTCGATGCGGTCTTCGAGCTGGCCGATGTGCGCGGCCACGGTGTTGTCGGTCTGGTCCGAGCGCAGCCGGACCGCCGCTTCAAGCTGATCCATGCGTGCCAGCAGCGCCGTGTGACGGTCTGCGTTGTGCGCCATGTGCTTGTTCTCCTGCGCTTCGAGGAAGTTGCGCAACTCGGTGAAGCGCGAGGCTTCGGCCTTGTCGGCAAGGTCGCGCTGGACCTGCATTTCCTTCGTGTGACGCTTGGTGTCGAGCAGCACCGAGCTGTGCAGGTACAGCACGTAGACCAGGAAGAAAGCGGCAAGCACGCCGGTGAGCCCCAGCATGATCAGCCCCAGCGGCGCCGAGACGGTCATGAAGCCGAGCCACACATCGGTGGGTGCCGACAGCGTTCCCCAGTTCAGGGCAGCAAGTGCCGCGATCAGCAGCACGATGACGAACAGGAAAGCGGATCTCACGCCCATGGGGGCCTCCTTCGGAAAGATCGAACACATCGGGAACACCCGCGCGCGTCGAGGCGCGCGGTGACTGCGATGGTTTTACCTCACTGAAGAGGCCTCTTCGGCGCAGATGGCCGCACAAACGGCCATGTCCTACAGGACGGATCAGTTCGTCTGCGACAACTGTTCCAGGATCGCCGGGTTCTCCAGCGTCGAGGTGTCCTGCGTGATCGCCTCGCCCTTGGCGATGCTGCGCAGCAGGCGCCGCATGATTTTGCCGCTGCGCGTCTTGGGCAGGTTGTCGCCGAAGCGGATGTCCTTGGGCTTGGCGATGGGGCCGATTTCCTTCGCGACCCAGGCACGCAGCTCGTTGGCGATCTGCTTGGCTTCTTCGCCGGTCGGGCGGCTGCGCTTGAGCACGACGAAGGCGCACACGGCCTCGCCGGTCACGTCGTCGGGACGGCCCACCACCGCGGCTTCGGCCACGAGGTCGGTCTTGGAGACGAGGGCCGATTCGATTTCCATGGTGCCCAGACGGTGCCCCGACACATTCAGCACGTCGTCGATGCGGCCAGTGATGCGGAAGTAGCCGCGGTCGGCGCTGCGCACCGCACCGTCGCCGGCCAGGTAGATCGTGCCGCCCATCTCTTCGGGGAAGTAGCTCTTCTTGAAACGCTCGGGGTCGTTCCAGATGGTGCGGATCATCGAGGGCCACGGCCGCTTGATGACCAGCATGCCGCCTGCGCCGTTGGGCAGGTCCTTGCCGGTCTCGTCGACGATGGCGGCCATGATGCCCGGCAGCGGCAAGGTGCACGAACCCGGCACCAGCGGCGTGGCGCCCGGCAGCGGCGTGATGACGTGGCCGCCGGTCTCGGTCTGCCAGAAGGTGTCGACGATCGGGCACTTCTCGTGGCCGATGTTCCGGTGGTACCACATCCACGCCTCGGGGTTGATCGGCTCGCCGACCGAACCGAGGATGCGCAGGCTCGACAGGTCCCAGTTCTTCGGGTGCACCTTCTCGTCGCCGTCGGCGGCCTTGATGAGCGAGCGGATGGCGGTGGGCGCGGTGTAGAACACGCTGACCTTGTGCTTCTCGATCATCTGCCAGAAACGGCCCGCATGCGGGAAGGTCGGGATGCCCTCGAACACCACCTGCGTGGCGCCGGCCGCGAGCGGGCCGTAGGCGACGTAGGTGTGGCCGGTGATCCAGCCGATGTCGGCCGTGCACCAGAACACGTCTTCAGGGCGCGAGTCGAAGGTCCAGTCCATCGTGAGCTTGGCCCACAGCAGGTAGCCGCCAGTGGCGTGCTGCACGCCCTTGGGCTTGCCGGTGGAGCCCGAGGTGTAGAGGATGAAGAGCGGGTGCTCGGCGTTCACCGGCACGGGCAGGCAATCGGTGCTCTGGCCCTTCAGCGCTTCGGCGAAGGTCTTGTCGCGGCCTTCGACGCGGCTCCATGCAGTGGGCGTGCGCTCGTAAACGAACACGGTCTTGATCGACTCGCAGCCACCGAGCGCGATGCCGTCGTCCACGATGGCCTTCAGCGGCAGTTCCTTGCCGCCGCGCAGCTGGTAGTTGGCGGTAATGACCGCCACCGCGCCCGCGTCGATGATCCGCTCCTGCAGCGCCTTGGCCGAGAAGCCGCCGAACACCACGCTGTGGGTGGCGCCGATGCGCGCGCAGGCCTGCATGGCGATCACGCCCTCGACCGTCATCGGCATGTAGACGATGACGCGGTCGCCCTTCTTGATGCCCGCGGCCTTCAGCGCGTTGGCGAACTGGCTCACGCGGGCGAGCAGTTCCTTGTAGGTGACGTTGGTGACGGTGCCGTCGTCGGCCTCGAAGACGATGGCGGTCTTGTTCTCGACCGGGGTGCCGATATGTTTGTCGAGGCAATTGGCGCTGGCATTGAGCTCGCCGTCGCCGAACCATTCGTAGAACGGGGCCTTCGATTCGTCGAGCGTCCTGGTGAACGGCTTGGTCCACTGCAGGTTGCCCTTGGCCAGCCGGGTCCAGAACCCTTCGAAGTCCTGCTCGGCCTCCTTGCACAGCGCCTCGTAGGCGGCCATGCCGGAAATTCGGGCGCCTTCGGTGGCACGGGCGTCGGGCGGGAACACGCGGTTCTCGACCAGGACGGATTCAATGTTCTTCGATGCGCTGCTCATTCTCATGTCTCCTGGATGGATGCGGCCGTAATGTCGGCGGGCCCACTTACGGGCTACTGACGGCCCGATGTTAGTTCGCGGGGTTATCACGAGTACGACACGGGGGCACCCCTAGAATCGCCGGTCTTCCACGAACCTCCACCCGATGTCCGCGCCCGATCCTTTCGACCCTCTGAACCCGCCCGCCCCCCGGACCATGCCGATGGGGCCGCTGCCCCGGCTGATCTTCGCGAGCCGCTGGCTGCAACTGCCCCTGTACCTGGGCCTGATCGTGGCGCAGGCGGTGTACGTGGTGCACTTCCTGGTCGAGCTGCTGCACCTGGTCGAAGCCGCGTTCGGCAGCCAGACCGCGCTGCAGGCCCTGATCACCAGCATCGGCTACAAGACGACCGCGCCAGTCGGCGCGCTCAACGAGACGGTGATCATGCTGGTGGTGCTGGCGCTGATCGACGTGGTGATGATCTCGAACCTGCTGATCATGGTGATCGTGGGCGGCTACGAGACCTTCGTGAGCCGCATGAACCTCGAAGGCCACCGCGACCAGCCCGAGTGGCTGAGCCACGTGAACGCCTCGGTGCTCAAGGTCAAGCTGGCCACCGCCATCATCGGCATCAGCTCGATCCACCTGCTCAAGACCTTCATCAACGCGGACAACTACACCGACCGCGTGCTGATCGCACAGACGGTGATCCACATCGCCTTCCTGCTCTCGGCGATGGCCATTGCCTATACCGACAAGCTGATGACGGCGAACGCGGCGCAAGGCGGCGCCCCTCACTGATCCTTCGGCGGCGGGCGATGCGCCTGCCGCTTCGCCCGCCTACCCTGCGTGCCGCAGGTCCCACGCAGGCATTTCGGTGAAGCGCTCGGCCAGGAAGTCGAGCATGGTGCGCAGCGTGGCCGGCATGTGTTTGCGCGAGGCGTAGACGGCATACATGCCCACCACCTGCGGCTCGAAATCGGTGAAGAGCGGCACCAGTTCCCCGGCCTGCACCAGCTCCGACGTCAGGTAGGTCGGCAGCATCGCAATGCCCGCCCCCGCCCGCGCCAGGTACATCAGGCTGGCGGCATCGTTGGTCGACACGTTGCCGCCCACGGCCACGGACACCGGCTCCCCATCTTCCTTGCGCGTGAAATTCCAGAGGCTGCGCCCGAAGTAGGAATGCGTGAGGCAATTGCGCTGGGCCAGCTCTTCCACCCGCTGCGGCTTGCCGTGCTCCTGCAGATACGCCGGCGACGCGCAGACCACCGAGCGGCACACGGTGAGCCGCCGCGCAATCAGGTTGGGATCGATCTCGACCGCGACGCGGATGGCCAGGTCGATGCGCTCGTCCACCAGGTTCACCGCCCGGTCCAGCAGCACGAGGTCGACCGCCACGCCCGGATAGAGCCGCACATAGTCGGCCACCGCATCGGCCAACTGGGCCTGCGCGAACGAGGTGCTGGCGGTAATGCGCAACTGGCCGCGCGGCGCTTCGGCCGGATGCCGCACCGCAGCCTGCATGTCACCCGTGAGCTCCAGCACCTGGCGGCAACGCGGCAGCAGTTCTTCGCCCGCGGCCGTGAGGCTCAGGCGGCGCGTCGTACGGTGCAGCAGGCGCGCGCCGGTCCATTGCTCCAGTTCGGCCACATAGCGCGTGACCACGGGGCGGGACATGTCGAGCTTGTCGGCCGCGGCCGAGAGGCTGCCCGAATCCACCACGTTCACGAACACCCGCATTGCGTTCAATCGATCCATATGAACGATTTTAGAAATAAAGAAACGCGCAATTCGAGGTATTTCTTTCGAAAGCAGAAACCTAAGATGCGGCTCATCCCTTCCCAACTTTTTGACTGGAGTCCCTCATGAGCCACATCGCCATCATCGGTGCCACCGGACGCGCCGGCGGCCGCCTTCTCGAAGAAGCGCTGCGCCGCGGCCACACCGTCACCGCCATCGCCCGCAAGGCCAGCGAGAAGCTGTCGGGCCGCGCCAACGTGAAAGCCGTCGACCTCGACGTGCTCGACGCACCCGCGCTCGAAAAGGCACTGGCCGGCCACGACGCCGTGTTCAGCGCCGCACACTTCGCCACCGTGCCGCCCGCAGCCGTCATCGGCCCGGTCAAGCGCGCGGGCGTCAAGCGCCTGCTGGTGGTCGGTGGTGCCGGCAGCCTGTTCGCGGCGCCGGGCCTCAAGGTGATCGACACGCCGAACTTCCCCGATGCATACCGCGCCGAAGCCTCGGCCGGTGGCGTGTTTCTCGATGCGCTGCGCAACGAGAAGGAACTCGACTGGACCTTCCTGTCGCCCTCCGCCGAATTCGTCGAAGGCGAGCGCACCGGCAAGTTCCGCCTGGGCAAGGACGACCTGCTGGTGAGCGCCGAAGGCCGCAGCTGGATCACCTTCGAGGACTACGCGATCGCGTTCATCGACGAGCTGGAAAAGCCCGCGCACTCGCGCCAGCGCTACACCATCGGCTACTGATCGGCCGGCAACAAAAAAGGACCCTCGCGGGTCCTTTTCTTTTTCATGGGTGGTTCGACTCAACGGCCGGTCATGTTCTCCGGCACCACCCACTGGTCGAACTGCTCGGCCGTCAGGTGCCCCGAGGCAATCGCCGCGTCGCGCAGGCTCGTGCCTTCCTTGTGCGCCTTCTTCGCGATGTAGGCCGACTTGTCGTAGCCGATATGCGTGTTCAGCGCCGTCACCAGCATCAGCGAACGCTGGACCAGCTCGGTGATGCGCTCGCGGTTCGGCTCGATGCCCACGGCGCAGTGGTCGTTGAAGCTCACCATGCCGTCGGCCAAGAGGCGCACGCTCTGCAGGAAGTTGTGCGCGACCATCGGGCGGAACACGTTCAGCTCGAAGTTGCCCGAGGCGCCGCCGATGTTGATGGCGACGTCGTTGCCGAACACCTGCGCAGCCAGCATCGTGACGGCTTCGCTCTGGGTCGGGTTGACCTTGCCCGGCATGATCGACGAGCCAGGTTCGTTCTCGGGAATGCTCAGTTCACCGATGCCGCTGCGCGGGCCGCTCGCGAGCCAGCGCACGTCGTTGGCGATCTTGTTCATGCTGGCCGCCAGCGTCTTCAGCGCGCCGTGCGCATGCACCAGCGCATCGACGCTGGCCATGGCTTCGAACTTGTTCGGCGCGGTCACGAAGGGCAGGCCCGTGAGCTTCGCCAGTTCGGCCGCCACCTGCACCGCGTAGCCCTTGGGCGCATTGAGGCCCGTGCCGACGGCCGTGCCGCCCAGCGCCAGTTCGCACAAGTGCGGCAGCGCGGCGCGCACGTGGGCTTCGCCATGCGCCAGTTGCGCCACGTAGCCCGAGAACTCCTGGCCCAGCGTGAGCGGCGTGGCGTCCTGCAGGTGGGTGCGGCCGATCTTCACGATGTCGGCGAAGTCCTTCGACTTCTGCTCGAGCGTGCCGCGCAGCTTGGCGATGGCCGGCAGCAGCTTGTGCGTGATGGCCTCGACCGCGGCCACGTGCATGGCCGTGGGGAACACGTCGTTGCTCGACTGGCTGCGGTTGACGTCGTCGTTCGGGTGCACCAGGCGCCCTTCCCCGCGCTCGCCGCCCAGCAGCTCGCTGGCGCGGTTGGCCAGCACTTCGTTGACGTTCATGTTGCTCTGCGTGCCCGAGCCGGTCTGCCACACCACCAGCGGGAACTCGCCCGGGTGCTTGCCGGCAATGACTTCGTCGGCGGCCGCCACGATGGCGTGCGTCTTCTTCGCGTCCTGCAGGCCCAGCGCGTGGTTGACCACGGCCGACGCGCGCTTGACCTGTGCCAGCGCCTTGATGATCTCGCGCGGCTGCTGCTCGCCGGAGATGTCGAAGTTCTGCAGCGAGCGCTGCGTTTGCGCGCCCCACAGCTTGTCGGCCGGCACGTCGATCGGTCCGAAGGTGTCGCGCTCGGCACGGGTCTTGGGGGAAGTCGTCATGAAAAAAGCTCCGCAGTCTTGGGAAAAAATGCACCCGCTCGCCGGGCGCGGCACCGAGTATCGCCCCGATAAGAACAGCTCTCATCTGACGAGGACTTTGCCTTTGGTCCGACATCACCTTACGCCTGTCGGATTGACAGACTTCATGTCAAAAAGTTATGATCGAGAGCTTCCGAGGACCTATAAGTCATGTTGATGACGCTGTAGGTCCCGCCTGCACTACTCGCGGATCTCGAATCCCGTCGCGGTGCCAGGTTCATCCGCCGGGCCCAGCCCGGCAAACCGGCCGGATTTTTCCGGCCCCATTGCCACGTCACGCTCCTCCAGGCGGCGCCCCTCGACCAGGCCCGTCGCTCTGCGAATGAAGCATCCGGCGGGCACTGGTTTCGTCGCCATGTCGTCTTCAGTGCCTGTCGGCAGCCTTTGCGGCTCGCCGGGCCATTGCACGCGCATTCATCACGCGCTCTGTTCGGGCAGCCTCGCCGGCTGATGACGTGGCCGTTGCCGCCCTGCGGGGCGGCGCCGTGTCCACCCTCACACAAGGAGCCCGCTGCGTATGGCCAAAGGAATTCTCATCGACCACGTCTTCAAGGTCTTCGGCGACGAGCCGGAGCAAGCCCTGGCGCTGGTCCGGCAGGGCTTTTCCAAGAAAGAGATCCTGGCGCGCACGGGCCAGTCGATCGGCGTGTTCGACGCCACCTTCGAGATCCAGGCCGGAGAAATCTTCGTCATCATGGGCCTCTCGGGTTCGGGCAAGTCGACGCTGGTGCGCCTGCTGAACCGGTTGATCGAGCCGACCGCCGGGCGCATCGTGATCGATGGCGCGGACATCAACGAGCACTCCGACGCCAAGCTGCGCGCGCTGCGCCGCAAGGACATCAGCATGGTGTTCCAGTCTTTCGCGCTGATGCCGCACATGACGGTGCGCGAGAACACCGCCTTCGGCCTCGACCTCTCGGGCACCGGCAAGAAGGAGCGCCTTGCGCAGGCCGACAAGGCGCTGGCGCAAGTCGGGCTGGCGGGCTGGGGCGACAGCTACCCCGACGAGCTGTCGGGCGGCATGCAGCAGCGCGTGGGCCTGGCGCGGGCGCTGGCGTCCGACCCGTCGATCCTGCTGATGGACGAGGCCTTCTCGGCGCTCGACCCGATCATCCGCACCGAAATGCAATCGGAGCTGCTGCGGCTGCAGCAGGAACAGCGCCGCACCATCGTCTTCATCTCGCACGACCTGGACGAAGCCATGCGCATCGGCGACCGCATCGCCATCATGAAAGACGGACAGGTCATCCAGGTCGGCACGCCCGACGAGATCCTGCGCAGCCCCGCCGACGACTACGTGCGCAGCTTCGTGCGCGGCGTGGACGCGGCAGCGGTCTTCAAGGCGGCGGACATCGCCCGCAAATCGCTCACCGTGGTGTGCGAGCACCCCGAGCGCGGCGCGCGCGCGGCACTCAAGCTTCTGGAGGACCAGGACCGCGACTACGCCTACGTGACCAACCCGAACAAGCGCTACCTGGGCACCGTGTCGGCCGACACGCTGCGTTCCGCGCTCGACGGGCATTCGGGTCCGCTCGGCCTGCGCCATGCGTTCCTGAACGACCTCGGCGTGATCGAGGCCGACGCCCCCGTGGCCGGCCTGATCGGCCAGGTGGGCCAGGCGCCTTGCGCGATGCCGGTGGTGGCGAGCGACGGCCGCTTCTGCGGTGCGATCAGCAAGACGACGCTGTTGAAGTTCCTCGACCGCGACACCCCGCCGATCGACCCCGCGCACCAGCCCCAGCAACCCGTGCCTGCATCCGCGACCGCCGCTGCGGCCTGAACGACTTCGAAGGACTTTTTGATGAACGACACCGCACTGCCTTCCGAATTCACGCCGTTGAACGACGCCGCCACGGCCTTGCCGCCGCAGGCGCCCATGCCCATCGACCCGTGGGAGGCCATGTCCGCAGCGCCCGACAGGTCCGCGACCAGCGCCTGGCTCGATGCGCCCGTGGACGCAGCCCACCAGTTGGCCGGATCGGTCGATGCCACCACCAGCGGCTTTCACTTGCATCGCCTGTGGGACGGCTCGTTGCCCGTCGAGTCCTGGATCAACCAGGGCCTGGGCTGGGTCGTCGAGCACTTCCGCCCCTTCTTCCAGACCGTGCGCCTGCCCATCGACAGCACGTTGAACTGGGTGCAGAGCCTGCTGACGGGACTGCCCACGCTGGCCATGATCGCGCTGATCGGCCTGCTGGCCTGGCAGTTCGCCGGCCGCGCGCTTGCCATCGGCACCTCGGTCGCACTGCTGCTGGTGGCCATGCTGGGCATCTGGCCTGAAGCCATGGTCACGTTGTCGCTGGTGTTGACCTCGCTGGTGTTCTGTATGGTCATCGGCCTGCCGCTGGGTGTCTTGCTGGCCAGCAGCGACCGGGCCCAGCGCCTGATGCGCCCCGTGCTCGACGCGATGCAGACCACGCCCGCCTTCGTTTATCTCGTGCCGGTGGTGATGCTGTTCGGCATCGGCAACGTGCCGGGCGTGATCGTGACGATCATCTTCGCGCTGGCCCCGCTGGTGCGCCTGACCAACCTCGGCCTGCGCCAGGTGCGGCCCGACCTGATCGAGGCGGCGCGCGCGTATGGCGCCTCGCCCTGGCAGATGCTCGTGAAGGTGAAGCTGCCGCTGGCCATGCCGTCGATCATGGCCGGCATCAACCAGGCGCTGATGCTCTCGCTGTCGATGGTGGTGATCGCCTCGATGATCGCCGTCGGTGGCCTCGGCCAGATGGTGCTGCGTGGCATCGGCCGGCTCGACATGGGCCTCGCGACAGTGGGTGGCCTGGGCATCGTGCTGCTGGCGATCTCGCTCGACCGGTTGACGCAGGCCATGGGCAAGTCGCGCCGCAGCGCCGGGCGTCGCTGGTGGCACACCGGCCCGGCCGGCTTTGCGCTGCGCCTGCTGCAACGCCTGGTGGGGACGCCTTCGCGCCATGCGAACGAGCCCGCTCCCGCCCTGTCCACGCAAGCGCAATGAACGGCCACGAAGGAATCCGACGCATGAAGAAAACCAGCCTCATCGCACGCGGCCTTCTGGCCCTTGGCTTCGTCGCCTTCGCCATTGCCGCACAGGCCGGCAGCGAGCTGCCCGGCAAGGGCGTCACCGTGCTGCCGCTGAAGAGCTCGCTCGCCGAGGAGGCGTTCCAGACGCTGCTCGTGATGCGCGGGCTCGAAAAGCTCGGCTACACCGTCGAGCCCATGAAAGACCTCGAGCCCGCCACTGAGCACCTGGCCATCGCCAACGGCGACGCCACCTTCATGGCCAACCACTGGAGCCTGCTGCACGCCGACTTCTACAAGAACAGCGGCGGCGACGCCAAGCTGTCGCGCAAGGGCGTGTATTCCGAAGGCGCGGTGCAGGGCTACCTGATCGACCGCAAGACGGCCGAGCAATACAACATCACCAGCATCGCGCAGTTGAAAGATCCGGCGATTGCGAAGCTGTTCGATGCGGACGGCGACGGCAAGGCCGACCTGACGGGCTGCAACCCCGGCTGGGGCTGCGAGCTGGCCATCGAGAACCACCTGACGGCCTACCAGCTGCGCGATACCGTCACCCACAAGCAGGGCAGCTATGCCGCGCTGATGGCCGACACGATTGCCCGCTTCAAGCAGGACAAGCCGGTGCTGTACTACACGTGGACGCCGTACTGGGTCAGCGCCGTGCTGCGGCCGGGTGCGGACGTGGTGTGGCTGCAGGTGCCGTTCTCGTCGTCGCAGGGCGATGGCCGCAGTGTCGACACGCAGTTGCCGAACGGCAAGAACTACGGCTTTCAGGCGAACCAGGAGCAGATCGTCGCCAACAAGGCCTTCGTCGAGAAGAACCCGGCCGCCGGCAAGCTGTTCGAGGTGATGAAGCTGCCGATCAGCGACATCAACGCCCAGAACCTGCGCATGAGCCAGGGCGCCAACACGCAGCAGGACGTGGCACGCCACACGGACGGATGGATCAAGGCCCATCAGGCGCTGTTCGACGGCTGGATCGAAGAGGCACGCGCCGCTGCGAAGTAGTGGGGCAGGCACCGCTGGGTGCGAGGGTCGGGGTTCGCCCTGAAAAGCCCTGCGGCGCACCCTGCGGCAGCCTCCGTGGTCCCGACGGGATCGGGACAGACGCCGGGAGACGGCGACTGAGATAATCGGGGGGCGTTTCCCACTCCAATAAAAGCCCCCACCATGACGACCACGATCCAGCAGGCCGACCTGATCGAATCGATCAGCGCCGCGCTGCAGTACATCAGCTACTACCACCCCACCGACTACATCGCCCACCTGGCCAAGGCCTACGAGCGCGAGCAGAGCCCCGCCGCCAAGGACGCCATCGCGCAGATCCTGACCAACAGCAAGATGAGCGCCACGGGCCACCGCCCGATCTGCCAGGACACCGGCATCGTCAACGTGTTCCTCAAGGTGGGCATGGACGTGCGCTGGGGCGGCTTCACCGGCAGCCTGGACGACGCCATCAATGAAGGCGTGCGCCGCGGCTACAACCACCCCGACAACACGCTGCGCGCCTCGGTCGTGGGCGACCCGCAGTTCGATCGCAAGAACACCAAGGACAACACGCCCGCGGTGATCTTCACCGAGATCGTGCCCGGCAACACCGTCGAAGTGACGGTCGCGGCCAAGGGCGGCGGCAGCGAGAACAAGAGCAAGCTGGTCATGCTGAACCCCGGTGACAGCGTGGTCGACTGGGTGCTCAAGACCGTGCCGACCATGGGCGCCGGCTGGTGCCCGCCGGGCATGCTGGGCATCGGCATCGGCGGCACCGCCGAGAAGGCCGCGCTGATGGCCAAGGAAAGCTTGATGGACGACCTCGACATGCACGAACTGCAGGCCAAGAAGGCATCGGGCGCCGAGCTGAGCAAGGTCGAGGCGCTGCGCATCGAGCTGTACGAGAAGGTCAATGCCCTGGGCATCGGCGCGCAGGGCCTGGGCGGCCTGGCCACCGTGCTCGACATCAAGATCAAGATGTACCCCACGCACGCGGCCAGCAAGCCCGTGGCGATGATCCCCAACTGCGCCGCCACGCGCCATGCGCACTTCGTGATGGACGGCAGCGGCCCGGTCTACCTCGACCCGCCGTCGCTCGACCTGTGGCCCGACGTGAACTGGGCGCCGGACGAAAAGAAGAGCAAGCGCGTCGACCTGAACAAGCTCACGCCCGCTGAAGTCGCAAGCTGGAAGCCGGGCGACACGATCCTGCTGAACGGCAAGATGCTCACCGGCCGCGACGCCGCGCACAAGCGCATCCAGGACATGCTGGCCAAGGGCGAGAAGCTGCCGGTGGACTTCACCAACCGCGTCATCTACTACGTCGGCCCGGTCGACCCGGTCGGCAACGAAGCCGTGGGCCCCGCCGGCCCGACCACCGCCACGCGCATGGACGGCTTCACCGAAATGATGCTGGCCCAGACCGGCCTGATCGCGATGATCGGCAAGGCCGAGCGCGGCCCGGTCGCCATCGAGGCCATCAAGAAGCACAAGAGCGCCTACCTCATGGCCGTGGGCGGCGCCGCCTACCTCGTGAGCAAGGCCATCAAGACGGCCAAGGTCGTTGGCTTCGCGGACCTCGGCATGGAAGCCATCTACGAATTCGACGTGGTCGACATGCCCGTGACGGTGGCGGTCGATGCGGGCGGCACCAGCGCCCACATCACCGGCCCGGCCGAGTGGCAAAAGCGCATTGCCAGCGGCGAGTTCAAGACCATCATGATGGAAGAAGCCTGATGCAGCACACCGCCCACCCGTTCGCATTGCGCAGCAGCACGGAGGTCTTCTGATGCTCCCGGTTGGCGTCTTCGACAGCGGTGTGGGCGGGCTCAGCGTGCAGGCCGCGCTGCGCACCGAACTGCCGCACGAGCATTTCGTCTATTACGCCGACACGGCCTATGCGCCGTACGGCGAGCGCGGTGATGCGTACGTGATCGAGCGTTCGCGCAAGGTGATCGAGCACATGGTGCGCGAGTACCGCATCAAGGCGCTCGTGATCGCCTGCAACACGGCCACGACCGCCGCCATCCACCTGCTGCGGGCCGAGAACCCCGATCTGCCGATCGTGGGCCTGGAGCCCGCGCTCAAGCCCGCCGTGGCGAGCAGCCGCACCGGCCACATCTCGGTGCTGGCCACGCGGGGCACGCTGGCCAGCGCCAAGTACGCCGCATTGCGCGACTCGTTCGCCGGATCGGCCGATGTGCGCCCCGTGCCATGCGATGGTCTCGTGAAGGCCATCGAGGGCATGGATTTCCCGTCGATCGCGGCGCTCTGCGCACGCTACATGGAAGAAGCCGGGCCCTTCGGCGAAGCTGCCGATGAGGTCGACACGGTCGTGCTCGGCTGCACCCACTACCCGCTCGTCAAGGACGAGTTGCGCCGCCACGCACCGGCCACGCTGCGCTTCATCGACACCGGCTTGCCGGTTGCACAACAGACGCGTCGGCTGCTGGCTTCGGCAGGCCGCCTCGCGGACGAACATGGCGTGCCGCAGGGCAGCCTGTTGCTGCAGAGCAGCGGCGATGTCGCCGTGCTCGAAGCAGCCGCCGCACGATGGCTGCAAGGCCCTTCGCAGCGCGTCACGGCATCCGCGGCCACCCCGGCCTGAAACACCTCTTCATGCGCCTTCTGCGCCCCGCCCTGCTCCTGCTGTGCGTCTTCACGGCCAGCCTGAGCCATGCCGCCTGCGAAAGCGGCCTGGCCGAGCGCATGCACGCCAAGCTCCACCCGAACCGCCCGCTCGACGAGCGACTGGCCGCCTGCAAGGTCTGGCCGGCTTTTCCGGGGCGCAGCATCGTCGTGCTGCCGATGCCGCGCGAGACCACCGACACCGGCGGGAAAGTTTTCGACCTCGAGCTGCTGCTGATCCAGCGGCCGGACAACGGCAACACCGAGCGCGACACGGTGATCGGGCGACTCTTCCAGCCCGAAGCGCTCGACGAAGACGCCACCACGTCGATCCAGGATATTCGCGTCGATACCTCGCGCTATGTGCTGTCTGCCGACGCGCGCGCCTTCGGCCTGCGCATTCGCTACAAGAACGGCAGCACGTCGGCCGGCCCGCTGGCCAGCGAGACCGTGCGCCTGTACGTGCACCACGCCAACAAGCTGCGGCAGGTGCTGCAGGAGATCGAACTCGACCACGACAACGGGGGATGGGACGCGACCTGCACCGGTCACTTCGAGAAACTGCGGACCATGCTCTCGGTCGGCAAGGCCAGCAGCAACGGCTTCGCCGACCTGCTGCTGTCGCGCACGCTCGTGCAAAGCCGCGCGCAGGAGCAGGAGGATCAGACCTGCGTGGAAAGAGCGCTGCCCGCCAAGTTCAGCACCGTGACGCTGCGCTACGACGGCGAGCGCTTCCGCGTGCCGAAGTCATTGCTGCAACAGCAGCAACAACAACGGAACTGACCGTCTTCCGGCTCAGTGCAGGTGGCGGGGACGGCGTCCGCCGCCATGACCGCCACCGCTGCCTCCACCACCGCCGGTACCGCCCGTGCCGCGCGGGCGCTTGCCGATCTCGAGGGAGTTCACGAGCGCATCGAAACGGTCGCTGAAGAGGCGATCGATCTCGGACACGACACCACCCAGTTCGGCGCCATCGAAATGGCGCTCCATGAGGTTGACGACGTCTTCGACCAGCAGGTCGCGCTGCACCTGCATGATCGCAGCCGGATTAGGGCCGACGAACAGCATCAGGAAGTCGTCGCGCGATTCTTCGTCGGGGTCGCCTTCTTCTTCGTCGAAGTCGGTGTCGTAGAAGGTGACTTCGATCGCGGCGCCGCGGTCCGACAGTTCGTTCAGGCCCATGCACATTTCGTCGAGCGCCTGGCGGAAGTCTTCGTCGCCCGGCACCGTCCAGCACATCTGCAGCGTGTGGTCCTTCTGCTCGAAGCGGATGCCCGGCTCTTCCTCGTAGGTGCTGGTGGCGCCGTCGGCCAGCGACTTGGCACCGGCGTACTTCCACAGTGGCTTGAGCGCTTCCTGGATCTGGTCGAAGCTCACGTCCGGACGCAGCGGCACATCGCCGTGCACATGGATTTCAAATGGAGCGTTGTAGCGAGGCATCGAATGCTCCCTTGTAAGTTTGGTACCCGGAACGGGGGTCGAACCCGTATGCCCCGATTAAGGAAGCGGCGGATTTTAAGTCCGATGTGTCTACCAATTTCACCATCCGGGCGTCAGGTTGAACATCGACGATAACCCAAACAAAACAAGCCCCGGCAACGTCGGTTGGCGGGGCTTGTTTGTCGGATCGAATCGTGTCTAACGAGAAGGTGGAGGCGCGACCCGGAGTCGAACCGGGCTAGACGGATTTGCAATCCGTTGCATAACCGCTTTGCTATCGCGCCACGCAGAACAAAAAACGAACTTGCGAAAAAAAGGGAAGCTGCTGCTTCCCTTTTTCAAAACTGGAGCGGGAAAAGAGTCTCGAACTCTCGACCTCAACCTTGGCAAGGTTGCGCTCTACCAACTGAGCTATTCCCGCGTTTCGAGCCTCGAATTATATACCAGTTTTTCGAGACTTCGCAAGTTGCACCGTCAATGTTTGACCGAACCTTCGGCGGCCGGTGCTCCGGCGCGCTGCTTGGCCAATTCGGCCAAGGCCGCGGCCGATGCAGCGACCTCTTCGTCGGACAGCGGCTCGGGCGTCTTCTCGAGCGCGATCTCGAGAACCTTGTCGATCCACTTGACGGGCACGATCTCGAGGCCGTTCTTCACGTTCTCGGGAATGTCCTGCAGGTCCTTGGCGTTCTCTTCCGGGATCAGCACGGTCTTGATGCCACCGCGCAATGCGGCCAGCAGCTTTTCCTTCAGGCCGCCGATGGCCGTGACCTCGCCGCGCAGCGTGATTTCACCGGTCATCGCAACGTCGCTGCGCACGGGGATGCCCGTGAGCGCCGACACGAAGGCCGTCGTCATCGCCGCGCCCGCGCTCGGGCCGTCCTTGGGGGTGGCACCGTCGGGCACGTGGATGTGGATGTCGCGCTTCTCGAACACCTCGTCCTTGATGCCCAACCGGCGCGAGCGGCTGCGCACCACGGTGCGTGCAGCTTCGACCGACTCCTTCATCACATCGCCGAGCGAACCCGTGCGGCTGATCACGCCCTTGCCAGGCATCGTGACCGCTTCGATCGTCAGCAGATCGCCGCCGACTTCGGTCCACGCCAGGCCGACGACCTGACCGACCTGGTTCTGCTTCTCGGCGAGGCCGAAGCTGTACTTGCGCACGCCCAGGAACTCGTTGAGGTTTGCACCGTTGACCGTCACCTTCGGCGTCATCTGCTTGAGCAGCAGGCCCTTGACCACCTTGCGGCAGATCTTGGACAGCTCGCGCTCGAGCGAACGCACGCCGGCTTCACGCGTGTAGTAGCGCACGATGTCGCGCACGGCTTCTTCGGTGACGAGGAGTTCGTCTTCCTTGACGCCGTTGTTCTTCAACTGCTTCGGCAGCAGGTACTTGATCGCGATGTGCGTCTTCTCGTCCTCGGTGTAGCCCGAGAGGCGAATGACTTCCATGCGGTCCAGCAGCGCCGGCGGAATGTTCATCGAGTTCGAGGTGGCGACGAACATCACGTCGCTCAGGTCGAAGTCGACTTCCACGTAATGGTCGCCGAAGGTGTGGTTCTGCTCGGGGTCGAGCACCTCGAGCAGCGCGCTCGACGGGTCGCCACGGAAGTCCGTGCCCAGCTTGTCGATTTCGTCGAGCAGGAACAGCGGATTGCGCGTGCCGATCTTGCTCAGGCCCTGCAGCACCTTGCCCGGCAACGCGCCGATGTAGGTGCGGCGATGCCCGCGGATCTCGGCTTCGTCACGCATGCCGCCGAGCGCCATGCGAGTGTACTTGCGGCCGGTCGCCTTGGCGATCGACTGCCCCAGCGAGGTCTTGCCGACACCCGGTGGGCCCACGAGGCACAGGATAGGTGCCTTGACCTTGTCGACGCGTTGCTGCACCGCGAGATATTCAAGGATGCGGTCCTTGACCTTCTCGAGGCCGTAGTGGTCGGCATTGAGCACGGCCTCGGCATTGGCCAGGTCGTGCTTGATCTTGGTCTTCTTGCTCCACGGCAGGCCGATCAGCACGTCGATGTAGTTGCGCACCACGGTGGCCTCGGCCGACATGGGCGACATCAGCTTGAGCTTCTTGAGTTCGCCTTCGGCCTTCTTCAGGCCTTCCTTGGACATCTTGGCGAGCTTGATCTTCTTCTCGATCTCCTCGATGTCCGCGCCCTCTTCGCCTTCGCCGAGCTCCTTCTGGATGGCCTTGACCTGCTCGTTGAGGTAGAAGTCGCGCTGGTTCTTCTCCATCTGGCGCTTCACGCGGCCACGGATCTTCTTGTCGACGTTCAGGATGTCGACTTCGCGCTCGAGCTGGCCGAACAGGTTTTCAAGGCGCGCCTTGACATCGTCCAGGTCGAGCACGGCCTGCTTGTTGTCGAGCTTGAGCGGCAGGTGCGCGGCGATCGTGTCGGCCAGGCGGCCCGGATCGTCGATGCTCGAGATCGAGGTGAGGATCTCGGGCGGAATCTTCTTGTTGAGCTTGACGTACTGGTCGAACTGCTGCATCACGGCACGGCGCAGCGCCTCGACCTCGGTGCCCTTCTCGCCGCCTTCAGGCGCCTCGACGGGCGTCACGTTGGCCGTGAAGTGGGTTTCGCCGTCGTCGATGCGGTTGACGCGTGCGCGCTGCTGGCCTTCGACCAGCACCTTCACCGTGCCGTCGGGCAGCTTGAGCATCTGCAGGATGGTCGAGACGCAACCGACCTCGAACATGTCCTCGACCGAGGGCTCGTCCTTGGCGGCAGCCTTCTGGGCCACCAGCATGATGCGGCGCTCGGCCTCCATGGCCAGTTCGAGCGCCTTGATGCTCTTGGGGCGTCCCACGAAGAGCGGGATCACCATGTGGGGAAACACCACGACGTCGCGCAGCGGCAGCAGCGGCAGGTCGAGGGCTTCGGGAGGCAATGGGGTGTGGCCAGACATGCAGATCCTTCGCGTCTTTGGCTTTAGGCCTTTTTCGCCGCTTCGCGGTACACGAGCAGCGGCGGCTTGTTTTCGTCGATGGTCGATTCCTCGACCACCACCTTGTCGACATTGGTCGCGTTCGGCAATTCGAACATGGTGTCGATCAGCGACTGTTCAAGGATCGAGCGCAGGCCGCGTGCACCGGTCTTGCGGGCCAGCGCCTTGCGTGCGATCGCCTTGAGCGCCGCCGGACGGATCTCGAGGTCCACGCCTTCCATTTGCAGCAGCTTGGTGAACTGCTTGACCACCGCGTTCTTCGGCTCGGTCAGGATCTGCACCAGCGCGTCTTCGCTGAGTTCGGCCAGCGACGCCACCACGGGCATGCGGCCCACCAGTTCGGGGATCAGGCCGAACTTGATCAGGTCTTCGGGTTCGACTTCGCGGAACACCTCGGTGATGCTGCGCTGCGCCTTGCTCTTGACCGAAGCGCCGAAGCCGATGCCCGAGGCTTCGGTGCGGTTTTCAATGACCTTCTCGAGGCCGGCAAACGCGCCGCCGCAAATGAACAGGATGTTGGTCGTGTCGATCTGCAGAAAGTCTTGATTGGGGTGCTTGCGGCCGCCCTGCGGCGGCACGCTGGCCATCGTGCCTTCGATGAGCTTGAGCAGCGCCTGCTGCACGCCCTCGCCCGACACGTCCCGGGTGATCGAAGGGTTGTCGGACTTGCGCGAGATCTTGTCGATTTCGTCGATGTAGACGATGCCGCGCTGGGCGCGCTCGACTTCGTAGTTGCAGCTCTGCAGCAGCTTCTGGATGATGTTCTCGACGTCTTCGCCCACGTAGCCGGCTTCGGTCAGCGTGGTGGCGTCGGCCATCACGAAGGGCACGTCGAGCATGCGCGCGAGCGTCTGCGCCAGCAGCGTCTTGCCCGAGCCAGTCGGGCCGATCAGGAGAATGTTGCTCTTGCTGAGTTCGACCTCGTCGCCCTTGGTGTTCTTTTCCTTGTGGCGAAGGCGCTTGTAGTGGTTGTAGACCGCCACCGACAGCATGCGCTTGGCCGGCTCCTGGCCGATCACGTAGTTGTCGAGGTTGGTCTTGATCTCCAGCGGCGTGGGCAGGTCGCTGCGTGCTTCGCGCGCCTCTTCACCGGCCGGGAGTTCGTCGCGGATGATCTCGTTGCAAAGGTCGATGCACTCGTCGCAAATGAAGACCGAAGGGCCCGCGATCAGCTTCTTGACCTCATGCTGGCTCTTGCCGCAGAACGAGCAATAAAGCGTTTTTTCGCTGGAAGAGCCTTTTTTATCGGCCATGGACAGGTGCCTCGTTACAGGGTAGGGACAATGATAACTAAACAAAAACGGCGTTCCCCTTGTGGAAAACGCCGTTTTCTGCCAATTGGCGCCTTCAGCGCCAGGCGGCCGCAACCGCGTTGGCCGCGTCAGCCGCGCTTGGCGACGACCTGGTCCACCAGGCCGTAGTCCTTGGCCTCGTCGGCCGTCAGGAAGTAGTCGCGCTCGGTGTCGGCCTTGACCTTTTCCAGCGGCTGGCCGGTGCGCTCGGCCAGGATGCGGTTCATCTGGTCCTTGGTGCGCAGGATGTCACGTGCATGGATCTCGATGTCGGTGGCCTGGCCACGGGCGCCGCCCAGGACCTGGTGAATCATGATCTTCGAGTTGGGCAGCGAGAAGCGCTTGCCCTTCTCGCCGGCCGCCAGCAGGAAGGCGCCCATGCTGGCCGCAAAGCCTAGGCACATGGTCGACACGTCGGGCTTGATGAACTGCATGGTGTCGTAGATCGCCATGCCGGCACTCACGCTGCCGCCCGGGGAGTTGATGTAGAACGAGATGTCCTTGTCCGGGTTCTCGCTTTCGAGGAACAGCAACTGCGCCACCACGAGGTTGGCGGTCTGGTCATTGACCTCGCCCACCAGGAAAATGATGCGCTCCTTGAGAAGGCGCGAGTAGATGTCATAAGACCGCTCGCCACGGCCCGATTGCTCGATGACCATCGGAACCATGCCGAGGCCTTGAATTTCCTGTGCGCTCATGAATTTGCTCTCCGGAAGATGGAATCGTTCGCTGTTTCTGAACTGTACGCCTGAGTGAAATGGGGCTCGTGCCGCAAAGCACAAGCCCCATTGGCGATGCGGGCGGCGACGGAGATCAGCCCTGCTGTTGCGCCATCAGTTCGTCGAACGACACCGACTTTTCGTTGACCTTGGCCTTGCCCAGCACGAAGTCGGTCACGTTGTTCTCGATGACCACGGCTTCGACTTCGGCCAGACGGTTGTTGTCGCTGAAGTACCAGCGGACCACGTCGGCCGGCTTTTCGTAGCTGGCGGCCAGCTCGTCGATGTGGGCCTTGATCTGCTCGGGCTTGGCCTGCAGGTTGTTCGAACGCACCAGTTCAGCGACGACGAGGCCCAGGCGCACGCGGCGCTCGGCTTGCGGGCGGAACACTTCCTCGGGAATCGGTGCCTTGTCGGCGTCCTTGATGCCGCGCTGCTTGAGCTCGGCGCGGGCGCCTTCGATCATGCGGGCGACTTCCGACTGCACGCTGGCGTTCGGCAGGTCGAGTTCGGCGTTGGCAACCAGCGCGTCCATCACGGCGTTCTTGTTGCGGGCCAGCAGGCGGAACTTCACTTCGCGCTCGAGGTTGCGCTTGATGTCGGCGCGCAGGCCTTCGACGGTGGCTTCGGCAATGCCGAGCGACTTGGCGAGTTGTTCGTTGACTTCGGGCAGGTGCGAGGCTTCGATCTTCTTCACGGTGACCATGAAGTCGGCTTGCTTGCCGGCCACGTCCTTGCCGTGGTAGTCGGCCGGGAACGACAGCGGGAAGGTGCGGCTGTCGCCGGACTTCATGCCGCGCACGGCGTCTTCGAATTCCTTGAGCATCTGGCCTTCGCCGACGACGAACTGGAAGTCTTCGGCCTTGCCGCCCTGGAAGGGCTCGCCGTCGATCTTGCCTTCGAAGTCGACCGTGACACGGTCGTCGTCTTGTGCCACGGCGTCTTGTGCGCGCTGGGCGAAGGTACGGCGCTGCTTGCGCAGGATGTCGAGCGTCTTGTCGATGGCTTCGTCACCCACTTCGGCCGAGAGCTTCTCGACTTCGGCGCCCGACAGGTCATTGATCTTGACTTCGGGGAACACTTCGAAGACCGCGTCGAAGGCGAGCTGGCCTTCGGGCGACTCTTCCTTCTCGGTGATGCGGGGCTGGCCGGCCACGCGCAGCTTGGCTTCGTTGGCGGCTTGCGAGAAAGCTTCGCCGACCTTGTCGTTCATGACTTCGTAGTGCACCGAGTAGCCATAGCGCTGGGCCACGACGTTCATGGGCACCTTGCCCGGACGGAAGCCGTCCATCTTGACGGTGCGCGCGAGCTTCTTGAGGCGCGAATCGACTTCGGACTGGATGGTGCCGACCGGCAGGGTCAGCGTGATCTTGCGTTCGAGCTTCTCGAGAGTTTCAACGTTCACGGTCATGGTGTCTTCCTTGTAAGGGGGCTGGTGCGCGGGGCCTGCATCTTTTTATCAATACAGATCAAGGACTTACACGCGCTAGCGGGATTTATGCGGAGGCACACACGTGCCGCGCGCAAAACTGGGCAACCCGCGATTCTAATCGGCCGGGAACGCCCTCTTTTGCCGGCGCAAGGCACGACGCGCGGAGTTTGCGGATCGGACCGGATTTGCGGCCCGGTTTCGCCCTTACAGTGGCGGGCGATTCGCCATCGCCCCGAGGAAATTTCATGCTCCAGCGCCTGTTCGCCGCCATCGCCTTCGTGCTGGCCATTTCGTTCGCCGCGCCCACGCCCGCGCTGGCCAAGACGGCACCGAAGGAGCCGGGCATCCAGCAGATCTACGAGGCGGCAAAGAACGGGCGAATGGCAGAAGCCAACGCGATGATCGCCAAGGTGCTGAAGAACCATCCGAACAGTGCGAAGGCCCATTTCGTTCACGCGGAACTGCTCGCGATGGACGGCAAGCTCGACGATGCGCGCGAGGCGCTGTCCCTGGCCAAGGAGATCGCGCCGGGCCTCCCGTTCGCGAAGGCGGAGTCGCTCGCCAAGCTCGAGCGGAAACTCGAAAAGCCGGTGGAAATCAAGCCCGATCCGGTGCCTGCGCCGAGCCCGCTTACCGCGCCGACGCCCGCAACCTCGCCCGCGCCGACGGACTACTTTCCACCCACTGGATCGATCCCCTGGGGACCACTCGGCGTCGTGGCGCTGGTCGTCGTCGCCTACGCCTTCTTCCGGCGGCGCTCGCGCGCCGTCACCTTCCCTGTGCCAGCCGGCGCGGCGGGAGCGCCTCGGTTCTCGGGGCCCATGAGCGACTCGTCCATGGGCTATGCCACAGCGAACAGCGACGGGGGCTTTCCGCCCTCGCCGCCGCCCAGCCAGGGGCCGAGCGTCGGCGGCGCGCTCGCGGCCGGTGCCGCGGCGAGCGTGGGTGCGGTGGTCGCGGGCGAGCTGCTGCGCCACCTGCTGAACGACCGCTCGGACGACCACCGGGGCAACACGGTCAACATCTTCAACAACCACGGCAGCCACAACCACAACGCCGACATCGGCCGCAGCCTTTGGCCCTCATCCGATCCGGAGCCGGACCGCGCGCCCGACCGCAGCTTCGTCGACGACAACTTCGGCATCAAGGACACGAGTTCGTGGGACGACTCCAGCAGCAGTAGCAGCAGTTCCGACAGCAGCAGTGACAGCGGAAGCAGCGACAGCAGCAGTAGCGACTGGTAGACAGACAGGCAAAGAAAAAGCCCCGTTCCTTGCGAAACGGGGCTTCGTCACTGCTCGATAGAACGGGCTACTTAGCAGGGCTGGTGCGCGGGGCCGGACTCGAACCGGCACGTTCTTGCGAACGTCAGGACCTAAACCTGGTGCGTCTACCAATTTCGCCACCCGCGCGATGCCAATCTTTTTCAGGTGAATGCAAAAGCGGACGGCCTTCCGGCGCCACGGGGTCTCCGCAGCACCAAAGACCATCCGCTTGAAATCGGTCAACTCGCGATTTTAAGCGTGAATTGGGGTCGCTTCGGGCGCACGCTCCACCGGATTCACTGGCTCGCGCTTCACGCGGAACGCGGCGGCATACATCGCCGGCAACGCCAGCAGCGTCAGCACGGTCGCAACGATCAGCCCGCCCATGATGGCGACGGCCATCGGGCCCCAGAACACGCTGCGCGACAACGGGATCATCGCCAGCACCGCAGCCGCCGCCGTGAGCACGATCGGCCGGAGCCGCCGCACCGCCGACTCGACGATCGCATCCCAGGCCGGCACGCCCGCCGCACGGTCGCTCTCGATCTGGTCGATCAGGATCACCGCGTTGCGCTGGATCATCCCCATCAGCGCGATCACGCCCAGCAGCGCGACGAAGCCGAAGGGCCGGTTCAGCACCAGCAGCGCACCGGCCACGCCGGCAATGCCCATCGGGCCGGTGATGAACACCAGCAGCGAACGGCTGAAGCTGTGCAGCTGCAGCATCAGCAGCGTGAACACCAGGAACAGCATGATCGGCACGCCCGCCACGATCGAGGCCGAGCCCTTGCTGCTTTCCTCCACCGCGCCGGCCACTTCGATGCGGTAGCCGCCCTGCCCGGCCGCATGCCAGCCGGCTTCGAGCGCGCGCAGCTTTGGCAGCAACTGCGCCGTGACGGTTGCGCCTTGCAGCCCCTCGACGACATCGCCCTGCACGGTGATCGCGTAGTCGCGGTTCTCGCGCCACATCACGCCGGGCTCCCAGGTGAACACCGGCCGGGCGATCTGCGTCAACGGAATCGAACGGCCCGAGGTCGTCGGGATGTAGGCATTGCCGATGTCCGAGATCGCCTCGCGCTCGTCGGACGACTGGCGCAGCACGATGTCGATCAGCAGGTCGTTCTCGCGGTACTGGCCCACGGTCGTGCCGCTGAACATGGTGCGCGACGCTTGCGCAATCGCCTGGCTCGTCACGCCGAGCGCACGCGCCTTGGCCTGGTCGACCTGCAAGCGGATCACCTTGACCGACTCGTTCCAGTTGTCGTTCACGCCGCGCATGTTGGCGTTCTCGCGCAGCACGGCCTTGACCTCGTCGGCATGCCCGCGCAGTTCGGCGGGGTCGGTGCCGATCACGCGGAACTGCACCGGGTACGGCACCGGCGGCCCGTTGGGCAGCAGCTTGACGCGGCCGCGCACCTCGGGGAACTCCTGGGCCAGCAAAGCGGGCAGCTTGATGCGCAGGGTCTCGCGCACCTTCAGGTCCTTGGCGAGCACGATCAGCTGCGAGACGTTCGTCTGCGGAAACACCTGGTCCAGCGGCAGATAGAAGCGCGGCACGCCCGAACCGATCCAGGTGCTGACCGTGCTGACGCCGGCCTCTTGCATGAAGCGCTGCTCGACCCGCTTGGCCACCTCTTCGTTCGCGGCGAACGAGGTGCCTTCCGGGAACCAGATGTCGACCAGGATTTCCGGCCGGCTCGAATCGGGAAAGAACTGCTGCTGCACCTTGCCCATGCCGACGATGCCAAGCGCAAAGATCAGCACTGTGGCGCCGATGGTCATCCAGCGGTGTGCCACGCACCAGTTCACCGCGCGGCGAAAGACGTTGTAGAACGGCGTGTCGAACAGCTCGTGCGGCGGCGCTTCGGGGTCGTGCGGCTTCACCTTCAGCAGCAGCGTGCCGAGGTAAGGCACGAAGTACACCGAGACGATCCACGACAGCACCAACGCAATGACCGTCACCGCAAAGATCGCAAAGGTGTATTCACCCGTCACCGACTTGGCAAGGCCGATGGGCAGGAAACCCGCCGCGGTGATGAGCGTGCCCGTCAGCATCGGCTTGGCCGTCACGTCGTAGGCAAAGGTAGCGGCGCGGACCTTGTCGTAGCCCTCCTCCATCTTCCGCACCATCATCTCGACCGCGATGATCGCGTCGTCCACCAAGAGGCCGAGCGCGATGATGAGCGAGCCCAGCGATATCTTGTGCAGCCCGATGCCGAAGTAGTTCATGGCCAGGAAGGTCACGGCCAGCACCAGCGGAATGGTGATGGCCACCACCAGCCCCGGCCGCACATCGATGTACCAGCCGAAGCGCCCGCCCTTGTGCAGGCCGAGCGAGATGATGCTCACGGCCAGCACGATGGCCACGGCCTCGATCAGCACGCCGACGAATTCGTTCACCGAACTGGCCACCGACACCGGCTGGTCTTGCACCTGCGCCAGCTTCACGCCGACCGGCAGGCGCTGCCCGATGGTGGCGGTGGTTTCCTTGAGTGCCTTGCCCAGCGCGATGATGTCGCCGCCCTTGGCCATCGACACGCCCAGCGCGATCACTTCCTTGCCCTGGTGATGCACCTTGACCGCCGGCGGATCGATGTAGCCGCGGTGGATGTCGGCGATGTCGCCCAGCTTCAGCTGGTTGCCCGAGCTGCCGCGGATCGGCATCTCGCGCAACTGGTCGACGCTGGTGAACTGGCCGCCCACGCGCACCTGCACCACGTCGAGCGGCGACTGGATCGTGCCGGCGCTTTCGATCGCGTTCTGCGAGCCGAGCTGCGCCAGCACCGCGTTGAAGTCGAGCCCCAGCTGCGCCAGGCGCTTCTGCGAAATCTCGATGTAGACCTTCTCGTCCTGCACGCCGAACTGGTCGACCTTGGCCACGTCCTTCACGCGCAGCAGCTGCTGGCGCACGTCGTCGGCCAGTGTCTTGAGCTCGGCGTAGCTGAAGCCGTCGCTCTCGAGCGCGTAGATCACGCCATAGACGTCGCCGAAATCGTCATTGAAGAACGGCCCCTGCACGCCGGCCGGCAGCGTGCTGCGCATGTCGCCGATCTTCTTGCGCACCGTGTACCAGACGTTGGCCACCTCGTTGGCCTTGGACGAATCCTTGATCTGGAAAATGATCTGCGATTCACCGGGCTTCGAGTAGCTGCGGATCTTGTCGGCGTAGGGCGCTTCCTGCAGCGTGCGCTCGAGCTTGTCGGTGACCTGCTCGGCCACCTGCTGTGCCGTCGCGCCGGGCCAGTAGGTCCGCACGACCATCGCGCGGAAGGTGAAAGGCGGGTCTTCGTCCTGGCCGAGCTGGAAGTACGCGAAGGCACCCAGCACCATCAGCACCACCATCAGGTAGCGCGTCAGGGGCGCGTGGTCCAGCGCCCATTTGGAAAGGTTGAAGCGCGCGGGCTTGTCGGTGGTGGTGGTCGCTGCGCCTTCCGTCATTTGGAAGCACCCGCAGCGATCTCCTTCTGCGTAGCGGCAACGGCCTCGACGGCCTGCACGACATCCTTCGCGCTGGCGGCGGCCGCGGCCGCCTCCTTGGACTGGTAGATCGTGACCTTCTGCCCCGGCGACAGCACATGCACACCCGCGGCCACGACCATCATGCCGGGCGTGAGCCCGCCACCGATCACCGCTTCATTGCCGTCGGCCGTCGCGACCTGCACCGGTTGCGAGCGCACCGTCATCGTCGACTTGTCGAGCACCCAGACCGCCGAGCCCTTGCCTTCCTGGCGCAGCGCGCTGGTCGGCAGCTTGATCACCGCGGTGTTCGTGCGTGCCAGCGCCTGGGGCCGGGCGTAGACCGTGGCGCCGAGCGCGGGCGAGGTGGCCGCGTCGATCGCGACCTTGACCGAATAGGTGCGCGTGACCGCGTCGGCACTGGCCGCCACTTCGCGCACCTGGCCCTGCAGCATCTCGCCGCCCGACCAGCCGCGCACCGCGACCGGCGAGCCGGCCTTGATGAGCGCGGCGCGGTCTTCGGGCACCGCGAACACCACGTCGCGCGCGCCGTCCTGCGCAATGCGAACGACCGGCGTGCCGGCCTGCACCACCTGGCCCGGTTCGGCCTCGATGGCGGTGATGACGCCGGCCACGTCGGCCACCAGCGTCGTGTAGTTGGCCTGGTTGCCTTGCGAAGCCAGCTGCGCCTGGGCCTGTTCGAGCTGTGCCTGCGCGGCCTTCCAGGTCGATTCGCGGCGCTCCAGTTCGGCGCCGCTGATGAAGTTCTGCTGGCGCAGTTCGGTGTAGCGCTTCAGGTCGGCGGCGGCGAGGTCGCGGTTGGTCAGGGCCGCGGCCTGCTGGGCTCGCGCGGCTTCGGCGGCCAGCTTGTAGTCCTGCGGATCGAGCTGGGCCAGCACCTGCCCGGCCTGCACATGCTGGCCGAGTTCGGCCTGCCGCCGGGTGATCTTGCCCGCCACGCGGAACCCCAGTCGCGATTCGACGCGGGCCCGCACCTCGGCCGAGAACTCGGGCTGGGCGTCGAAGTCACTGGTGCCGACGGTCACGAGCTTCACCGCTCGCACGGGCTCCTCGGCGGCCGGCTTTGGCGAGCAGCCAGCCAGGAACAAGGAGGGAAGCAACAGCCAGAGGGCGCTGCGCACACGGGGAGAAATGGCGGAGGCGGTCATGAGACACCCAAGAAAGGACAAACCGGGCCTTTAATGACCCACTGGTTAGTAATCTAGGGTAAACGTTAAATACTGTCAATGACTCGTCGGTCAGTTGGCAGCATCCTCCGCGCCGTTTGCGCGATCGAACCGGGCCGTCTCAGGGCCGCTTGCAGGACGTTCTCAGGTTCGTTGTCCCATCTCCACCAACCGGTTGTCCGGCAGCTCGAAATAGTCGGACGCCCGCCCGGCATTGCGCTGCAGCCAGCCGAACAGAGCCCGTCGAATCGGGTTCATGCCCGGCAGGTTCTCTTCGCCCACCGAGGCGCGAGAGACGAAGTACGAGGTCTTCATCGAATCGATGGCCAGCGTCTTCTGGTAGGCCAGGATGCGGATGAACTCGGGCACGTCGGGCCGTTCCATGAAGCCGTGGCGCGCGGTCACCATCCAGATGCCGTCCATCAGCTGCTCGGCCTCGATGCGCATGCTGGCGTCGACACGCGGCGTGTCGCAGGGCATCACGCGCAGCACGATCACCTGCTCGTGCAGCACCTGGTTGTGCTTGAGGTTGTGCAGCAGCGCATGCGGCACCGCCGTGGCGTCGGGGTTCAGAAACACCGCCGTGCCGCTCACGCGGTGCGGCATGTGCAGCGCCAGCGATTCGACAAAAGGCCGCAGGGGCAGGCTCTCGGCTTCGGCCGCCTCCAGCCCCAGCCGCCGGCCCTTGGCCCAGGTGGTGAAGACCACCATCACCACCACGGCCACCGCCAGCGTGAGCCAGCCGCCCTCGGCGATCTTCAGGCTGTTGGCGACCACGAAGGTCAGGTCGACCACCGCGAAGGCCAGCGCGCCCACCACCACCGCCACCTTGTTCCAGCGCCACAGCCCCCAGGCGACGATGCCGGCCAGCAGCGTGGTCGTCACCATCGTGATCGACACCGCGATGCCGTAGGCCGCCGACAGCGCGCCCGAACTGCGGAAGCCCAGCACCAGCAGCAGCACGCCCACCATCAGCAGCCAGTTGACCGCCGGCACGTAGATCTGCCCGATGGCCGTGCCCGAGGTCTGGATCACTCGCATGCGCGGCAGGTAGCCCATGCGCATGGCCTGCGCCGTGAGCGAGAAAGCACCCGAGATCACGGCCTGCGATGCGATCACCGTGGCCATGGCGGCCAGCACCACCATCGGCAGCACACCCCACGCGGGGAAGAGCCGGAAGAACGGGTTGTCGATGGCCGCGGGGTTCGCCAGCACCAGCGCGCCCTGTCCGAAGTAGTTCAGCACCAGGCCCGGCAGCGCGATGAAGAGCCAGGCCAACCGGATCGGCTTGGCGCCGAAGTGCCCCATGTCGGCATACAGCGCCTCGCCCCCCGTGAAGGCCAGGAACACCGCGCCCAGCACCGCCAGCGACTGCGCCCGGTGCTCGATCAGGAAGCCGAACGCGCGCCACGGATCGAGCGCCGCCAGCACCTGCGGCTGCTGCAGCACCTGCCACAGTCCGGCCGCCGCCAGCACCAGGAACCACAGCAGCATGATCGGCCCGAACACCTTGCCGACCACGCCCGTGCCCTTCTTCTGGACCATGAAGAGCGCCACCAGGATCGCCACCGTGATCGGGATCACCGCGCGCTGCAGCACCGGCGCCTGCACTTCCAGCCCCTCGACCGCCGACAGCACCGAGATGGCCGGCGTGATCAGGCTGTCGCCATAGAACATGGCCGCGCCCACCAGGCCCAGCAGCCCGATCGCGTTCCACATCCAGGGCTTGGTCTTCGGACCCGACACCGCGTTGCGCGCGAGCGCCTGCAGCGCCAGGATGCCGCCTTCGCCGTCGTGGTCGGCCCGCAGCACGAACACCACGTACTTCAGCGTCACCACGAACATCAGCCCCCAGAAGATCAGCGAGAGCAGGCCCAGCACCGAATCGGGCGAGAACGGCACGCCGTGCTCGGGGTTCATCGTCTCCTTGAAGGCGTAGAGCGGCGAGGTGCCGATGTCGCCGAACACGACGCCGAGCGCCGCGATCATCAGCCCCGGCCCCGCCGGATGCGCAGCCTCGCCGTGCGCTGAAACCTGGGGCCTGGGGGCCGAAGCAGATGCTTTCATGAAGCGGAAAGTTCGAAGTGGCGACGCCGCGAGCATAGTGCCCGGAGACGACGTCGCGGACAATCGTGGCGTGTCCGCCACTCCCCCCCACGCCGCGCCGCCGGCGCACTACGAGAATTTTCCGGTCGCGTCGTGGCTGTGCCCACCGCACCTGCGCCCGCCCATTGCCGCGATCTACCACTTCGCGCGCACGGCCGACGACATCGCCGACGAGGGCGACGCCTCGCCCGACCAGCGCCTGGCTGAGCTGGCCGCCTACCGCGAAGAACTTGACGCCGCCGCCCGCGGCGAGGTGTCCACCTCGTCGCGCTGGCCGCAGGTGTTCGGCCCGCTGGCCCACAGCATTGCGCAGCACGCCCTGCCCGAAGCCCTGCTGGCCGACCTGCTCAGCGCCTTCGTGCAGGACATCGTGAAAACCCGCGACCGCGGCACCTACGCCGACCGCGCCGAGCTGCTCGACTACTGCCGCCGCTCCGCCAACCCGGTCGGCCGCCTGCTGCTGCACCTGTACGGCGTGACCGACTCAGAGGCGCTGGCGCAGAGCGACGCCATCTGCAGCGCACTGCAGCTCATCAATTTCTGGCAGGACCCGAGCGTCGACCTGCCGCGCGGCCGCTTCTACTTTCCGCTGACCGACTGCGACCGGCGCAGCCTCACACGCGAGAACTTCAAGGTTTTTGCGCCGCTCTCGAACGCCCCGCCTCCGCAGGAAGCTATCAATCTGATAGCAGTCGTGTCTTTCTGGGCGCGCGAGCTGATGAAAGAAGGCGCGCCGCTCGTGCACCGCCTGCCCGGCCGCGCCGGCTGGGAGCTGCGCCTTGTCGTGCAGGGCGGCCTGCGCATCCTCGACAAGATCGAGGACCTGGGCTTCGACACCTTCTCGCAGCGCCCCACCATCGGCAAGGCCGATGTGCCGCGGCTGCTCTGGAAGGCCATGCGGATGCGGAGACAATGGCGGCCCATGAAAGCAGCGCCTCCCCGATGACCCCCGAGCAATACGTGCAAGACAAGGCCGCCGCTTCGGGCAGCAGTTTCTATTACGCCTTCCTGTTTCTTCCCAAGCCGCGCCGCGCCGCCATCACCGCGTTCTATGCGTTCTGCCGCGAGATCGACGACGTGGTCGACGAGGTTTCCGACCCCGGCGTGGCCGCCACCAAGCTCGCCTGGTGGCGCACCGAGGTCGCCCAGTCTTTTTCAGGCCCGCCGCGCCACCCGGTGATGCAGGCGCTGATGCCGCACGCCGCCGCCTACGGCATCGAGGCCCGCCAGCTCAACGACGTGATCGACGGCTGCCAGATGGACCTGGACCAGACCCGCTACCTCGACTTTCCCGGCCTTGCGCGCTATTGCCACCTGGTGGCCGGCGTGGTCGGCGAAGTCGCGGCCCGCATCTTCGGCCAGACCGACCCGCAGACCACCGCCTACGCCCACAAGCTCGGCCTGGCACTGCAGCTCACCAACATCCTGCGCGACGTCGGCGAAGACGCGCTGCGCGGCCGCATCTACCTGCCCGTCAACGAGCTGCAGAAGTTCGACGTGAAGGCGCACGAGATCCTCAACCGCGTGCATTCCGATCGCTTCGTCGCGTTGATGAAATTCCAGGCCGCGCGTGCGCATGCGGCATACGACGAAGCCCTCGCCCTGCTCCCGCTGGCCGACCGCCGCACGCAAAAGCCCGGCCTGATGATGGCCAGCATCTACCGCACGCTGCTTCGCGAGATCGAACGCGACGACTTCCAGGTGCTGAACCAGCGCGTCAGCCTAACGCCGGTGCGCAAGTTCTGGCTGGCTTGGAAAGTTCAGGCGCTGGGCCGCATCTAGCCGCCACGCCCATGGACCCGTGCCAAGCGCCGTATCGAGACCTGCTCGATGCGCTCTACAACAGCAGCCCCGCGGAAGATGTCTTCCAGACGCTGCTTCGCCCATGGCTCGACGCGCACGCGGAAGAACGCGACTGGCTGAACGCGTTCGCGCACAGCACCTCGCACGCCCCCATCGCCATCGAGGACTCGTGGCGCCTCTACGCACTCTCGCGCGTCAACCAGGTCTTGCTGCTGGCCTTTCAACGCGATGAAGGCGAAGGCTGGGCAGGCCCGGCCCTGAGCCTGCCGGACTACCTGGCCTTCATGACCGGACTGGGTTGCCGCGTGGCCGATGAAGCGGACTACTCGCCGTTCTTCCATGAAATTGTCGAAGTCAGCGAAGAAAGAAATCGCTCGTCGCGGCGCAAGGCCGTTGAACTGGCAAGGGTCGACTGGCCCGCGCTGATGCTGGGCACGATGTTGTTCTCGCGCGCGGGCGTCGCCGTCAGTTGTGCCTTTGGCGCCCTGCATTCCGAGATCGCCACGTCCTCGACTCTCTTTTGGGCATGCCGACGCAAGCACCGGCGCACCTCGGACCTGTCGGATGGCTGGGGCTCCAACTCGCAATGGAGAACGACCTTTCGCCGCGACTATGTCGTTGGCGACGAACTGCTCTTCAATGCGGACGGCAAGCACGATCTGGCCGCGCCCGGATTGCCGGCCTCCGACGATGACCTGACAGTTGCCGAGCGCATCGAGCTGCTCACTCACAGGTGTTTCATCCGCTGCGAGAAGCCGGACGACGACCTGTATCCCTACGGCGACCGAGTCCGGCTTCCCCGCATCCCCGGATGAAAAAGCTCGCCGTCATCGGCGCCGGCTGGGCCGGCCTCGCTTGCGCCGTCGAAGCCACTCGCCTGGGCCACACCGTCACGCTTTTCGAGGCCGCGCACATGCCCGGCGGCCGCGCGCGGCGGGTCGACAACATCCACGGCCTGGCGCTGGACAACGGGCAGCACATCCTGATCGGCGCCTACACCGCCACGCTGAAGCTGATGCGCGAGGTGGGCGTCGATATCGACACCGCCTTGCAGCGCCTCCCGCTCTCGCTGCGGTTCGCCGACGGCGGCGGGCTGAAGCTGCCGCGACTGCCTGCACCGCTCGACCTGCTGGCAGGCATCTTCACGGCCCGCGGCTGGACGTGGCGCGACAAGTCCTCGCTGCTGCGCACGGCCATCGGATGGCGCCTTGCCGGATTCCGCTGCGCCAGCGACACCACCGTGGCCGCGCTCTGCGCGGGCCTCACACCGCGCGTCATGCAGGAGCTGATCGAGCCGCTGTGCGTTTCCGCGCTCAACACGCCGGTCGCCCAATCGAGCGGCGAGGTGTTCCTGCGCGTGCTCAACGACGCCCTCTTCAGCGGCAGCGGCGGCGCCGACCTGCTGCTGCCGCGGGTCGATCTGGGCGCGCTGTTTCCAGATGCGGCCATCCGCTGGCTCGCCGCGCACGATGCCACCTTGCGCATCGGCACCCGCGTGCGGGCCATCGCGCATAAAGGCGACCAGTGGCATGTCGACGGAGAAGCCTTCGATCAGGTCGTGCTGGCCTGCGCGCCATGGGACGCCGCGCGACTGGTCCGGGCCTCGGGCGTGCCGGCCGATTCGTGGTGTGAAACCACCGAGGCCTTGCGCTTCGAAGCCATCGCCACGGTCTACGTGCGTGGCGCGTCGCCGATGGCCGAACCTATGTTGGCGCTACGCAGCAACCCGGCCACGGCACCCGCGCAGTTCGTCTTCGACCGGAGCCAACTCGGCGGCCCGCAAGGCGTGCTCGCGCTGGTCATCAGCGCCAATGAAGCCTCGCGCGAAACCCTGGAGCGGCAGGTCATCGCGCAGGCGGCCACGCAACTGGGGCAGACCGGGCTGGAACTGATACAGACCGTGGTCGAGAAGCGCGCCACCTTCGCCTGCACGCCCGCACTCGCGCGGCCACCCACATCCATCGCGCCCGGCCTGCTGGCCTGCGGCGACTACACCGAAGGCCCCTACCCCGCCACGCTCGAAGGCGCGGTGCTCGGCGGGCTCGCCGTCGCCCAGGCGTTGAAGAAGACACCATGACCGAATTGCGCTATCTGGATTTCGACTACAGCGAAGACACCGAAGGCCACGGCACCTTCGACGCCATGGCGTCGACCGCGCCAGAAAAAACGCATGAGGTGCTCGCGGAAATCGAGCAGGTGCTGGCCTGGGCGCAAGCCACCTTCCCGGACGGGCGCGGTGCGCTCGACGACGGCGCGACGTGGGACTACGACCTGCAGCAGACGCGCGAAACGCCGCGCTTCGACACGGTCACGTTCTCGCTGGTCGGCACCGAGGATTTCTGCGCCGCGCTGCGCGAACGGTTCGCGCTCGACTGAGGAAGGCGCCGCAGCGCGCCCGCGTCAGGCCGCCTTGTTCGGCAGCCGCAGCAGGCTCAGGCCCAGCAGCACGAATGCACCGCCCGACACGCGGTTGAACATCCGCGAGCGGCGCGGGTCGCCCAGTTGCTTCTTCAGCATGCGCGCCAGCAGCACGTAGAACGCATGCGACAGCACCGAGCCCATGGCGAAGGTGGTCGTGAGCACCGCGAACTGTTCGAGGATCGGCGCGTCCTGCGTCAGGAACTGCGGGAACAGCGCCGAGAAGAACAGGATGCCCTTGGGATTGGTCAGCGCCACCGTCACCCCGTGGCCGAACAGGCGCCATGACGAGGAGCGGTTCGCACCCATCGCGGCGGACGGGCTCAGGTCCGAGAACACGCTGCCCCGGCTGCGCCATTGCTTGATGCCCAGGTAGATCAGGTAGGCCGCGCCGGCCAGCTTCAGCGCCATGAAGGCATGGGCCGACGTGGTCAGCACCACGCCCAACCCCGCCATGGCAGCGGCCGACACCATGAACAGCCCCATCGCATTGCCCAGCGAGCTGATCATCGCGCGTCGCGGCCCGACAGAGATCGAATTCGACACCGCGAGCAGCACCGCCGGACCGGGTGTGAAGGCGACGAGCAGCGTCACGCCGCAGAAGATAAGCCAGTTGGAGAGATGCACTTTCGGATTTCCTGCGCGAAAGGAAGAACAAGACGGAGAGCGGGAAACTATAGTCCGACGGCCCGCCGCCCGCCGGGGCCGCGCCGATTACCCCTCACCTACGGAAAGAACATGGTCACCTGCTACCTGCGCTACATCGTCGATGCCTACAAGCTCAAGGAGTTCGAGCACTACGGCAAGCTCTGGATTCCGCTGGTCGAGAAGTTCGGCGGCCAGCATCATGGCTACTTCCTGCCCTCGGAGGGCACGAACAACGTGGCGTTGGCCATGTTCACCTTCCCCAGCCTCGCCGCGTACGAACGCTACCGCGCCGACTCGATGCAGGACGCCGAGTGCCAGGCGGCCTTCCGCTATGCAGAAGAAACCCGCTGCATCGTCAGCTACGAGCGCAGCTTCTTCCGGCCTGTTTTCAAGTAAGGCGGCGCCTTATCAAGCGCCCAGTGCCACGCACAGGGCGTGCAGGTTCGGCACGATCAGTTGCGGCCGTGCACCATGCACCCAGGGCCGCTCGTCGCGCACCAGCCACGCCGCCTGCATGCCGACGTTGAGCGCGCCCACCACGTCAAGCTCGGCGTCGTCGCCCACGTGCAGCACGTCTTTCGGCAACAGGCCGATCGAGGCCGCGGCGGCACGAAAGATCGGCGCATGCGGCTTGCCGCTGCCGAAGGCGCGCGCATTGAAGGCCGTGCGAAACCAGCGGCCCACGCCGGTCTTGTGGATGTCGGCGTTGCCGTTCGAGATCGCGACCAGCGGATAGCGCTCGCTGAGCCACTTGAGCGCCGGCAGCGCGTCGTCGTACAGCGTCACGCGCTGGCGCTCGGCAAAGAAGACATCGAAGGCCGGCTCGGCCAGCGCCGGGTCTTCGCCCGCGCGTGTAAGTGCGGTGCGGATCGATTCACGGCGCAGCGCGCTCAGGTCGTGCGCGAGGTCGGAGCGCTCCTTGGCGGTAGCTTCGCGCAGCTCGCGAAGAATGCCCGGCTTCAGCAGCAGCGAGGCCGTCTTCGGTGCCTCGCGCAGCAGCCATTCCTGCAGCGCGACCTCGGCGCGTTCGATGGTCGGCCAGATCGGCCAGAGGGTGTCGTCGAGGTCGAGGGAGATGGCCGAGATGCGAGAGAGATCGAGAGGCGCGGGGCTCGCAGGCGCCGTAGGAGCGGAAGTCATTTGCCTGAGAATATCGCATGCCTCAAGACAACGAGAAGGTCGCATCGACCGTCGAACGAAGCGCCGTGCTCTGGTGCAACCTGGGCTCGCCCGATGCGCCCACCGCCGCGGCCGTGCGCCCGTACCTCGCCGACTTTCTGGGCGACCCGCGCGTGGTTGAAATTCCCAAGGTGCTCTGGGCTCTGATTCTTCACGGCATCATCCTTCGCACGCGGCCCGCCAAGTCGGCCGCCAAGTACGCCAGCATCTGGATGCCCGAAGGCTCGCCGCTCAAGGTGTGGACGCAGAAGCAGGCGACGCTCTTGGCCGGCTGGCTCGGCGAGCGCGGCCACCGCGTGATGGTGCGCGACGCCATGCGCTATGCCAACCCGTCCATTGCCTCGCGGCTCGATGCACTGCAGGCCGAGGGCGCGACGCGCGTGCTGGTGCTGCAGGCCTATCCGCAGTATTCGGCCACCACCACGGCCAGCGTGATCGATGCGGTGAACGACTGGAGCCGCCGCCAGCGCCGCGTGCCCGAGTTCCGCTTCGTCAACCAGTACCACGACGATCCGCTCTACATCGAAGCGCTCGCACAAGGCATCGAGCGCCACTGGAAGACCGAAGGCCGCGGCCAGGTGCTGCTGATGAGCTTCCACGGCATTCCCGCACGCAACATCGCGCTCGGCGATCCGTACCAGGCGCAGTGCCTTGCCACGGCGCGGCTGCTCGCGGCACGGCTCGGCCTGTCGGACACGCAATACCGCGTGACCTTCCAGTCGCGCTTCGGCCGCGCCAAATGGCTGGAGCCCTACACCGAACCGACCCTGCGCGAACTCGGCGCCGCCGGCGTCAAGCGGGTCGACGTGGTGTGCCCGGGCTTTCCGGCCGACTGCCTCGAGACGCTGGAAGAAATCGCCATGGAAGGCCGCGAGGCTTTCTTGCATGCGGGCGGCGAGGCCTTCAGCTACATCCCCTGTCTCAACGACAGCCCGGCATGGATCACCGCGCTCGCGGGCATTGCCGAACGCAACCTGGCGGGCTGGCCCACACAAGCACCCACACCATGAAGAAAGAACTGCACGAAGCCAACCGGCTCTCGTGGAACGCGGCAACCGTCGCGCACAACAGCCACAAGGGCGACCAGGCCGCCTTCTTCCGCAACGGCGGCTCCACGCTCTTCCCTGAAGAAACCGGACTGCTCGGCGACGTGAAGGGCCTGGCCGTGCTGCACCTGCAATGCAACGCCGGGCAAGACAGCCTGAGCATCGCGCGCCTCGGCGCGCAGGTGACGGGCGTGGACATCTCCGACGAAGCCATCGCTTTCGCCAAGCAGCTCTCGACGCAGTCGGGCATTCCGGCGCGCTTCGAGCGATCGGATGTCTACGACTACTTTCGCGATGCGCAGGCGCGCGGCGAGCGCTACGACATCGTCTTCTGCTCCTATGGCACGCTCTGCTGGCTGTCCGACCTGTCGGCCTGGGCGCGTGGCGTGTCGCAGATGCTCAAGCCCGGCGGGCGTTTCGTCTTCATCGACTTCCATCCCGTCGCGATGGTGTTCGACCCGTCGTGGAAGTTTCACTACGACTACTTCAACGACGCGCCGGTGCCGGAAGAAGGCGTGGGCGACTACGTGGCCCAGTCGGGCGATGGCCTCGTCCCCGATGGCTACCAGACCGGTGTGCAGGACTTCAAGAACCCGCATCCGAGCTTCGAGTTCGCATGGGGCGTGGGCCAGGTGACGACCGCGCTCGGGCAGTCCGGGCTGATCGTCGAGCACCTCGGCGAGTACCCGTACGCCAACGGCTGGAAGCCCTTCGAAGGCATGCGCGACATCGGTGGCCGCCGCATGGCAGCGCCCGAGGGCATGGCCCGCATTCCGCTGATGTACTCGCTCGCCGCGCGCAAGCCATGAGCCGCCTTCCCGCACTTTGCATCTGCGGCCTGCTGCTGCCGTTCGCTGCTTTCGCGAAGACGGTCGACGTGCCCAAGGGAATCTGGGAAGGCACGCTCGGTACCAAGGCCATCGTGGCCTGCTTCAACGCGCAGTTTGCGAGCGGCAGCTACTTCTACCGGCAGTACAAGAAGCCGATCCAGTTGCGCCGCCTCGAGAAGGACGAGTTCTGGCACGAGGCCGACGACACCGGCCTCTGGTCGCTCGACCCCGCCAAGGGCTCCACGCTCACGGGCACCTGGAAAAGCGCGAAGGGCAAGCCCGTCACGCTGCCCATCCAGCTGAACCTGGCCGACGCAACGGGCGGCGACACGGCCTGCGGCACCGACGGCTATGCGGGCCTGCTCGAAGCACCGCCGAAGATCGAGACCGGCAAGAAAGAGGAGTACGCGCCAGGCCGCAGCTTCCGCGCGCTCCGCTTCGCGGGACAGGAAACCCTGGAACTCTTCGGCCCCGAGCCCACGCTCGCCGCCATCAACCGCGAGCTTCGCGGCGACTTCGACACCAGCAAGGAGGCGGTCAAGGCCTACTTCGACACGCGGCGCGAGTTCCTCGGCCAGGTCGGCGTGCCGGCCGAAGACGAGAAAACCGCCTCGCCCGATCACTGGACCTCCGAATGGCTCAGCATCCGCAACTACAGCTGGACGGCGGGCACCGGCAGCCGCGGCATCTCGTGGTTTTTTCGGACCTGGGACCTGAAGACCGGCAAGCAGGTCGACCCGTGGACATGGTTCGGCGCACGCACACAGAAACATAGCGACCCGCACGAGAAGAGCGGCACGGGCCGCGGAATGCTCACTCCGAAGCTGCGGCGCTTTCTGTTCGCCTACGGAAAGATCGATCCCTCGCAGGCGGAAAAGAACTGCAAGGACAACTACGCGGACGGCAACCCGTACGACCTGACGCTGGAGACCAAAGGCATGAGCTTTTCTCAACCCGCGAACGGCGACGGCTGCGAGATCACGGTCGAAGTGCCCTACGCGGACCTCGACCCGGTGCTCACGCCCGCAGGCAAGGCGGCCGTGCGGCGCATCCTGGCGTCACCGCCTGTGGCTCGCACGCGATAGGCCGCACTCGATAAGCTGCAGGCCCCGTCTCAGACCGCAGCCTTGCGCGCCAGCAGCGCCTCGATCGCGGCTTCCATCTCCGCGTATTCGCCTTCGCCGAAGTGCTGCCGCATCACCTGGCCCTTGCTGTCGACCAGGTAGAACGCGGGCCAGTACTGGTTCCTGTAGGCGTTCCATGTGGCGAAGCTGTTGTCTTGCGCCACCGGGTAGCGGATGTTGAAGCGGCCGATCGCGTCCTGCACGTTGCGCGTCGACTTCTCGAACGCGAACTCGGGCGAATGCACGCCCACCACCACGAAGCCCTGGTCCTTGTACTTCTCGTACCAGCGCACCACGTGCGGCAGCGTGTGGATGCAGTTGATGCACGAGTAGGTCCAGAAGTCGACCAGCACCACCTTGCCGGCCAACCCCTGCATGGTGAGCGGCTCCGAATTGAGCCACTTGTCGATGCCCGCGAACTCGGGCGCGCGGCCGTAGTCCTGCAAGCCCGGCGACGCGGCGAAAGCACTGCGCACGGGCCAGCCGCCACCAGCCGCCGCAACGAGTGCGGACGACCCCACGGCCAGCCCCGAGAACGCCCTTCTGGACAACATCTTCATGATCGCGAACCTCGTGCATGTCAGACCGACAGCGGTCAGGCGCGATTGTTTGCCGCGCGCCCCGCATGCGCGCATGTGTCACGGCAATTTGAAGTTTGTCCCGGCGCTGTGAAGGCCGGGTAGCCGGCTCAGAATTTGCCGAGGTAATCCATCTTGCCGACCGGCATGCCCTTGTGACGCAGCACGTCGTAGGCGGTGGTCACATGAAAGAAGAAGTTCGGCAGCGCGAACTGCAGCAGGTAGCGCTGCGCGGTGAAATGCGCTTCGCCCTCGCGCTGCTTGATGACCACGGCGCGTTCTTCCTGGCCCTCGATCTGCGAGCGCTCGACGGTCTTCAGGAAGTCCTGCGTCTTCGCGATGCGGGCCTGCAGGTCGTCCCAGGTCTTCTCCTCATCGGGAAAGCTGGGGGCCGTGATGCCCGCGATGCGCGCCACGCCGAGCTTCGATGCATCGCTTGCGCGCTGGATCTGGCCGGCCAGCGTGAGCATGTCGGGCGCAAGCCGCGCCTCGACCAGCGTCGCCGGGTCGATGCCGTTGGCTTGTGCGTGCGCAAGGCTCTTGTCGAGCAGGTGGGTGAGTTGTCCGAGTCCGCGTGCAAAGACCGGCACGGACAGGTCGTACATCGAGAGCGCCATGGGAGGTGAGCCTTGTGGTGGTTGGAGTCGGCGGCGATTGTCTCGCCGCCGTGTCTTCAACGACTGGCGGCGCGAATAAACCCTTCGATCGGCTCCAGTTGTGCCGGCACGTTGAGCGCGGGCGCGTGGCCGCAGTCAGGCACTTCGATCACCTGCAGCCGCCCGGCCGCACCGGGACCACGCCGCGCCATCTCCTCGACCACGCAGGGAAGCACGAGGTCGGACTCGGCGCCGCGCAGGCACAGCACCGGTACCTCGATGGCGTCGTAGTGCGGCCAGATCAGGTAGTCGTTGTCGTGCGCGCTGAACTGGCGAACCATGGCGGGGTCGTAGTGCGGTGTGACGCGGCCATCGGGCAGGCGGCGCGTCGAGCTTTCGGTCAGGCGGCGCCACTGCGCATCGCTGAGCCAGCCATAGGGCTTGTAGACGGTGCGAAAGAAGGCCTCCAGCTCGGCCACGGTGTCGAACGCAGGCGGCTGGCCCGCATAGGCGCGGATGCGCTCGATGGCCGCCTGCGCCAGCTGCGGCGCGTTGTCGTTGAGCACCAGGCTCGCGATGCGCGCCTTCATGCGCGGCTCGAACAGGCCCGACGCGCAGACCGTGCCGATGGCGCCGCCCATCGAGGTGCCGACCCAGTGCACGCGGCCGATACGCAGCTCGTCGCACAGCGCATTGGCGATGCGCGCGTAGAACGACAGCTGGTATTCCTCGTCCGGCAGCGGGCTCCACTGGCTCAGGCCACGGCCGATGGTGTCGGGGCAGATCACGCGGAAGCCGCGCGACGCGAAGTGCTGCGCCAGCTCGTCCATGTCGCGGCAGGTGCGCGCCAGGCCGTGCCAGGCGATGACCACCGGCGCCTCGGGTGCGCCCCATTCGAGCCAGTGGATCTCGCGGCCCGCGAGTTGCGCATAGCGCGACAGGGGCGTCATGACGTTGCTGTCGCTCATCGTGCCGCCCTCGCCCGCAGCTTGCCCACGATGCCGGTGGGAAAGTAATACACCGAGAGCACGAACAGCACGCCCAGCCACAGCAGCCAGCGGTCGGGCGACAGCAGCGCCGCCAGCCACGGCAGGCCGCTGGCGGCCTCGTTGCCAAGGCGCAGCAGGTCTTGCAGATAGCTCTGCGCCACCACGAACAGCACCGCGCCGATGGCCGCGCCGTAGATGGTGCCCATGCCGCCGATCACCACGATCAACAGCACGTCGATCATGATCTCGAAGCTCAGCGAGGTGTCGGGCCCGTTGTAGCGCAGCCAGATCGCCAGCATCGCGCCGGCCAGCGTGGCGAACAGGGCCGACAGCACGGCGGCCGTGGTGCGGTACACCACCACGCGGTAGCCGATGGCCTCGGCGCGGAACTCGTTCTCGCGGATCGCCTGCAGCACGCGGCCGAAGGGCGAGTTGACGATGCGCAGCAACGCCAGCACCAGCACCACGGCCGCCACGAACAGCAGGTAGTAGCAGAGCAGGCGTCCGTCGAGCGAGACGCCGAGGAAAGGCTCTTCCGAGAACTCGAAGCTCGGCGAGATCAGCTCGGGCAGCTTGAAGGTCAGGCCGTCTTCGCCGCCGGTGAAGTCCGACAGTTGCGAGGCCAGCGTCTGGAAGGCCGAGGCCACGGCCAGCGTGATCATCGCGAAGAAGATCGCGCGCACCCGCAGCGAGAACAGGCCGATGGCGAACGAGAGCACCAGCGACACCGCCAGCGATGCGCCCAACCCCACCAGCACTGCCCCCCAGTTGGGGCCCAGCCGCGAAGCCGAGATCGCGATGCCATAGGCACCGATGCCGAAGAACATGGTGTGCGCAAAGCTCACGATGCCGGTGTAGCCCAGCAGCAGGTCGAAGCTGGCGACCAATACCACGAACACCAGGATCTTGGCCGCGACGCTGAGCGCCTTGACGCCCGGGAAGATGAAAGGCGCGAACGCCAGCGCCAGGAACACGGCCACCAGCAGCAGCGCCAGCAGGCGGCTGCGCGGGGTGTCGTTGGAGAGAAGTCGTTTCAGGAACATGACGGCTTTCTCTTTCTCAACGATTCGCCACGGGGTACACACCCTGCGGACGCCACAACAGCACGGCCACCATCAGGAAGATGCTCGCGAACTGCGTGAGGGTCGGCAGCAGGAAGCCGATGTAGTTGGTCATGAGGCCCACCAGCAGTGCGCCGATGAGTGCACCGCCCGTCGAGCCCAGCCCGCCGATGATGATGACGATGAAGATTAGCACGTTGACCTGCGCGCCCATCTGCGGCACCAGGTTCTGCTGGAACAGCCCCCACATCACGCCGCCCAGGCCGGCCAGCGCGCTGCCGACCACGAACACGCCGACGAAGAGCCGGCCGATGCGGTAGCCGAGCGACTCGACCATCTCGCGGTCTTGCACGCCGGCACGAATGAGCAGGCCGATCTTGGTGCGGCCCAGCGTCCATGCGAGCAGGCCGAACACCACCACGCCCACGGCCACCGCGAGCAGGCGGTACTTGCTGATGGCGGCGTCGCCGACGAGCAGCGAACCGCGCAGCGCCTCGGGCAGCGGCAGCGGAATCTGCGCCGGGCCCCAGATCACCTTGATGAGCTCTTCACCGATGATCATGCCGCCCATGGTGATGAGGATCTGCTTCAGGTGCTGGCCGTACACCGGCCGCACGATGAAGCGCTCGAACGCGAGGCCCACGGCACCGGCCACGAGCATCGCGACCAGCATCGCGGGGAACACGGCCACGAGGTTGCGCCAGAGTTCGCCCGAGCCCGTCCAGTCGCCCATGAGGCCGAGCACGCTGCTCGCCACGAAGGCACCGAGCGCGATGAACACGCCATGGCCGAAGTTCAGCACGTCCATCAGGCCGAACACCAGCGTGAGGCCCGAGGCAATGATGAAGATGATCATGCCCATCGCCAGGCCCGCGACCGTGAGCGTGAGCCAGGTCGAGAAGGAGCCGGTGAGCGGCAGCGCGATGAGCGCGAGCACCGGGGCCAGCAGCAGCGGCTTCCAGTCGAAGTCGAGAGCCTTCATTGCAGCGCCCCCTTCTCTTGCGCCTTCCCCCTCTGGGGGAAGGCAGGGATGGGGGCTGACGGCGCTTGCAGGCCCGCGCTGCATCGAAGGCCGCGAGCCCCCACCCCAACCCTCCCCCAGAGGGGGAGGGAGAAAAACGTCGAATACTTCATAGCGCGAGACCCAGGAGAGATTGCTGCAATTGCGCGTCCTCGGAGAACGCCGCCATCGAACCGCTGTGCACCACGCGGCCGTTGTCCATCACCGCGACGGTGTCGCCCAGGCGTTGGGCGAAGTTGATGTTCTGCTCCACCAGCAGGATCGTCACGCCGCTGCGCTTGAGTTCGGCAAACGCGTCGATCATGTTGTTGATCATCACGGGCGCCAGGCCCTTGCTGGGCTCGTCGATCAGCAGCAGCTCGCGCGGCTCGACGATGGCACGCGAGACGGCCAGCATCTGCTTTTGCCCGCCCGACAGCTTGCCGGCCGGGTGGTTCCAGAACTTCTCGACCGCGGGGAAGAGCTTGAAGATCCACTTCAGCCGCGTGTCGTCGATCTGCGCGGCGTTCTTGGCGCTGCGCGCGGCGAGCAGCATGTTCTCTTTCACCGTGAGGTCCGAGAAGATGCCCATGTTCTCGGGCACGTAGGCGATTCCGAGGCTGGCGATCTGCGGGGTTTGCAGCGCGGTGATGTCCACGGCCTTGTCGTGACCGAATCGCACGCTGCCCTGCGACGCATGCCACAGGCCCATGATGGTTCGCAGCGTGGTCGTCTTGCCCGCGCCATTGCGGCCCAGCAGCATCGTGAGCTGGCCGCGGGGCACGGCGAGGTCGACGCCGTGGAGGATGTGATACGCCCCGATGTGCGTCTGCACGCCTTCGAGGGTCAGGAGGTTCTGAGCAGTCATCGGTCTTGCTCCTTCCCCTTCCGGGGGAAGGTCGGGATGGGGGCGAGCAGCGCTTGAAGGGCTGCGGCGACGTGAAGGCCGCTTGCCCCCACCCCGGCCCTCCCCCAGCGGGGGAGGGAGAAATTCAAATTCATCGTCGGGCGGGTCATGCAGCGGCCTCCTTCGCAACGCCCAGGTAGGCCTCTTGCACCACCGGCGAGGCGATCACCTCGGCCGGCTCGCCGTCCGCCACCAGCGTGCCGTTGTGCAGCACGATGATGCGGTCGGCCAGCTCGCGCACCACGTCCATCTTGTGTTCGACCAGCAGGATGGTCTTGGTCTTGTCCTGCTTGAGCTTGCGGATCAGGTCGAGGATGACCGGCGCCTCGGCCGCATTCATGCCGGCCGTGGGTTCGTCGAACATGAAGACCTTGGGCTCCAGCGCCATCAGCAATGCCACTTCGAGCTTGCGCTGGTCGCCGTGCGGCAGGCTCGCCACCGTCGCGTGCTCGCGCGACTTGAGCGCGACGTCGGCCAGGATCTGGTCCGCGCGTTCGGTCAGCGCCTTGTGGTCGCTCCAGATGCTCCACAGATTGAGCCCGCGCCGGTGCGCGCCCTCGCGCGTGGCCTGCACCGCCAGCCGCACGTTCTCCAGCACCGAAAGGTTCGGGAACAGATTGGTGAGCTGGAAGGCCCGCCCCAGCCCCGCGTGCGTGCGCGCCGACGGCGACAGGCCCGACAGCGATTGCCCGTCGAGCGACACCGTGCCCGCGCTCGCCTTGAGCTGGCCCGAGATCAGGTTGAAGTAAGTGGTCTTGCCCGCCCCGTTGGGGCCGACGATGGCCGTCAGCGTGCCCGGCGCGAAAGCGCAGCTCACGCCATTGACGGCCACGTGCCCTCCGAAGCGGATGGTCAGGTCTCGGGTCTCAAGCATCGTTGGTCATTGCAGATGGAAAAGTGTGTCGATGACGATCGGCGTCAACAGCTGCCGATCACGTAGTAGTTGGGGCCGGTCTGCTTCAGCGTGGTGATGGCGTAGATGTTCCACAGGCCCATCGACTGCCCCGAGCCGTAGGCATAGGTCAGGCCCCACAGCGCATAGGCGCGCCCGGCAATGGTGTGCGTGTAGTTGCTCGCGGTATAGCAGGTTCCGCCGCCGCCGTTGTCCGCGGACGTGGTGCCCGTGGCCGCGGCCGACATCGCGCCCGCGGCACCGTTGGCGTCGAGCGCGGCCACGGTCCAGCTGTAGCTGGTGGACGGGGCCAGGCCGGTGTCGGTGTAGCTGGTGCCGGTGACGGCCGCACTGTTGACCTGGCTGCCGCCGCGATAGACGTTGTAGCCGCTGGCGCCCGACACGCTGGTCCACGCGATCGTCATGCTGCTGCTGGTCGCGCCCGAGGTGCCCACGCCGGTCGGGGCCGGCAGCGACGAACCGCCGCCGGTGCTGACCACGCGGTCGACCATGGCCTTCAGCGCCACCATCTGCGGCCCCGACTTCTTCGCGTAGTTCGCGTTGTCGTAGCCCCACCAGTCCCAGCAGCTGTTGGTGGCAGCGGTGCTGGTCTGCGGGTAGATCAGGATGATGTTGTTGGTGTCGGCCCAGCGGTTGTAGCCGGTCTTTTTCACGTACTGGTCGCCCACGTCCGTGTAGTTCTGCTTGCAGCCGTGCAGCACCAGGTGCACGCGGCACGAGGTGGTGGTGCAGGCCTGCGGCACGTAGATCCAGCCGGTGGCGGCCACGCCGTGGCCGGTGATGAACTCCGACTGGTTGAACTCGGTGAAGGTGCCGCCCAGCGTGCCGTTGTTGCGCGGGCTCAGCGGACCGTAGAGCTGCGTGAGGATCTCGCCCGCCAGGTCGAAGCCGCAGTTGTTGATGTAGGGCGCGGCGGTGGTGCTGCAGGCACTGCCGTAGTCATCGGTGACCATCGCATGGCCCGCACCGATGTTGTTCTTGTAGACGATGTTGGCCGCGGGCACGAAGCTCTGGTAGTAGGTCTTCAGGTCGTCCATCACCGGCTGCTTGACGGTGTTGTCGGAGGTGCCCGAGAACATGTACACCTTCGATCCGCTCATGTTCGAGACCGGATCGATCGCACCGCTGGCGGCCCAGCTGTTGGTGGTGCTCACGAGCGACGACACCGGAATGCTCGTGCTGTGCGTCATGCAGCGCCCGGTGGCATTGAGCACCGAACCCTCGGCGCAGTAGTACGGACCGCCGGCCACCACGCCGGCGCCGCGCTTGAAGGTGGCCGAGTAAGCCACGTGCAGTTGCACCGCCGCGAAACCGCCGGCCGAGAGGCCGGACACGCTCACCTCCGCCGGGTTGGCGCCGAGCGCCGGCAGCGGCACCGCCGCCGTTGCGGCGTGCGCCGCCACCGTCATCGCCGCCGCTGCGGCAAGGCCCTTCCAGTTCAATCGCATCGCTGGCATCGCTGTCTCCTTCTGTTGTGGTTTGTCGAACGCTTGCTTGCTCACGAATCGGCCATGGATCGCTCCGGCCCGCGCTCATGCAGAAAGAAATGAGCGCAGGCTGGCGCTTCGCCCGGCGGCCATCCGGGGCGAAAAAGGGAGCGGCGCCTTTCCTTGCGCCGCGGGGTTCAGGTGACGATCTGCGCCGTGGTCAGCGCTTGTTTTTGATCGGGATATCCATCTCTTCGGGCTTGATCTCATGCACCAGCTCGGGCACGCCCCAAGCGAACGCCGGATCGACCTTGATCTTGAAGTGGTACATCGACTGCATGGCCTGGTGGTCTTCCTTGCGGAAGGTCATCTTGCCCTTGGGCGTGTCGAAGCTCATGCCTTCCATCGTGCTGATGAGCTTGTTGGTGTTGGTGTCGCCGTTGGTCTTCTTCAGCGCCGTCACCACCGCCATCGCGGCGGAGAAACCGCCGGCCGTGAAGAAGTCCGGCGGCGCCTTGAACTGCTTGTAGTGCGCCGAGACCATCGCTTCGTTCACCGGGTTCTTCGGGATGCCGAAGTAGTAGTACGCCGCGCCTTCCATGCCCGGCAGCGCCTTGTAGGCCGTCATGGCCGGCAGGATGTTGCCGCCGGTGGCGATCTCGATGCCGTAGCGCTTCAGGTCGAGGTCGACGATCTTGAACGGATTGCCCGCGCCGGCCCAGACGATCCAGATGATCTTGCGGCCCGGCTGGTCTTTCAGCTTGTCGATCAGGCGTTGCGCGCCCGCGGTGAAGTCGGTGGTGGCGGGCGGCAGGTATTCCTCGTGCACCAGCTTCGCCTTCTTGAGCGCGGCGCCGAAGGCCTTCACGCCGTCACGGCCGAAGGCGTTGTCCTGCGCGAGCGTGGCGACGGTGACGCCGGCCTTGTCGACAGCCACCGCATTCGAGATGGCGTCCTGGCTCGAATTGCGGCCGGTGCGGAAGATGTACTTGTTCCACTTGTCGCCCGTGATCGAGTCGGCCACGGCGGGCTCGACGATCAGGATCTTCTTGTATTCCTCGGCCACCGGCAGCATGGCCAGCGCCACGCCCGAGGCGGTCGGGCCGACGGCCAGCGCGGCCTTGTCGTCGGAGTACGCGGCAGCCAGCAGCGACTTGCCCAGGTCGGGCTTGCCCTGGTCGTCCTTCTCGATGACCACGAGCTTCTTGCCGTTGACCATCATCGTGCCGCCGGTGGCGTAGTCCAGGCCCATCATGAAGCCGGTCTGGGTCTGCTTGCCGTAGGCCTCCAGCGCGCCGGTCTTGCTATAGACGTGGGCGATGCGGATTTCGTTGGACTGGGCCCAGGCGGGAGCGGCGGCAGCGCACGTGGCGAGCGCGGCCAGGGCGACGAGGTGGCGACGGTTCATTCTTTGTCTCCTGAAAATGGTGACTGAATATTGCACAGTTCGTGCCACCCGCCCAACTCATTGATAACAAAGGTTTCTTCATTGGAGAGAAACCCGATTCGCCTTATTTCAGAACACTTCGTGTGTTCAATTTTCGGACAACTGTATTTTTATCAGTCAGGGTTTACTAGCACCCTGCCGCGCGGCGATCCAGCGCTGGAACTCGCGCTCGGCCTGCATCCGGAATTCGTTGCGCGTGTGGTTGCAGATCGCATGGGCCAGGCGCCGGTGCTTCTGCGTGCGCACGCCACCGAGCGTGGCATCGATGAGGTGTTCGATGGTCGCGGACTCGGAGCGGCCGCAGGGCTCGTCGAAATCCATGGGCAGGCCGCACCAGTGGCAATTGGGGCCGAAGCTCGACCGGAGGGCCCGGACGCTCACAGCCGCGCCAGCTCCAGGATCTCCTGCCCCATCAGCACGCAGCTCTTGTCCATAGGGAAGTAGATCAGCCGCATCCGGTAGTTGCCCTTGTAGATCGAGCCCCAGACCTCGAGCACCTTGAACTGCTGCTTCTTGTCAGCCGGGTTGCGGATGGGCGCAAGCTCCTTGACCTCGGGGTCGATCTGGATGCGGTCGTCGGGCCCGAAGTGAAAGGTCAGGAGCTTCTTGGCCTGCACGACGGCTTCGCTCGCGCATTGCGGCGGCGCTGCGCTGGCGATGCCTGCCACGGAGCAAAGGACGAGGCAGGCAGCGATACGGGCAAGAGCTTTCATGGGTCGTGGGGGTTGGGTTGCGTTCAGGGGCCGGAGTATCGCTTGGTGCCCTGCTCTCTCAACAAGTCCCCCACGAATGCACTTACGTGAACTTCAAAGCCTCTCAGATCGAGGAAGTCGAGCACCGCATCGACCTCAAGAGATTCGAGATGGATGCTGAAGTGGCTGATGGCCAAGTGGTATTCCAGGATGATCTTGTGTCCCCATGGAAGCTCGAAGAACCATAGCTCCACCGGGCCGGGGGCATCCCAGTCGGCCGGATGGTCCGAGTGCTTTTCGCCGAATCGCGTCACGAACGCTTCGTACGGCATCTTGACGCTGATCACGGGCTCGCCGACTCCGATGTCGGCCAGATCGATCTGGCGCAAGTGGCCCTGCATCGTCACGCCGGCCGCTCCTGGCTCGTCATCCGCTCGTACAGGGTCGCACGCGAAATGCCGAGCAGCCGCGAGGTCGCCAGCTTGTTCCCGCCGGTCGATGCCAACGCTGCGGCAATGGCCTTGCGCTCCAACTCCGCGACCTGCTGCGCCAGGGGCCGCAACAGGGCCGCTTCTTCATCGGCATCGGGCGCGTTCAACGAGGTATCCGGCAGCTCGATCTGCTCCAGCCCCGCTTCGCGCAGGATGCGTTCGAGCTGCGCGGCGTCGATGCGTTGCGAATCGCTGCGCATCGTCACCTGCTCCAGCACGTTGCGCAGCTCGCGGATGTTGCCGCGCCAGTGCTGGCCGGCGAGCAGCGCGAGCGCGTCGGGCGTGAGTTCGGGCGGCGCCTCGCCGCTGCGCAGGGCCATGTCTTCGCCCAGCGCTTCGACCAGCGCCGGAATGTCGGTACGCCGTTCGCGCAACGGCGGCACGCGCAGCGGCAGCACGTTGAGGCGGTAATAAAGGTCTTCGCGAAACAGGCCGCGGCGCACCAGCTCCGGCAGGTCGCGCGAGGTGGCGGCGATCACGCGGGCATCGAAGGGCACGAGCTTGTTGGAGCCGAGCGGCTCGATCTCGCCTTCTTGCAGCGCGCGCAGCAGCTTGGCCTGCAGGCCGAGCGGCATGTCCCCGATTTCGTCGAGGAACAGGCTGCCGCCATCGGCGAGCTTGAACTTGCCTTCGCGGCCTTTGCGGTCCGCTCCGGTGAAGGCGCCGGGTGCGAAGCCGAAGAACTCGGCCTCCAGCAAGGTGTCGGGCACGGCCGCGATGTTGACGCTGACGAACTGGCCCTTGGCACGCGCGGACGACGCATGAATGGCATGCGCCAGCAGTTCCTTGCCGGTGCCGGTCTCGCCCAGCAGCAGCACCGGGCTGGCCGATTGCGCGGCCCGGCGCGCATGGCGCTTGACCTCCACCGCCGCCGGGCTGCTGCCGATGAAGCTCGCGAAGGTGTACTTGGAACGGCGCTGCCCGTCGGCATGCTGGTAGAGCGGGTTGTTGCGCTGGCTGGCCAGCTCGCGCCGCGCATCGTCGAGGTCGCGCTGCAGCAGCGCGAACTTGCTGATGAGCGGCTGCAGCGTGGTCTCGGGCTGGTCGAACAGCACGATGCCGATGGCGCCGATCACCTCGCCCATGCCGCCTTCGCCGCCCCCGCGCTCCTCGCGCAGCGGGATGCGGCTCACGACGAAGGTGCCGGCCTTGTTGGTCAGCAGGTCGATCAATATCGGCTCGCCGGTTTCGAGCACGCGCCGCATCTGGGTGTTGGGGATCACGTCCTCGACCATGTGGCCCATGAACTGGTCGATGGACGAAAAGCCCAGCGCCGGAAGAAAGCGCCGGTAGCTTTCGTTGACCCACACGATGCGCCCGCTGCTGTCCACCAGGAACATGCCCTGGCTGATGCTGGAAAACAAATGAAACATCGAGCGCGCGGCAAGCGCGAGGATGCCCTCTGCATCGAGGGGCAAGGCGGGCGGTGCGGCGACTGTGGGGGCGGCTGGCATGCGCGGATCGTAGCGCGCCCTCACACAGGGAAAACCGGGCACTGCCGGCGTTCATGAAATGCTCAGGTTGCAAGCCTTGCAACAAAGCCTTCATAAAGCCTTAAGTTAATCAATCGTTTGATTTCCCGCGTGGTGTAATGCCGCCCATGAATGCGAGAGCCACCATCACCCAGGCCCCGCGCCGCGCACCGCGCAGCGACGGCGCCGAGGCACGCCACCGGCTGCTCCACACCGCGCTGCGGCTGTTCGCGCAAAAGGGCTTTGCCAAGACGTCCACGCGCGAGATCGCCCGCGAGGCCGAGGTCAACATCTCGGCCATCAGCTACTACTTCGGCGACAAGGAGGGGCTTTACTCCGCCACCTTCAACGAGCCGATGGGCGGCGATTCGAGCGATCTCGTGGCCGCCTGCAACGTGCCCGGCCAGTCGCTCGAAACCACGCTGCGCATCTGCATGTCGTCCATGATCGACCCGCTCAAGCAGGGCGAGATCGTGCGGCAATGCATCCAGCTGCACATGCGCGAGATGCTGGAGCCCTCCAGCCGCTGGGCCGCAGAGCTCGAACAGGACATCAAGGGCCCGCACCGCGCCATTGCCGACCTGCTGTGCCGCCACCTGAAGGTGGACCGGGCCGACGACGACATCCACCGCCTGACCTTCGCCATCACCGGCCTGTCGATGCAGCTCTACGTGAGCCAGGACTTCATCGAGGCGATCCGCCCTTCGCTGCTTCGCACGGCGCGCGGCGTCGACACCTGGGCCGACCGCCTGACGGGCTATGCGCTGGCACTGGTACAGGCCGAAGAGGCACGCCGCCGCACCGCGGCCGCCGCCAGCATTCCGGCTCCCGCACCTGCTGCGAGAAAGAAGAAATGAGAAGACTCCGACTGATCGCCACCCTCTGCCTGCCGGTCGGGCTGGGCCTGGGCCTTTCGGGCTGCGCCCTGACGCGCCCGCCCGCGCAGGTCGAGGCGCCCGTGCCCGCGCAATGGCACGCCCCCCTGCCCCACGGCGGCTCGCTCGCCTCGCTGGCCGACTGGTGGCGCCAGCTCAACGATCCGCTGCTGGTCGAGCTGATCGCCGCGGCCGAAGCCGTCAGCCCCAATGTCGCAAGCGCCGCGGCGCGCGTGGCCGAAGCGCGCTCGACCCGCGTGCAGGCCGGTGCCGCGCTGCTGCCGAGCCTGGACGGCACGGCGTCGGCCAGCCGCGGCGTCTCGGGCTCGGCGCTCGGCGCGGGCGGCGCCGGCAGCACCACGAGCAGCAGCAGCGTGGCCGTGGCGCCGCTCACCACGCTGCAGGCCGGCCTGCAATCCAAGTGGGAGATCGACCTGTTCGGCCGCCTGCGCGCCGACCGCGACGCCGCCGAGGCCAAGCAGAACAGCGCCGACGCCAAGTGGCACGACGCGCGCGTGTCGGTGGCGGCCGAAACGGCCAATGCCTATTTCGCCGAGCGCGCCTGCCAGGAGCAGCTGCGCGTGGCGCAGGCCGACGCGCATTCGCGCGCCGAGACTTCGCGGCTGACCGAGCTGTCGGCGCGCGCCGGCTTCACCTCGCCGGCCGATGCGGCGCTGGCGCGTGCCAGCGCTTCGGATGCGTCGGGCCGGCTCATCCAGCAGCGCGCGCAGTGCGCGGTGCAGCGCAAGGCGCTGGTGGCGCTCAGCGGCATCGACGAAACCGCACTCGAGCAAAAGCTCGCGGCCTCGCCCGCGCAGCGCGTGCTGCCGGTCGTGGGCAGCATCGCCAGCGTGCCGGCGCAAGCCATCTCGCAGCGGCCCGACGTGTACGCGGCCGAGCTCGGCGTGGCATCGGCCAGCGCCGACGTGGGCTCCGCCGAGGCCGAGCGCTACCCTAAGCTCACGCTGTCGGGCTCCATCGGCCGCCTGCAGTACCGCACCGACGGCTTCAGGCAGTCGCTCGACACCTGGACCATCGGCCCGCTGTCGCTCAGCGTGCCGCTGCTCGACGGCGGTTCGCGCATTGCCAACAGCGAGGCGGCCAAGGCGCGCTACGCCGAGGCCGTGTCGACCTACCGTGCGAGCGTGCGGCAGGCGGTGCGCGAGGTGGAAGAAGCCCTCGTCAACCTCGACGCCACCGCCGCCCGCACCACCGACGCCGACAGCGCGGTGCAGAACTACCAGGCCTCGTTCAATGCCACGCAGGCCCGCTACAGCAGTGGCCTGGCCAGCCTGTTCGAGCTGGAGGATTCGCGCCGCACGCTGTACGCCGCGCAGACCGCGCGCGTCTCGCTGCAACGCGAGCGCACCGAAGCCTGGGTTGCGCTCTACCGCTCGATGGGCGGCGGCTGGAGCCGCCCCGAATCGTCCCCCATGACCCTCACACCGGCCGCCAAGGTTGCGAAGTCGCCATGAAAAGAATGAAACGCTCCACTCTCGTCATCGCGCTGCTGGCGCTGCTCGTCGTCGGCGGCGCGGCCACGTGGATGTCGCGCAAGCCCGCCGACAAGGCCGCCGAATCCGCCACGGCGGACAACAAGGCCAAGGACGGCGCCCATCCGCCCAAGCCGGCCCTGACCGTCACCGTGGCGAAGCCCGAAGCCACCGAACTGCAGCTCACGCTCGCGGCCAACGGCAACGTGGCCGCCTGGCAAGAGGCCGTGGTCGGCTCCGAATCCAACGGGCTCAAGCTGGCCGAAGTGCGGGTGAACGTGGGCGACGTGGTCAAGAAGGGCCAGGTGCTCGCGGTCTTCTCGCCCGAGACAGTGCAGGCCGACATCGCGCAGTCGCGCGCCTCGCTGGCGGAAGCCCGCGCCACCGCCGCCGACGCCGCCGGCAACGCCGCGCGCGCCCGCACGCTGGAAGCCACCGGCGCACTGAGCCAGCAGCAGATCAACCAATACCAGACCACCGAACAGACCGCCAAGGCGCGCGTCGAGGCGGCCGAAGCGGTGCTGGCCGCGCAGCAGGTGCGCGGGCGCAACACGCAGGTGCTGGCACCCGACGACGGCGTGATCTCGGCGCGCACCGCCACGGTGGGCAGCGTGGTCTCGGCGGGCACGGAGCTGTTCCGCCTGATCCGCCAGGGCCGGCTCGAATGGCGCGCCGAAGTCACCTCGGCCGAACTCGGCCGCATCTCGGTGGGCACGCCGGCCTTCGTGGTCAGCGCCGCCGGCGCGCAGGTGCGCGGCACCGTGCGCAGCATCGCGCCCACGGTCGATCCGCAGACGCGCGCGGCGCTGGTCTATGTCGACCTGCCGAACGTGCTGCAGAACACCGGCGTCAAGGCCGGCATGTTCGCGCGCGGCGACTTCGAACTCGGCCGCAGCTCGGCGCCCACGGTGCCGCAAAGCGCCATCGTGCCGCGCGACGGCTTCAACAACGTGTTCCTGCTGCGCCCCGACAACCACGTGTCGCAGCTGAAGGTACAGATCGGCCGCCGCCTGAACGACCGCATCGAGATCACCAGCGCACTGCCCGACGGCGCGCAGGTCGTGGTGCAGGGCGCGGGCTTCCTGAACGACGGCGACCTGGTGCGCGTGGTCGACGCGCCCGCCGCCGGGGTACGGCCCGCCAAGGCTGCCGCATCCGCCGCCGCGGCCAATGCAGCCAAGTAAGACAACAAGGACTCGCCCATGAACGTTTCCGCCTGGTCCATACGCAACCCGATTCCGGCGGTGATGCTGTTCGTGCTGCTCACCTTCGGTGGGCTGCTGTCGTTCAACGCGATGAAGGTGCAGAACTTTCCGGACATCGACCTGCCGACCGTGACGGTCTCGGCGTCGCTGCCCGGTGCCGCGCCTTCGCAGCTCGAAACCGACGTCGCGCGCAAGCTCGAGAACTCCATCGCCACCGTGCAGGGCCTCAAGCACATCACCACCAAGGTGCAGGACGGCGCCGCCACGCTGATCGTCGAATTCCGTCTCGAAAAGCCGGTGCAGGAGGCCGTGGACGACGTGCGCTCCGCCGTGCAGCGCGTGCGCGCCGACCTGCCGGCCGACGTGCGCGACCCCGTTGTCACCAAGCTCGACTTCGCGGCGCAGCCGGTGCTGGCATTCACCATCGCGTCGTCGCGCATGGACGACGAGGCGCTGAGCTGGTTCGTCGACAACGACGTCACCAAGAAGCTGCTCGCGCTGCCCGGCGTGGGCGCGGTGAACCGCGTCGGCGGCGTCACGCGCCAGGTGCACGTCGACCTCGACCCGGCCAAGCTGCAGGCGCTGGGCGCCTCGGCGGCCGACATCTCGCGCCAGCTGCGCCAGGTGCAGACCGAAAGCGCGGGTGGCCGCTTCGACCTGGGCGGCAGCGAGCAGCCGGTTCGCACCATGGCCACGGTGCAGTCGGCCGACCAGCTCGCCGACATGCAGATCGCGCTGAGCGACGGCCGCCGCGTTCGGCTCGACCAGGTGGCGCGCATCAGCGACACCATCGCCGAGCCGCGCGCCGCCGCGCTGCTCAACGGCAAACCGGTGGTCGGCTTCGAGGTGGCCCGCAGCCGCGGCGCCAGCGAGGTGGAAGTGGGCCACGCGGTGCAGAAGGCGCTGGCCGACCTGCGCGCGCAGCGGCCCGACGTGGAGCTGACCGAGGCCTTCAACTTCGTCGACCCGGTGGAAGAGGAATACAACGGCTCGCTGCACCTGCTGTACGAAGGCGCCATCCTGGCGGTGATCGTGGTGTGGCTGTTTCTGCGCGACTGGCGCGCCACCTTCGTCTCGGCGATTGCGCTGCCGATGTCGGCGATTCCGGCCTTCATCGGCATGTACCTGCTGGGCTTCTCGGTCAACGTGATCTCGCTGCTGGCGCTCTCGCTGGTGGTGGGCATATTGGTGGACGACGCCATCGTGGAGGTCGAGAACATCGTGCGCCACCTGCGCATGGGCAAGACGCCCTACCAGGCGGCCATGGAAGCGGCCGACGAGATCGGCCTGGCCGTGATCGCCACCACCTTCACGCTGATCGCGGTGTTCCTGCCCACCGCCTTCATGAGCGGCGTGGCCGGCAAGTTCTTCAAGCAGTTCGGATGGACCGCGTCGCTCGCGGTGTTCGCATCATTGGTGGTGGCACGGGTGCTCACGCCGATGATGGCGGCCTACATCCTCAAGCCCATCGTCACGCAGGAAACCGAGCCCGGCTGGCTGCGCTGGTACATGCGTGCAGTGACGTGGAGCACCCACAACCGCTTCAAGACGATGGTGCTGGCCACCCTCTTCTTCTTCGGTTCGCTGGCCATGATCCCGCTGCTCAAGACCGGCTTCATTCCGCCGGACGACAACTCGCAGACGCAGGTGTACCTGTCGCTCGCGCCCGGCTCCACGCTGGCGCAGACCACTGCCGCGGCGGAAGAAACGCGCAACCGGGTCATGAAGCTCGACCACGTGAAGAGCGTCTACACCACGGTGGCGGGCGGCAGCGCGGGCGGCGACCCGTTCGCGAACTTCGGCACGCCCGAGACGCGCAAGGCCACGCTCACCATCAAGCTCGATCCGCGCGGCGACCGGCCGCGCAAGCAGGTGATCGAAAACCAGATCCGCGCCGCGCTCGAAACGCTGCCCGGCGTGCGCAGCACCGTGGGCCTCGGCGGCTCGGGCGAAAAGTACATCCTGGCGCTGACCGGCGAAGACCCGCTGGCGCTGGCCGCTGCCGCCAGCGCGGTCGAGAAAGACCTGCGCACCATCCCCGGCCTGGGCAACGTCACCTCGACCGCCAGCCTGATCCGGCCCGAGATCGCGGTGCGCCCCGACTTCGCGCGCGCCGCCGACCTGGGCGTGACCAGCTCCGCCATCGCCGAGACGCTGCGCGTGGCCACGCTGGGCGACTACGACCAGGCGCTGGCCAAGCTCAACCTCGCGCAGCGGCAGGTGCCCATCGTGGTCAAGCTGCAAGACTCGGCGCGGCAAGACCTCGACCTGCTCGGCCGGCTCTCGGTGCCCGGCGCGCGCGGCCCGGTGATGCTGAGCCAGGTGGCTTCGCTCACCATGGAAGGCGGCCCGGCGGTGATCGACCGCTACGACCGCTCGCGCAACGTCAACTTCGAGATCGAACTGTCGGGCGTGGGCCTGGGCGACGCCAAGACCGCGGTGGCGGCGCTGCCCTCGATCCAGAAGCTGCCGCCCGGCGTGCGCGTGGCCGAAGTGGGCGACGCCGAAGTGATGACCGAACTGTTCAACAGCTTCGGCCTGGCGATGCTGACCGGCGTGCTGTGCATCTACATCGTGCTGGTGCTTCTGTTCAAGGACTTCCTGCACCCGGTGACCATCCTGTGCGCGCTGCCGCTCGCGCTGGGCGGAGCCTTCGTGGGCCTGCTGATCGGGCAGAAGGCGCTGTCGATGCCCTCGCTGATCGGCCTGATCATGCTGATGGGCATCGCGACGAAGAACTCGATCTTGCTGGTGGAGTACGCCATCGTGGCGCGCCGCGACCACGGCATGAACCGCTGGGACGCGCTGCGCGACGCCTGCCACAAACGGGCGCGGCCGATCATCATGACCACGCTCGCCATGGGCGCCGGCATGCTGCCGATCGCCGTGGGCTTCGGCTCCGCCGATTCGAGCTTCCGCTCGCCGATGGCCATGGCAGTGATCGGCGGGCTGATCACCTCGACGGTGCTGAGCCTGCTGGTGGTGCCGGCCGTGTTCACCTACGTGGACGACATCGAGCACTGGCTGCGGCGCACCGTGCGCAAGCTGCGCGGGCAGCCGGCCGATCCACACATCGACGACGACCTGGTCGAAACGCCTCAGCACTGATGAGGGGACTCGCGCTCGCACTCGAGCAGCGCGAATCCGGGTAAAGGAGCTTCGTTGCGCCGCCGTCGATTAATGCAACATAATTGCATTAATTGACGACACCTCATCATGACCGCGCGACTACCCGACATTGCCCTGACCGAAGCCTCCCCCATGCCCCTGCCGCTCGATGGAGTCGGCATGCGGGGTATCGAACTGCCAGTCTGGCCCGACGATCCCGGCGTGCGCCACCCGGTCCATGCGCGCGCCGACGTCGAAGTCGACCTGCCTGACCCACAGGTCAAAGGCATCCACATGTCGCGCCTGTACCGCCTGCTGTGCGACAGCGCCGAAAGCCAGAAGCTGGGCGCGCCCTCGCTCCAAAAACTGCTGCGGGCGATGGTCGAGAGCCACGCCGACTGCGGCTCGGCACGTGCGCGCCTCGTGCTGTCGTTCGAGCTCCTGTGCAAGCGCCCCGCGCTCGTCACGCCGGGGCTTCACGGCTGGAACGCCTATCCGGTGCGGCTGGAGGCCCTCTGGCGTAACGGAAGCTTCACGCTCGACGCGCAGGTCCGCGTCACCTACGCCTCCACCTGCCCCTGCTCGGCCGCGCTGTCCCGGCAACTGATCGCGGAGGCTTTCGATGCACAGTTCGCCACGCACAAGACCGTGGCGACAGCGGATGCCCTGACCTGGCTGCAAGACAACGCGACCCTGGCAACGCCGCACAGCCAGCGAAGCATTGCCGACATCCGGGTCCGCCTGCCGCACGATGCGCCCGACCTGGGCCTGCTGCGGTTCATCGACCTTGCGGAAGCCGCGCTCGGCACGCCGGCACAAGCGGCCGTGAAACGTGCCGACGAACAGGCCTTCGCTCGGCTGAACGGCCAGAACCTCATGTACGTCGAGGACGCGGCGCGCAGGCTGCAGGCGGCGCTCGCCGGGTCTTTCGCGGTCACGCGCATCGACGTGCGCCACCTGGAGAGCCTGCATCCGCACGATGCCTTCGCGCGGGTTTCCAACGCATCCGCCGGGGAGGTGTCTGCATGATCCGCCGCAACCCACGAGGCGACCTGCCCCAGGTCCATGCGAGCGCCTTTGTCGACCCCACCGCCATCCTGTGCGGCCGCGTGGTGGTCCACGAGAACGTCTTCATCGGCCCATACGCGGTGATCCGCGCCGACGAGGTCGACGAGGACGGCCACATGGACCCGATCGTGATCGGCGCGCATTCGAACATCCAGGACGGCGTGGTCATCCACTCCAAGTCCGGCGCCGCCGTGACCATCGGCGAGCGGACCTCGATCGCGCACCGCGCCATCGTGCATGGCCCCTGCACCGTGGGCGACGGCGTCTTCATCGGATTCAACAGCGTGCTCTTCAACTGCACCGTCGCGCGCGGCTGCGTGGTGCGGCACAACGCGGTGCTCGACGACTGCCATCTGCCGCCGGATTTCTACGTCCCGTCGACCGAGCGCATCGGCGCGAAGACCGATCTTTCAACCATCCCCAAGGTCACCGCGAGGGCTTCCGAGTTCTCGGAGGACGTGGCGCGCACCAACAACCGCCTGGTCGAGGGCTACAAGCGAATCCAGAATGAGTTCTGAGCGCGAACGCTTCTGCGGCGCGGGAGAAGAACGCCGCGCCATGCCCCTCGATGCGCAGCAACGCCTGCGCCTGCGCACGCGTCACGCCGAATTGCTGGTTCGTGGCGGCACGGTCCTCACGCCCAACGGCGCGGAGACGACCGACATCGCCTGCGTGGACGGCCGCATCGCGGCGCTCGACGCCACCGGCTGGAGCGCCGATGAAACGCTCGATGCACGGGGCCTGCACGTGCTTCCGGGCGTGATCGACAGCCAGGTCCATTTCCGCGAGCCGGGCCTCACGCACAAGGAAACCATCGAAGCGGGCACGCGCGGCGCCGTGCTCGGTGGCGTCACCGCCGTGTTCGAGATGCCGAACACGCATCCGCTGACGCTGCACGAAGCCGACCTGAACGCCAAGCTCGCCATTGCACAGGCGCAAGCCTGGTGCGACCACGCCTTCTACATCGGCGGTTCCGGCGTCAACGCCGAGCAGTTGGCGTCGCTCGAAATGCTGCCGGGCTGCGCCGGCGTCAAGGTCTTCATGGGCAGCTCGTTCGGCGACCTGCTGGCCGATGAAGACGCGGTGCTGCGCCGCATCCTGCGCCACGGCCACCGGCGCATGGCGGTGCATGCCGAGGACGAGGCGCGCCTTCGCGAGCGCAGGAGCATCGCCGAGACCCTGGGCCATGTGCGCAACCACCCGGTCTGGCGCGATATCGAAAGCGCGCTGCGCGCCACCCGGCGCATCGTGGCGCTGGCGCGGGAAAGCGGCCGACGCCTTCATCTGCTGCACATCTCGTCGGCCGAAGAGATCGAGTTTCTCGCGCAGCACAAGGCGCGCGTGACCGTCGAGGTGCTGCCGCACCATCTGACGCTGAGCGCGCCCGAGTGCTATGAACGCCTGGGCACGTTGGCGCAGATGAATCCGCCGATCCGCCGCGCACGCCACCAGGAGGCGCTCTGGCAAGCGGTCCGCAATGGCGTGGTCGACGTGCTCGGCAGCGATCACGCATCCCACACGCGCGAGGAAAAAGCACTGCCCTATCCGCGCTCGCCCAGCGGCATGACGGGTGTGCAGACACTGCTGCCGGTGATGCTCGATCACGTGCACCACGGCCGCCTGAGCTTGCAGCGGCTGGCGGACCTGACCAGCGCGGGGCCGGCCCGCGTCTTCGGCATCGAGGGAAAAGGACGCATCGCGGTGGGCTTCGACGCGGACCTCACGCTGGTCGACCTCGCGGCGCGCCGGGAAATCACGAACCGGTGGATCGCCAGCGTGGTGGGCTGGACGCCGTACGACGGGCTGCGGGTGACCGGCTGGCCGATGGCCACCGTCGTGCGCGGCAGGGTCGTGATGCGCGATGGCGAGTTGTCCGCCGCGCCGGCGGGGCGCCCCGTGCGGTTCCTGGGGCAAGCGATGCCGATGCAGCCCTCTCCGCATCCAGGCGACAGCCGGTGAACACACCGATTCGATCCATCCATTGGCCCGAAAAACTCTGGCGTCGAAAAAGCAAAAAGGGCGCGATGCCTTTCCGCGTCGCGCCCTTCGTTCCGGAAGCTGCCGTCGTCAGGTGGAAGCCGCGAGCCTCGCCACCTTGCGTTCGCTCATGCGCTTGGCCACGCGGGGCAGCACCAGCACAGCCACCACGATGACGACCAGCGTGATCGACATCGGCCGCTGGAAGAACACCGCCGCGCTGCCTTCGCCGATCGACATGGCGTTGCGCAGTTGCGCTTCGGCCAGCGGGCCGAGGATCATGCCGACCACCACGGGCGCGGTCGGGAAGTCGAAGCGCCGCATCACCACGCCCAGCAGGCCGATGGCATACAGCAGGAACAGGTCGAACGCGCTCTGGCGCATGCCGTAGGCACCCACCGTCGCGAAGATCAGGATGCCGGCGTACAGCTGCGGCTTCGGAATCTTCAGCAGCTTGACCCACAGGCCGACCATCGGCAGGTTCAGCACCAGCAGCATGACGTTGCCGATGTAGAGCGAGGCGATCAGCGCCCACACCAGCGCGGCCGAGGTGGTGAACAGTTGCGGGCCCGGCTGGATGCCGTAGTTCTGGAACGCGCCCAGCAGGATGGCCGTGGTGTTCGACGTCGGAATGCCCAGCGTGAGCAGCGGAATCAGCGCGGCCGTCACCGTGGCGTTGTTGGCGGCCTCGGGGCCGGCCACGCCTTCGATGGCGCCCTTGGTGCCGAACTCGGCCTTGTCCTCGGGGTCTTTCACGAGCTTCTTTTCCATCGCATAGCTCAGGAAGGTCGGGATCTCGGTGCCGCCGGCCGGGATGCAGCCGAACGGCGTGCCGATGGCGGTGCCGCGCAGCCATGCGGGAATCGAGCGCTTCCAGTCGCGCTTGGTCATGTGCACGCGGCTCAGCTTGTTCTGGCCCTCGACCACCCGGCCCTCGTAGAGCACGGCGTAGAGCACTTCGGCCACGGCAAACAAGCCGACCGCGACCAGCACGATCTCGATGCCGTCGAGCAGCTCGGGCACGCCGCCCGTGTAGCGGCCCTGGCCCGAGATCTGGTCGAGGCCGACGCAACCGGCCGCCAGGCCGACGAACAGCGCCGTCATGCCGCGCAGCGTGCTCTTGCCGAGCACCGCGCTCACCGTGGTGAAGGCCAGCAGCATCAAGAGGAAATATTCAGGCGGGCCGAGCTTGACCGCGAACTCGGCCACGAACGGCGCGAACAGCGTGACGATGACGGTGGCGATGGTGCCGGCCACGAAGGAGCCGATGGCGGACGTGGCAAGCGCTGCGCCCGCCCTTCCGCTCTTGGCCATCTTGTTGCCCTCCATCGCGGTCACCATGCTGGCGGTTTCGCCGGGCGTGTTCAGCAGGATCGAGGTGGTCGAGCCGCCGTACATGGCGCCGTAGTAGATGCCCGAGAAGAAGATCATCGAGGCCGTGATGTCGACCTTGCCGGTGATGGGCAGCAGCATCGCCACGGCCACCGCCGGGCCGATGCCGGGCAACACCCCGACGGCGGTGCCCAGGGCACAGCCCACGAGGCACCAGAGCAGATTGATCGGGGTGATCGCCGTGGCGAAGCCCGCCATGAGTGCGTTGAAGATGTCCATGTCAGAACCAGCCGGAGGAAGTCAGGCCCGGCAGGTTGATCGCCAGGAATTGCGTGAATGTCCAGAACACGGGCGCGGAGATCAGCGCGCCGGCGATGAAGTCGGTCAGCCAGGTGCGCGGCGCGTTCGCGCCCGTCTGCCCGCTGGCGCGGCGCAGCCCCTGCACCGCGAGCACATAGCACAGCGTGCAGCTGAGGATGAAGCCCAGGGTGGTGATGAGCGCGGCATTGAGCAGCAGCCCCGCCGAGACCCAGATGAAGCCGGGCCAGTAGGCATGCGCGGCGCCCGAAGGCGCATCGAGCTCGCGAAAGCCGCCGGTGCGCGCTTCCCACAGGATCCATGCGCCGCAGAGCATGAGCACGCCCGACACCAGCCAGGGCAGGAAGTTGGGACCGACGCCGCCGTAGCCGGCCTCGGAAGAAATGCCGATGGCGCCGAAGGCCAGCGCCAGGCCGGTCAGCAGCACGCCGGCGCCGACCAGGGTTTGCGGCCACGTGACCGCGGGTTGCGGCAAGGCCGAGGAATCTGGAGTTGTCATTTTTTGCTCCCGGAGTCAGGGGAAGGTGATCCCCCTCGGGAAACACCGAGGAACCGGCTTTGCCGGGCCTCAGGTGTTGCCCCCGGTAGGGGGTTGGCGAAGCGACACGAAGTGCGCGCAGCCTGGGGGCGAGCCCAATTCAAACCATGCCGGACTTGGTCATGATGGCGCGCAGGCTGGCGAAGTCGTCGTCGACGAACTTGGCGAAGGCGTCGCCCGACAGCACGGCCGGCGTCCAGTCGTTCTTCTTGAGCGACTCGGCCCACGACGCGCTCTTCATGGCGGCCAGCACCATGTCGGTCAGCGCCTTGCGCTGCTCGGCCGAGATGCCGGGCGCACCGTACACGCCGCGCCAGTTGCCGATCTCGACGTCGATGCCCTGCTCTTTCAGGGTCGGCACGTTGATGCCCGGCAGGCGCTGGCCGGAGGTGACGGCAATGGCCTTCATCTTGCCGGCGGCGATGTATTCGGCGAATTCGCTGTAGCCGCTGCCGCCGATGGTGACGTTGCCACCCAGGATGGCGGCCGTGGCTTCACCGCCGCCACGGAAGGCCACGTAGTTGATCTTGGACGGATCGGCGCCGACCTTCTGCGCGATCATGGCCGCGGCGATGTGCTCGGTGGCACCGCGCGAACCGCCGCCCCACTTGACGCTGCCCGGATCTTTCTTGAGCTGGTCGATCACGTCCTTCATGGTCTTGAAAGGCGAGTTGGATGGCAGCACGAACACGTTGTATTCGGTGGTCAGGCGCGCGATGGGCGTGGCCTGCTCGAGCTTGACCGGCGGCTTGCCGGTGATGATGCCGCCCAGCATGACCGAGCCCATCACCATGAGCGCGTTGGCGTCGCCCTTGGAACCGTTCACGAACTGGGCCAGGCCCAGCGCGCCGGCGGCGCCGCCCTTGTTGTCATAAGTGACGGTGTCGGCCACCTTGGCGTCGTTCAGCGCCTTGCCCAGCGCGCGGCCGGTGGTGTCCCAGCCGCCGCCCGGGTTGGCGGGAATCATCATCTTGACGTTGGCGGCGGCCCGGGCCGACAGCGGCAGCGCCCCGGCGGCGGCCAGTGCGGCCAATGACTTCAAAAAGGTGTCGCGACGCATTGTTGTCTCCTGAAACTGGAAGGAACTTGAAAGGAACCTGACTTGAACCTGAGCGCTATCATGCGCCGCCCCGCTGTCAGTTGGCTGTCCGCCAGACTGGGGAAAACACCAAAGTACACACCCCTGCCGCCACCGTATGAAGCTGCTGCTGGTCGAAGACGACCCCTCGATGCAAATCACCCTGCAGCGCACGCTGGGGCGCCGGCGGATCGACGTGCGCGTCTGCGGTGACGGGGCCGAGGCGGTCGCCCAGTGGCGCGCCATCGAGCCCGACGTGGTGGCGCTCGACCTGAGCCTGCCCAACCTCGACGGCCTGCAGGTGCTGGCCCAGGCCCGCTCGGAAGGGCTGCGCACGCCGGTGCTGCTGCTGACCGCGCGCGGCACGGTGGGCGACCGCATCGTCGGCCTGAATGCCGGCGCCGACGACTACCTGCCCAAGCCCTTCGACCTGGACGAACTCGAAGCCCGCATCCGCGCGCTGCGCCGCCGCAGCCACAGCGCGATCGGGCCGGACGCCGGGCTCAACCCGCAGGAGATCGGCGGGCTGCGCTTCGAGCCCGACAACGGCGCCATCTACAACCGCGCCGAGCTGCTCGAACTCACGCCGCGCGAGCTGGCGCTGCTGAAGGCGCTGATGATGAAACCGGGCCATGCGGTCACCAAGGAACGCCTGTTCGAGCTGGTGTTTCCGGGCGAGACCGAGGTGCAGTACGAGGCCATCGAGGTGGTGGTGTATCGCCTGCGCAAGAAGCTCGCGGGCACCGGGGCCGTGCTGATGACGATGCGCGGGCTCGGCTACCTGGTGCGACCGGAAGCATGACCCGCATCCTGTCGCTTCGCGCGCGGCTGCTGCTGGGCATCCTCGCGCCGATTGCGGTGTTCATCGTGATCAACAGCGTGAGCCTGTACCGCCAAAGTTTGGCGGCGGCCACCACGGCCTACGACCGCACGCTGCTCGCCTCGGCCAAGACCATCGGCGAGCAGCTCGACGTGGAGGGCTACGACGAGCTGGCGCACCTGCGCGCGATCGTGCCCTACTCCGCGCTCGAAGCCTTCGAGGCCGACAACCGCAGCCGCCTGTTCTACCGGGTCTCGGCGCTCGACGGCGAAATGATCTCGGGCTTTGCCGAGCTGCCGTTCTGGCGCGGCCGCATCCCGGACCGCAGCGCCTACGCGGCGCTGGTCGATTTCTACGACGCGCAGTTCCGCAACCAGCCGGTGCGGGTGGCGGTGCTGCTGCAGCCCGTGTCCAGCGCGCGCGGGCGCGGCATGGCCGTGGTGCAGGTGGCCGAGACGCTGGAGATCCGCGAAACGCTGGCGCGCAAGCTGCTGGTCGACACGCTGTGGCGGCAACTGCTGCTGATGGGCGTGATCGCGCTGGTGACGGTGTTCGTGGTGCAGCGCGCCACCCGGCCGGTGCGCGAGCTGGGCGAAGCCATCGGCAAGCGCGCGGCCGACGATCTTTCGCCCATCGACGCGCCCGATGCGCCGCGCGAGTTGCGCCCGCTGATCGACGCCACCACCGAGGTCATGGGGCGGCTGCAGCGGCTGCTCGATCACCAGAAGCGCTTTGTGCGCGACAGCGCCCACCAGTTGCGCACGCCGCTGGCGGTGCTCAAGGCGCAGGTGCAGTCGGCGCGGCGCGGCGACGTCGCGCCCGAGCAGGCATTCCGCGAGATCAGCCAGACGGTCGAGCGCGCCACCATGCTCGCCAACCAGATGCTGTCGCTCGCCAAGGTCGAGCAGTTGCGCCAGCAGCCGGAGTCGGTGGCGCTCGACCTGGGCGAGGTGGTGCGCCACATCGCGCTCGACCTGTCGCCGCTGGTGGCCGACAAGGCGCTCGATTTCGAGCTGGCGATCGACGAGCCGGTGACAGTGCGCGCGCACCAGTGGATGCTGCAGGAACTCACGCGCAACCTGCTGCACAACGCGATCAAGCTCAGCCCCACGGGCGCGGCGCTGTCGATCTCGGTGCGCCCCGTGGGCGACGACGCGGTGCTCACCGTGCGCGACGGCGGCCCCGGCATCTCGCCCGAGCTGCGCCAGCGGCTGTTCGCGCCCTTCTCGGCCGGCAGCACGTCGAGCGGTTCGGGCCTGGGGCTGGCGATCTGCCGCGAGATCGTCCTGGCGCTGAACGGACGCATCAGCCTGGACAACCGCACGGCGCCGGACAACGCCGCGCGGGTCATCGGGCTCGATGCCGTGGTGCACCTGCCGCTCTGGCGGCACAATTCCTGATCTATGGAACCTCTGGAACGTCTGCGCATCGACAAATGGCTCTGGGCCGCCCGCTTCTTCAAGACGCGCTCGCTGGCCGCGGAGGAGATCGGCAAGAACCGCGTGCAGGTGAACGGCGACATCGCCAAGGCCTCGCGCGAGGTCAAGGCCGGCGACACGGTGACGATGCGCCAGGGCGTGCAGACGCGGACCGTGACGGTGCGCGGCATCAGCGCCCAGCGCGGGCCGGCACCCGTCGCCCAACTGCTCTATGAAGAAACCGCCGAGAGCATCGCGGCGCAGGCCGCCATTCGCGAGCAGCGCCGCATGGGCAGCGAACCGGCGCTGGCCATCGAACAAGGCCGCCCGACCAAGCGCGACCGGCGCGACCTCGATGGCGCGGTGCGCCATGCCGAATGGGACAACCGCTGGAGCGCATCGCTCGACCCTGACGAAGCCGATCGCTGATTCGCGTACGCTGTCGGCTTTCCTTTCTCACGGAGATCCGGGACATGGCCAGCTTCAAGAAGTACCGCGTCGGCAGCAAGTTCAAGCTCTCGCACATCGATCCTGACGACACGCCTTTCTGCCAGGGCGACGAGGCATCGCAGCGTGCGGAGGTCGACGCACTGGCCGTCGAACTCGATGAACTGCAGGACCTGCTGCACGCCGAAGGCCGGCGCAAGCTGCTGCTGGTGCTGCAGGGCATGGACACCAGCGGCAAGGACGGCACGGTGCGCTGGGTGTTCTCGCGGACTTCGCCGCTGGGCGTGCGCGTGACGGCCTTCAAGGCACCCAACGACCTGGAGCGCGCGCACGACTACCTCTGGCGCTGCCATGCCGCGGTGCCGCGCACCGGCGAGATCATGGTGTGGAACCGCAGCCACTACGAAGACGTGCTGGTGCCCGTGGTCGAAGGCTGGATCGACAAGGCCGAGGCCAAGCGCCGCTATGCGCAGATCAACGACTTCGAGCGGCTGCTGACCGAGACCGGCACGGTGATCGTCAAGTGCATGCTGCACATCGACAAGGACGAGCAGCGCGAACGCCTGCAGGCCCGCATCGACACGCCGGGCAAGCAATGGAAGTTCAGCATGGACGACCTGGAGGTGCGCACCAAGTGGAGCGCCTACCAGCAGGCGTACCAGAACGCGCTCGGCGCGACGTCGACCGACCACGCACCCTGGCACGTGGTGCCCGCCAACAGCAAGCGGCATCGCAATGTGATGGTTGCGCAGTTGCTCGTGAAGACTCTGCGGCAGATGAAGCTCAAGGCGCCGCCGCCAGACCCGGCGCTGAAGGGAATGATCGTCAAGTGAGCCCGGCGCGGGTGACCCGGCCCGGTGAAAGCGACGCGAAGTGCGTGAAGACGCGGCGTCGCTGATTCACTCAGTTCACGAGCGGCGAATTACCGCCTGCGCCAGCACGCGGCACTTGCCGAATTCGCAGCGCACGGCCCAGGTGCCGCCGTTGTCGCAAGGCACGTTGTAGTTTTCGAAGCCCGGCCCCTTGGCCGTGAGCTCGGCGCGCGGCTGCAGGTTGCAGCGGCCGGCCTTGGCCAGGGTCTCGACGTTGTACGTGTCGACGCCGGTGCGGCGCGGCTTGGCCGTGACGGCGGCGGGGTCGAAGTTGTTGTGCGCGTAGAAGGTGTCCCGCACGTTCGGGTCGAGGTTGCGGTAGCCGCGCTTGGCCATGCAATGCACGATCGCGATCTGCTGGTGCTCGGCGATCACGCTGTCCGGCGGGCGGCCGACCCAGTCGGCAATCGAAGCGCCGATGCCGGCCACCGCGGCACCCGTGGCCAGGCCACGGCTGTACCAGGTCACGAGGCCGAGGCCCAATGCAGCCCAGCCGCCATCGTTGGTGTCACTGCGAGCCTCGATGCGGTTCGCCGCGACCCGGCATTCGGCCACGTCGTTGTCGTAGCGGACCTTGTCGACGCCTTGCATCGCGACCATGGGCACGTAGGACTTGCCGGAGCCCGTGCCGGGTTCGGTCGGTGGCTGCGTGCTTGCACAGCCCACCAGCGCCATGGCGGCGAACGCAACGCTCAGCATCAGCTTCATGGAATTCCCTCGTCTTCTTCGCGATAGTTGCGGGGATTTAACCATACATATAGTTACTCTTGAATCGCCTTGTCGCGAATGCACGACGGCCCGCGTTGGCGCGAACGGAGGCTGTTTCAGGCCCTCCAGCAAAGCCATGCGACGATGCGGCGGCCGGCCGCGCCCTGCGGCCTCGGACAAGAAAAGAAAGTGCCGAAGCCTGCCGCATGAAGTTCGAGACCCTCGCCAAATTCCTTTTCGGACTCATCGGCATTGCGCTGCTCGCGCTGTGCGCCGTGCTGCTCTACCAGCGGGTGGCCTTCATTGCATCGGCCCAGCCGGTGCAGGGCCAGGTGACCGATCTACAGCACGTGCGCAGCACCAACAAGAACAACACCGACGGCACGTGGCGGCCGGTCGTTCAGTTCCGGCTGCCGTCGGGCGCGATCGTCGATTTCACGACTTCGAGCAGCAGCGGCTCGCCGGGCTACGAGATCGGCGAGAAGGTCGATGTGTTCTATCAGCCATCGAACCCGAACAATGCACTGCTCAATGACCTGTTCGAACTGTGGGGCGGCGCGGCCATCGCGGGTGTCATCGGTGCCGTGTTCCTCGGCTTCGCATGGCTCCTCAGGAAGATCGGGCAAAACGAAAAGACGGGGGTTGCGTGATGGCGGCGCAGTTCCCACGCTTTCAGGGGCACTTCATCGCAATCGCGGCAATGCTCGCTGCGTTCTCGCTCTCGGCCACGGCCCAGGTTGCACCCGAGGCACTGGCCAGAAAGAACGGCTGCATGGCCTGCCACGGCCTGGTCCACAAGCAGGTGGGGCCGGGCTTTGCGCAGATCGCGCAGCGTTACCGGAAAGACGCCGAAGCGCCCGCACGGCTCGCCGACAAGATCCGCGATGGCAGTGTCGGCACGTGGGGGCGGGTCATCATGCCGCGGCAAACGCAGGTCTCGCCTGCCGACGCGCAGGCCCTGGCGCATTGGGTGCTGTCGCAGCCATCGCCGGGTTGAACCGGGCCGGCAACCGGCTCGTCACCGTGGCGCGTCAGTCACTGCCGGCTCAGTCCCCGAACCAGAAGAACAGCCAGGAACCGAGCGAAACCAGCACGGCGAACAGCGCGATGCCGTCGTAGGGAAGGCGCGGGGCGCTGGCCCGGGTTCTCGAACGGCGCACATCGTTGTGTGTCATGGAGGCCCTCGCTTTGCAGGTAGTTCGGGCGCCGACGATGCGCGTGCGGCCAGGATGTTGTCAATCGCAAAAGAAGGTTCGCATCCCTGCGGCAATGGCAAACAAGTAGCGCTTGCTGTCTTAATTTGGATGTTTGGTTCCAGTTTTTTTGCGTCTGAATTGTAAAGTTCTCAAAAATCAGAGAGCAAGTCAGATGCTAGTCATTATCATTCCGTGTCGTCTGGCCCCACGGCCACGCCTCTAGCCACTCCGAGCTCCGCGCCGGACAGCCATTCAAGAGGTTCACGACCTCATCCTGTCTTCTGGAGCATTCATGGCGTACATCAAGAGCCGCAAGCATTCGCCTGCGCGTTACATTCCTGGCCGCGCGGCCACCACTGCCACCTTGGTTGCGCTCGGCGCCTCCATGTCGGCCCAGGCGCAAAGCACGCTGAACGAAGTCCGCGTCGAAGCCACGACCGACTACAAGGTCGAAAAGTCCGCCTCCCCGAAATTCACCGCCCCGCTGCTGGACACGCCCAAGTCGGTCACGGTCATTCCCCAGGAAGTCATCCGCCAGACCGGCGCGACCACGCTGGTCGACGCGCTGCGCACCACGCCCGGCATCACCTTCGGTGCAGGCGAAGGCGGCAACCCCGTCGGCGACCGCCCCTTCATCCGCGGCTTCGACTCGCAAAGCGACACCTACGTGGACGGCGTGCGCGACGGCGCCGCGCAGACGCGCGAAATCTTCAACGTGGAGTCGGTCGAGGTCGTCAAGGGCCCCAGCTCCGCGTTCGGCGGCCGTGGCTCGGCCGGCGGCTCGGTCAACATCATCAGCAAGACGCCGCAAGCTGAAAACTTCTTCAGCGGCAGCATCGGCCTGGGCACCGACTCGTACCAGCGCGAGACGCTGGACATCAACCGCAAGCTGTCCGACACGATCGCCGCCCGCCTGAACGTGATGAACTTCAAGTCGGACGTCGCCGGCCGCGGCCCGGTCAACGTCAAGCGCTGGGGCGTGGCGCCGAGCGTCACCTTCGGCCTCGGCACGCCGACCCAGGTCACGCTGAGCTACTACCACTACGAGACCAACGACCTGCCCGATTCGGGCATTCCGTACAACAACCCGTTCACCTCCGGCGTCAACCAACTGCGCAACGGCGACGGCCAGCCGATCGTGGTGCCGCGCGGCACCTACTACGGCGTGGTCAACCGCGACTACCAGCGCACCAAGGTCGATGCCGGCACGGTCGACGTGAAGCACGACTTCGGCGGCGGCCTGGTGCTGCGCAACGTCACGCGCTCCAGCAAGTCGGGCAACGACTACATCTGGACGCAGCCCGACGACAGCCGTGGCAACTTCCTGCTGAACGGCACGGTCTGGCGCCGGCCCAACAGCCGCGTGTCGGACTCCGAATCGCTGGTCAACCAGACCAGCCTGTCGGGCAAGTTCGAAGCCGCCGGCATCAAGCACACCTATGTGGCGGGCCTGGAGATCGGCAAGGAAGCCACGACCAAGGCCAGCTACCTGTTCCTGCAGAACGCCCGCACGGGCTTCGAGAGCTACCCGAGAGCAACGGTCCCCGGCGCACCCGCCGGCGCGCTGAACTGCGCCGTGGGTTCGGGCATCCGCAGCGACTTCAACTGCACCTCGGCCTACAGCCCGACGCCTTACGACCCGTGGATGGGCGGCATCGTGCGCTCGCCAGCCGTGACCGAGGTCAAGACCAAAACCACCTCGATCTACGCCTTCGACACGATCGAGTTCAACCCGCAGTGGTCGCTGAACCTGGGCCTGCGCTGGGACGACTACAGGACGAATGCAGTCACGCCGGCTTACTTCAACCCCTTCACGACAAAGATCACGGCCGCAGTACCGAGCCTCGCCGCCAGCGGATCGACCAACGTGGATGTCGCATCCCGTGGTCTCGTGCCCGGCATCGAACTGGCTAACAAGGCCTCGTTCCTGAACTACCAGGTCGGCGCGGTCTACAAGCCGGCGCCCAACGGCAGCATCTACGTGTCCTACGGCACCTCGTCGACGCCGCCCGGCACCGACGGTGGCGACGGCGCTGACGGCATTTCCGCCGCCATCCGCAACCTGAAGCCGCAAGACAGCCGCAGCTTCGAGATCGGCACCAAGTGGGAAGTGCTGGACCGCCGCCTCGTGCTGACCTCGGCGATCTTCCGCACGGACATGAACAATGCCCGCACCACCGCCGCGGACGGCTCGACGCAGAACGTCGGCAAGAAGCGCGTGCAAGGCATCGAGTTCGGCGTGGCCGGCAGCATCACGCGCGACTGGCAGGTCTTCGGCGGCTTCACGCACCTGAACGCCAAGCTCACCGACAACGGCTACACGGCAACGGGCACGCCCTCGCCTTTCAACGGCAACTTCTTCCCGAACACGCCGAAGAACAGCGCGACGCTGTGGACCACCTACACCATCATGCCGGGCCTGACGATCGGCGGCGGCGCCACGTACATGGGCAAGCAGTACGGCAACGTCAACAACACCAAGTGGATTCCGTCGTACGTGAAGTACGACGCCATGGTGAGCTACGTGGTCAACAAGAACTTCAGCCTGCAACTGAACATCCAGAACCTGACCAACAAGTACTACTTCGACAAGGCGTACGCATCGCACTACGCGACCGTGGGCGCAGGCCGCTCGGCCTCGTTGACGGGCAGCTTCAGCTTCTGATGAAGCCGGACGGGTACCGCGCCTTTGCGGTACCTTCGCCCGCTCTTCGCGATACCCGCTTCGGCGGGTATTTTTTTGCCCGGCGGCATCAGCCGCCGGATACGCCCTCTCGCAGGAACAGGCGATACGCTCCCGCATCGCCCACGGTCCGCAGGCCATGCATATAAAGCGGCGGCAGGCGCGGCAGAACGGAAAGCGGCACCGCAATGAACAAGGGGGCTGGCGATGGCTCGCCAAGCACAGTGGCCAGTTGCCGGACATCTGGAATCTGCAGCGCACGCCCGCTCGAATAGAAAGACGCCGAGAGCATGTGCGCCTGCATGAATGCCAACGGAACGTCGGGACGCCGTTGCGCGGCGTGGAGTTGCACCACCGCTTTCGCCGACTCGCTGTCGGCGCGGCCACCCAGAGTCAGTGCCGTCAGTCCTGCGCCGAGCAGCGTGGTACTGGCCAGCGTACCGGCCAACAATGCCCGCCGCGCGAGCCGCGCATCAAGGCTGCCAAGGTACCGCGCGGCCCACAGTGCCATGGGCGGCAGGCCGGGGAGCACATAGGTCCAGAGGGTGTTGCCGGCCGCGGTGAAGACGACGCACGACGCCATACCGCACATCAACAAGTAGAGGCCAAAGGAACGCTGCGCCGACTCGCGCCCATGTTGTTGCGCAACGGACCGCCCCTGCCTTCTCGCCCGCCATACGACCCACGGCAACACGATGCTCCACGGCAAGCTGGCGATCAGGCCGAAGAGCCAGATGGTTCCGCGCGGAAAGGCATGCGCCGAACCGTAGCGATCGCCCTGCCAACCGGCCACCACGAAGCGGCTCCAATGCTCGCCGACGAAGAAATACGACAGGAATCCCGGCGTCTTCCACTCGGCCAGCAAATACCACGGAGCAACGGCGGCGAGCAGCAGGAGGCCACCTCGCAGCCATGGCATCGCGCGCCATGCGAGCCGGACATTGCCCGTCCACAAGGACCAGGCCCCGAGCGGCAGAAGCACCAGCACCCACCCCACCGGCCCCTTTGCCAGGGCAGAGATCCAGAGCCCGACAAAGAACAGCCAGCTTTCGCGCCGCCTGTCTTCGGACAATCCGTGCAATGCCAGCCAGAAGCTGCGCGTCGACAGCAGCACGCCCAAGCACAGCACCATGTCGGTCATCACGGCCCCGGCGGATACCCAGAAAAGAACAGTGCTTCCAAGAACAGGCAGCACGTAGATGGCGCGACGCATGCCGGTGCGGCGAGCCCAGTCGAAGGCCAGCAGCACAATCGCCACGGCCATCAGGAAATACGGCAGCCGGACCGCGAACTCGTCGATGCCGAACACCCGCATGCTGCCGGCGGACAGCCAGAACGACAGCGGCGGCTTGCCCCAGAACGGCACGCCGTCCGCGATCCAAGGCGTGATCCAGTCGCCGGATTCGACCATCCGGCGCGCGATCTCGCCATAGCGCCCCTCGGTCGTGTCCATCAACGGATAGGCACCCAGCGATGCAAGGCGCAGCAAGGCCAGCACGACCAGCAGGCCGGCGACACCGCCGCCGAGAGACAGGCGTGCGACGCGCCAGGCACGGACGACCGGGGTCAGCACGGGCTGCTGGCGATGTGGCTGTCCATCTTCGGTGCTTTCGCCGGCAGGAAGACATCGATGAGAAAGATCGGGCGATGCTTCGCCTCGGTGAAGATTCGCGCGACGTACTCGCCCAGCACACCGATGCAGAGCAGTTGCAGCCCGCCAAGAAAAAGCAGGCTCACGATGAGGGTAGGAAACCCGTGCACCGAGTCGCCCACGATCAGGGCCTTGACGAAAAAGTAGAAGGCATAGGCGAAGGCGCCACCAGCAGTGGCCAGTCCGAGCCAGGTGGCGAGCCTCAGCGGCATGGCCGAAAACGAAGTGACGCCTTCGACAGCAAGACCGACCAATTTGAGGAAAGGCCATTTGGTGGTGCCGGCCGCGCGCGCATCGCGGTCGAAGTCGAGGGTCGTCTGCGGAAATCCGATCCACGCGAACAAGCCCTTCATGAAGCGCCCGCGCTCCGGAAGCCGGTTCAACGCGTCCACTGCACGGCGGCTCAGCAAGCGGAAGTCGCCCACATCGCGAGGAATCGACACCTCGCTGATGCGTTCGATGAAACGATAGAAGGCCCTGGCAATGCCGCGCCGCAGCCAGGACACCCCGTCCTGGCTGCGGCGGCGCATGTTGACGACATCGAAGCCGTCCTGCCATGCCTCCACCATGAGGGGAATCAGCTCGGGCGGGTCCTGCAGGTCGGCATCGATGACGACGACCGCCCTGCCCCTGGCCAGTTCCAAGCCGGCGCTCATGGCGGCTTCCTTGCCGAAATTGCGGGTCAGGCGTGCATATGCGATCTCCGGATGGCTCGCGTGCAGCTGTTGCAGCAAACGCGGCGTATCGTCGTCGCTGCCGTCATCGACATACACCACTTCATACGGCAAGCCGATGCCTTCGAGCACACGACGCAATCGCCGATGGAACTCGGCGAGCACCGCCTGTTCGTTGAAGACAGGCACCACGACACTGAGCGAGACCGACGGCTGCGGGCCACCCGACGACCGAAGCAGTTGCGATGAGAGCAGGTTCATTGAAGTCCGGGAGGCGCTGCGATACCGGGACGGCATCGATGGCCCCCGATCCGCCATTTGCACGCCAGTCACGGTATGCGGAACGGCGTCGATAGGGAGCGACGCGACTCTAGGAAAGGCAACTGACAGTCATCCGTCGTGAACATGACGAATATGTCATCGCGCTGCGCCTGTGGAAGTTGGGCAGCAGCCGGCGGCTCGACCAGCGGCAGATTCAGAACATGGCGGCGAGTTGACCCCACAGGCGCGGCCCGCGGTTCATATCGGGCTGGGCCGCATCACGCCCCATCGGCCACGCCGCGGTGAACGAAAAGCTCAGCCGCTCCGTGCTCCAGAGCACGCCCATCCCCGCGCCTTCGAGGTGACGGCGATTGCTGTCGCGGGTCCAGGGGCGGCGGTTGGTCTTCACCGAACCCGAGTCATGAAAGGCCAGCACCTGCCACCCCGGTGCGGCCTGCCAGCGCAGTTCCGCCGTGGCCAGCCAGCCTTCGTCCCCGTTCGCTTCGCCCTGCGCATAGGCGCGCACGCCCTGGCTGCCGCCCAGGCTGAACTTCTCCGCCGACGCGAGGTTCCGATTCGCCTGCTGACCGCTCAGGTTCAGCGCCAGCGCGAGCCCCGGCGTCAGTGCCTGCAGGCGTTGCAGCTGGTAATTGGACTTGCTGAAGCTGCCCGCGCTCTTTGCACTCGCCGCGTCCTGCAGCAGGCTGTCCGCGTCGAGCTGGAGCCGCCCCGTCGTGAGGTTCAGCGCCAGCGCGTTGCGCGCGCCACCGCCCACGTCGTCCTGCCAGTCGCCATTGAGGCCGAGCACGACGTTGCGCAGATCGCTCTTCGTCGTGGTCGCGGTGCGGCCCACGGTGTCGCGCAGGGTCTTGTCGTCGAACTGCAGTTGCGCGTACCAGTTTGCCGTCTGGCTGCGCAGCAAGGGCTGGCGCAGGTAGATGCTGGCGATGCGGGCGCTGCCGTCCGCGTCGAGCGCCTCGAAATTCTTGCCCAGCCGGTAGTGCATGTTCGAGTACGCCACGCCCACCCGCGTGCCCCACTCGCCCAGCGGCAACTGGTAGCCGATGCGCTCGTAGTGCAGCCGCGCGTCGCTGGCCTGCAGCCGCAGGCTGAGCTGGTCGCCGCGGTCGAGCGGGTTGTTCCAGTACAGGCTGGTGCCCACGCGGTACTGGCCGGTGTAGACGCTGCCGTAGTTGTCGAGGTCGACGCTGCCCTGGAACGAGCGGGTCTTCTGCACCTCGACCAGCAGGTCCGATGCACCGACCGCCGTGCCCGGCCGCAGGGTGGACTGGACTGCCACGCCGGGCAGGTCGGCCAGCGCCAGCAGGCTGCGCTGCAACGTCTGTTCCTGCACGGCCGACTGCAGCGGCAGGCGCTGCAGCGGCGCCAGCGCCGAAGCTTCGAGCCCCGCTGCGTTGCGCAGTTCGACCTGGCCCAGCGTGCCTTCGAGCACGGCGATGTCGAGCACGCCGCCCTTGACCTCCTGTGCCGGCAGGTAGGCACGCGCGACAAGGTAGCCGGCTTCCCGGTAGTGGCGGGTGACGCGTTCGGCCAGCCCGGTGAGTTCGGCAAAGCTCAGCTCCTTGCCCACGGCGTCGGCCACGAGACGCTGAAGAGCATCGGTGGTGAAGGCCGTGTTGCCGCTGAAACGGATGGCGAGCAGCGCCACGCGCGGACCGCCTTCAGGCACCCGGCCGGCGACAGGGTCTGCAACCGACAGCGTGGGTGCCGGCGCAGGCGGCAACGGCACCGGGCCGCGCGGCTCCTGCAGGATCTGGCCCGCATCGGGCGGTGCGGCGAAGGCTTGCGCTGCGGCAAGCGCCAGCGCGCTGGACAACAGGGCCTGCGGAAGACGGCAGGCGCGGAACATGGAAGGCATCAGGGCGTGTCTCGCGAAAGGGGCATCAATTGCAGGTCTGGCCCGGAGCCAGTCGCAGGCCGCAGTCCTGCACGTTCAACACCGCCGTCTGGCTGTTCGGCGCGGCGCGCTCCGGTGGCTCAAACACCGAACCCGGTGGGTCGGCCTGCAAGCGCTGCTGGACGACGCGCAGCAACGGATCGGTCGTTTTGACCGGCATGACAGGCACCGCCGGCACGACAGGCACAACGGGCGCGGCACGCACGAGCAGCGTGCCGTCCGCGAAGCTCAGGGCGTAGTTGTCCGCGCCGAGCCCGCTGACGGCGATGCCGTAGCTGCCCGCGCCGGTCGCGCCCTGCGCGGTGCCGCCATAGACCAGGCTTCCGGTCAGCACGCCGCTGTTCTCGCCGGCCACGAAGCCGCTGTAGCGCACGCCGTTGCCGCCACTGTAGGCGCGGCCGTCGGCGGTCTTGCTGTCGTCGTTGGCCGTCACGGTCAACGCGGCGCGGCCGATGTCGGCGGTGGTCGTGCCGCTGTTCGATGCCAGCACATAGTTGCCTGCGTCGCTGCCCGACAGGCTGCTGGCGTAGTGGACCGTCTTGCCGGTGCCGGCGTTCTTGTCGCCGAACGCACCGCTCTGCTGCAGCACCACGCTGTCGCCCGCGATGAGGCCATTCAACGCGCCGCCGTCGAGCGTGGCCGTGGTGGTGCCGTCGTAGGTCTTGTTGGCGGCAGCCGTGCCGCTGACGGTGAGCGTGGCCGCCGCGATGTCGGCCGTGGTCGTGCCGCTGCTCGATGCCAGCACGTAGTTGCCGGCGTCACCGCCGGTGATGCTGCTGGCGTACCTGACGGTCTTGCCCATCGCTGCGTTCTTGTCGCCGAATGCGCCGCTCTGGCTCAGCACCACGTTGTCGCCGGCGATCAGGCCATTCAGCGTGCCGCCGCTCAGCGTGGTGGCGGTGGTGCCGTCGTAGGTCTTGTTGGCCGCGGTCGTGCCGTTGACGGACAAGGTCGCGCGCGCGATGTCGGCCGTCGTCGTTCCGCTGCCCGACGCGAGCACGTAGTTGCCGGCATCCATGCCCGACAGGCTGCTGGCGTAGCTCACCGTCTTGCCGGTGCCGGCGTTCTTGTCGCCGAAGCTGCCGCTCTGGCTGAGCGTGACGGTATCGCCTGCGATCACACCGCCCAATGCGCCACCACTCAGCGTGGCGCCCGTGGTGCCGTCGTAGACCTTGTTGGCAGCGGTCGTGCCGCTGACGATCAGCGTGGCTGCCGCAATGTCGGCCGTGGTCGTGCCGCTGCCCGACGCCAGCACGTAGTTGCCGGCGTCGCTGCCTGCGATGCTGCTGGCGTAGTTCACCGCCTTGCCCGTGCCGGCGTTCTTGTCGCCGAAGCTGCCGCTCTGGCTCAGCGTGACGGTGTCGCCGGCGATCACGCCACCCAACGCGCCACCGTTGAGCGTGGCATTCGTGGTGCCGTCGTAGGTCTTGTTGGCGGCGGTGGTGCCGTTGACGGACAACGTGGCGCGGGCGATGTCGGCCGTGGTCGTGCCGCTGCCCGATGCCAGTACGTAGTTGCCGGCATCGCCGCCCGTAATGCTGCTGGCGTAGCTGACGGTCTTGCCCGTGCCTGCGTTCTTGTCGCTGAACGTGCCGCTCTGGCCGAGCACCACGCTGTCGCCGGCGATCAGGCCACCCAAGCTTGCACCGCTGAGCGTGACGGACGTGTTGCCGTCGTAGGTCTTGTTGGCGGCCGTCGTGCCGGTCACCGTCAAGGTCGCCGCGCCGATGTTCGCGGTGGTCGTGCCGCTGTTCGATGCCAGCACGTAGTTGCCGGCATCGCCACCCGTGATGCTGCTGGCGTAGCTCACGGTCTTGCTCGTGCCTGCGTTCTTGTCGCCGAAGCTGCCGCTCTGGCTCAGCACCACGGTGTCGCCCGCGACCACGCCGCCCAGCGCACCGCCGCTCAGCGTGGCGGCGGTCGTGCCGTCGTAGATCTTGTCGGCAGCCGTCGTTCCGTTGACGGACAGCATGGCGCGCGCAATGTCCGCGGTGGTCGTGCCGCTGTTCGACGCCAGCACATAGTTGCCTGCGTCGCTGCCCGTGATGCTGCTGGCGTAGTTGACCGTCTTGCCCGTGCCGGCGTTCCTGTCGCCGAACGTGCCGCTCTGGCTCAGCGTGACGGCGTCGCCAGCGACCACGCCACCCAAGGCTCCGCCGCTCAACGTCGCGGCCGTCGTGCCGTCGTAGGTCTTGTTGAGCGCCGCAGTGCCATTGACCGACAACGTGGCGCGCGCAATGTCGGCGGTGGTGGTTCCACTGCTCGACGCCAGCAGGTAGTTGCCGGCGTCGCTGCCCGTGATGCTGCTGGCGTAGCTCACCGTCTTGCCCGTGCCCGCGTTCTTGTCACCGAAACTGCCGCTCTGGCTGAGCACGACGGTATCGCCTGCGATGAGCCCGCCGAGGCTGGCGCCGTTCAGCGTGGCCGCGGTCGTGCCGTCGTAGGTCTTGTTGGCCGCGGTGGTGCCGTTGACTGACAGCATGGCGCGGGCAATGTCAGCCGTGGTCGTGCCGCTGCTCGACGCCAGCACGTAGTTGCCGGCGTCGCCGCCCGACAGGCTGCTGGCGTAGTTCACCGTCCTGCCGGTGCCCGCGTTCTTGTCGCTGAAGCTGCCGCTCTGGTTGAGCAGCACGGTATCGCCGGCGATCACGCCACCCAGCGCGCCGCCGCTCAGCGCAGCGCCTGTCGTGCCGTCGTAGGTCTTGTTGGCTGCAGTGGTGCCGCTGACGGTCAAGGTCGCCGCACCGATGTCCGCGGTGGTGCTGCCCGCCACCACGAAATAGTTGCCGCTGTCGCTGCCGCCAAGGCTGTTGGCAATGGTCACTGTCTTGCCGATGCCGGCGTTCTTGTTGCCGAAGGCACCGCTCTGGCTGAGCGTGACGATGTCGCCGCCAATCACGCCGCCCAAGGTACCACCGCTGAGCGTGGCAGCGGTCGTTCCGTCATAGGTCTTGTTGGCGGCCGTGGTCCCGCTGACGCTCAACGCGGCGCGGGCAATGTCGGCCGTGGTCGTGCCGCTGTTCGACGCCAGCACGTAGTTGCCGGCATCGCTGCCTGCGATGCTGCTGGCGTAGCTCACCGTCTTGCCCGTGCCGGCGTTCTTGTCACTGAAGCTGCCGCTCTGGCTCAGCGTGACGGTGTCGCCGGCGATCAGGCCGCCCAGCGTGCCGCCACCGAGCACGGCGCCGGTGGTGCCGTCGTAGGTCTTGTTGGCGGCCGTCGTGCCGTTCACCGTCAAGGTCGCCGCGCCGATGTTGGCGGTGGCCGTGCCGCTGCTCGATGCCAGCACGTAGTTGCCCGCATCGCCGCCCGCGATGCTGCTGGCGTAGGTCACCGTCTTGCCCGTGCCCGCGTTCTTGTCACTGAAGCTGCCGCTCTGGCTCAGCGTGACGACGTCGCCACCGATCAGGCCACCGAGGCTGCCGCCGCTGAGCACGGCACCGGTGGTGCCGTCGTAGGTCTTGTTGGCGGCCGTCGTGCCGTTCACCGTCAACGTGGCGGCGCGGATGTCGGCCGTGGTGGGCGTGAGGCCCGCCACCACGATGTAGTTGCCGGCGTCGCTGCCGGAGAGGTTGTTGGCCACATTCACCAACTTGCCCGTGCCCGCGTTCTTGTCGCTGAACGTGCCGCTCTGGCTCAGCGTGACGTTGTCGCCGGCGACCAGCCCGCCCAGGCTGCCGCCGCCGACGGTCGCGGCCGTGGTGCCGTCGTAGGTCTTGTTGCTCGCCGTCGTGCCGTTCACCGTCAGCGTGGCGGCGGTGATGGTGGCCGTGCCGGAGGCAAAGCTCAGGTCGTAGCCCAGTTGCGACGAGTACAGCCCGCCGATGCCGATGCTGTAGCTGCCCACGTTCTTGCTGCTGCTGTTGCCGTAGGCCACCGTGCCGAGGATGAGGCCGCGATTCGCGCCGGGGTCGCTGGTCGCATAGCCGCTGCCGCTGCCGAAGGCGGTGGTGCCGTCGTAGGTTTTGGTGGCGCTGTCGGCGCTCACCGTCAGCCCGGTCATGAACGCGCGCAGCATCGGCGCGGTGCTGCCTTGGTAGATGCGCCAGACCGCCGAGCTGCCGCCGGTGGTTGCCATGTTCCAGCCGGCGAAGCTGCTGGCCTGCATCATCTGCGCGCTGCTCAGCCCGGTGCCGCCGCCGCCGCTGCCGCCCTGCCCGGTGGTCTCGGTGTTCCAGTAGCTGTTGCTGGTGCTTCCCCCCAGGTTCCAGCCCACCAGGCCGCCCGTCGCGGAGGGGCCGTTGACCTGGCCGCTGGCGTAGGCATTGTTGACACTGCCCTGGTTCTGCCCGACCAGCCCGCCGGTGCCGTCGCCCCCGCCGCTCACGCTGCCCGTGGCATAGGCGGTGTCGATCGTGCCGCTCGTGTTTTCACCCACCAACCCGCCGACGCTCGCCCCTTGGCCGCTCACGTTGCCGGTGGCGAAGGCGCTGGTGATGGTGCCGCCGCTGGTGTTCGTGCCGACCAGGCCACCGATCGCGTAGGAAGTGCCCGTCACGGTGCCCGTTGCATAGGCGTTGGAGAGGCTGGCCCCCTGGTTCTGCCCCACCAGTCCACCCACCCGTTGCTGGCCCTCGACGTTGCCCTTGGCGTAGACACTGTCGATCGTGCCAAGGCTGGAGCCCACCAGCCCGCCGACGTACGAATGGCCCGCCGCACGCACATCGCCCGTGGCATAGGCGTTGCGCACAGACCCGCTGCCGGAGTTCTGGCCTACCAGCCCGCCCACGTGGTTGCCGCTGCTGCCAGTGCCTGTCACGAAGCCCGTGGCATAGGCGTTGCTGATCGCACCGGCGCTCTGCCCCACCAGCCCGCCGATGAAGCTGGCGGTGCCGGTCACCTGGCCGCCCGCGCGCACGTTGCTGAGGCTGGCGCCGCCGGTGGTGATGCCGACCAACCCACCGATGTAGTTGTTGCCGCTCACCGCGCCCGTGGCGTAGGCGTTGTCGATGTGCCCGTCGCCACCGCCGGCCAGCCCGCCGATGCCGCGGTCGCCGCTCACGTCGCCGGTGGCATAGGCGCTGTCGATCGCGCCGTAGCTGCGGCCGACCAGTCCGCCGACGTACCGCGCGCTGCCGCTCACCTGGCCCGTGGCGTAGGCATTGCGGATGCTGCCGCTGCCGCTGTTCTCGCCGACCAGTCCGCCCACCGCATCGGCGGCCCCGCTGACCGTGCCGGTGTTGTAGGCGTTGAAGATGCTGCCGCCGTTGCGCCCGACCAGCCCGCCGATGGTGCCGCCCGCGCTCAGGCTGCCGCCCGCCAGGCCGATGTCTCGGATCATCGAGCCGGCACCCGTGGTGCCGAACAGACCCACGGCCCCGTTCGTCGAAACGATCTTCAGGTTGGAGATGGTGTGGTACAGCCCCGCGAAGGTCCCGCCGAAGGCGTTGCCGCCCGACGCCACCAGCGCATCGCCATAGGTCGTCCCGGCCGCGTCCAGGTCCTGCGCCAGCGCATAGCGCCCGCCCAGGCCCTGGCTGTTGATGGCCAGCAGGTCGGCCATGCTGTGGATCAGCCGGTACCCATTGCCGTTGATGACCAGCGACGCGTTGGCGCCGCTGAGCGTGACCGGCGCGCCCAGCTGGTAGTCCGTGCCGCTCGCGATGCTCCCGGTGCTGGCGTAGTTGCCGAAGTTCAGCACCAGGCCCGCGGTGGCGCCGGTGGCGGTGATGGGCGCATTGATGTTGATGTTTCGCCAGGCCTCCAGCGTGAGCACCGTGTTGGCGCTCCAGCTCACCGCCGCGTTCACGTTGATGTCGCCCGGGTCGCTGCCCGCGCCGTTGCTGGTGCGCAGCGTCACGCTGTTGTTGGCGAGGTTGTTCGCCAGCGTGACGGCGCCGATGCCGCTGGTCGTGCCGGCGGCGCTGCCCGCGCTGACGGTGAAGTCGGTCGGATCGATCAGCCAGGTGCCGGTCTTGCCGCTGTCCGACCGCGTGCTGACACTTGCGCCTTCGGCCACCTGCACATGGGCGCCGCTGGTGTCGACAAAGCCGCCGTTGCGGCTGCCCGCGGCGGATGCATCGAGACTGCCCGCCACCTTGACCGTGCCGCCGTTCATGCCACCCAGCAGCAGGATGGTGCCGCCACTACTGTCGATGCCCTTCGCCTCGATCACGCCCTCGTTGTTGACCACCGTGTCCAGCAGCGCATTCTTGGCGCTGGCGCTCAGGATCACCGTGCCGTTGTCGGCGCGGATCAACCCCTTGTTCTCGGCCAGCGCGTTCAGCGTGCCTTCGTCCACCTGCACCGACAGCAGGCGGTTGCCGCTGAAGTCCAGCGACACCCTGTCGCCGGCGGCCAGTGCGGCAGTACCGTTGGCGGTGGTGATGGTGCCGGCGTTGCGCACCTGCTTGCCCAGCAACGCCACGTAGCCGCCGGTCAGGTGGCCCTGGTTGACCACGGCGCCCTGCGTGCCGTCACCCGAGAAGCTGCGCTTGCCGGCCATGAAGTCGGCATCGCTCAACGACAGCGTCGAGGCCACGAGCCCGCCGACATTGACGCTGGCGCCGTTGCCGAACAGCACGCCATTGGGGTTCAGTATCCACACCTGCCCGTTGGCACTGAGGCTGCCGTGGATGGCCGAAGCCTCCGTGCCGGTGACGCGGTTCAACGCGATCGCGCTGCTGCCCGGCTGGATGAAATTGACGCTCTCGCCCGCCGCAATGCCGAAGCGGGCCCAGTTGATCGACAGGTTCTGGCTGCCCTGGACGATGGTGGTCGTGCTGCCGTTCTGCGTGATGCTCCCGCTGCCCGCGCTGACGCTGCCGCCGCTGGGTGCAGCCCACGCCCCCGCACCCCACACGGCCGCGCAGAAGGCCACGACAACGGCGCCCCGCCCTGCCGATTTGCCGCGCCCCTTGGCCGTTTCAGGCGCGGGAACGCAGCGACGGGCCGCATGATTCCAGACAAGGCGATAGGCGTGGTTCAAGGCAGGACCTCAACGAAACTTAAAGATGGAAATAGGGGGCGCCCGAGGCGCTGCGCGGCAATGTCGTGCGCATGGCCGGCGTCGGCTCCATGGCTGCGGCCGGATGCTATGAGCGACAGCAGCGGTTGTCCGTAGAACGAATGCGCTACGGCCTCCCTCTTGAATCCGTCGCAAAATGGCGCCCCGATGCAACGCGCGCGCACCGAACAGGACCAGCCCCCCATCCACGTCGTCATCGTCGAGGACGACCCCTGCTTCAGCGATGCGCTGAGCAAGGTCGTGCGGGACGCACCGGACATGCGCCTGGCAGGCATCGCCAGCACGCGCGCCGCTGGGCTGGCCATGCTCCAGGGGCCGCCGGCCGATGTGCTGCTGGTCGACCTGGGCCTGCCGGACGGCTCGGGCATCGACATCATCCGGGCCGCGGCGCAGCAATGGCCCAGCTGCAGCATCATGGTCAGCACCAATTTCGGCGACGAGATGCACGTGATGCAGTCGATCGAGGCCGGCGCCGCCGGCTACCTGCTGAAAGACAGCTCCCCCACCAAGACCGTCGACGAAATCCGCAGCCTTGCCAGCGGCGGCAGCCCGATCAGCCCGCTCATCGCGCGGCAGGTGCTGGAGCGTTTCCGGCAAGGCGTGTCGGGCAGCGGCACCGCCACCAGTTCACAGGCAGCGCCTGCGGGCAGCGATTCGGCGCCGCTGTCGGCCCGCGAGAAAGAAGTGCTCGACCTCATCACCAAGGGCTTCACCGCGCACGAGATCGCCAAGCTCATGCAGCTGTCCCACTTCACGGTGCGGACCTTCGTGCGGCGCATCTACACCAAGCTGAAAGTCACGTCCAAGGCAGAAGCGATCTACGAAGCAAGGACCCAGGGAATACTCGCCGATTAGTAACATCGCGACAAAATAAGTTACACATGCGGTGCGTCAACTCCGAACGCGCCCTTCCCAACGCCCCTTGAACCATCGCCCCGCGCCCTTTCTCGCCATCGTGGTGCTTGTGTTTTCCATGGCTCTGCTGGCCGCCATGGGCGCCCTGTTCGGCGGAGCCGGTGGCGAGCGCCATCCCGAAGCGCTGCTGCACATGACGCAGGCCGATTGGCAGGTCGAAGATGCATCGGGCTTCAGCGCACCACCGCTCACGCAGGACAGCACGGCCCTGCCGGACACCTGGGCGCATGTGGAACTGCCGCTGGCGCTGCCCATCGCGCTGCTGCGCCAGGCCAAGGACGGCGCCTCCACCGGTGCCACCCGCGTCACGTGGATCAGGCTGTCCGCGCGCGACCTGCCGCCCACTTCGGGCCCCCTGGCGCTGTACGGCGTGCGGGTCAAGACGGACGGCACCATTGCGGTCTACGCCAACGGCCACCTCGTGCACCGCGCGCAGCAACAGGGCCCGCTGTGGAACAGCACCCGCACCCCGCTGTGGGTAATTCTGGAAAAGAACGCCGACGGCACGCCGCTGAAAGAAATCCTGCTTCGCCTGGAGCACACCCAGAGCGCGCAGGTGGCGCTGTCTTCCCTGTGGCTGGGCCCTCCCGAAGCGCTGCGAAGCAGCTACCGCCTGCGCGAATGGCTCCAGCAGGAGCTGCCCGCGATGCTCGGCGCGGCCTTCATGGCCGTGGGCGTGTTCGCGCTGTTCGTGTGGTTCAAGCGGCAGCATGAAATGGGCTACCTGCTGTTCTTCAACCTCGCCGCCACGTCCTTCCTGCGGGGCCTGCATTTCTACGTGGGCCTGCCGGTCGCCAACGACTGGTTTGCCTGGCTGACCGTCAACGCGCTGTTCTGGCTGGTGATGGTGGTCCACTTCTTCCTGCGCCAGTTGCATGGCCGGCCGCTCAAATGGCTGACCTATGGCGTGGTGGGCATCACGGCCACCATCGCGGTGCTGACGATGCCCAACCTCGCCGTCCTGCGGAACACGCCGCAGGTCACGCCGCTCATCTACTCCGTTGCCGCGCTGATGGGCGCCGCCGTTTGCCTGGTGGGCGGCATCAGCGCCTGGCGCCGTTCCAACGAAGGCCGGCTGGTCGCGGCCGGCATCGGCGTATGCACGCTGCTCGGCGTGACCGACTGGCTGCTGCAGAACAACTTCATCAGCCCCGAATCCTGGTACCTGGGCGCCTACACCAGCGCGGTGGCGTTCAGCGTGTTCGGTGCCCTGATGTACCGGCGCTATGTCGATGCCATCGCCGAGGTGGAAGACCTCAATGCCAGCCTGGCCGAGCGCCTGCAGAAGCGCGAAGCCGAACTCGAAGACAGCCACCGCCGACTGCGCGAGGTGGAACGCCGCCAGACCATCAGCGACGAACGCCAGCGCCTCATGCAGGACATGCACGACGGGCTCGGCTCGTCGCTGATCAGCGCCATCCGCTCGGTGGAAGGCGGCGGCATGAGCGACACCAAGGTCTCGCAGATTCTCAAGAGCTGCCTGGACGACCTGAAGCTCACGCTCGATTCGCTGGAGCCCGTCGAGGCCGACCTGCTGCTGCTGCTCGCCACCTTGCGCTACCGGCTGGAGCCACGGCTCGAAGGCACGGGCGTGTCGCTGCAATGGGAGGTGCAGGAGCTGCCCGACCTGCCGTGGCTCGACCCGTCCAGCGCGCTGCACATCCTGCGCATCGTGCAGGAGAGCATCGCCAACATCCTGCGCCACACGCGCGCCACCGAGATCCGCGTGGGCACCGCGCTGTCGGCATCGGGCGTGCAGGTGACCATCGAAGACAACGGCCAGGGTTTCGATGTCGACAAGGCGCTGGGCAATGCATCCGCCTCGGGCCGCGGCCTGCAGAACCAGTTGCGCCGGGCGCAGGCGATCAAGGGCACGGTGACATGGGAATCGCGAGCGACCGGAACGCGGTTCATGCTGTGGTTGCCGCTGGAGCGTGCGGGCAAGGTGGCGCCGGCCGTGCAGTCATCCATGCAGTCAGCCAACGCCGGCACGCGCGCAAGGGCTTAAGGCGCACTTAAGGGTCGGCCATCGACGATGCCCGACCCCATGGTCCTGAGCAACGCACACCTTTTCGAACTCTTCAACGCAGGCACGCAACCGGCGCCGCTGACGCTCGCGTTCGCGCGCTTCGTCGCGCAATGGCTGATCGTCGCCCTTCCGCTCGTCGGCGGCGTACTCTGGCTGCGCGGTGGCCAGCGCACCCGGCTCGACCTTCTGCATGTGGCGCTGTCCGTATTCATCGCACTCGGCCTCGCGCAGCTCGTGGGCCTGGCATGGCCCTCGCCACGGCCGTTCGCCTTGCACATGGGCCACCAGTACCTGGCGCATGTCGACGACCCGGGCCTGCCCAGCGATCACGTCACGCTGATATGGGCGGTCGCGCTGGCCACGCTGGTTTCCGCGCGCGGGTCGTGGCTGATGTTTCCGCTGCTCACCCTCGGCCTGCTGGTCGGCTGGTCCCGCGTCTACCTGGGGGTGCACTTTCCCTTCGACGTGGCCGCGGCGCTGCCGGTGGCGGCGCTCGGCGCGGCTGCCGCGTGGGGCCTGCGCGAGCGGCTCGGAAAGTGGATGGTGGCGCTGCTGAAGCGCTACGATGCCTGCGAGCGCGCCGCGCTCCGCTTCCTGCACCGCGACTGAAGGCTCCGTCCATCCATGCGTCTGCTGCTCGTCGAAGACGATCCCATGATCGGCAAGGCCGTTCGCCAGGGCCTGCTCAACGCGGGCTTTACCGTCGACTGGACGCACGACGGCCCGGCCGCCGAACTGGCCCTGCGCAACGGCGTGTACGACCTGGCCATCCTCGACCTGGGCCTGCCCACCAAGGACGGCATGGCGTTGCTCGATAGCATGCGGCGCGGCGGCAACCACCTGCCGGTGCTGATCGCGACAGCGCGCGATGCCGTCTCGGCCCGCATCGCCGGGCTCAATGCGGGCGCCGACGACTACCTCGTCAAGCCCTTCGACATGGACGAACTGGTGGCACGCGTGCACGCCCTGCTGCGACGGCATGCCGGCAGGGGCTCTTCGCTGCTGGCCGCGGGCGACCTGCTGCTCGACCCGCTGCGCAAGACCGTCACACAGGGCGGCCAGCCCGTGGCGCTGTCGGCACGCGAATTCGCCCTGCTCGAGACGCTGATGCAGCGGCCCGGCGTGGTGCTCTCGCGCGAGAAGCTGGAGGAATCGCTCTACGGCTGGGGCGAAGAGATCGGCAGCAATGCCGTCGAGGTGCACCTGCACTACCTGCGCAAGAAGCTCGGTGCCGCCGTCATCGTCAATGTTCGCGGCGTCGGCTACCGCGTCGCGGACTGATCTTGCGCTCGCTGCGACGCGGACTGCTGCAATGGACGCTCGGCGCCCTGGCGTTCGGCTCGATCGTGCTGGTGCTCGTGGCGTATGTCTTCGTGCTCGACGAAATGAACGAGGTGCTGGACGACAACCTGCGCGAAGTCGCCGCGGCGGTCGGGCGCTATCACGCCGAAGGGCAGTCTTTTCCGACGATTTCCCAGGCCACGCAGCCACGTGCGCGCGCACCCGATCAATCGGACCTGATCACGCGCGTATGGCGCCGCGACGGCCAACCCGTCACCGTGCCCGACAGTGCCTTCGCGTTCCCGTTTCCCACGGCCGCGGGCGCCCGCCGCACAACCCTCGACGGCGTGGAGTGGCGCACCTGCACCGTGATCGAAGGCGACTTCGTCGTGCTCGCCGCACAGCGCACCGCGGCCCGGCAGGAAATGGCGGTGGAGGCGGCCTCCAAGCTGCTGTTTCCCCTGCTCCTTCTGGCGCTGATGATCGCGGGCCTGCTGGTGCTGGCGCTGCGCCGTGGCCTCTCTCCCCTGCACGAGGCGACGACACAAATCGCGCAGCGCAATGCGCTCACGCTGGAGCCGATCGACGGTGCCGAGATGCCGCGCGAATTGCAGCCGCTGGTCGGCGCGTTCAACGGCCTGATGGACCGGCTGGCCGCTGCATTCGCGGTGCAGCAGCAGTTCGTTGCCGATGCGGCGCATGAACTGCGCTCGCCCGTGACCGCCTTGCGCCTGCAGATCGGTCTGCTGGAGCACACGCACGACGCACCCGCCCGCGTGGCGGCGTTCCAAGATGCGCGCGAAGGCATCGACCGGTTGCAGCGCATGGTCGAGCAACTGCTCGCGCTCTCGCGCGCCGAGCCCGGCTGCGACGACAACAGCCTGCAGCCGGTGGACCTCGATCAACTGGTTCGCGACACGGTGTCGGCGCACGCGGCCGCCGCTTCGCGCAGGCAGATCGACCTGGGCGCTGCCGCCGCGTCCAATGCCTCGGTGCTGGCAGACCCGCATGAACTGCAGGTGCTGCTGAACAACCTCGTGCGCAATGCGCTGCACTACTCGCCCGCCGGCAGCAAGGTCGATGTGGCCACGGCCCTCGTCGACGGCGCGCCCCTTCTGCGCGTGACCGACAACGGCCCCGGCATTCCGCAGGCGGAGCGCGCACGCGCGTTCGATCGCTTCTTTCGCGGTGAAGGCCCGCACGTGCGCGAAGGCGATCCGGCCGGCAGCGGCCTGGGGCTGGCCATCGTCAAGTCGATTGCCGAACGGCACGGCGCGACGGTGTCGTTGCATGAAGGCCCCGACCGGCGCGGGCTCGAAGTGCGTGTGCAATTTGCTGCGGCCGCGAGAGCATCGGGCCATTAAGTGTTCCTTAAGTCGCGGCATTCCACACTGGCCGCCACATGTTCTTGTTGCACTCATTCCAGCGCCGTGCGGCCGGCATCGCCCTTGCCGTCGTGATGGCGTTCTGTGCCTCTGCCGCGCAGGCGTCGGGGGCCGACGAGCTGAGCGGAAAACTCGTCCTGCTGCACGGCCTGCTCGACAGGTCGGTCTTCAAGCGTCCCTTGATACTGAACGCGAGCGATACCGCGAACGGACTCAAGGGCGACGTGTACGCCATCGTCGACCATCCGGTCTCGTCGATCAGCTCGGCCCTGAGCACGCCCGAGGCCTGGTGCCACGCCATGCTGCTGCACATCAACAACCGCGATTGCACCGTCTCGAAAGGCGCCACCGGCCCCGTGATCGCGCTGAGCGTGGTGCGCAGGTATGACAAGCCCGTCGACAGCGCCTTCCGCCTGGACTTCGACTTCCACACCATCGATGCGTCGCCGCAGCACCTGGAGGTGCGGCTCGGCGCACAGGCCGGCCCATTGGGCACCGGCAACTACCAGATCGCATTCGAGGCCGTGCCCGCCGACGCGGCGCACAGCTTTCTGCACTTCTCGTACGCGTACGACGAAAACTTCCTGACCCGCGCCGCCATGGAGGCCTACCTCGCCACCTTCGGCCGCTCGAAGGTCGGCTTCACCGAGGTCGGGCAGAAGGCGGAGGGGCAACCGGAGTACATCGGCGGAACCCACGGGCTGGTCGAGCGCAACGCCATGCGCTACTTTCTCGCGGTAGATGCCTACCTTGGCGGCAAGGACGCCCTGTCGCGAAGAAACGCGTGGTACACGGCCACCGAAAAGTACCCGAAGCAGCTGCACGAAATCGACCGGGGAACCTACCTCGCACTCAAGGCCGCCGATGAGCACCACTGAGCACGCGCACGCGCAGACCCACACCGGCGTGGGCAAGATCGCCGAAGTCACCTTCTGGTTCTGGGTCATCAAGATCGCGGCAACGACCCTCGGCGAAACCGGTGGCGACGCGGTCACGATGTCGATGAACCTCGGCTACCTCGCCGGCACCGCCATCTTTGCCACGCTGTTCCTGCTGGCAGTGGCGGCGCAGATCTCGGTGCGCAAGTTCCATCCCTTTCTTTTCTGGGCGGTCATCATCGCGACCACCACCGTGGGAACGACGCTGGCCGATCTGCTCGACCGCTCGCTGGGCATCGGCTACCTGGGAGGCTCGGCGATCCTGCTGGCCCTGCTGCTGGGCACGCTGGCCCTGTGGCACCGCACGATGGGATCGGTCTCGGTGTCGGACATCTCCTCGCGCAAGGCCGAGATCTTCTACTGGACGACGATCCTGTTTTCGCAAACCCTGGGCACCGCGCTCGGCGACTGGATGGCCGACAGCGCGGGCGGCCTGGGCCTGGGGTACGAAGGCGGCGCGCTCCTCTTTGCCGCGGGGCTCGCGCTGGTGGTGGCCGCGTACTGGTGGACGAAGGCCTCGCACACGGTGCTGTTCTGGCTCGCATTCATCCTCACGCGGCCGCTCGGTGCGACCGTGGGCGATCTGCTCGACAAGCCACTGAGCAGCGGCGGGCTGGCGTTGAGCCGCTACACGGCATCGGCCGCGCTGGGCGCGTTCATCCTCGGCTGCGTTCTGGTGATCCCGCAACGCGCCGAACGGCGCAACGGATCGCCGCCGCGTTGAGTACGCATCCGATGCGAGAGGTATGCGCCGACGCATCCTCGCACCGCCTGGTCATCCGCTGATTCGAGGAACCAACTGGCGCAGTTCTTCGACGTGGCGGATCAACGCCTTGTCTTCGAGCGCCGCATAACCGATCACCAATCCGGGCGGAAGCACGGCACGCTTGCAGAAGTCTGAAATGGCCTGAAAGCGCAGGCCGCGCGCCGATGCATTGCGCTGGAATGCAGCCAGATCGATTTCCGGCGGCAGCCACCACACGAAGTGGAAACCCGATTGCTCGCCGCTGACGTGCAGCCGCCCCGGGCCCAGTGCATCGCTCAAGGCCTGCAACACCATGTCCCGGCGCTGCGCATAGACCGGGCGCGAGCGGCGCACGTGCCGGGCAAACGCACCGCTCTCGAGAAAGTTCGCCAGCGCCAGTTGCTCGATCACGCCGGTGGACCGACCGGTGACGTGTCGCGCCTTGCGAAACTCGGGCACGAGTTTTTCGGGCAGCACGGCATAACCGATGCGCAGCGCGGCGAACATCGTCTTGTTGAAGCTGCCGCAATGAATGACGCGATCGGCCGCGTCCAGACTCTTCAGCGCGGGCAGCGGTGCGCTGTCGTAGCTGAACTCACTGTCGTAGTCGTCTTCGATCAGCCAGCAGTCGGCCTCCTCGGCCCACGAGAGCAACGCCAGCCGGCGCGAGACCGGCATCGTGATGCCCGTGGGCGCCTGGTGTGCCGGCGTGACGTGCGCGAGCCGCACGCCAGCGCGGCGGCGCGCATGTGCCACTGAAAAACCCTGCGCATCGATGGGCACATGAATGACCTCGCGTGCGTGCCGGCTGAATATCGGGGCCGCATGCAGATAGCCGGGGTCTTCCACCATGACCCGGTCTTCGGGCGAGAGCAGGAGCCGCGCGCACAGGTCCAGCCCCTGGCGGATGCCGGACAGCACGACGACCTGCTCCGCGTCGCAAGAGATGCCGCGCGCCACGCCCAGGTAGCGCGCGATCTGCACCCGCAGGGCATGGAGCCCGAGGGGTTCGCTGTCGCTCAGTTGCTCGGCCGTCACGCGGCGTGCGCCAACCTGCAGCTCCTTGCGCCAGCGGTCCAGCGGAAAGAGCGAGGGATCGGCCACCCGGGCCAGGAACGGCACGTCAGGCACGCTGGCGACGAGTTGCGCCACATCGACGCCGGAGATGCCGCGCCGCGGCGGCTTCGCCTGCGGCCGGGGTGAATCGCCTGCGCGCGCACCGGCATCGAAGAACTGGTCGGGCACCTTCGCCGCGACATGCGTGCCCGAACCCGCCGTGCTGACCAGATAGCCTTCGCTGCGCAGCTGGTCGTACGCCAGGTCGACGGTGGCACGCGACACCTGCCAGCGCTCGGCCAGGTGCCGGGTGGAAGGCAGCCGCGCGCCCTTTGCCAGCACGCCTTCGAGGATGCGGGCGCGGATCTGGCGGTAGATCCAGGCCTGCTTCAGCTCGCCGCCTTGAATCGGCTCTGCCGCGAGGTCGAGGCTCGACTGCGTTCGGCGCAATTGCGAGGCGCGAGAAAGTGGCCTGGTCATATTGCGTGATATGGCTCTATGGACAAGGCCGCATTCTAGGTAAGTTCGGTTTCTTGAAGCCCCTGGCTTCCAAGCTGCGGCCTCCGCCGTGGTTCAACGCAGAACTTTTCCCACGCATGACGAATTCACCTGTTCACTTCTGCACCGTCGCGCCGGACGGCCCGCGCTTTCCTCTGGGCAATGCGGGCAGCATTCTCGATTCGGCACTGGCCGAAGGGGTCGCCGTGCCCTTCTCGTGCAAGCGCGGCGAATGCGGCTCGTGCCGCGCGCAGGTGCTCGAAGGCAACTTCGAGCGGATCGCGCCGCCGTCCGAAGCCGCCTACCAGGTGGCGGACGGCGAACTGCTCATGTGCCAATGCCGCGCCACGACCGACCTGCGCCTGCACTATTCGCATTGGCGAACGCCGGCGCGCCCGGCCGCCCGCTACGCCGCGAAGATCGTCGCGCTCGATGCGGTGGCCCCCAAGCGCTAGCGACGCTGCAAGCCGTGATTGACGCGTTCCCGGAAGACGGAGAACAGAAGCGCCCAGAAACAAAAAAGCCCAGCAGCTCGAAAGCTACTGGGCCTGTTTGGCGGAACCGGAGGGATTCGAACCCTCGATGAGGCTCTACACCCCATACTCCCTTAGCAGGGGAGCACCTTCGGCCACTCGGTCACAGTTCCTGAAAGAAGCCGAGATTATGCCATCGTCAGACGCTCGGTTGGTCCAAATCGAAGGCTTTGTGCAGTGCGCGCACTGCCAATTCCATATATTTTTCGTCGATCACGACCGAAGTCTTGATTTCGCTGGTCGAGATCATCTGGATGTTGATGCCCTCTTCGCTCAGAACGCGGAACATCTTGCTCGCCACGCCGACGTGGCTGCGCATGCCGATACCGACGATGCTGACCTTGCAGATCTTGGTGTCGCCCACGACTTCGGTCGCGCCCAGCGAGGGCATGACCTTCGACTGCAGCAGGTCGATCGTCTTCGCATACTCGTTGCGGTGAACGGTGAAGCTGAAGTCGGTCTTGCCGTCCTTGCTGAGGTTCTGGATGATCACGTCGACTTCGATGTTGGCGTCTGCCACGGCACCGAGGATGTGATACGCGATGCCCGGCTTGTCGGGCACGCCGAGCACCGAGATCTTGGCTTCGTCGCGGTTGAATGCGATGCCGGATACGACGGCTTGTTCCATGTTTTCGTCTTCCTCGAAAGTGATCAGCGTGCCGGACTTGGCCTCTTCATTGATGTCGATGTCCCACGGCGTGAAGCTCGAAAGCACGCGCAGCGGCACCTTGTACTTGCCGGCGAATTCCACCGAGCGGATTTGCAGCACCTTGGAGCCCAGGCTCGCCATCTCGAGCATCTCTTCGAAGCTCACGGTTGTCAGGCGGCGCGCATCGGGCTCGACGCGCGGGTCGGTCGTGTAGACACCGTCGACGTCGGTATAGATCAGGCATTCATTCGCCTTCATGGCGGCGGCAATGGCCACGGCCGACGTGTCGCTGCCGCCACGGCCGAGCGTCGTGATGTTGCCGGCGTCGTCCACACCCTGGAAGCCGGTGATGACCACCACCTTGCCGGCATTCAGGTCGGCCATCACGCGGGCATCGTCGATGCTCTCGATGCGGGCCTTGGTGTACGAGTTGTCGGTGCGCACCGAAACCTGCCAGCCCGCGTAGCTCACGGACTCCACGCCTTCGGCCTGCAGCGCGATGGCCAGCAGCGCCGACGACGCCTGCTCGCCCGTCGCGGCCAGCATGTCGAGTTCGCGGCCGTGGGCCACGCCCGGTTTGCTCGGCGCCAGTTCCTTGGCCAGTCCGAGCAGGCGATTGGTTTCGCCGCTCATGGCACTCGGAACCACGATCATCTGGTGGCCGGCGCGTGCCCACTTGGCAACGCGCTTGGCGACATTCTTGATGCGCTCGGTCGAGCCCATCGACGTACCGCCGTATTTGTGAACGATCAATGCCATGGATGAAATCAGAGAAAGGAAAAGGGCCGCTTGAAGGGCGGCGCCCTGCAAGCTGTCAGAGCAAAGTCTTTGGCGAGGGCGGGGCATTGTACCAATGCAGGAAATCGCCCCTGCGCTCGGCAAAGCCCGCGCCCACCTTCAGGTGAATGCGGTGGCCGCGCGTGGTACAGGCGCGGACCTGGTCGAGCAGCTGGTCGAGCTGCGCCGCGCTCGGTGCGCAGCCGTGTGCCTGCATCAGCCAGTGGCGCAGCACATTGGCCTGACGGGCGCGCGACAGCGCCTGCAACGCCGCGATACGGGGCGGATCGCCAACCGTTTCCAGGTCTTGCGCCGCCAGTTCGCCGAGCAGTTGCTGCGCCTGGGCCGCGTGGCCGCTGCTGCGAGCGAAGGTGGCGCGAAACTGCGGAAAAACCTGTGCCAATGCAGGCAGCAACACGGCGCGAATCCGGTTCCGGGTATAGCGCGCGTCACCGTTGCTCGGGTCTTCGATCCAGGGCAGATCGCGCCCGGCCAGCCACGCGCGAATGTCTGCGGCAGGAACGGCAAGAAGCGGCCGGTGAATGTCGAGCCCATTGCGCCCTGCATGCGCCGGCATGGCGGCCAGGCCCGGAAGCCCGGCGCCGCGCGAAAGCGCCAGCAGCAGGGTCTCGACCTGGTCGTCGGCGTGATGCCCCAGCGCAATGGCGCTGACAGGCGCCCTGCCCGCGTCCATGCGCGCCATGTCCGCAAACGCCTCGTAGCGCGCCCGGCGGGCCGCGTCCTCCGGACTGTCGCCCGGTGCATGCCGCGCATCGACCCGGTGAACGACCAACGGTACGCCAAGCCCTTCGCACACGGCGCGGCAATGTCGCTCGAAATCATCGGCCGCGGCCTGCAGGCCGTGATGCACGTGAAAGGCAATCACCTGCCCCGGCCAGCGCGATGCGCATGCGGCCAGCAAGGCGGTGGAATCCGCGCCGCCACTGAAGCCCACCGCCAGCGGCAGTTGCGCCGGCTCGAACGCGGCGATGGCGCGTTCGAAGGCTTCGCTCATGGCTTGCTTATCTGCCGGTGTCGGCCTTGGTGTCGTTGAACCGGCCGTAGCTTTGCAGGCGCTCGTAGCGGCGCTCCAGCAGTTCCTTCGGCTTCAGGTCGCTGACCTGGCGGAACGCATCGTTGAGCGCGCGCTTGAGAAAAGCCGCCATCTGGCGATGGTCGCGATGTGCGCCACCCACGGGCTCGTTCACGATCTTGTCGACCAGGCCCAACGCCTTGAGGCGGTGCGCGGTGATGCCGAGCGCATCCGCGGCCTCTTGTGCCTTGTCGCTGGTCTTCCAGAGAATCGAGGCGCAACCTTCGGGGCTGATGACCGAATAGATCGAGTACTGCAGCATCACCAACTGGTCGCCCACCGAAATGGCCAGCGCGCCACCCGAGCCACCTTCACCGATGATGGTGACGATGATCGGCACTTCGAGCTGCGCCATCTCGAAGATGTTGCGGCCGATGGCTTCGGACTGCCCACGCTCTTCCGCATCGATGCCCGGGTAGGCACCCGGCGTATCGACGAAGGTGAACACCGGCAGCTTGAACTTCTCGGCGGTCTTCATGAGCCGCAAGGCCTTGCGGTAGCCCTCGGGCTTGCTCATGCCGAAGTTGCGCGCGGTGCGCTCCTTCGTGTCGCGGCCCTTCTGGTGGCCAAGCACCATGCAGGGCACGCCATTGAAACGCGCAAGACCACCCACGATCGACAGGTCGTCGGCAAAGTGCCGGTCGCCGTGCAGTTCGACGAAATCGGTGAAGATTTCGTTGACGTAGTCGAGCGTGTAGGGGCGCTCCGGATGCCGGGCGATCTTGGTGATCTGCCAGGGGGTCAGGTCGCTGTAGATGTCCTTGGTGAGCTGCTGGCTTTTCTTGCCGAGCTGATCGATTTCTTCCGAGATGTCGACCGCGGATTCGGTCTGTACATAGCGCAGTTCTTCGATTTTTGTTTCGAGTTCAGCAATGGGCTGCTCGAAGTCGAGGAAGGTTCGTTTTGCCAACGTCTTCTCCTGTTGTTCAGTACGCGACCGGTACGGGGTCGAGAGACCGCCAAATATACCAAGTCGCCACGCTGCAATAAGGCGCCCAGGCCACGGCGACGTCGCGGGCATCGCTCCGGCTCACCGGGTCGCCCGAAAAGTAATTCACGCTGATGCCGTTGAGCAGGCCCAGGTCGTCGACCGGGAGCACGTTCGGGCGCATCAGGTGGAAGATGAGAAACATCTCGGCCGTCCAGCGGCCGATGCCACGGATGGCGACGAGCTCATCGATGATGAGCTCGTCGGCCATGTCTTTCCACGCATCGACGTGCACCATGCCCGAATCGAAATGCAGGGCGAGGTCGACGAGGTATTCGATCTTGCGCGCCGAGAGCCCTGCCCCGCGCATGTCGTCGACCTTGAGCTTGAGCACGTTGGCCGGCGTGAGCTTGCGCGGCAGTGCAGCAAATTTGTCCCAGACCGACTGGGCGGCCTTCACCGAAATCTGCTGGCCGACCACGCTGCGCGCCAGCGTCGTGAAGGCGTCACCGCGCGACTCGAGGCAGGCGTCGCCGAACTTCGGAATCAACCGCTTCATCACGCGGTCTTTCTTGGCGAGGTGCTTGCATGCATCTTCCCAATAGTCCGGCGTGAAGATCTGAACGCTGGTCTTTCGGGTGGCGGGCATGGGGTTCGTGGTTCCGTTCACTGCGCAGCCGCCCAGGTCGTGCCCGTGGGGGAATCCTTGAGCACGATGCCTTGCTCGAGCAGTGCCTTGCGGATGCGATCGGCCTCGGCGAAATTCTTGGCGGCCTTGGCGGCAGCGCGCGCGTCGATCTGCGCCTGGATGGTGGCTTCGTCGAGCGTGGTGCCGGCGCGCAGAAAACGCTTCGGATCGTCCTGCAGAATCTGCACGCACGCGCCCAGTGCCTTCAGCAAGCCCGCCTGCGTGGCCGATTGCGTGCGGTTGACCTCGCCCGCCAGATCGAACAGCACCGCCACGGCTTCGGGCGTTGCGAAGTCTTCGTCCATCGCGGCCTTGAAGCGCGCGGCATACGGGTCGGCCCAGTCGATCGTCACGTCGGCCGGCGCCACGAGGTCGAGCGCCGTGTAGAGCCGCTTGAGCGATGCGCGCGCATCGTCGAGATGCACGTCGCTGTAGTTGAGCGGGCGGCGGTAGTGCGCACGCAGCACGAAGAAACGGATCGTCTCGGCGTCGTACTTCTTGAGCACATCGCGGATCAGGAAGAAGTTGCCCAGGCTCTTGGACATCTTCTCGTTGTCGGTCACGATGAAGCCGTTGTGCATCCAGTAGTTGGCCAGCGGCTTGCCTGTCGCGCCTTCGCTTTGCGCGATCTCGTTCTCGTGATGCGGGAACTGCAGGTCTTCGCCACCGCCGTGGATGTCGAGCGTTTCGCCGAGCAGCTCGCAGGCCATGGCCGAGCACTCGATGTGCCAGCCGGGACGTCCGGCACCAAACTCGCTGGCCCACTTCACTTCATCGGGCTCGCTGGCCTTGGCGCTCTTCCAGAGCACCGGGTCGAGCGGATCGTCCTTGCCATCGAGCACGGCCACGCGCTCACCGGCGTGCAGCTCGTCGATCGACTTGCCGCTGAGCTTGCCGTAGCCCGGAAACTTGCGCACCGCGTAGTTCACGTCGCCGTTGTCGGAGCGGTAGGCCAGGCCCTTCTTCTCGAGCGTGCCGATCATCGACAGCATCTGCGGGATGTAGTCGGTGGCGCGCGGCTCGTGCGTGGGGCGCTCGATGCCGAGTGCATCGGCGTCTTCGTGCAGCGCATCGATCATGCGATCGGTCAGCGCGCGGATGGTCTCGCCGTTTTCCACGGCGCGACGGATGATCTTGTCGTCGATGTCGGTGATGTTGCGCACATAGGTCACATCGAAGCCGCTCACCTTGAGCCAGCGCTGCACCACGTCGAAAGCGATCATCGAGCGCGCGTGGCCGAGATGGCAGTAGTCGTAGACCGTCATGCCGCAAACGTACATGTGCACCTGGCCAGGGTGCAATGGGGAGAATTCCTCCAATTCACGCGACAGCGTGTTGTAGATGCGCAGACTCATTAGATTCGGAAAACGTCGCTTCGCGCACGTGCGGCACGGGCGAACAACGGTGTTTTTCAGGGGTGACGGGGGCAGTGGTCGCGAGGGGTTCGACATGGCCCCTCGGCTACAATCGACCTAGTATAAACGGCACGTGCCAAGTATTTCCCGGGTGTTTCTCAGGCCCGGATTTCCCCACTCCTGCAGAGGCTTCATGAAGCACGCCGCGTTCTCCAGACTCTCCATTGCCTTCGCACTGCTGTTCAGCCTCTGGGGCTCGGCAGCACATGCCAACGAGTACGACGATGTGAATCTTCTGCTGCGCCAGGGCAAGCCCAACGAGGCGCTCGCCAAGGCCGACACCTACATCGCCGGCAAGCCCCGCGATCCGCAGATGCGCTTCCTGCGCGGCGTGATCCTCACCGAGCAGAACAAGCAGGCCGAGGCCATCACCGCGTTCACGCAGCTCACGCAAGACTTCCCCGAACTGCCCGAGCCCTACAACAACCTGGCCGCGCTGTACGCATCGCAAAGCAAGTTCGACCAGGCCCGCAACGCGCTCGAAACGGCTTTGCGGCTCAACCCCAACTACGCGACGGCGCACGAGAACCTCGGCGACGTCTACGCCCGTCTTGCGGCGCAAGAGTACGTGCGCGCGCAGCAGTTCGCGAGCACCAATTCGAGCGTCGCGCCCAAGCTGGCACTGATCCGCCAGATCTTCACGCCGAAGGCCGAAGCCGATGCAGCGGCACTGCCGACAGCGCCGCTGGTCATCCGCAAGCCGGTCGGCAAAACCAGCAAGTAAGTAACCGTCGCCTTCTACATCGGCGCCGGCACAACGGCGCCCGTTGCGCAGGCCATGCCCTCCCTCATCCGTACCCGGAGCATCACTTGACGATCCATGCCTTCACCCAGTTCAGCCGCCGCAGCGCGCTCGTGCTTGCCGCCGCACTGACCTTTGCCGCCACGGGCTACGCGCAAGCGGCCTCCCCGCGCGTCAAGCTCGCGACGTCGGCTGGCGACATCGTGGTCGAGCTCGACGCCGCCAAGGCGCCCAAGTCGGTCGAAAACTTCCTGCAGTACGTCAAGGACAAGCACTACGACGGCACGGTGTTCCACCGCGTGATCGACGGCTTCATGATCCAGGGCGGCGGCTTCACGGCCGACATGCAGCAAAAGCCCACGCGCGCGCCCATCCCGCTCGAAGCGAGCAACGGCCTGAAGAACGACAAGTACACGATCGCCATGGCCCGCACCGGCAACCCCGACTCGGCCACCTCGCAGTTCTTCATCAACGTGAAGAACAACGACTCGCTGAACGCGCCCAGCCCCGACGGCTATGGCTACACCGTGTTCGGCAAGGTCGTCGCCGGCACCGACGTGGTCGACAAGATCCGCACCGTGCAGACCGGCAACAAGGCCGGCATGCAGAACGTGCCCGTCGAACCCGTCACCATCAAGTCCGCCACGCTGCTGGCGAAGTAATCCGTTTTCCGAAGAAGGAGTCCCCTCATGAGCAACCCCCAAGTCGAACTGCACATCAAGAACTACGGCGTGATCACGCTCGAACTCGACGCCGAGAAGGCGCCGAAGTCGGCCGAGAACTTCGTCTCGTACGTCAAGCAGGGCCACTACGACAACACGGTGTTCCACCGCGTGATCCCCGGCTTCATGGTGCAAGGCGGCGGCTTCGAGCCCGGCATGAAGCAAAAGCCCACCGGCGCCGAGATCCAGAACGAAGCCAACAACGGCCTGAAGAACGACAACTACACCGTCGCCATGGCCCGCACCAGCGCGCCCCACTCGGCCACCGCGCAGTTCTTCATCAACGTGTCGGACAACGGCTTCCTGAACCACACCGCGCCTTCGGCCCAGGGCTGGGGCTACGCCGTGTTCGGCAAGGTGATCAACGGTACCGACGTGGTCGACAAGATCAAGGCCGTGAAGACGGGCCGCAAGGGCTTCCACGACGACGTGCCGCTCGAAGACGTGGTGATCGAAAAGGCTGTCGTCATCGCTGAATGACGAACAGGCGCGACGCGGCATGACCACTGTGGCGAACCCGGCTTTTACCGAGCTGGTGGCGCCGCCCGCGTGGCGTACCGTCGACCTGATCTCCGACCTGCACCTGCAGGCCGGCGAGCCCGCCACCTTCGAGGCCTGGCAGGGCTATCTGCAGACCACGCCGGCCGATGCGCTGATCATCCTCGGCGATTTGTTCGAGGTCTGGGTGGGCGACGATGCCGCCGTCCAGCCCGGCTTCGAGGCCCGCTGTGCCGAACTGCTGCACCGCACGGCGCAGCGGTTGCCGGTGTTCTTCATGCATGGCAACCGCGACTTTCTCGTCGGCGCCGCCCTCGCGGCGCAGTGCGGCTTCACGCTGCTCGACGACCCCATGGTCCTGGTGCTGCACGGCCAGCGCTGGCTGCTGAGCCACGGCGACATCCTCTGCCTCGAAGACACCGAGTACCTCAAGTTCCGCGCGCTGGTTCGCACGCCTGAATGGCAGGCCGCGTTCCTTGCCCGGCCGCTGGAAGAGCGCCGCGCGCTCGCACGCTCGATGCGCGTGCAAAGCGAAGACCGCAAGCGCGATCCCTCCATGGTCTGGGCCGATGTCGACACGGACGCCGCACGCCAGTGGCTGCAGCAGGCAGGCGCCCACGCGATGGTGCACGGCCACACGCACCGCCCCGCCGATCACGACCTCGGAGGCGGCCTGCGCCGCATCGTGCTGAGCGACTGGGACGCGGCCGCGCATCCGCCGCGCGCGCAGTTGCTTTGCCTGTCCACTGCCGGCGCGCAACGCGTCGACCTGCGCTAGCAGCGCCGCGCCGCCGATGTTCAAGTGGCTGCGCCGGCTGCGCGCCCTGCCCCCGATTCCCGAAGCCGCCTGGCAGTCCGCGCTCAAGCGCTACGCCTTCCTGGACGACCGCCCGCTTGCCGAACAGCAGCGGCTGCGGCAGCTGTGCGCCGAGTTCCTGCGCGACAAGGAATTCCACGGCGCCAAGGGCTTCACCATCACCAACGAAGTCGCACTGGCCATCGCGGCCCAGGCCGTGCTGCCCGTGCTGCACCTCAAGGGCGGCTTGAACTGGTACGACGATTTCGTCGGCATCGTCGTGCACCGCTCCGAGGTCGTCGCCAGGCGCAAGATCGTCGACGAAGCCCAGGTGGTGCACGAGTACAACGAAGTCGTGGCCGGCGAAGCGATGGACCGCGGCCCCGTGATGCTGAGCTGGGACGACGTGCTCGCGAGCAGCGTCACCAGCGAGCGCGGCTACAACGTCGTCATCCACGAGTTCGCTCACAAGATCGACATGCGCAGCGGCGACGCCAATGGCTGCCCGCCCTTGCCACCCGGCTTTGCCGGCCGTCGCAACGCGCGCGAAGCCCGTGCTGCATGGCTGGCCGTGCTGAAACCCGCCTACGAGGACTTTCGCGAAAAGACCATCCTGGCCGACCGGTTCGGCGCCGAGCCGCCCTGGCTCGACGCCTATGGCGCGACGTCGCTCAGTGAGTTCTTCGCGGTGGCCTGCGAGGCCTACTTCGTGAACCGCGCGAATTTCGGCCGCGACTTCCCCGAAGTGCTCGCGCTTTTCGATGAATTCTTTCTGCCTAAAAGGCCATGAACCCGCGCCCTTGCTAGACATAGCGCTACGCAATCGATAGCAATCCAACCCTTACCATTGACGGGTTATCAACTCGCCAAAAAAGGTAAACAACATGAGGGATTGGTTCTATCAACTGACGGGCAAAGCCTGGATTGCACTGCTGTTCGGCATCGGCATCCTCGGCTGGGCCGCGTACGCGCAATTCAAGGCCGGCGCCGACACGCACGGCACGGCCGTGGAAGACCTGGTTGCCAAGAGCGGCACGATCGTCAGCGGCAGCGAAATCACCGAGACCACCAAGCGCCGCCGCGGCGGCAGCACGACGCGCCACTACTTCGTGCTCGACGCCAAGCTGGCCGATGGCAGCACCGAAAAATGGCGCGTGGACTACGCGGTCGGCCGCAAGAAGCTCGAACCCCTGATCGACGAGGCCGTCGACGTGCGCGTCGATCCTTCGGACAACAACCTTGTGTACGAGGTCAAGCTCAAGGGCCAGCCGGTGCTCGCGCTGGCCGAGGTGCAAAAGATCATGGAAATCAAGGACAAGGCGGCCGCGTCGAGCGCAACGGACAAGGGCACGCTGATCGTCGGTGCGATTGCGCTGCTGCTGGGCATCGGCGGGCTGTTCGTCCGGCGGAAGATCGCCAGCGGGTACGCGGCAGAGCAAGCTGCCGCGGTCCAGACGCCGGTGATCGGCGAGAAGGTCTGACGCGGCCCGGAAGCCTGCGTATTCCCCAAAGAAAAGGCGCCCCGCGGGGCGCCTTTTTCGTGGTTGCCGGCTGGCCCTGCCCTTACTTGCGCAGCAGTGCCTTCAGCGCGTTCTGCAAACGACGCGCGCTGGCCGCGTCATGCGCCGCAGCCAGCACCTTGCCGGCGTCCTGGCCCCAGGTCTGCGCCGGTGCCGGATCGCCGCGCTTCGTCAGCAGCTTGAGCTGCAGCGCGCGGCGCGCATCGAGTTGCTCTGCGGGCGTCGGCACTTCAGCAGCCATTTCGAGACGCAGCAGTGCTTCGGCGGCGTCACCAGCGGCGGCCGTTGGCGCTGAGCCCAGCGCCTGCGACCAGCCTGTACGCACCGCGGGGGTGACCGCGCGGCCGAGTTCCTGAACGCTTGGCAGGCGGGCGGCATCGCGTTGCTCCCAGGCGCCGAGCACCTGGGTCAGCGCCTCGCCATGGGCCTGGGCCGCGAGCTTGCGCAGCGCCATGTCCGCGCGCTCGAGCGCCTCGCGCTGGGCGCGGAAGGCGGCATCGCCGAGACGGGGACCACGGTCTTCGAAGCGCGGCGGACGGTCGCCGAAACGACCACCGGGGCCGCCTGGGGCACCGCGGTCGCCGCGCGCGTCGGAGCGCGGTGCGCCACGGTCGCCACCCGGACGACCCGGGCCGCCCGCACCGGGCCGGCCGCCATCGCGGCGATCGCCGAAACGGCCACCGGCGCCACGGGCGACAGGTGCCGCCTCGTTCTTCTTGCTGCTCGGGCGGTCGTCGCCACGCATGGCCACGACAGGCTTGGGAGCCGGCTTGGGCGCAGCGGCGGGCGCCGGGCTTTCGGCTGCAGCGGCTTCACCGGCCTCGTGTGCCTGGCTGTCCGAGCGGGCCGATGCATCGGCGCCATCGGCAGGTGCCACCAGGTCGGCCGACGCTGCGGATGCGGCATCGGCGTGCGTACCGGGCGAAGCCTGTGCGTCGCTCGGGCTCGGCGCCTGCCCGGCGCTTTCGCCGAATTCAGCAGCGGCCTGACCCGGTGCAACCACCTCGGTCGCGCCCACGGACGGACCGTCGCTCGCCTGCTCGGCCTTGGGTGCTGGCGGCGGTACTTCGCCACGCAGCGCGCCTTCGAGGCGGGCGATGGCGGCACGAATCTTCTGCACGTCGCCGCCGGCATTGGCAGCGTCCAGCGCCTTGGAAGCTTCGAGCACGTGGCGGTCGTGCTCGCTCATCGCAGACGATGCCTTTTCGCGCTCGGCGGTCTTGCGGTTGAAGGCTTCGTCGATGGGCGCGCGGAAGGCGTCCCACATCTTCTGTTCATGGCGGCGGTCGAGCGGCACACCTTGCGCCTCGGCCTGCCAGCGCTGCTGCAGCGCCTTGACGGCGTCGATGCGCAACACGGGCTGGGCACCCAGCTCGACAGCCTCGGCGATCATGGCCTGGCGGCGTTCGACGCTGGCCTTTTGCGCGGTCTCGAAGGGTGCGCGGGCGGCGCCGAAAGCTTCGTTCCACAGCGGTTGCAGTTCGGCAAACACCTTCTCGCCCACATGGCCGGCATCGCGCCAGCGGTCGGCGAACTGGTGCAGCGCGCGGTTGTGCGCCTTCAGGTCGGCGGCGTCGGCATGCGCGGCAGCCCAGGCCTTGACTTCTTCGATCAGTGCGACGCGATGCGCACGGTGCTCGGCGGCATCTGCGCGCACCTTTTCGAGCCAGGCCTCGACGACCTTGTGGGCCTCGTTGCAGGCTTCGTCGAAACGCTTCCAGAGCGCGTGGTTCGGCACGCCGCCCTGGTCGGCCTGCTTCCACTGGTCGCGCAGCGCGCGCAGGGTTTCCTGCATCTTGCGGCCACCGAGGGCCTGGCCTTCGGGACGCTTGAGCAGGCCTTCGGCCTTGGCGACGAGGTCTTCGCGCACCTTGTCGGCGCTCCAGCGTTGCCAGCCTTCAAGTTCGCCGGCGGCGACCAGCGCAGCATGCACGCGGGCTTCGAGCGGGGCCTCGACCAGCTTGCCGTGCTCCTTGAGCACAGCGCGCAACGTGGCGGCCGCACCGGCGCTGGCCTTGCCGTGGCCTTCGGCGGTTTCCTGTTCAAGCTTGGCGAGCGCGGCCTGCACGGCGTCTTGCGCGGCGGCGCGCACGGCCGGATCGACCTTGGGCGCAGCGGGCCGCGCGGGTGCGGCGGCCTTGGGCACCACGACTTCGCCGCGCGCGGCGCGCAGCTCATCGGCCCACACGGGCACGGGCGGCAGCGGAGCCGCAGCGTCGGCGGCAGCGGCAATCGCCAGGGCCAGCGCGCCGTGGAAAGCGTCGGACACCACCAGCAGTTGCGACTTCGACGATTCGAGCTGCGGCGCGAACTTGGCGTCCAGGCTGCTCCAGTTGACGTCGGAGGTGATCTCGGTTGCCTGTTGCTGCCAATGAGTGACGTCGGCGCGCAGCGATTCTTCAGCCGCCTGGGCGTCTTGCCAGCCCTTGGTGGAAAGCACTTCGAAACGCTGTGCCAACAGCACGGCGGCTTCGCGGTGTACCTGGGCGCGATGCTGCAGGTCTTCGATGCCCTTGACGCGTTCGGCCAGCTTGAGCTTCAGCCCGGCCAGCGGCTCGCGCGACAGCGGTGCGCCCGCCTTGGCGGCGTCGCGCTGCCAGGCCAGGGCATCGGCGATGTTGAGCTTGGACTGGCCCAGCAGTGCCTCGGCCTTCTGCGCCCATTCGGCGGCGATGGCCTCCTGGCCCTTGGCGCGCTTGAGCTCATCGAGTTTCTCGCGCAGCAGGCGCGCGGCGCCCTTGTCGCGACCGCTCAGCTCCTTGAAGACTTCCTGCATCTGCTCGGGCGCGGGGTTGCCCGCGAGCCAGTCGCGGATGCGCGCGGCGCGCTCGCCGGAGGTTGGCGCGGTGAAGGCGCCGCCGGTGAGCGTGTCGAGGGCCTGAAGGTCGTGTGGCTTGGAAGAAGTAGAGGTCACTGCGCGAAATCGTTGTCTTAGTAGAGAAAGCGAAGGCGCCGGCAAAGGCCGGCGCACATCGACATTTTCACCCACTTGCGGTTGGCCGCTGAAATCCGTTGCGGGACTGCGGCGAACGCGGGGCTGTAGGCGGGGAGATTAACGGACTACATATATAGCAAGCTGAAGGAAAAAACCAAGTCCCGGCCTCCTCACTTCATGGTCAGGCTGAGCTCGGCGCCCGGCTTCCAGTCGGCGCCGCTGGCCGTGGTGCGCACCGCGCCCAGGAACAGGCGCTCGCTCGGCAGCTTCTGCGCGAGCAGGTAGTCGCGCACGGCGGCGCCGCGCTCGACCGCGAGCTGCCGCATCGACTCTTCGTCGACCGGCACGCTTGCGAGGAGCAAGTTTTCCATTTCCTTCACAGGCAGGTCCTTGGCCAGGCCGACCATGTTGCGCGGCTTGGTGATGTCGGCGCGCTTGTAGACGGCGGTCAGCAGCTCGGGGTATTCGGCATCGGTGACCGGCGGCACGTCGGTGCCGGTCTGGCCGCCGCGCACCGCGATGCGGCGCTTCTCGGCCAGGGTGAGCTGGCGCAGGCGCTGGCGCTGGTAGGCGTCGCGTTCCTTTTCGAGGCTGGAGGTGCCGATCACGGTCATCTGCAGCGACGGCCGGTCGGTCAGTGCCTTCACGACCTTGCCCAGGCTCTCCTTGGCCGAATCGCTGAGTGTCGAGCTGCCCGGCTCGAAGGTGATGGCGCTCGATTCGCCGCTGCCGCCGCCAAGCCCGCCCGTGAGCAGGCTGAACGGTGCCGTGATCGCCTTGCCGATCAGGTTGACCACGGCCTTCCAGATCAGCGGACCGACGCTGAACTGCGGGTCGTTCAGCGAGCCGCTGAGCGGCAGGTCGACGTCGATCACGCCATTGCGGTCGGCCAGCAGGGCCACGGCCAGCTTCACAGGGAGGCTGGCAGGTGCGCCCGCCACCTCGTCGCCGAACTGCAGCTGGTTGAGCACCAGCTTGTTGGTGGCCGTCAGCTGACCATCGGCCGCCACCTTGTAGTTGACGTCCATGCTCATCTTGCCGCGCTCGATGCCATGGCCCGCATAGCGAACCGAGTACGGCGACAGTGGCGCCAGGTCGAGGTCGCGCATCTTGGCGGTGATGTCCAGCTCGAGCGGCTTGGCCAGCGGATTGAGCTTGCCGGTGATTTCGAGCGCGGCGGTCTGCTGCGCCTTGCCGCGCAATTCGAGGTCGGCCAGCGCGGGCCGGCCGCCCTCGCCCTTCGGCGGGTTGGACGAGAACGAACTGAGCTTGCCGGTCAGCTCGCTGAGATCGGCCGAGTAGTTGGGCTTGACGAACAGGTCGGTGAAGTCGATCTTGCCGTTGACCAGGCTCATCGGCCCGAAGTTGATGACGGGTGCCAGGCCCGCGTCGGCCGCCTGCGCGGTGGCAACGGGCGCTGCGGCAGCCGCCGGCTTGGCCGGTTCGGTGGCTCCGCCGACCATGGCTTCGGCCGACACCGGCGCACCGCCTGTCGCCTTCGGTGCCGGCGCCGCGCGGGTCGTGGTGGTGGTGCCGCCCGGGCCCTTGCGGGTGCTGGCTTCGCCGGCCGCTGCTGCGGCAGCGTTGGCTTCGGCCTCGCCCTTCTTCGTCAGGTTCAGCAGGTTGAGGCGGCCGGTCGGGTCGACGATCACGCGGGCGAAGAAGTCGGTCAGCGTGGTTTCGCGCACGTCCACGGCCGGCGCCGTGTTGGGTGCCATGCTGACCTGCAGGCCGCGCAGGCTCAGGGTCTTCCAGCTCAGCAACTGGTTGTTGTTGCGGTCGAAGCCCGGCGACTGGGTCAGCGAAACGCTGTTGGCGCGGAAGTCGTCGAGCGCTGTGTCGCCAGCGAGCTTGACGCTCATGCCCGCCGGGGTGGTCGTGTAGTGCACCGTGCCGCGGTAGCTTGCGAAGGCGCGGCGGATGTCGACGTTGAGCGCGTCGGCGTAGTAGGCCTTGAAGGCATGCGCCGGGAAGGACGCGATCTCCAGCCGGCCTTCGGCCGCCAGCGGCTTCAGCACGAGGTTGCCCTTGTAGTCGAAGCGCCCCGGATCGGCCGAGCGGCCCGCGGACCCGATGCGCCCCGAGACCTGCAGCGGCGAGACGGTGTTGGTGTCCGGCGCGATCTTCTGGGCATTGAGCTTGAAGGCCGTGACCTCGACCGCCACTGGCGTGGCGCTTGCCTTGTCTGAATAAGAGAGGCTGCCGTTGTCGACCGCCACGGTGCCGATGGTCAGCGCCCACGGCTTGGTGTTGGCGCCGGGCTGCGGCGCTTGCGCGGCGGCGGGCTTGGGCGCGGCCACCTTGGCTTCGACTTCCTTGGTGCCGCCGCCGGCCGGCGTCTTGAGCCAGCGCTCGAACATCCAGCGCTTCTCGTTGTCGCGCTCGACGCGCACCTTGGGGTTGGTCGCGGTGAACGAGGCCACGTTCAAGGTGTGCTTCGTCATGTCGACCTCGGCATCGACCAGCTCGAAGCGGCCGACGCTGGCCAGCGCGGTCTTGGCCTGCGTCAACGCCAGCCCGTCGGCGGACAGGCGGCGCGCCTTGAACTTCAGCTCGGGCTGGGCCCAGGCGATGTCGATCTGCCCGCTGAGCTTGCCGTCCAGCGTGGGCTCCAGGCTCTGTGCCAGATAAGGCGCGGCGAGCGACAGCGGCAGTGCATCGACCTCGGTCTGCACGTCGGCCACCTTGTCGGTCGCGCTGCCCTTGAACTTGAGGCTGGCGCCGGCGATGGCGGTGCCACCGTTGAACTCGGCCGGCTTTTCCATCGGCCAGGTGACGCCAGTGACGTCGATGCCGAGGTCGGTCAGGTCGACGGCAGCAGCGGGCTTGACGGTCTCGTCACGCCAGCCGATGCGGCCACCGCTCAGCGCGACTTTGTCGACCTGCACCTTCAGCGCGGCTTTTTCAGCCGGCTTGCCCGCGGGAGCGCTGGCGGCCGCGGCGGGCAAAGGCGCCGCCTTCTCCGTCGCACCGGTGGCGGGGTCGGTGGCCAGCAGGTTGAGCTGACCGGCCGCGTCGCGCGCGACAGCCAGTTGCGGATTGACCAGGGCGATCTCGCTCAGATGGAACACCGACTCCAGCGGCCGCACATCGGCAAGCGCCAGCTTGAGCGACTCGAAGCCCAGCAGGTCGCGGCCGCGCGCGTCGGCCACCTTGGCGGTGTGCGCTTCGACGGTGCCGGTGATCTTCAGGCCGGTCGTGGCGCCCTGCTCGAAGCCGATCTTCAGGTCGGCGTCCAGGCTGCCAGCCTGCAGGCGCACCGGCAGGCCACCAGGGATGTAGCCAAGGTACGGCACCAGGTCGAGGCCCTTGAACTGCACGTGGGCGTCGGTCTTGCGGTTTTCGGAAAAAGGCGCGGTGAAGGCGGCCGAGTCGAACTTGCTGCCGTTGAGCGTGAAGGCGAGCTTGGGTTCGGTGTTGACGTCGCGCTTCGAAGCAAGGTTGCTCAGGAAAGGCACCTGGAGCACGAAGTCGCGCAGCTCGTGCTTGCGATGAACCGTCTGGTCGTCGAAGTCGACCGAGCCGCCATTGATCGCGATGTTGTAGATGGCAAAGCGTGCCGGCTTGGCGTTCGGGTCGGGCGGCGGGCCGGCCGAGAGCTTGGCCAGGATGTCGTCGATGTCGTATTTGCCGTCGGCCTGGTGCGTGAGCAGGATGGCGGGGCCATCCACCGTGACCGCATCGACCACCGGCGCAAGACGGAAGATCGACTGAAGCTCGCCGTCCGCGTAGATGCGCTGGATGGCCACTTGCGACTTGCTGCCGTCGGCGGTGGCAATGTGCAGGTCGCTCAGCGTGAGCTCCAGCGTCCAGGGCTTGAAATCGACCTTGCCGACCGTGACCTGCCGGCCGAGTTTCTCGCTCGCGATCTTCTGGATCTGGCTCTTGGCAATCGGAGGCACCGCCAGCCAGGCAATGACCCAGAAGGCCAGAAGAACCAGCACCGCGACGATCCCACGTCGCACCCATTTGTTTTGTTTGATCGAAGCTACGTTCATCGCGGAAGTGTGCCGCAAACGCGTGCGCAATCCCAGAAGCAAGAAAGCCCGGTGGCTCGACGGGATGTCTCGTCACCGGGCTTGATGGCGGGCACAAGACCCATGCCATCGATTCGCGCGACCGGAAGTCAATGGTTCCCGCCGTGCTGGCAGCAAGAGATTGCCACCGTGGATCCTCGGTCTTTCGAACCCTTGACTTGCACCTCGGGCTGCCGGACCTCGGAAAAACGCCTGAAACCTCAGGCCCGTTCAGATTAGGTGCCGCACCCTCGCATTGCAAATCGAATCTTCCGAGGGCTTTCCCTTAAGCCGAAACACCTCTACCGCGGCCAATTTTTTAAACAACTATTAGCATAAGAAACCAATTTGTTATACTTGACCGTGTATTTAGCCACGCTAGAATCCGGCCTGCCCTGACTGCCGGACGCAGCGGGGCCTCCCTGAATCCGCTGCCGAACTACTCCCCCGGCTTGATCAGGTCACCGCGCTCCTAACCCCTCCTTCCATGCGCGGAACCTGATTCGTACCAATCCAAGCGCCGCTGCCCTCATCCCTCGCCTGCTCCAGGCGTTGCGGTTCGGGTGCCGCACAGAAAGGAAGAGCGATGAACAAGGCGTTTGATGCCACAGCCCGCGGGCTAAGGACCTTTGTGTCCGATGTGGCAGACGGCTTTTTTGAAATCACCCATAACGGGTTCGCACTGGTCGGTCTGGCCATCGTGTTCGCGGCCCTCGCCCTCGTGGCGCGGCCCGACCTGCGCAAGACCGGTGAAGAGCAATTGATGGGCTGGCTGCAGTCGCGCAAGCCCGCGCCTGAAGCCACCGACCTCGAGCCGACCGCCATCGAGCGCACCACGGCCGCGAGCCCCAGCGAGCTGCCCAAGCAGCAAGCCGCGGTGGCCTACTGGCTGAGCAAGAAGTACCGCGTGGCCGCCGAGCCGCTGAGCGTGCTGGTCGCCGAGGCCTATGGCATCGGCAAGCGCACGAAGATCGACCCGACGCTGATCCTCGCGATCATGGCCGTCGAATCCAGCTTCAACCCGTTCGCCCAAAGCCAGGTGGGCGCGCAAGGCCTCATGCAGGTCATGACCCGCGTGCACGGCGACAAGTACGAAAGCGCGGGCGGCACGCTCACCGCCTTCGACCCGGTGACGAACATGCGCGTCGGCGTGAAGGTCCTGCAGGAATGCATCGCCCGTGCCGGCTCGCTCGAAGGCGGCCTGCGCTACTACGTAGGCGCGGCCAACCTCGAAGACGACGGCGGCTACGCCAGCAAGGTGATGGCCGAGCACGAACGCCTGCTGCAGGTGGCCAACGGCCGCGCACCGTCGGTGCTGCCGCCGGCCGTGCGTTCGCAGCCGATCCCCGTGGTGGCGCCGGCCAAGCAGCCGGAAGAAGGCGCCGAGCCGGCCAAGGTCGCGCTGCTTTCCGCCGTTTCCTGAAGTGCTGGTGGCCGGGTGTGAGCTACACTCGGCCGGTACGCGACTGGCGATAGGCGCAGCACCCTGAAAAGGTGCCACGCGCTGACGTGGAATACCACTGGGAAGCGTGCCGCCTGACCACAACAGGCGTTCAGCCGTTCGCCTGGGCAGCCCTTGTTTGGTTGAACAAGGACCTCGTCTTCAAAGGACTGCCATGTACCAACGCAATATCCTGGTCGAACAGACCGACCCCGAAATCTGGGCCGCCATTCAAGCCGAAAACGCGCGCCAGGAACATCACATCGAGCTGATCGCCAGCGAGAACTACGCCTCGCCCGCCGTCATGGCCGCCCAGGGCTCGCAGCTCACCAACAAGTACGCCGAAGGCTACCCGGGCAAGCGCTACTACGGCGGCTGCGAGCACGTCGACGTGGCCGAGCAACTGGCCATCGACCGCATCAAGCAGATATTCGGCGCCGACGCCGCCAACGTGCAGCCGCATTGCGGTGCCTCGGCCAACGAAGCCGTGATGCTCGCCTTCCTGAAGCCCGGCGACACCATCATGGGCATGAGCCTGGCCGAAGGCGGCCACCTGACCCATGGCATGCCCCTGAACATGAGCGGCAAGTGGTTCAACGTGGTGAGCTACGGCCTGGACGCCAACGAAGCCATCGACTACGACGCGATGGAACGCAAGGCGCACGAGCACATGCCCAAGCTGATCATCGCGGGCGCCTCGGCCTACTCGCTGCACATCGACTTCGAGCGCTTCGCCAAGGTGGCCAAGGACGTCGGCGCGATCTTCATGGTCGACATCGCCCACTACGCCGGCCTCGTGGCCGCGGGCGTGTACCCGAACCCGGTGCCGCACGCCGACATCGTCACATCGACCACCCACAAGAGCCTGCGCGGCCCGCGCGGCGGCATCATCCTGATGAAGTCGCAGCACGAAAAGGCCATCAACAGCGCGATCTTCCCCGGCCTGCAAGGCGGCCCGCTGATGCACGTGATCGCCGCCAAGGCCGTCGCGTTCAAGGAAGCCATGTCGCCCGAGTTCAAGGCCTACCAGCAACAGGTGGTCAAGAACGCAAAGATCGTGGCCGACACCCTCACCGAACGCGGCCTGCGCATCGTGAGCGGCCGCACCGAAAGCCACCTGATGCTGGTCGACCTGCGCGCCAAGGGCATCACCGGCAAGGAAGCCGAAGCCGTGCTGGGCAGCGCCCACATGACGATCAACAAGAACGCGATCCCGAACGACCCCGAAAAGCCGATGGTCACCAGCGGCGTGCGCATCGGCACCCCGGCCATGACCACCCGCGGCTTCAAGGACGAAGAAGCCCGCATCACCGCGAACCTGATCGCCGACGTGCTCGAGAACCCGCGCGACGCGGCGAACATCGACGCGGTGCGCGCCAAGGTGCATGCACTGACGAGCCGGTTCCCGGTCTACCGCTGAACCCCGAAGCAGCGCCCGGCATCGTGATGGCCGCATGAAGTGCCCTTTTTGCGGTCATCTTGAAACGCAGGTCGTCGAGACCCGCGTGTCGGAAGACGCCGACTTCGTCCGCAGGCGCCGCCAGTGCAGCGCCTGCGACAAGCGCTTCACCACCTACGAGCGGCCCGACGTCAACTTCCCGGTCGTCGTCAAGAAGGACGGCAGCCGCGCCGACTTCGATTCGAGCAAGGTGCGCGCCTCGATGATGCTGGCGCTGCGCAAGCGGCCGGTGAGCATCGAGCAGATCGACAACGCCCTGCTGCGCATCGAGCAAAAGCTGCTGGCCAGCGGCCTGCGCGAAATCGACTCGACCAAGGTCGGCGAACTGGTGATGCGCGAACTCAAGCGCATGGACAAGGTGGCTTACGTGCGCTTTGCCTCGGTGTATCGCAGTTTCGAGGACGTGGACGAGTTCCGGCAGCTGCTGCGGGACATCTGACATACACGTCGTGAACGAACCACCTGCAGCGCGCCCCGGGGCACGCTGCAGCTTTTTCACACCCTGCCAGCCGGCCGCCTCATGCGCCGCCCTCTTCCTCCTGCCTGCCTCCCCTGCCGCATGCTCCAGCGCCGCAGTCGCCGCGCCGGTCCGGATCGCAAACTCTCGCGCGGCCCGATCCTGAAACGACGATGGATGCCCTGCGGCCGGTGTCGGCCTTCAGGGTGAGGCATCCGGCACCGAAGGCGCTACTGGCTGCCCGGCGGGAAAAGCCATTGCTGTCGTAGCGCAGCCCCTGGACAAACCCGTCTCCAAGCGCAGCATCGACGCTCACTCCTTCTGGCAGTCGCTCGAAACTTCGCAGGACCTGGCGCGGCGGGTCAGCCCCGGCCATCACGGACCAGCCGCTGCCCCAGTCGCCGCCACCCGAGCGCGCCAGCACCCTGACGCTCTCCGAACGCTGGATCGCTTCCATGCGCGCAAGGCTCAGCGCGGCATTGAACCCCTGTGCAGCCGCCGCCAGCCGCTGATTGAGCAGCAGGTCGCGAAAGCTCGGCACGGCGACCATTGCCAGCACCGCCACGATGGCCACGACCACCATCAGCTCGACCAACGTGAAGCCACCGATGGGCTTGGCCCTGCAGCGCAACGCCTTCACTGCCAGCACCTCTCGCGCAGCAGGCCGTCGCACCCTTTGCCACCCATGCTGTCGATCCAGAACTTGCCGGCCATCGGATCGGAAAGGCCGGCCTTCAGGGTTGCCGTCAGCCGGACACAGCGTTCGATGTTGCCGTGCCCTTCGCAAGTGCCGCTTTCAACGGCGTACTTGCCACCCGCCCCGCCATCGCCCGAGTCGCCCTCGTAGGGTCGGTAGCGGCCGACCTGGGTGAAGTGGCGTTCCTGCTGCTGCATCTGCTGCATCAGCGCCGACCGCGCTTCGCTGCGCCAGCTCTTGCGCACGAAGTCCATGTACGACGGGTAGGAGATGGCCGCCAGGATGGCCACGATGGCGAGCACGATCATCACCTCGATCAACGTGAACGCTCGAATCCTCGATGCTACTGTTGGGCTCATTGCTTCTTCGCTCCTCGGTAATCGATGACCTGCCGCCAGTTCATCCGCCCCGCAACTTGCGCACCCTTGCCGCCCTCGGCAGGCCGGGCTGTCGAGACGCCGCCCCGGCCGCCCAGACCGATGACAGACAACCGCCGTGTGACAGACCGGCGCCCGAACGCATCGGTCGCGCTGTGGGTGGCCTCCCCCAGTTGCATCAGATGCGTCATGCCCGGCAAGGCCGCTTCCGAAGGCTCACAGGTGCCCGTCTTCGAGAGCCCGGTCATCGCGTTCACGGCGCAGCTGCGTCCACCCGCATCGCCACCGCACGCGCTGGCCCGTGGAATCAGCGTGCTGAAGAACAGCTGGCCATCGGCCAGCACCGGCCTGGACACCAGCCGCTCCCCCTGATCGGGTGACGCCGGCAGATCGAAGTACCAGCCGCGCCGGCTCGTCGTCTTGCGGTCGAAGGCGCCGTACACGAACGCATCGCCAGCGATGGACGAAAGCGCCTGCCCCGCAACGACGGCCGGTTTGCGCGGTTGGAGCTGCGCTCGCGCGGCACCGGCAGGAATGGCCGTGCCGTTGTCATGGACGGCGTACATGGTCTGCAACCCATGGCTCGAGCGCGCCAGGTCTTCAGGGCTCACGAATTTCCCGGTGCCGAAGAGCACGATGGCGTCGCCACCGGGGCCGACGCCGACCTCTGGTTGCACGGTGATCGGCTGGCGCCTGGCAGCCATGCCGCCCTCGGCCACCGTCGCGACCATCAGCGGTTCGCCCCTGAGCCCCAACGCGTTGCCTTCGCTCCACGGCGCATTGCCGGTGAAGTCGAACTTCCACAGATTGCCCTGGGTATCCCCGGCATAGAGGAATCGCGTGGCGCCGTCGGCGGCCGCATAGTCGCCCGGCACGCTCAACGCGTTCACCATGGTGTTGTCGGCCGGGCGAGGCAGGACGATCTTGTGAAAGTTGACGCCCCGCACCCAGCCCGCGCCCGCCGGCTTGTCGAGCGAAAGCAGGAACAGCGCGGCACGCTTCTCAGGGTTGGCGTTGTTGAAGCCCGAAGGCACGACGGCGAACCAGCCGTAAGTGGCCGCCCCCGCGCGGCCAGCCGCCGAGGTGCGGAACCTCAGCACGCGCGGCGCCTGCGTCAAATGGCCCATGTCCGCGTCGTCCGCGGCGCCGAACTCCCACATCACCTTGTCGGCAGAGAACGCCGCGGGGTCGCTCACATCGAGTGCGAAGACACTGGTGGCCCCGCCGCCGGCACCGGAGACCAGCACTGTCCTGCGCGCGCCATTGGCCATCGGCACTTCACCGATGGCGGGCGAGCCGTCGACATGGCTCTGGTGGATGTAGTCCGGCGAGGTGTACACCGCCAGCCTGGGAAAGACGCCGCGCGGCACATAGGCAAAGAGCTCTTCGCCTGTCTGCGCGGAAAAGGCGTGAAGCATGCCGTCGTTGGCGTCGACATACACCGCCGCCTGCCGCCCCTGCCGTGCGCTCACGAACAAGGGAATGGAATGGGCCACGTCGCCCATGACCGAATCGCGCACCCGGAACACGCCGCCCGGTATCGACTGTTCCTTGCGTCGCTCCCCTCGCAGATAGGCCAGCCGCTCGGGGCCGAGATCATCCGATGCGGAAGGCTCGGCGTAGGGTGTGGCGTTCAGATGGCCGCGAAGGGCTGAATCGAGTGCGGCCCATTCGAACGGGATGCCGGCACCGGCTGTCGACAGGCTGAAGATGCGCCTGCTCGACGGATCGCGCGCTGCCACTGCCGGATGGGCTGCCGGGTGGCCGGTCAACAGGGCGCCCGCGTCCCAGTCGGGTCGATCGCCACGCTCCACGCCACCAGTGAGGGCGTCGAGCGCAAGCGGATACGACAGCAACGTGCCCGCCCACCGACGTCCGCTGGACTGCGCCAGATAGACATTGGCCCCTGCCTGCGCGAGCCGATCCGACGACATCGCACCGCCGATCACACCGCGCGCCGATGGCGCGGCAGCTTGCTGGAAGACCTTGCGGATCGCCGACATCACCTGTCGTGGTTCGCTCGCCAGAAAGTAGTTCGAGGGCTTCGGCTGACCATCCGCATCGAGGCCATCGGCCCATTCGGTGTTGCTCGCCACATCCGGGCGCCCTGCGCCGTCGGACGCCCGGAACGGGTTGCCGTCGTCGTTGCTGTCCGTGAAACCGCCGTACTTGGCGGCGAGATAGAAAACACTGCCGCGCTGCTTCTGCCGGATCGCGCCGTCTTCGCCTTGCCCCAGGTCGATGACGAAGGTCTGCACCCGCGCATCCGGCAGATCGCGCCGAAGCTGCTGCGTGCGCGCCCAGTACGCCAACCCCGCCATGCCGAACGAGCCCTTGTCGGCACCGGTGTCAGCGGTCGCGATGTTGCTCGACGTGAGCCGCGCGCCGCCCTTGTAGTTGAAGGCGGGCAGACCGCCGTTGCCCTGGGTCACGAGGCCCGTCTTTGCGGAGGGGTGCACGTAGAAAAGCGCCTCCCTGTTCTCGAACGCGCCGACCAGGCTTGTCCAATGGGCCGTGTCTGGTTCGTAAGCGGCGCCATTGAAGCCGCGATCGAAATCCGCAAGCGAATCGCCCCTGATGCTGCCGGGCAAGGAGCGGTCGTGGTCTGTTTCAAGATCGCCGATGGCGAGGATGTGCCGCCTCTGGCAACTGGCAGCGGCCGCTTGCGTTCGAGCCTGCGGGCCCACGCCCCAGTAATCGGTGCCGTTGTAGACGGGAAGCCCGCCCTTGCGGACATCGTCGCCCGGTGCCAGACCCGCCACAGCTTGCGGGCTCGGCGGCTTGCCCTGGAGATAACGCAGCGACTCGTAGTAAAGCTCGCCGGCGGGATCGAAGCTGTTGTAGGCACCCCGCCGCGCACCGCTGCGCCCGAAGCGGTTGATGGCGTTGACGACTCCGCTGAACATTGCGGTGCCATCGCGGGCGCCAGCGGAAGACATGGGGTCGGCCTTGAAGACGCCGGTGTTGGCATCCCATTCCGCCTGCGTGTTGTCTACCTGATCGAACGCGGCGTCGATCTTTGTGGGGCCCGTGTGCGTTATGGGCGCGCGCAGCACGCCGCCGTAACGCGCAGGGTCGTCGTCCACCAAGTAGCCGAAGACGGAAAAACGCATTCGCTCCGAATGCGCCTGCAGGGCGCCGATGGGCTTGTAATGGCCGCTGGGGTACTTGAAGCAGAGATTGCGACGCGTTGCGGCCTCTTCAGGCGAGCAGACTTCCACGCGTGCAGCGTAGGGCGCGCTGGCAAGACCTGGTCCGTGGTGCTGATCGCGCCCCGGCTCGAGGCAGCTCCCCGTGGCGGTCGGGCCGATGAACAAGCGGTCGAGGCAGCTGTTGAAGTGGATTGTGTCCGTGGCACGCACACCATCGGCACCGCCCGTGACCAGTGGTGTGAGCTTGTCCAGGTTGCCCGTCAGGGCCTTGTCGGCGAAGTGGCTGCTGCGATAGAACGCTTCCGGCAGCACGGCGCGCTGCAACACGGTCCGGCCGGGCTCGTCCACCACGCGATCGCCGCCGGTCAATGCCATGCGCACCGCATCGAGGGTGGAAGACGCCGCCCAGTTCAAGAGATTGCCGCTCCACTGGTGGCTGCAAACGATCTCCCCACCACGGCCCTTCGTTGCGTTGGACACACGCTTGAAAAACGCCTCGGAACTCGCATAGCGATAGCAGCCCATCGGGTCCCAGTAGCCCGAATAGGTTTGCGTCCAGTCGAAACGCCCCCGGTAAGCCGCACCGGCATTCGCAACCTTCAAGGCAAGGTCGATCACCACGTGAGGATCGGCCTGCGCCGCCAGCGAGGCGAGCGGCTCGTCCGGCAGCACCGCATCGGGCGGCAGCGCCGGGCCGGCGGCTTGCGCACAACCGACGACGCAAAGAAGCAAGGCGGCAATGCCGGCCACAGGAAGACCACGCATGCAGGTCCTGCCTTTCATGAAGAGCAGCCGGGGCTGGCCGCCGGTTTGTACAAGCTGGTCTGCAGCACCACCTGCGTCTCCTCGCGCATGCCGTAGCCGATGGCGGTGACGCGAAAGATGTAGCGAGCGTCGCCGGCACCCGCGCTCTGGAGCTGGTCGGCCTGCCAGCCACCGCGATGGCGAAGCGCCTCCACGATGTAGCGCGGTGCTCGCGCAGACAGTGCGCCGGCAGGCGAGCCCCGCGCCGACTCGCCGCTGAGGTAGCGCTGCCCCGTGAAGGTGCCGTAGGCGACGGACTTGCCTGCATCGGCCGAGAAGTCGGCCGCCATCCAGGCCGGCTCGCTGCCGGATTCGCCCGGCGCGCACAGCCCCTGCTGCTCGCCTTCACCACCGCATCCGTTCACGAACGCCGTTGCGTCAGTGCTGCTGAAAAGGCACAGGCGTTGCCGCGCGCCGTCGTTGGGCCCGAGCACATCGCTCTCGGCATCGACCAGCGCGGCTTCGGCGGCCTGAAACGCCACTTCGGTGTCGCGGTCGTTGCGGGCGCTGCGCTCGTTGACAAGCGACATCTGCGCCGCGCCAAGGCCGAGCACCGAGACAGCGATCAGCATGAGCATCACGACGATCAGCGAGAAGCCGCGCGACGAGGACCGGGTGGCCCGTCTCATGGCACCGGGTCTTTCACGACATTGCGCAGCATGACCGTGAAGGTCGCGACGCGCCGCAGCCTGCCGTCGGCCTTGGGCTTGAAGCTCACGTCGAAGAACGTGGGGCCCAGCGGGTAGAGCAGTTCGCCTGCCTGCCGCGGCGCGCTGTTGTCGCGCGCGCTGCGCGCCACCATGCCGATGCGCAGCCCGACCACCTTGCGCCATTCGTCGGCGATCTTCGCAGCGGAGGTGGCCTGCGCTTCGATCTGCGCCGCATCGAGCCAGCGCTCGGGAACACCGTCGCCATTGCCGTCGTAGCCGTAGACGACCTTGAAGACCTCGATGCCACGCGCCAGCGGTTCGGCCCTGAACCTGCCGTCTTTGTCGCTGCGGTACTTGCAGTAGAGCTCGGGCTCGCCGTCCGCCGCCACTGCGACGTAGAAGAAGCTCCATGCGCGGTCTGCGGATGCGGAGCGACCGGCCGTAGGTCCGGGCTGCGCAAAACCCATGCAATCGACCATGGTGCCATCCGGCTCGATGCCACCGCCACCCGCCCGGCTGCGGCCGAAGAAGCGCACGAGCAGCGAGTCGCTGCCGTTCACACCCCGGGTGTCGTGCGTGCCGTAGCCACTGCCGACAGCGCTCACGCGCGTGTTGCGCGCACCGACGATGTTCAGGTCGAACGGGTCGGCCGACGACGCGAGCAAGGTCGCGTTGCTCCCTGTGGCCGCCATGCCATCGGCGTCGATGTAGTCGGGCGCGTAGTCGGCATAGCCGGCCTGGCGCACGATGCTTCTGACGACGAAGCCCGCGAACCGCAGTGAATCTTCGACCGCCTGGGCTTCCGTATGGGCCTGGAACAACTGGCGGCTGCCGACGAATGTGGCCGTGGCGGCAAGCACCAGTCCCAATGCGATGGCCACGGCGACCAGCAACTCGACCAGCGTCACTCCGCGCTGCGGCGCAGGCCGCATCGATTCACGTCCCGCCATGGCCATGGTCCACGTGCCCGGGGACCAGTTGCATCACCAGACGCGGCGCGGACAGGCGCGCTGTTTCGGCAGTGCCACGCGGCGTCCAGCCGAGCTTGACGACCACGTTGCGGCCCGTGTGGCTGCAGGGCCATGCGTACTCGGCCGCCGCATCGCTCCAGGGGGCTTCGTCGAAGCACACGCTGACGCGGGCTTCGGGCAATGCCTTGACGATGCGCTGCAGCCACTCGCGCATGTCCCAGGCCGCCAGTTGCGCCGCATCGCAAGCGGCACCGGACGCCATGCACGTCCGACCAGCAGAACCCGCATCGCTGCCGAGGCCCACCGCCCGCTGCTCGACCAGGTACGCATTGGCCGTGCTGTTGCTTGTCGCAACGCCCTTGTTCATGCGCGCCTTCTCCGACAGTTCGCGCACAAGGTTGACCGCTGCAGTGAATGTTGCGGCTTCGTTGCTCGTGCGCACGGAAGCCAGCAGCATGCGCACGGTGCCGAGCAAGCCCACGCTCAGCACGACGATGGAAACGAGTACCTCCACGAGCGAAAAGCCCGTGCCCCGATGCTTCGATGAAGCCATGTGTCGATGCCCTCCCTCTTGTGTTGCAACTCGAGTTGCTTGTTTGTTCCCGCCATCGAACTTCGTGCGTAAGGGGACCTTCGCGAAGGCTTGCGCACCGTTCATCCGCGATCGAATGCCGCTCGTATGATCCGGCGACGCCACTGTTAATTTCTTCCACGAAACCCATGCCCTCTCACGAACAAGACGCGCAGCACATCGCCACTGCGTTGCGTCTCGCCACCTCGGCGCTGCTGCTGACCGATCCGAATCCGCGCGTGGGCTGTGTGCTGTGCGATGCCCATGGCCGCGTGCTGGGCCAGGGTCATACGCAAAAGGCGGGCGGCCCGCATGCCGAAGTGATGGCGCTGCGCGATGCCGCGGCGCAGGGCCATTCGGTCGCGGGCGCCACGGCGTACGTCACGCTCGAACCGTGCTCGCACCATGGCCGCACCGGCCCCTGCTGCGACGCGCTGATCGCGGCGGGCGTGCGGCGGGTCGTGGCATCGCTTGCCGACCCCAATCCGTTGGTAGCGGGGCAAGGCTTCGAGCGCCTGCGCGCGGCGGGTGTCGACGTCGAGGTCGGCCCCGGCGCCGCTGAATCGCGCGAACTCAACATCGGTTTTTTCAGCCGCATGGTTCGCAAGCAACCCTGGGTTCGCCTGAAGGCCGCGGCCTCGCTCGATGGCAAGACCGGGCTCGACAACGGCGTGAGCCAGTGGATCACGTCGGAAGCAGCCCGCACCGATGGCCATGCCTGGCGGGCCCGGGCCAGCGCGGTGCTGACGGGCGTCGGCACGGTGCTCGAAGACAACCCGCGACTGGACGTGCGCTTGGTCGACACCCCGCGCCAGCCGCACCTCGTGGTGGTGGACAGCCGGCTCCAGACGCCGGCCGATGCTCACATATTCATAGCAGGCCGTCCGGTATGGATCTACGCGGCCAGCCGCGACGAAGCCAAGGCCGCCGCATTGGAGGCACGCGGCGCCACGGTCACCTGCCTGCCGAATGCCGGCGGCAAGGTCGACCTGCCCGCCCTGCTGAAAGACCTGGCGGCGCGCGGCGTCAACGAGCTGCACGTCGAGTCGGGCCACAAACTCAACGGGTCGATGCTGCGCGAAGGTTGCGTCGACGAACTGCTGGTCTACATGGCGCCCAAGCTGATCGGCAGCGGGCTCGACATTGCCAGCCACATTCATGCGGAAGGCCCGCTGACCTCGCTGGCGGGTGTCCTGCCGCTGGAATTCCGGTCCGTGGACATGCTCGGCCCCGACCTGCGCATCGTGGCCCGGGTCGCTGGAAGGGACGCGTTCTAGAAGGCGAGGCAACGGCGGCCACCGCCGGGGCCACCCGCCCCAAGGCCAGCCGCGCCCCCTCCGGGGCGCGAATTACATGGCGCAAAGCGCCACGAAAAACCGGAGGGCTCCCGATGTCTGCGAAAATGTGCGAATGTTCACCGGAATCATCACCGGCGTGGGGCGCATCGCCGCCATCCACGACCTCGGCACCTCCTCCTCCTTTGGCAAAAGACTCAGCATTGCGGTGCCCGACGGGTACCTCGATGACGTGGGGCTTGGCGACAGCATCGCGCTCAACGGCGCCTGCATGACCGTCACCACGCTCCTGCCCGAGCGACAGCAGTTCACCATCGACATCTCCGCCGAATCGCTCGACAAGACCGCGGGCCTGACCGACGAAGGCAGCCGCATCAACCTCGAGAAGGCCTTGCGCGCCAGCGACCGGCTGGGCGGGCACATCGTGTCCGGCCACGTGGACGGCATCGGCGCGGTGAGCTTCTTCGAGCCGATCGGCGAAAGCTGGGAGCTGCGCGTGGTCGCGCCGCCCGCCCTCGCCCGCTTCCTGGCGTACAAGGGCTCGATCACCGTCAACGGCGTGAGCCTCACGGTCAACAGCGTGAAAGACATCGAAGGCGGCGCCGAGATCAGCATCAACCTGATCCCGCACACCGTCGACAACACCTCCCTCGGCGGCCTGAAGGCCGGCTCGAAGGTCAACCTCGAAATCGATACCGTGGCGCGCTACGTGGAGCGCATGCTCCAGGCCGGCGTGCTGGTCCCGCCATCCAAGGACACCGCTTCATGAACGCCTCCGTCACGCCCATCGGCGCCCCCCGCGCCGCGCGCGCCCCCGCACCGATCGCCTCGGTCGAGGAAATCGTGGCCGAGCTCGCCGCCGGCCGCATGGTGATCCTGGTCGATGAGGAAGACCGCGAGAACGAAGGCGACATCGTCATCGCGGCCGACCACATCACGCCCGAAGCCATCAACTTCATGGCCCGCCATGCGCGCGGCCTGATCTGCCTGACGCTCTCGCGCGAAATGTGCGAGCGGCTGCAGCTGCCGCCGATGGTGCAGCGCAACGGTGCCAAGCACTCGACCGCCTTCACCGTCTCCATCGAGGCCGCCGAAGGCGTGACCACCGGCATTTCGGCCGCCGACCGCTCGCGCACCGTGCAAGCCGCCGTCGCGCCCAACGCCGTGGCCGCCGACCTCGTGCAGCCCGGTCACATCTTCCCGCTGCAGGCAGTGGACGGCGGCGTGCTCATGCGCGCCGGCCACACCGAAGCCGGCTGCGACCTCGCCGCCATGGCCGGCTGCTCGCCCGCCTCGGTGATCTGCGAGGTGATGAACGAAGACGGCACGATGGCGCGCCTGCCCGACCTGCAGATCTTCGCGGCCGAGCACAACATCAAGATCGGCACCATCGCCGCGCTGATCGAGCACCGCAGCCGCACCGAATCGCTGGTCGAAAAAGTCGGCTGCCGTGAGATTCAAACGGCCTGGGGCGCCTTCACGGCCCACGCCTTCCTCGACAAGCCCAGCCGCGGCGTGCATCTGGCGCTGGTGCGCGGCAAGTGGGCGCCCGAGGACACGGTGTCGGTGCGCGTGCACGAGCCGCTGTCGGTGCTCGACGCGCTCGAAATCAACCGCTCGCTGCACTCGTGGAGCCTGGACGCCAGCCTCTCGCACATCGCGACCGAGGGCAAGGGCGTGGCCGTGCTGCTGAACTGCGGCGAATCGGCCAACGAGCTGCTGGCCCAGTTCGACGGCACCGCGCGCCCCGCGCAAGCCCCCGAGCGCGGCCGCATGGACCTGCGCAGCTACGGCATCGGCGCACAGATCCTGCGCGAATGCGGCGTGCACAAGATGAACCTGCTGGGCACGCCGCGTCGCATGCCGAGCATGGCCGCGGGCTACGGCCTCGAGATTGCCGGCTACCTCACGAAAGACTGACCCACCATGCAAGGCGCAAACAAAGGCGAGAACACGCCCCTCAATGGAAAAGGCCTGCGCATCGGCATCGTGCAGGCGCGCTTCAACGCCGACATCACCGATGCACTGGCCGCGGCCTGCCTCTCGGAACTCGAATCGCTCGGCGTGGCAGCTTCCGACATCCATCACCTGCAAGTGCCCGGCGCGCTCGAAGTGCCGATCGCCCTGCAGGCGCTGGCCGAGCGCGGTGGTTATCACGCGCTCGTGGCGCTGGGCTGCATCATCCGCGGCGAGACCTACCACTTCGAACTGGTGGCCAACGAATCGGGCGCGAGCGTGAGCCGCGTTTCGCTCGACTACCGCCTTCCCATCGCCAACGCGATCATCACCACCGAAAACCTCGAGCAGGCCATTGCCCGGCAGACCGACAAGGGCCGCGACGCAGCCCGCGTGGCTGTCGAGATGGCGCAACTGCTGGCCACCCTTTCATGACCGAAGACACCTCCAAGCCCACTGGCACCAAGCCCCGTCAATCGCGCGTGGGCCTGACCAGCACCGGCGCGCGCAAGGCTTCGGCCAAGTCGAACCGCAGCCGCGCCCGCGAATTCGCGCTGCAGGCGCTCTACCAGCACCTGGTGGGCCGCAACGACCCGACCGACATCGACCATTTCACGCGCGACCTCGCGGGCTTCCACAAGGCCGACGCGCTGCACTACGACGCGCTGCTGCACGGCTCGATCGAAGGCGCCGAACAGCTCGACGCGCTGATCCGCCCGCTGCTCGATCGCAAATTCGAAGAAATCTCGCCCATCGAGCACGCCGTGATGTGGATCGGTGTGTACGAATTCCAGAACTGCCTGGACGTGCCCTGGCGCGTGGTGCTCAACGAGTGCATCGAGCTGGCCAAGGAATTCGGCGGCACCGACGGCCACAAGTACGTGAACGCCGTGCTCAATGGCCTGGCGCCGAAGCTGCGCCCGCTGGAAGTGGAAGCCGACCGGGCTTCGGGGAAAGCAAAGGCATGAGGATCTCGACGCGCGCGGAGCGCATCGAGCCCTTCTATGTGATGGAAGTGGCGAAGGCCGCCGGTGTGCTGGCACGCGAAGTGGCCCACACCGACCGGCCGATGATCTTCCTGAACATCGGCGAGCCCGACTTCACCGCGCCGCCATTGGTGCAGGAAGCCGCCGCCCGCGCCGTGCGCGCCGGTGCCACGCAGTACACGCAGGCCACGGGCCTGGACCATCTGCGCGAACGCATCAGCGGCTGGTACAAGAGCCGCTTCAATGTCGACGTGCCGGCCCGCCGCATCGTCGTCACGGCCGGCGCCTCGGCCGCGCTCCAGCTGGCCTGCCTCGCACTGATCGAGTCCGGCGACGAGATCCTGCTGCCCGACCCCAGCTACCCCTGCAACCGCCACTTCGTGAGCGCGGCGGACGGCAAGGCGGTGCTGATTCCGACCACGGCCGAAGAGCGCTTTCAGCTCACCGCCGCCAAGGTCGAGGCCGCCTGGACCGACAAGACGCGCGGCGTGCTGCTCGCCTCGCCGTCCAACCCGACCGGCACCTCGATCGCACCCGATGAGCTGCGCCGCATCCACGAGGTGGTGTCGAAGCGCGGCGGCATCACGCTGATCGACGAGATCTACCTTGGCCTCTCGTACGACGATGCCTTCGGGCAAACGGCGCTGGCCATCGACGACAACGTCATCAGCATCAACAGCTTCAGCAAGTACTTCAACATGACCGGCTGGCGCCTGGGCTGGCTGGTGGTGCCCGAAGTGCTGGTGCCGGTGGTCGAGCGGCTCGCGCAAAACCTCTTCATCTGCGCGAGCACGGTGTCGCAGTACGCGGCCCTGGCCTGCTTCGAGGCCGAGAGCATCGCCGAGTACGAACGCCGCCGCGCCGAGTTCAAGGCACGCCGCGACTGGTTCATTCCGCAGCTGAACGCGCTCGGCCTGAATGTGCCCGTGATGCCCGATGGCGCCTTCTACGCCTGGGCCGACTGCACCGGCGTGGCCGAAAAACTCGGCATCTCGGGCAGTTGGGACTTCGCCTTCGAGACCATGAAGCGCGCCCATGTCGCCGTCACGCCAGGCCGCGACTTCGGCACCGCCGAGACGGCGAAGTTCGTGCGCTTTTCCACGGCCAGCTCGATGGCGCACCTGCAGGAAGCTATTGCCCGCTTGCGGGCCATGACCGCGCAATGAGCGAGGCACTCCGGTGAGCTACGCGTTCCCGCTTCGCGTCTACTGGGAAGACACCGACGCCGGCGGCATCGTGTTCTATGCCAACTACCTGAAGTTCATGGAGCGCGGCCGCACCGAGTGGCTGCGCTCGCTCGGCGTGGAGCAGCGCAAGCTGCGCGAGGAAACCGGCGGCCAGTTCGTGGTGAGCGAAACGCAGCTCAAATACCATCGGCCGTCCCGGCTCGACGACGAACTGCTGGTTACCGCCGATCTTCAACAATTGGGCAGTGCGTCGTTGATAATCGGTCAGCGTGTGCTATCAAAAACAGAGCAAGAGCAAACAGGGGCCGAAGCGCCTGTCTTGCTGTGCGAAGGCACGATCCGTATCGGCTGGGTGGACGCCACCACATTGCGTCCTGCACGCATACCGAAACAAGTGACGGGAACCCTTGAGCGCTACAGCGGCTCCATGACTCAACCTTTCAAGCCATGAACCAAGACCTCTCCATCATCAATCTCCTGCTCCATGCGAGCTTCGTGGTGCAACTGGTCGTGCTGCTGCTCGTGATCGTCTCGATCGCCAGCTGGGCCGCGATCTTCCGCAAGTTCTTCGCCTTGAAGCGCATGCGTGCGCTGAACGACGACTTCGAGCGTGAGTTCTGGTCGGGCACCAGCCTGAACGAGCTGTTTGCCTCGGCTGCCCAGAACGCCAAGTTCGCCGGCCCCATGGAACGCATCTTTGCCTCCGGCATGCGCGAGTACCAGAAGCTGCGCGAGCGCCACGTCACCGACGCCGGCACGCTGCTCGACGGCGCCCGCCGCGCGATGCGCGCGAGCTTCCAGCGCGAGCTGGATGCGGCTGAACAAAACCTCTCGTTCCTGGCCACCGTCGGTTCGGTGTCGCCGTATGTGGGCCTGTTCGGCACGGTCTGGGGGATCATGCATGCCTTCACCGGCCTGGCCGCCCTCACGCAGGTGACGCTCGCCACTGTGGCCCCCGGCATTGCCGAAGCGCTGGTGGCCACCGCCATCGGCCTGTTCGCCGCCATTCCCGCGGTGGTCGGCTACAACCGCTTCGCCCGCGAGATCGACAAGATCGCCATCGCCCTCGAAACCTACATCGAGGAGTTCTCCAACATCCTGCAGCGCAACCTCTCGGCCAACCCGAACGCGGGCGGCTCTGCATCGTCGGTGGCTCCGGCCAACCGCTGAGCGGGAACACAAGCGCATGCCCGCCGTTTCATCCCGCGGCCGAGGACGCCGCACGATCAACGAGATCAACATGGTCCCGTTCATCGACGTGATGCTGGTGCTGCTGATCATCTTCATGGTCACGGCGCCGCTCATCACGCCGAGCGTGATCAACCTGCCCACGGTCGACCGCGCCAACAAGCAGCCCGACAAGCCCATCGAGATCGTCATCAAGAGCGACGACGAAGTGCAGATCAAGAAAGATCCGTCCACCGGCACCGGCGGCACGTCGATCCCCATGACGCAGATCGGCTCGGCCGCCAAGACCGCCCAGGGCGGCGACGACCAGCGCCCGGTGGTCATCAGCGCCGACAAGTCGGTGAAGTACGAAACCGTCGTGAAGGCCATGAACCAGCTCAAGCGCAGCGGCATCGAGCGCGTGGGGCTGTCGGTCACGACCACGGGCAGCAAATAAGGCATGTCGCTCGCACTGGACCGCCCCGAGTTCGCGCCACCGCCGCAGCGCGGCACGCCGCGCGCCGTGGTGCTCGCCCTTATTGCGCATGCGCTGCTGATCGCGGCGCTGACCTGGGGCGTGCGCTGGAAAAGCGACCCTGACGAAGGCGCAGTCGATGCCGAGCTGTGGTCGTCCACGGTGCAGCAGGCCGCCCCGCGCCTGTCCGCGCCGCCGGCACCGGTGCCGACACCCGCACCGCCGCCTCCCGCGCCCGCGCCACCGCCCCCTGTCGCCAAGGAGCCCGAGCCGGCGCCCGCACCGCGCGCACCCGACATCGCCCTGGAGCGCGAGAAGAAGCTCAAGGAGCAGAAGGAACAGAAAGAGCGCGAGCTCGAACAGCAGCAGCAACAGCAAAAGAAGAAAGAGCTGGAAGCCAAGCAGCGCGCGCAGGACGAGGCCGACCGCAAGAAGGAACAGCAGCAGAAGCTGGCCGAGCAGAAAAAGCAGCAGGAAGCCGACGCCAAGCAGGCCGAAGCGAAGAAGGCCGAGGCCGCCGCCAAGCAGGCCGCCGCCGACCGCGCCGCCATGCTCAAACGCATGCAAGGCCTGGCCGGCGCCAGCGGCTCCGATGACTCGAAGGGCACGGCCATGCGCTCGTCCGGCCCGTCGAGCGGCTACGCCGGACGCATCGCCGCCGCGGTGCGCCCGAACATCACCTTCCCCGATGCCGACACCGTGAACGGCAATCCGGCGGCCGAGTTCGAAGTGAGCCTGGCGCCCGACGGCACCATCGTCGGCGTCAAGCTCAGCAAGACGAGCGGCCTGCCGGGCTGGGACGACGCGGCGGAACGCGGCCTGCGCAAGACCGACAAGCTGCCGCGTGACACCGATGGACGCATCTTTCCGTCGCTGATCGTTACTCTGCGCCCCAAACGCTGATTTATGCTCAAGCTCCGGGCGGCTTTCACGAACCGCCCGGAACTTGATCAACGTCGCGCTGTCTACACGCGAACAAAACAACAGCAGGGCCCCACGCCCGCAAAAGATGAACCCCAACGGTCACATCCGGTACGGCAGCAGTCCGCTTCTCGCCAGCAGGACGCCCGTATGGCGCAGCAAGTTCATCGTGGCCAGCATCGCCTTCGGCTTCGTGCTGCTGGCAGCCCGGGCCGCCTACGTACAGATCTTCAACAACGACTTCTTCCAGCACCAGGGTGAAGTGCGCTACCAGCGCACGCTCGAGCTGCCGGCCAACCGCGGCCGCATCCTCGACCGCAACGGGCTGATCCTCGCGTCCGACATCCCGGCCCCCAGTATCTGGGCCATTCCCGAAGACATCGAGCGTGACGACCCCGCCGTGCAGGGCAAGCTCAAGGAGGCGGCCAAGCTGCTCGGCATGCCGCAGAAAGAGCTCGACAAGAAGCTGGCGGACGAAGACAAGAGCTTCGTCTGGCTCAAGCGGCAGGTCGACCAGTCGGTGGCCAAGCAGGTCGCCGCGCTCAACATCAAGGGCATCTACCTGCGCCGCGACTACCGGCGCCAATACCCTGAAGGCGAGGCGGCCGCGCACCTTGCGGGCTTCACCAACGTCGAGGACATCGGCCAGGAAGGCATCGAACTGGCCTTCGACAAGGACCTGGCCGGCAAGGCCGGCTCGCGCCACGTGCTGAAAGACCGGCTGGGCCACATCGTCGAAGACACCGAAGACCAGGTGCCGCCGACCGACGGCCACGACATCCAACTCAGCATCGACGACCGCGTGCAGTTCGTGGCCTACGAAAAAATCCGCGACGCCGTGATCGCCAACAAGGCCCGCGCCGGCAGCGTGGTCGTGGTCGACACCGTGACGGGCGAGCTGCTCGCCATGGCCAACTACCCGAGCTACGACCCCAACGACCGCCACAACCTCACCGGCGAACAGCTGCGCAACCGCGCCATGACCGACGTCTTCGAGCCCGGCTCGACCATGAAGCCGATCACCGTCGCCACCGCGCTGCAGCTCGGCCGCGTGACGCCCAAGACCATCATCGACACCAATCCCGGCCGCATCACCGTGTCGGGTGCGACCATCCACGACGACGAGAACTTCGGTGTGCTGACCGTCGAGGGCGTGATCCAGAAGTCGAGCAACGTCGGCGCCACCAAGATCTCGCAGCGCATGTCGGCGCAGGAGATGTGGAACTCGCTCACGGCCGTGGGCCTGGGGCAGAAGCCGCAGACGCCCTTCCCCGGCGCCGTGACCGGGCGGCTGCGGCCCTGGAAGTCGTGGCGGCCGATCGAGCAGGCCACCATGTCCTACGGCTACGGCCTCTCGGCCTCGCTGTTCCAGATCGCGCACGCGTACACCGCCTTTGCGCATGACGGCGAAGTCATCCCGGTGAGCCTGCTGAAGAACACCGGCACCGAGCCGGCCGGCGTGCGGGTGTTCTCGCCGACGGTCGCCAGCGAGGTGCGCCAGATGATGCATCTGGCCGCCGCGCCCGGTGGCACCGCGCCGCTCGCGCAGACCCAGGGCTACTCGGTCGGCGGCAAGACCGGCACGGCCCACAAGCAGGTCGGCAAGGGCTACGCGAGCAACAAGTACCGCGCCTGGTACACCGGCATGTCGCCCATCGACAAGCCGCGCATCATCGTCGCGGTGATGATCGACGAGCCGAGTGCGGGCAAGTATTTCGGCGGCCTCGTGGCGGCGCCGGTGTTCAGCCAGGTGGTGCAGCAGACGCTGCGCATCATGAACGTGCTGCCCGACCTTGCGGTGGCGCCGATGTCGCACTGACCGCCGCAGCGCATGCGGCAGCGGCGGCAGTGCCAGCCGACGCTCAGGGCGCCAGGCTCAGGCGCTTGACCTCGAGTTCGACCTTGTTGCCGACGAGGCTCTTGTCGAACTTGCCGGAAATCTCGACGCGCACCTTGTCGTCGATCTTCACGCCCGGGGGGAAATACTTGGCGTCGATCTCCACTTTCATGCGGCCGCTGTCGTCGGCAAAGGTGTAGTCCTCGCCGCCATCGTGCGACACGATGAAGCCACGCAGCGTGGCGTGCTGGTCATCCTTGCCGGTGTCGAGCAGCTGCTTGACGGTCAGGGTCGGCACGGTGTTCGGGCCGGCGTACTGCGCGAAGGCGGCCGCCATCGACAGCGACATGCCGAGCGCGAGCGCGGCGTTCTTCAGGGTCTTGTTCTGGGCATGGGTCATGGCAATCGTTCCTCCTCGAACGGCCTGGTTGTGAAGAACCAGATGGACGCCACACGCGTCCGAATGGTTCCACGACCCTTGTCAGCCCGGGGCCATTACTCGTAGACGACCAGCGCCTTGCCCGCCTCTGCCTGCGCCGTCCAGCTTGCGAGCGCCGCGTCGGTCGGAAAGAACTTGGCGCGCTCGCCCAGTTGCAACTCGACCTGTGCGCCACCACGCGCCATCGACAGGCGCACCGGCAGGCCCTGCACCAGGTCGCCCACTTCGGTCTGCTCGGTGCGCGGCGGAAAGTCTTTCACCAGCCGCGCGATCTCGGGCACCTTGCCGTTGACCGCCACGCGCAGGAACTTGCCGAAGCGGCAGCGCGCCGTCGCCAGGTCCCACACCTGCTGCACCTGGAAGCGCGCCTCGAAGCCGCCGCGCGCAGGCTGCAGCCGGCCGCTGACGATGACCAGTTCGTCGTCTTTCAATGTGTTGCGGTTGGCGTTGATCAGTGCCTCGTCGGCGGTGGCGTCGATGGCGTCCGACTTGTCGTCGAGCTTGAAGATCGCAAGGCGGCCGCGCTGGCCGTTGATGACGCGGAAGTCGCTCACGATGCCGGCGATCACCTGCGGGTCGCGGCTGTCGAGCAGGTCGCCGATCTCGCGCTTGCAGAAGCGCCGCACCTCGTGCGAGACCTCGTCGAACAGGTGGCCCGACAGGTAGAAGCCGATGGCCGTTTTCTCGAGTGTCAGGCGCTCCTTCACGCCCCATGGCGTGGCGTCGACCAGGTCGGGCTCGGCGGTGGCCGAGCCGTGGTCGCAGTCGCCGAAGATGTCGGCCTGCGAAGCATTGGCCGCCGTGGCGTTGGCGAATTCGAAGGCGCGGTCGACCGAGGCGATCAGCGACGCGCGGTTCTGCTGGATCGCATCGAAGGCGCCCGCCTTGATGAGCGCTTCGACCGTGCGCTTGTTGATGCGCTGGCGGTCGATACGCACGCAGAAGTCGTACAGGCTCTTGAACGGCCCGCCCTCTTCGCGCGCCCGCACCACGGCCTCGACCGCGAGCTGGCCCGTGCCCTTGACCGCGCCGAGCCCGTAGCGGATCACCTTGTTGGTGACCGGCTCGAAGCGGTAGTTGCCGCGGTTCACGTCCGGCGGCTCGAAGGTGATGCCGAAGTTTTTCTGGGCGTCCTCGAACAGCAGCTTGAGCTTGTCCGTGTCGTCCATTTCCACGGTCATATTCGCGCAGAAGAACTCGGCCGTGTAGTGGACCTTGAGCCAGCCCGTGTGGTACGCCAGCAGCGAGTACGCGGCAGCGTGCGACTTGTTGAAGCCGTAGCCCGCGAACTTCTCCATCAAGTCGAAGATTTCGTCGGCCTTGTCCTGCGGAATGCCGTGCGTGGAAAGCGCGCCCGCGCGGAATTTCTCGCGGTGCTCGGCCATCTCCTCGAGCTTTTTCTTGCCCATCGCGCGGCGCAGCAAGTCGGCGCCGCCGAGCGAGTAGCCGCCCAGGATCTGCGCGGTCTGCATCACCTGCTCCTGGTAGACCATGATCCCGTAGGTCTCGGAGAGCATCTCGGCCACGGCCGGGTGCGGGTACTCCACTTCTTCGCGGCCGTGCTTGCGCGCCACGAAGCTGGGAATCAGGTCCATCGGGCCCGGTCGGTACAACGCGTTCAGCGCGATCAGGTCTTCGAGCCGCGTCGGCCGCGCGTCTTTCAGCATGCCCTGCATGCCGCGCGATTCAAACTGGAACACGGCCTCGGTCTTGCCTTCGGAGAACAGCCGGTAGGTGGCCGCGTCGTTCAGCTTGATGTCCTCGAACGCGAAGTTCTCCTGGCCCTTGTGGCGCTTGACGATGAACTCCTTGGCGATCTCCAGGATGGTGAGCGTCGCAAGGCCCAAGAAGTCGAACTTCACGAGGCCGATGGCTTCGACGTCGTCCTTGTCGTACTGGCTCACGGCCGAGTCGCTGCCGGGCTGCTGGTAGAGCGGGCAGAAGTCGGTGAGCTTGCCCGGCGCAATGAGCACGCCCCCGGCGTGCATGCCGATGTTTCGCGTCATGCCTTCGAGCTTCTGCGCAAGCTCGACCAGCATCTTGACTTCTTCTTCCTTCTCGATGCGCTGCGCGAGCTGCGGCTCCATCTCGATGGCGTAGTTGTTCTTGTCGCCCTCGATCTTTTTCTCGGGCGGGTACTGCAGCGTGACCGACATGCCCGGCTTGTTCGGAATCAGCTTGCTGATGCCGTCGCAGAACATGTAGCTCATGTCCAGCACGCGGCCCACGTCGCGGATCGCGGCGCGCGCGGCCATCGTGCCGAAGGTGGCGATCTGGCTCACGGCATTGCGGCCGTACTTGTCCTTCACGTAGTCGATCACGCGGTCCCGGTTGCCCTGGCAGAAGTCGATGTCGAAGTCGGGCATCGAGACGCGCTCGGGGTTCAGGAAACGTTCGAACAGCAGCTTGTATTCGAGCGGGTCGAGGTCGGTGATCTTCAGCGCGTACGCCACCAGCGAGCCGGCACCCGAGCCCCGGCCCGGGCCCACCGGGCAGCCGTTGGCCTTGGCCCATTGAATGAAGTCGCCCACGATCAGGAAGTAGCCCGGGAACCCCATGTTCAGGATCGTGTTGATCTCGAACTCCAGCCGCTCCACATAGCGCCCCCGTTCGGCATCGCGCTTGGCTTGGTCGGGGTAGAGATGCTTCAGCCGCATCTCCAGCCCGTCGAACGACTCCTGGCGGAAGAAATCGTCGATCGGCATGCGCACGCCTTCGCTGACGAAGGGCGTGGGAAAGTCGGGCAGCTGCGGCTTGCCCAGCACCAGCGTCAGGTTGCAGCGCTTGGCGATCTCGACCGTGTTGGCCAGCGCGCTCGGCACGTCGGCGAACAGCGCCTGCATCTCGGCGGTCGACTTGAAGTACTGCTCTTCAGTGAACTTGCGCACGCGGCGCGGGTTGCCCAGGATCTCGCCTTCGGAAATGCAGACGCGCGCCTCGTGCGCCTCGTAGTCCTGGCGCTCCGCGAACTGCACCGGGTGCGTGGCCACCACCGGCAGGTTCAGGCGCGCCGCGAGCTTGACGGCGGCAATGACGTGCGGCTCGTCTTCAGGACGGCCGGCGCGCTGCAGCTCGATATAGAAGCGATGCGGGAACATTCCCGCCAATTGCAGCGCCAGCTCGGCCGCGCGCTCTTCCTGGCCTTGCAGCAGCGGCGCGCCCAGCGGCCCGGCCTGTGCGCCCGACAACGCGATCAGGCCGCCCTGCAGTTCCTCGACCCATTCGAGCTTGCAGGCCGCCTGCGACTGGCCCCGGCCCACGTTCTGCGTCCAGGCCCGCGCCAGCAGCTCGGACAGGTGCAGATAGCCTTCCATGTTCTGCACCAGCAGCACGATGCGGGTGAGCACGCCCGGCTCCTTGCCGAGCCCCTCGATGAAGATTTCAGCCCCGATGACGGGCTTGACGCCCTTGCCCCGGCCCTGCTTGTAGAACTTGATGGCCCCGAACAGGTTGTTCAGGTCGGTGATGGCGAGGGCTGGCTGCTTGTCGCCAGCAGCGGCCTTGATGGCTTCGTCGATCCGGTTGGTGCCGTCGACGACGGAAAATTCGGTGTGCAGGCGCAGGTGAACAAACATCCTTCCATTGTAGAAAGCGCCACTCCACGATGTGGGTTGGCAATCCCTACAATCGCCCCCCGTGCAAGAGATTCTGAATATCGCGGCCTACAAATTCGTAGGCATAGACGACAGCCCCGTGCTGCGTGAAGACCTGCGCGCCCGCGCGCAGGCCTTGGGCCTGATGGGCACCATCCTGCTGGCCCCGGAGGGCATCAACCTGTTCCTGGCGGGCACCGCCGACGCCATCCACGCCTTCGTGGCCCGTTTGCGTGCCGACGCGCGCTTTGCCGACCTCGAAACCAAGGAAAGCTGGTCCGCCACGCAGCCCTTCCGGCGCATGCTGGTCAAGCTCAAGCGCGAGATCATCCGCATGGACCACCCCGCCATCCAGCCCGCCGCCGGCCGGGCGCCGGGCGTGGACGCGCCCACGCTCAAGCGCTGGCTCGACCAGGGCCATGACGACGAAGGCCGCGAGATCGCCCTGCTCGACACCCGCAACGACTTCGAGGTCGATGAAGGCACCTTCGACGGCGCGATCGACTGGCGCATCACCAAGTTCACCGAATTCCCGCCCGCCCTGAAGGCGCACCGCGAGGAGTTCAAGGGCAAGACCGTCGTGAGCTTCTGCACCGGCGGCATCCGCTGCGAGAAGGCGGCCATCCTGATGCGCGAGGAAGGCATCGAGCACGTGCTGCAGCTCGAAGGCGGCATCCTCAAATATTTCGAGCAGGTCGGCGGCGCGCACTACCACGGCGACTGCTTCGTGTTCGACGGCCGCGAGGCGCTCGCGCCCGACCTGAGCGCACGCTCGGCACACGCCAGCGCACGGGCCTCCGAAGACCCGGACCTCGGCATCAAGCAATAAACCCATAAGACAACCACGGGCCTCCCATGCGCATCCTCCTGGTGGAAGACGAACTGGACATGGCCTCGTGGCTGATCCGGGCGCTGACCCAGAGCGGCTTCGTCGCCGATCACGCGCCCGACGCGCGCACCGCCGAAGCCTTCATCGCCGGTACCGAGTACGACGCCATCGTGCTCGACCTGCGCCTGCCCGACAAGCACGGCCTGAGCGTGCTGGCCGACATGCGCGATGCCGACGACCGCACGCCGGTGCTGATCCTCACCGCGCAAGGCGCGTTGCAGGACCGGGTGCGCGGCCTCAACCTGGGCGCCGACGATTTCCTCACCAAGCCCTTCGAGCTGGTCGAGCTCGAGGCGCGCCTGTCGGCGCTGGTGCGGCGCAGCCGCGGCAAGCAGCATCCGCGGCTGCAGTGCGCCTCGCTCTCGTACGACAGTGAAAGCCACGCCTTCTCGCTGCGCGGCACGCTGCTGTCGCTCACGCCGCGCGAGCAGGCCGCCCTCACGGCCCTGCTGATGCGCAGCGGCGCGCCGGTCGGCAAGTCGCAGCTCTTCGCCAAGGTGTTCACCAACGACAGCACCGCGGGCCCCGACGCCATCGAGGTTGTGCTGCACCGGCTGCGGCGCAAGCTCGCGGACAGCGACGTGCGCATCGTCACCGTGCGCGGCCTGGGCTACATGCTCGAGAGCATTGCCGATGGACCCACGCTCCCCGACGACGCCCCCGCCGACAACTGAGCCGCGTCGCTTCGGCATCCGCGCGCGCCTGCTCGCACTGCTGCTGCCGGGCATCATCGCGCTGCTGGCACTCGACAGCTGGAACGACTACCGCGCGCTCACCGACGCGCTGGTCGTGGCCTACGACCAGAGCCTGCTCGAACCTGTGCAGGCGCTGGCCAACGGCATCGTTGTGGCCAGCGACGGCAGCGTGCGCGTGCAGGAGCCCTTCTCGATCCAGTCGATGTTCGACTCGACCCACCTGCGCTACAAGTACCTGCACGTGGGCGTGCAGCGCATCGCCAAGGGCGAGCAGCTCGACGTCAACGCGCCCGAGACCACGCTCATGGGCGTGCCCGGCCTGCCGCGCCCGGCGCAGCGCCCGCCCGACGGCACGCCGGTGTTCTACGACGCGGTATACGAGAAGCATGCAGTGCGCGTGGCCGCCCTGCGCCAGACCGTGTACGACAACGTGCACCCCGGCTCCGCCTGGAGCGTGCTCATCCAGGCCGCCGAAGGCACCGGCCCGCGCGTGCAGGCGCAATCGGAAACGCTGCGCCAGGAGCTGCTGCGCGACACGCGCATGGTGTTGGTGATGTCCATCCTCGTGTGGCTGGGTGTGGCCTGGACGCTGCGCCCGCTCGACCGGCTGCGCCGCTCGCTGCGCGAACGCTCGCGCGACGACCTCAAGCCGCTCGACGCCAGCGGCGTGCCGCAGGAAGTGGTGCCGCTGGTCGATGCGGTCAACCATCACATCGAAGGCCACCGGCGCATGGTGGCCGAGCACTCGCAGTTTCTGGCCGATGCCTCGCACCAGCTGCGCACGCCGTTGAGCATTCTCTCGATCCAGGCCGGCTACGCGGTGCGCGAGACCGACCCGGCCCGCATGCGCGAATCGCTGCACGCCATCGTCGCGCAGCTCGCGCGCACGCGCCGCCTGAGCGAACAACTGCTGGCCCTGGCCCATGCCACCACCGACGACGCCATCGCCGCCGTCGAGCCCGCCGTGGTCGACCTCAATGCCATCGCCCGCGCCGTGGTGCTGCAGTACCTGCCGCTGGCGCGCGAGAACGACCAGGACCTGGGCTGGGTCGATGCGCGCGGCGACGTCGCCACCGAAGGCATGGCCGGTGACGACGCCGACGGCACCGATGAAACCGGCGAGGCCGACGACCCGCCGGTGCTGCCCGTGATGGCCAACGCCGCCGAGCTGCACGAGGTGCTCGCGAACCTCGTGCACAACGCCATCAAGTACACGCCGCGCGGCGGCAACATCACCGTGACCGTGCGGCGCGAAGGCTCGCAGGCGGTGGCCGAGGTGTGTGACAGCGGCCCCGGCATCGCACCCGAACGGCGCGACAGCGTGTTCGAGCGTTTCCATCGCGATCCCGATGCCGGCACCGCGGGCGCGGCGCAGGGCGCAGGCCTTGGCCTGACCATCGCGCGCAGCTACGCGCGACGCAATGGCGCGGAGATCGAACTCGAAAGTGCCGGCATGCCCGAGAGCGCCACGGGCGGTGGCTTGCGCGCGATCTTGCGACTGCCGCTGCACGTCGCCTGAGGCCCTTTTTTGCAAGGGTTTCACCGGATACGCCGGTACGTGATTACACGTATTTTGAGCCTCCGCAGGTCGTTTGCGCCCTGTCCGAAAGCCGATTGAAAGCCTCGATTTCTAGACTGCGCTCCTTCTAAATCGAAGGAGACTTATGCAGCACCAGCTCGGTGAAGATCCGGCCTCGCACGCGCCTCGGCCCGCATCGAAATTCAAAAAAGACTACTACGGCGGAGCCCTGCTGATCGTCATCGGATTGGCCGCGGTGTATGCCGGCATCGGCTATCGCGTCGGCGAGCTGGCGCACATGGGACCGGGCTTCTTTCCCGTGGCGCTGGGCGCCCTGCTCGCGCTCACCGGGCTGCTGATCGCGGTCTCGGCGCGCGGCGACAAGCCGGCGTCCGATGAGGAAGCCGTGTCGCACGGACATCCGGGCGGCATGCCCGACATCCGTGGCGGCGTCTGCATCATCCTGGGCATCCTGGCGTTCCTGCTGTTCGGCGAGTACGGCGGCCTGCTGCCGGCGACCTTCGCCATCGTGTTCATCTCGGCGCTCGGCGACCGCGACAACACGCTGACCGAAGCGCTGCTCCTTTCGCTCGCGATGTCGTTCATCGCGGTAGTTGTCTTCTGGTGGGCGCTCAAGTTGCAGCTCCCCCTGTTCCAGTGGGGAGGCTGACACCATGATCGGTCAATCGCTACACGACCTGTGGTTCGGCTTCGGCGTGGCCTTCCAGGGCTCGAACCTGATGTGGTCCTTCTTCGGTGTGCTGGTGGGCAACCTGATCGGCGTGCTGCCGGGCATGGGCGCGCTGCAGGCCATCTCGATCCTGCTGCCGCTCACCTACGTGATGCACCCGGTGCCCGCCATCCTGATGCTGGCCGGTATCTTCTACGGTTCGCAGTACGGCGGTGCCATCGGCGCCATCCTGATGAACATGCCTTCGCACCCGCCGCATGCAGTGACCTGTCTGGACGGGTACCCCATGACCAAGCAGGGCAAGGGGGGTGTCGCGCTCGGGGTGACGATGATCGCCTCGTTCTTCGCGGCGTCCGTCGGCATCATCGTGATGATCTTCGCCTCGCCCCTGCTGGTGCAGATCGCGTTCAAGTTCGGCCCGACCGAGATCTTCTCGATCATGCTGCTGGGCTTGCTGGCTGGCTCCACCATGTCGCGCGGCTCGCCGCTCAAGGGCGTGGCCATGACGCTGTTCGGCCTGCTGTGCGGCGTGGTCGGCACCGACGTGAACAGCGGCAGCTTCCGCTTCGCGTTCGGCCTGCCTGAACTGAGCGACGGCCTCGAACTCGTGGCGATCTCGATGGGCCTGTTCGGCGTGGCCGACTTCCTGCTCAACGTGAACCGCATGAAGACCATCGGCGACACGGGCACCCTGAAGCTCAGCGACATGCGCCCGAGCAAGGAAGAGCTCAAGCGTGCCTTCCCCGCCATGCTGCGCGGCACGCTGGTGGGCACGGTGTTCGGCGCGATGCCCGGCACGGGCCCGACCATCACCACCTTCATCGCCTATGCGCTGGAGCGCAAGGTGTCGAAGACGCCGAACAAGTTCGGCACCGGCATGATCGAAGGTGTGGCGGGCCCCGAGGCTTCGGCTCACTCGAAGACGCAGGTCGACTTCATTCCGACGATGAGCCTGGGCATTCCGGGCGACGCGGTGATGGCGCTGATTCTGGGTGCGCTGCTGATCCAGGGTATCCAGCCCGGCCCGCAGCTCATCACGGAGCATCCGGACATCTTCTGGGGCCTGATCGCCTCGTTCTGGATTGGCAACGTGATCCTGGTGGTGCTGAACGTGCCGCTGATCGGCGTGTGGGTGAAGCTGCTGAAGGTGCCCTACAAGTACCTGTTCCCGGCCGCGATGTTCTTCATTGCGACCGGCGTGTACAGCACGCAGAACAGCCTGTTCCAGATCTGGGAAGTGCTGGTGTTCGGTATCGTCGGTGCGCTGCTGATGACGCTGGAGTTCTCGGTCGCGCCGATTCTGCTGGGCTTCGTGCTCGGGCCGATGGTCGAAGAAAACTTCCGCCGTGCGCTGCTGCTCTCGCGGGGCGACATGACGGTGTTCGTGACGCGTCCGATCAGCGGCACCTTCATCGGCCTGTGCGTGCTGCTGCTGCTGGGCGTGGGCTACTCGGCCTGGCGTGGCCGCGGCGGGCGCAACAAGATGGTCGAGCTGCCGAAGGCACCCGAAGGTGCACCACCGGCCGAAGCCGTGTCGATCAGCGGCGAATAACGCCGACCGACCGCACAAGGCAAAGGGCCCGCATGCGCGGGCCCTTTTTTATTACTGGAGGTTCTTGACGAACGGGAGCATTCGCTCGCCGTCGGCGTCGGTGAACACCATGGCCGGCGTCAGGCCCACGTAGCGCCCGCCCTCGTGCGGCCTCGCCTCCACCATCTGGAAGCTCACGAGCTTGCCGGACTTGACGTAGCGGGTCTCGATGTAGATGCCCGACTGGCCCTCCTTGTTGACGGGCAGTTGCGAGACTGCGGCGTAGTTGCCCTCTGTCAGGAGCTGCGCCAGTTGCTCCTTGCGGTTGAACTGGTACCAGACACGGTCGAAGACCATCGACTCGCCGGTCTGCGCATGCTTGAGCATGAAGACCAGCTGCCGCTTGAAGAGCTTCAGTTCCTTCATGAGGAACTCGAAAAGATCGCCGTACTCGCCCGGTGCAACCTCGGGGGTCTGGAAAACTGCCATGTGCCTTGCTCCCTTTCTGGGATGTCGTTGGGACGGCGATCCCCTCGATCGCCGTTTGCGGGGCGCAGCTTACTACTCGCGGATGTAGGCGAATCTCGCGAAATCACGCCGGTGCCAACGCGCGAGGCGCACGTCGATCAGGACAAAACGGCAGCGCGCCCCGTGCACAAGGCAACGGGGCGCGCCGCGGCGAAATGAAGGTGAAGGCTCAGGCCGGCTTGCCGCCGGTGTCGGGCTCGCGCACGTCGAAGGGCTTGCCTGGCAACGGAATGAACTCGGTCTCGCCGGGCACGTGGCCCATGCGTTGCGCGGCCCAGTCGGCGCCGGCTTCGAGGATGCGCTCGCGCCGGCTGGAGACGAAGTTCCAGGTGATGTAGCGCGGGCCGTCGAGCGGCTCGCCACCGATCACCATCACGCGCGCGGCGGTGTCGGCCGTCAGCACCGCGCCCTGACCGTCGGGCAGCACGGCCATGGTGTGCGCGGGCACCGCCTCGCCATCGACGCTGACGTCGGCATCGACCGCGTACACGGCCAGCTCGGGCGCCAGCGCGGGCAGTTCGAAGCGGCCACCGGCCGGCAATGCGATGTCGAGATAGAGCGTTTGCGACAGCGTCTTGACGGGCGAGAGTGCGCCGAAGGCTTCGCCCACCAGCACCCGCACCGCCACGCCCTGCTCGGTGAGTTCGGGAATGGCTTCGGACGGCGTGTGCTCGAAGCTCGGCGCGACTTCTTCATGCTCCTGCGGCAGTGCGGCCCAGAGCTGCAGGCCATGGTTGACGTAGGTGTCGGCCATCAGGCGCTCGGGCTTGCGCTCGGAGTGCACGATGCCGCGCCCCGCGGTCATCCAGTTGATGGCGCCGGGCAATATCTCCTGCACGCTGCCCAGGCTGTCGCGATGCATCATCGCGCCCTTGAAGAGATAGGTGACCGTCGACAGGCCGATGTGTGGGTGCGGCCGCACGTCGTGCGCGTTGCCCGGCTGCTCGGTGGCCGGCCCGAAGTGGTCGAAGAACACGAAGGGGCCGACCGAGCGGCGCTGCGCCGCGGGCAGCAGGCGCCGCACGTTGAAGCCACCGCCCAGGTCCTTGTCGTGCGGTCGAAGCAGTTGGGTCAGCGGGGCGGCGTTGTCGGTCATCGTGGTCTCCGTGGGCGGCGGGTTGCTTGGCGTTACTTGGCAGTCGCGCGTGATCTTGCCACCTCGGCCACGCGTGCGCCAAATGCACGGGCGGTCTCGAAGTCGCCCTTGTGCATCTCGGCCGGGCTGGCGTCGGACGGCGATTGCGTCAGCAGGCCGCTGTAGCCGCCCACGTAGTTCATCGAATCGCGCGTGGCCGCCTTGTTGTTGCTCGGCAGGATGCCCAGGCTGACCCAGATGCCGCTGTGCTGCATCGCAAGCGTCCAGAGGTAGGTCAGCGTCGCGACCTTGTCGCCGTTCATCGTGGCGCTGTTGGTGAAGCCGGCGAAGAGCTTGTCTTTCCAGCCCTGCGTGTACCAGACCTTCGACGACGCATCGGCGAACTTCTTGAACTGCCAGCTCACGCCGCCCATGTAGGTCGGCGAGCCGAAGATGATGGCGTCGGCCGCGGCCAGCGTTTCCCAGCCGCCTTCGGGCAGGTTGCCGTCGGCATCGATGGCGAGCAGCTGCGCGCCCGCGCTCTCGGCCACGGCCTGGGCCACGCGCTGGGTATGGCCGTAGCCGGAATGGAAGACGACGACGATGTCGGCCATGTTCATGTGCTCCTTGAGGACTGGAATCGATCGATCAACGCTTGTCGATGCTGAAGCGGCCGGGGCCGAAGGCCGCGAGCGCCAGCAGGCCACCGGCAATCGCGATGTTCTTGTTGAAGTTGATCTGCTGCATCATTTTCATGGCTTCGGGCGCCGACCAGTACTTGTGGAAGAACAGCGCGGTGACCACGGTGAAGATCGCCATCACGATGGCGGTCCAGCGGGTCTTGAAGCCCAGCAGCAGCGCGATGCCCAGGCCCAGCTCGATGACGATGGCAACCGCAGCCGCCACTTCGGGCAACGGCAGGCCGGCCGAGGTGATGTAGCCGACGGTGCCGCCGAAGCCCATGAGCTTGCCGATGCCGGCGGGAATGAACAGGAACGCGATCATGAGGCGGCCGATCAGGGCCAGCGTGTCTTGTGCGGCGTTGGGGGTGGTGGTTGTGGTTGCCATGGTTGAAAACTCCTCGGTTGTTTGAAGTGGAAAGATCAGGAAAAGGGGAACAAGAAAAAAGCCGGGCGACGAGCGCCCGGCATCGATCACGCGACCAGGTCGAACACCAGCACTTCGGCGTCCTTGCCGCCGGCCAGCGTCAGTTGCGATTCGCCTTCGAGCATCGCGGCGTCGCCGCCCGCGAGCTTCTGGCCGTTGACTTCGAGCTCGCCGCGCACCAGGTGCACGTAGCTCTTGCGCTTCGGGTCCAGCGCCAGGCTGGCCTTTTCGTCGCCGTCGAGCAGGCCTGCATACAGGCGCGCATCGGCATGCACCGTGACCGAGCCGTCGCTGCCATCGGGCGAAGCCACCAGGCGCAACTTGCCGCGCTTCTCGGCGTCGCTGAACTTCTTCTGCTCGTAGCCGGGAGCGATGCCGCGCACGTTGGGCTCGATCCAGATCTGCAGGAAGTGCGTGGTCTCGTCGGCCTTGTGGTTGAACTCGCTGTGCATCACGCCGCGCCCCGCGCTCATGCGCTGCACGTCGCCGGGGGGAATGGACTCGATGTTCCCCATGCTGTCCTTGTGCGCCAGCTCGCCCGACAGCACGTAGCTGATGATCTCCATGTCCTTGTGACCGTGGGTGCCGAAACCGGCACCGGCGGCCACGCGGTCTTCGTTGATCACGCGCAGGTTGCCGAAGCCCATGTGGGCCGGGTCGTAGTAGCCAGCGAAAGAAAAGCTGTGGAACGAGCGCAGCCAGCCATGGTCGGCATAACCGCGTTCCTGTGATTTACGGACTTGCAACATCGTCGAACTCCTTGTGGCCCTGCCCTGTGGGGACTGTTCGGGCCTTCTTCGTATGCCGCGCCGGATGCGCAGCGGATGTAAGGAACTTTAGGTCTGCGGCCCCTTGTGAAAGACGCCGCGGTTTGATGGCACCATTCAAATAATTTGATCGATGGAGCCGCCATGCCCAGCCCCCGAGATGTACTGACCCCCGACGCCCTCGCCATGCTCCAGACCGTGGCCAGCGCGGGCAGCTTTGCCGGTGCCGCCCGCGCGCTGAACCTCGTGCCCAGCGCGCTGAGCTACCGGGTGCGCCAGATCGAGGACGCGCTCGACGTGCTGCTGTTCGACCGCAGCGCGCGCCAGGCCCGACTGACCGAGGCCGGTGCCGAACTGTTGCGCGAAGCGACGCGGCTGCTGGGCGAGATCGATGCGGTGGCCAATCGCGTGAAGCGCGTGGCCACCGGCTGGGAGCCGATGCTGACCATCGCGGTCGACAGCGTGATCGCGCGCGACCCGCTGCTCGACCTGTGCACCGCCTTCTTCGCGCTCGAGCCGCCCACGCGCCTGAAGCTACGCGACGAGACGCTGTTCGGCACCATCGAGGCACTGACCAGCGGCGAGGCCGACCTTGCGATCGGCGCGGTGCTCGATGCACCGAGCCTGGCCCTCACCGCCACGGGCCTGCGCAGCCGGCCGATCGGCGAGCTGCGCTTCGTCTACGCGGTGGCGCCGCATCACCCGCTGGCGCGCGTGCCCCAGCCCTTGAGCGATGCGGTCATGCGCCAGCACCGCGCGGTGGCCGCAGCCGATTCGGCACGCGGCGGATCGAGCATGACCGTCAACCTCATGGGCGGGCAGGACGTGCTCACCGTGCCGAGCATGCAGGCCAAAATCGCCGCACAGCTGCACGGCCTGGGCGGCGGCTTTCTGCCCGAGCCGATGGCGCGGCCCTACATCGAGGCCGGGCACCTGGTCGAACTCGCGACGGAACGCCAGCCGCCGCTGGGCACCATGCATTGCGCGTGGCGCGTGCGCAGCGCGGGCAGGCCGGGGCGCGCGCTCGAATGGTGGCTCGCGCAGTTCGAGCACGAGGCCACGCGCCGCGCGCTGCTCGAGAGGCATCGCGGCCGCTGAGAACATGGCCGCCATGTTTGCAATCCGAGGGTGAGCCCTTAGCCGGCAGCCCCTGCAGACCGATGTAGAGTGCACACACATCCATCCGCATTCCATCCAGAAGAAAAGAGTCCGCCATGCCCAAAAGCGCAACTGCCAAGCCAGCCGACCGCCATCGAACGCCCGCCACCCCGCGCCACTACGCCGTCATCGGTGCCGGCATTGCCGGCGTGGCCTGTGCCCGCACGCTGCGGCAGGCGGGCCACAAGGTCACGCTGTTCGAGCGCAACGAGGCACCCGGCGGCCGCATGGCCAGTGCCGACACCGCCTTCGGCCGTTTCGACAGCGGTGCGCAGTACTTCACCGTGCGCGACCCGCGCTTTGCGCTGGCCCTCGAAGCCACACCCGGCCTGTGCAAGCGCTGGAGCGCCAACCTCGTGCGCGTGCTCGATGCCCACGGCCGCGTGGCCGAGGCCGCGCTGCCCTCGCTCGAAGCGCACTGGGTGGCGCAACCTGGCATGGATGCACTGGTCGCGCACTGGGCCGCGCCGCTGGGCGACAGCCTCGTCACCGGCACGCAGGTGACGCAGATCGAGCCCGATGCGCTCGATCCCCAACGCTGGCAATTGCGCACCGCCGGTGCCGACGATTCGCAGCACGTGTATTCGGGCTTCGACGCCGTGCTGCTCGCCGTGCCGCCTTCGCGCACGCGTGCGCTGCTGGGCGACGGCAAGCTCTCGGCCACGCTCAGCCGCAAGATCGAACCCGTGCGCATCGCGCCCTGCTGGACGCTGATGATCGCCTTCCCGCAGGCCAACCAGCCCACCATGTCGCACCTCGGCCCGCAATGGAATGCGGCACGCAGCACCCACCACCGCGTGGCGTGGCTGGCGCGCGAATCGTCCAAGCCCGGCCGCGACCCCATCGAGCGCTGGACACTGCAAGCCAGCGCCGCATGGTCGCAAGAGCATCTGCGCGACACGCCTTCGCGCGTCGAAGCCAAGCTGCTTCGCGCCTTCGCCGAAATCACCGGCATCCATGCCACGCCCGCGCACGCCCAGGCCCTGTGCTGGAACGAAGCCCAGACGCAAGTGCCGCTTGGCCAGACGCACCTGTGGGACGCCAAGGCCCGCATCGGCGTGGCGGGCGACTGGTGCACCGGCCATCGCGTGGAAGACGCGTTTCTCTCGGGCCTCTCGCTCGCGCTTGCGGTGATCTGATCCGGGGATGGGGGAGACCGGCCGTTTCGCGCCCTCACCCACCGGGCCGCTGCATGCGGGCTCGCTGGTGGCCGCGCTCGCAAGCTGGCTCGACGTGCGGGCCCGCGGCCCGCAGGCACGCTGGCTGATCCGCATCGAAGACGCCGACACCGAGCGCTGCCTGCCCGGCATGGGCGAGCACATCCTCCAGCAACTGGCCGAGTGCGGCCTGCTGCCCGACGAGGCACCCGTGCGGCAAACGCAGCGCACGGCCCTGTACGAGGCGGCGCTGGCCACGCTGCAGGCACGGGGCCTGGCCTATCCCTGTGGTTGTTCGCGCAAGGACATCAACACCGCTTTAGCGCGCCTGGGGCAGCACCATGAACGCCATGGCGAGCGGGTCTACCCCGGCACCTGCCGCGACGGGCTGCACGGCAAGCCCGCGCGGGCCTGGCGCTTCGCCACCGAGAAGTTCGAGGCCGACCGTCCGCCCACGCCCGGCGTGCCCTGGGACGAAACCAGCGAATCCGAAGAAGCACGCAGCGAGCTCTGCTGGACCGATCGCCGACTGGGCCTGCAGTGCCAGAACGTCAGCCGCGAGGTCGGCGACTTCGTGCTGCGCCGTGCCGACGGCCCCTGGGCCTACCAGCTCGCGGTGGTGGTCGACGATGCCGAACAAGGCGTGACCGACGTGGTGCGCGGCGAAGACCTCACCGACAACACCGCGCGCCAGATCCTGCTGCAGCGCGCGCTCGGCCTGCCGACGCCCAGCTACCTGCACACGCCGCTGGTGCGCGGCGCCGATGGCGACAAGCTCTCCAAACAGAACGGCGCCACCGCCATCGACACCGGCACACCCCAAGCCGCCCTGGCCGCGCTCGACGCCGCCGCGCGCGTGCTCGGTTTGCGCCCCGCCACGGGCGCCACCTGTGCCGCCGCGCTGGCCGACTGGGTGCCCGAATGGCGCGCTCTCTACAATTCGCGGCCCACATGAACTTCCCCGACACCGTGCCCAACGACCTCCCGCGCAGCGACGACGCGCCCGCATCCGCCGATGGCAACAACGGCGACAACAGCGGCGATGACACCGCCAAGCCGCATCCGCTGCACCGCCGCCTCAAGAGCTTCGTGAAGCGCGCCGGCCGCACCACCGAAGGCCAGGCGCGCGCCTTCGCCGAACTGGGCCCGCTGTTCCTCGTTCCCTACAAGCCCGAGCCGCTCGACCTGACGGAAGCCTTCGGCGGCCGTGCCGGCCCGACCGTGCTGGAGATCGGCTTCGGCATGGGCGAGGCCACGGCGCACATCGCGACCGTGCTGCCCGACACCAATTTCCTCTGCTGCGAAGTGCACGAGCCCGGCGTGGGCGCGCTGCTCAAGCGCATCGGCGAGCAGTCGCTGTCGAACATCCGCATCTGTGCGCACGACGCCGTCGACGTGCTCGACCACATGCTGCAGCCCGGCACGCTGGCCGGCGTGCATGTGTTCTTTCCCGACCCCTGGCACAAGAAGCGGCACAACAAGCGCCGGCTGATCCAGCCCGAGTTCGTGACCAAGCTGGCGCAGCACCTGCGCCCCGGCGGCTACATCCATTGCGCCACCGACTGGCAACCCTACGCCGAGCAGATGCTCGAAGTGCTGGCCGCCGAGCCGCTGCTGCGCAACACGGCCGAGGCTTATGCGCCCAAGCCCGAGTACCGGCCGCTGACCAAGTTCGAGAACCGCGGCATCAAGCTGGGCCACGGCGTGTGGGACCTGGTGTTCGAGCGCACTTCCGCCGCCTGATTCACGCCACTGCGTTTGCGACGTAAGAGGAGCGGCATGCGCTCTTCTTCGGCGGGCCTTTTTTCTCCTTCTGCCTTCTGCATCGGCATGCATTGCGTGTCGGTGCGGCGCCCAGGCGCATCGCGGGGCCGGCGGATTTCCTCAGGGAATTCCGCCCCGCCGCCCGACTTCCCCGCTGGCCCCAATATTGCTACACTTTTTTACTACTGTTAAAAAAGGTGTCGCATGAACACATCTCGCAGGGAATGGCTGGGGAAGGCATACGGAGCATTGCTGCTGGGAAGTGGCATCGGCGGCATGGCCGGCCCCGCGATGGCGCAGTCTGCAAAGACGGCGCCCGCAGCCGCCGGCACGCCGCGCGTCGTGCTCCTCGGGCAGTCGGTGCCGCTCACGGGCAGCGCCAGTGAAATCGGCAACGCCTTCGCGGCCGGCAGCCGGCTCGCGGTGAGCGGCTTCAACGAACGCAATGCCGCCGCCGGCCTGCAGCTGAAGCTGCTGCAGCTCGACGACGGCTACGACGCAGCGCGCGCCACCGCCAACGCGCGCACGCTGCTCACCACCAACAAGGCCGACATGCTCTTCGGCTTCGTCGGCACCGCCAGCAGCGAGGCCGGCGCGAACGTCGCCACTCAGCAGGGCAGCCTGCTCTTCGCGCCCTTCGCCGCCTCCGACACCTTGCGCGGCGCCGACCATCCCAACGTGTTCCACGTGCGCCCCGGCATGATCGACGAGGCCCTCAAGATCGTGCGCCAGTGCGCCACCGTGGGGCAGACGCGCGTGGCCCTGGTGGGCGACGACGACGCCATGGGCCGCGCAGGCCTCGCGGCCGTGCAGCAGGCCATCACCGAACTGAAGCTCACGCCACTGGTCGCGACCGCGCTGGTGCCCGCCAGCGGCGACAAGCTCGACGCCGCCCTGAAGACGGTGCAGCAGCAGTCGCCCCAGGCCATCGTGCTGGTGTCGCTCTCGGGCACCACGGCCAACGCCATCCGCAAGCTGCGCAAGAGCGGCTATGCGGGCAACTTCATGGCCTTCTCGATCGTCGGCATCGACCCGCTCTACGCCACGCTGGGCAAGGACATCGGCGGCATCGTGATCTCGCAGGTGGTGCCGTCGCCGCGGCCTTCGGCCATACCAATCGTCAAGGAATACCTGGCGGCCGTCGACAACTCCGACCAGACGGCGTCGTACGAAGGGCTCGAAGGCTTCATCGCGGCCAAGGCGGCCGGCGAAGCGGTGCGCCGCGCGGGCCGCGGCTTCACCACCGCCAGCCTGCAGCGCGTGATGACCGGCATGACCGACTACGACGTCGGCGGCTTCCGCATCAACCTGCGGCCCGGCCTGCGCGACAACGTGCGCAGCATCGACCTGATCAGCATTTCCGCCGACGGCCGCGTCCTGAGGTAAGGCGCGGCGCCGGCGCCCTCACGCGGGGGTATCGCGCAGCAGTTCGGTGAAGCGCGTCTGCACGTACGTGGCCGTGGCGCCCAGCATGCGGCCCTGCAGCCAGAGCATGCGCACCGAGAGCCTGGGCAACGCGAGCGAGGGGCAAGGCACTTCCTGCAGGGCCTTGCGATAGCCCTCGTAGTGCGCGATGTTGACGGGCAGCACCGCCCAGCCGAGCTTGTCGGCCACCATCTCGGCCGTGCTGTAGAAACTGTCGCAGCGCCACACGCGAGGGCTGTGCGCCACCTCGTGCACGTCGTCGGCATGCATCAGCAGTTGCCGGTGCTGCACGAGGTCTTTGCGGCGAACCGTGCGGCCGTCGGCCAGCGGATGGTCGATGGCCACGAACACGCCCTGCGGCACGCTGCCGATACGCCGCATGTCGAAGCAGGGCCGCACCGGGCCGCGGTCGAAGTGAAAGGCGACGCTGGCGCGCTCCTGCTCCACGTAGTCGGCCACCTCGGTCGCGGTGCCATTGAGCACGGTGAGTTCGAGGTTGGGAAACTTCACCGAGATCTCGCGCATCAGCGTCCGGATGGCCGTGAATGGCAAGGCTTCGTCCAGGGCGATGGACAACGCAGCCTCGCTCCCCGCGTTCAGCGACCGGGCACGCTGGTCGAGCTGCTCGGCCTGGCGCAACAGCTCGCGTGCTTCGAGCAGCAGCACCTGCCCTGCCTCGGACAACTGCGCGTTCCGGCGCGAGCGGTCGAACAGCGCCACGCCCAGGTCGACCTCCAACAGGCCGATGGCCGTGCTCACGGCCGACTGCGCCTTGCCCAGATAGCGTGCGGCCGCCGAAAACGAGCCGCAGTCAGCGGTCGTCACGAATTGGCGGAGTTGATCGACGGTCCATTCCATGCGGGCGACTCATCTATTTTTCAGATGGATTTCATCTTTATTCATCCATTTTAATGGCGCAACATGCGACCATGACGATTTCTCGTACACACATGGCACCGTTCACGCTGAGCTGGTGCAGCGATCTTTCCCAGGCCGAGGCCATTGCCGCCTTGTTCCTGCGGCAGCTCAGCCCTCACTACATCTCGCACTCCGAACTGCAGGAGCGCCGCGCCGTGGCCATCGGCGAATGGCGCAGCGACTTGCCCGAAGTCTTGCGGGCCCAGGTGCGCCAGGCCCTGGCTCAACCGATCGCAACGTCGAACACGCTGGTCGCAACCGCACACAGCGGCGACACGCTGGCCGGCATCGCGCTGGTATCGATCGATGAAGCCAGGCTGGCGTCACGCGCCTTCGCCACCCTCGACGACCTCGTGGTCGATGCGCCCTTCCAGGGCTCCGGCCTGGGCTCGCTGATGTTCGACTGGCTCTGCGCCGAACTGCGGCAACAGCGCGGCATCGCGCGGCTCTTTCTCGAAAGCGGCATCGGCAACGAAGACGCGCACCGCTTCTTCAAGGCACGCGGATGCACGCCCGTGTCGGTCACGATGCTCAAGGAGCTGGAAGGCTGAGCCATGACCCACACCACAAAGAAATGGCTCACGCTGGCCATCGTCTCGATGGCGCTGCTGCTGATCGTGGTCGACATGACCGTGCTCTACACGGCCCTGCCCACGCTCACGCACGACCTGGCCGCCTCGACCTCCGCCAAGCTCTGGATCATCAACGCGTACACCGTCGTCGTCTCCGGCCTGCTGCTGGGCATGGGCGCGCTGGGCGACCGCGTGGGCTACCGGCGCATGTTCGTCGCGGGGCTGGCCATCTTCGGCCTGGCCTCGCTGTGCGCGGCCTATGCGCCGACGTCGGGCGCGCTCATCGCGGCGCGCGCGCTGCTGGGCGTGGGCGCTTCGATGATGATGCCGGCCACGCTGGCCATCATCCGGCTGACCTTCACCGACGACCGCGAGCGCGCCGTGGCCATCGGCGTGTGGGCGTCGGTGGCATCGGGTGGCGCCGCGCTCGGACCGGTGATCGGCGGCGTCCTGCTCGAGTACTTCTGGTGGGGCTCGGTCTTTCTCATCAACGTGCCGGTGGTGGTCCTGGCGCTGGTGCTGGGCCTGTGGCTGCTGCCGCGCCAGCGTGCCACCAGCCACAGGCCGTGGGACTTCATCGGCTCGGTGCAGGTGCTGGCCGCGCTGGTGTGCCTGGTGCTGACGATCAAGGAGTTCGCCAAGTACGCGCCATCGGCCACAACGGCCGCGCTGACCGGAACGCTGGCCGCCCTTGCCATGTTCTTCTTCGTGCGGCGCCAGCGGCGCAGCGCGGCGCCGCTGATCGACTTCCGCCTGTTCCGCAACCCGTACTTCTCGGGCGGCGTGATCGCGGCCGTCGTGGCGTCGGTGGCATTGATCGGCGTCGAGCTGGTCTTCAGCCAGCGGCTGCAACTGGTGACCGGCCTGACGCCGCTGCAGGCGGGCCTTGCGATCCTGCCGCTTCCGCTGGCCGCCTTCGTGTCGGGCCCGGTCGCGGGCCTGATGCTGGCGCGCCTGGGTTCGCGCCGCATCATCCTGCTGGGCCTGCTCACCACGGCATTGGCGCTGTGTGGGCTGGCACTGTTCGCCGATGCGCAGGGCCCGGGCAAGCTGGGCGTGCTGGTCCTGCTGGGGCTGGGCATCGGCGCGACCATCACGGCCGCGTCCAACGCGATCATGAACAACGCACCGGTGGAGCATGCGGGCATGGCCGCATCGATCGAAGAGGTCTCGTACGAACTGGGTGGCGTGCTGGGCATCGCCCTGCTGGGCAGCGTGCTGTCGTCGAGCTACACGGCAGCGATGGTGGTCCCCGAGGGGCTGGCCGTGCCCGCATCCGCCAGCGACGGCATCGATGCCGCGCTGCTCGCCGCAGAGACACTGCCGACGCAGGTGGCGTCGCAACTCGTCACGCTCGCGCACACGGCGTTCGACCAGGCCTTCTTCGCGGTGATCGCCGTGGCCGTGCTGATCGTCATCGCGGCCGCGGGCTCGGTCGCCGCGCTGGGCTGGTGGGCCAGGCCGCGGGCGACACGCATCGAAGGGCGCGCGTCCTGACGCGACGCCCTCCGGCAAAGGGCTGATCAGCCCTGTGCGGCTTCGTCGATCAGCGCGGCCACTTCAACCGGCTTCGACGCCAGCGACGCGTGGCTGGCCGGCAGCGTGATGACCTTCCTTGCACCGAGCCGGGCCGACATGCGCTCCTGGTTGGCCGGCGCGATCATGCGGTCGTCGCTCGAGATCTGGTACCACGATGGCTTCTTCTTCCACGCCGGTGCCGTGATCGCATCACCGAAGGTGCTGGCCAGCGGCGCCTTCTGCGTCACGCCCATCACGCGGCCTTCTTCGGCGCTCAGGTCCTGGCAGAAGCTCTCGTGGAACTTCTCGGGCACCACCCACAGGTAGCCGTCGCTGTCGGGTGCCAGGTTGGCTGCTGCCACCGGCGGATGCGCCTGCGTGATGCCGCCAGGGCTTTCGCCTGCGTCGGGCGCAAAGGCCGCGATGTAGACCAGCCCGGTCACGTTGGGCAAGTCGCCGGCCTGCGTGATCACCGCGCCGCCATACGAGTGGCCGACCAGCAGCACCGGGCCCTGCTGCTGCACGACCATCTTGCGCAGGCGCTCTGCATCGTCGGCCAGCGAGGTCAGCGGCAGTTCGACCGCGTGCAGCGAGGTGTAGCCCTTGCGCAGAAGTTCGGCGATGACGCCGTTCCAATGCGCGGCGCCGCCCCAGAAACCATGGACCAGAACGACGGTAGGTTTGTTGCTCATTTTTGAAATTGCTCCCTGGTTGATTGATGAACCGGCCCGCCATGGCGGCGAACCGGCCGGCTTTTATACCCCCGCCGCCCCGCCAGCGCGATGACATGACCTCACCCCGTGCTCACCAACCCCTGAAGCGCATCGACCGACAGCAATTCGATGCGCCCGTAGCCCAGCGAGATCAGCCCCTCGCCCGCCAGCGCATTGAGTTCTTTCGACAGCGTCTGGCGCGTCACGCCGAGCATCATCGCCAGCGCTTCCTGCGACAGCATCAGCTTGCGCCGCAGGTGCACCGACTGCGTGGCGTCGCCGCGCGCCAGCACCAGCAGCCGGTGTGCCACGCGCGCGCGCAGGCTGCGCAACGTGGCGTCTTCGGTCAGGCCGTAGAGCATTCGTACACGTGCCGCCAGCATGGCCGCGATGGCGTTGGCAAAGACACCGTCGCGCATCTGCTGCACGAAGGCCTCGGGCGGCACCACGAGCAGGTCGAGCGCTTCGAGCGCGGTGGCATCGTGCGTGCGCGGCGAGCCGTCGATCAGCGTGATCTCGCCGAACCAGTTGCCCGGCTCCAGCACCGCGAGGATGGCCTCGCGCCCGTCCTGCCGCAGCGATGAAATCTTGATCGTGCCCGCCACCAGCCCATAGAAGCCGCCGCCCGCCGCATGGATCGGATCGCCCTGGCGAAACACCATCGTGCCGCGCCGCACATGGATGAGTTCGGCCGCGCCCAGCAGGGCCTCGCGCTGCGCGCGCGGAATGCTGGTGAACCACGGGTTGCCTTCGAGCGCAGCGCGGTGCGGGGCAGAAAGTCGCGGCTTGGCAGAGGCAGGCATCAGGGAGAAAGCGTCCGGGGACAGGGGTTTACCAGCACCCCGCATTGTCAAATTCTTGACAGTTCAGCGTCAAGCACAGGTCTACAGTGACCGGCACCCCCACACAGACAACCACCGGCAACAACGGAGACGACACGATGAACGCACGCGCAAGTTTCAAGAGCATGCAGGAAAGCACGCGTGAAGACTGGCAACTGATCGGCGGCGAGTTCATGCAGTTCACGGGCGGCCTGCCCGCGCGCGTGATCAAGCACCTGCAGATTCTTGAAGGCGACTACGGCGGCTTTCCGGTCGACCGCTACACCCACTCGCTGCAGACCGCCACGCGCGCCCTGCGCGATGGCCGCGACGAGGAATACGTGGTGTGCGCACTGCTGCACGACATCGGCGACACGCTCGGCAGCTTCAACCACCCCGACATCGCCGCCGCGATCCTCAAGCCCTTCGTGAGCGAAGCCAACCACTGGATGGTGCAGAACCACGGCATCTTCCAGGGCCACTACTTCTTTCACCACATCGGTCTGGACCGCAACATGCGCGACAACTTCAAGGGCCACCCGCACTACGAACGCACCGCCGAGTTCTGCGCGCTCTACGACAACCCGGCCTTCGACCCCAAGGCCGAGACCTTGCCGATCAGCGAATTCGAGCCCATGCTGCGCCGGGTGATGGCGCAGCCGAAGCAAAGCATCTACAAGGCCGCGCTGACCGAACCCGCGGCCGCCTGACCCACCCCGAGGAAACACCCCATGAACGCCTTTGCCCAACCCGAAATCCAGAAGCTCGTCTCCGCCGAGGAGTGGCAGCTTCGCGTCGACCTCGCCGCCTGCTACCGCCTGGTGGCGCTCTATGGCTGGAGCGACCTGGTGTTCACGCACATCAGCGCGCGCGTGCCCGGCCCCGAGCACCACTTCCTGATCAACCCCTACGGCCTGATGTTCGACGAGATCACCGCGTCGAGCCTGGTCAAGGTCGACCAGCAGTGCAACAAGATCATCGACTCGCCCTACCCCGTGAACCCGGCCGGCTTCGTGATCCACAGCGCCGTGCATGCCGCGCGCGAAGACATCCAGTGCGTGCTGCACACCCACACCAAGGCCGGCATTGCCGTGAGCGCGCAGAAAAACGGCGTGTTGCCCATCAGCCAGCAATCGACCTTCGTGCTGAATTCGCTGGCCTACCACGACTACGAAGGCGTGGCCTTCCGCGATGACGAGAAGCCGCGCCTGCAGGCCGACATGGGGCACGCCAACTTCCTGATGCTGCGCAACCACGGCCTCCTGACCTGCGGCAAGACCATTGCCGACGCCTTTCTTTCGATGTACACCTTCGAGAACACCTGCCAGATCCAGATTGCGGCGCAGTCGGGCGGCAGCGAACTCACGCATGTGGACCCCAGGATCATCGATGGCGTGGGCCAGGCGATGAAGGTGCAGAGCGGCGGCCTGGGCGGCCTGTTCGTCTGGCCTTCGCTGATCCGCAAGCTCGACCGCATCGACGACAGCTACAAACAATAAGACCCGTCGATCCCCGGTTTCCACGGCTGCCAGCGCCTGCACGACAGGTGCCGGCAGCCATTTTTTTATAAGAACCAAAAGAGGAGACAAGCACCATGGACAGCACCGTCATCGTCACCCGCTTCCTGTTCGGCGCGCTCGCGCTCGTGATGTTCGGGCTCGGGCTTTCGCTTTCGCTCGCCGACTTCCGGCGCCTGTTCAGGCATCCGAAGGCCGTGGCCATCGCGCTGCTGCTGCAGGTGGTCGGGCTGCCGCTGGCCTGCTACGCCATCATCGTGGGCTTCGGCCTGTCGCCGGTGTTCGCCATCGGGCTGATGCTGCTGGCGGCCTCGCCGGGCGGCATTTCGGCCAACCTGTTCTCGCACCTGTTCGGCGGCAACGTGGCCATGAACATCTCGCTCACTGCCGTGAACACGCTGCTGTCGATCGTCACGCTGCCGCTCATCGCCAACTGGGCCATCGGCCATTTTGCACAGAGTGGCCAAGTGGTGCCGCTGCAGACGCGCAAGCTGGTGGAGGTGATCGCCATCGTGCTCGTGCCTGTGGCCATCGGCATGTTTGTCGCCTCGCGCCGGCCCGGCTTTGCGGCGCGCATGGAAAAGCCGACCAAGATCTTCAGCGGCGTGGTGCTCGCGGTGGTGACCGTGCTGGCCATCGCGAACGAGTGGAAGACCATGACGGCCACCTTCGCCGAGATCGGCCTGCCCGTGCTGCTGTTCAACCTCGTGAGCCTGCTCGCGGGCTACTACCTGAGCCGCGCCGCCGGCCTCGACAAGCCGCTGGCCACCGCCATCAGCTACGAGATCGGCATCCACAACTCCACGCTCGCCATCTTCATCGCGGTGAGCGTGCTCGGCAGCTTTCCGCTGGCACTGCCGGCCGCCATCTACTCGGTGGTGATGTACGTCACCGCGCCGCTGTTTGGCTGGCTGCTGCTGCGCAGGCCGCAACCCGTTGCGGTTCGGGCGCCGGGCCACTGAAGACCCAGGATCGAAAGGCATTCAAACGGGCCGCCTTCTTTTCGCCCGAGAATGGGCGGCCATGAGCGTTCGAAACCTTGGCGTCGCCAGCCTGCTCGGGCTGGCGTGCATCTCTTTCTCTTCCGCCGCAGAAAAACCCCCGACCGATCCGCCCGATGCAGGCCTTGCCCGCATCGAGGCCCTGATCGCGCGCATGACGCCCCAGGAAAAGGCCGGCCAGCTCAGCCTGTACGGCCCGGCCGACATCAACATCCCCAACAACCCGCAAGCCGGCTGGCGCAACGGGCAGCAGGAGACGGCCGACGTGCGCGCCGGGCGCATCACCGGCCTCTTCAACAACGCGGGCCTCGAAGGCAAGCTGCGGCTGCAGCAGATCGCGGTGCGCGAATCGCGGCTGGGCATTCCGCTGATCTTCGGCGCCGACGTGATCCACGGCTTTCGCACCATGTTCCCGATGCCGCTGGCCGAGGTGTCGAGCTGGGAGCCCGCGCTGGCCGAGCGCACCGCGCGCGCGGCGGCGGTCGAGGCCACGGCCGACGGCTTTCGCTGGACCCTCGCGCCCATGGTCGACATCGCGCGCGATGCGCGCTGGGGCCGCGGCCTCGAAGGCGTGGGCGAAGACGTGTACCTTGCGCGCCAGTTCGCGGCTGCGCGGGTGCGCGGCTTCCAGGGCAGCCAGCTGTCGAACGCCGATTCGATGCTCGCCACGCCCAAGCACTTCGCGGCCTACGGCGCGGCCGAAGGCGGGCTCGACTACAACCCCAGCGAGGTCTCGGAGCGCACGCTGCGCGAGGTCTACCTGCCGCCGTTTCGCGCGGCCATCGATGCCGGTGCGCTGTCGGTCATGAGCGCCTTCAACGAGATCGGCGGCATTCCCTCGACCGCCAACCCCGCGCTGCTGACCGGTGTGCTGCGCGACGAATGGAAGTTCAAGGGCTTCGTCGTGTCCGACTACACGGCCGACGAGGAACTGGTCGAGCACGGCTATGCCGCCAATCCGCGCGAAGCCGCCAGGCAGGCCTTCATGGCCGGCACCGACGTCAGCATGCAGAGCGGCCTGTACATGCGCTACCTGCCCGACCTCGTGGCCACCGGCGAAGTGCCGATGGCGCGGCTCGATGAGGCCGTGCGCCGCGTGCTGTGGGTCAAGTACAAGCTCGGGCTCTTCGACGATCCGTTGCGCGGCCTCGACGGCCCGCCCGCCGCGGCCCGCGCGGAGAACCCCGAGTTCATCGCACTGGCCCGCGAAAGCGCGCGCCGCTCCATCGTGATGCTGAAGAACGAGCGCATGCTGCTTCCGCTGCCCAAGGCCGGCACGAAGATCGCGCTGATCGGCCCCTTTGCCGAAGGCACCACCGACCTGCTGGGCGCCTGGAGCCTGTTCCCGGGCCAGACCGCACCGGTGGGCATCGACCAGGGGCTGCGCGCCGCGCTCGGCACGAACTCATCGCTGACCATCGTGCGCGGCTCGAACGTCGAATCGCCGCTGCCCGGCGGCATCGACGCCGCAGTGGCTGCCGCCCGCGACGCCGACGTGGTGCTGCTCGCCATCGGCGAGAGCGAGAAGATGTCGGGCGAGGCGCGTTCGCGCAGCGACATCGGCATGCCGCAGGCACAGCAGGACCTGGCCGAAGCCGTGGCCGCCACCGGCAAGCCCGTGGTCGTGCTGCTGAGCAATGGCCGCGCGATGGCGCTCAAGGGCGCGGTGCGCAATGCGCGCGCCATCCTCGTGACCTGGTTCCTCGGCGTGCAGACCGGCAACGCGATTGCCGACGTGGTGTTCGGCGACTTCAATCCTTCTGGCCGCCTGCCCGTCAGTTTTCCGCAGACGGCGGGCCAGGTGCCCTACTACTACGCCCACAAGCGCACGGGGCGCCCCACGCCCGAAGGCGCACCGGGCACGCTCTTCAAGACGCGCTACCTCGACGCGACGAACGAAGCGCTCTACCCCTTCGGCTTCGGCATCGGCTATGCGCCGGTGCGCTACGACAACGTCGAACTGAGCCAGGACCGCATGACGCTGTCGGACACGCTGCGCGTGCGCGCGACCGTCACCAACACCGGCCAGCGCGAGGCCGAGGAAGTGGTGCAGCTCTACACCGCCGAACGCGCCGCCAGCGTGACGCGGCCGGTGCGCGAACTCAAGGGGTTTCAGAAGGTGCGCATCGCGCCCGGCGCATCGACCGTCGTCGAGTTCACGCTCACGGCCGCCGACCTGCAGTTCATCGGTCGCGACATGAAGCCCACGGTGGAACCGGGCGAGTTCGATCTGTGGGTGGCGCCTTCCGCCGCGAGCGGCATCCGCAGGCACTTCGTGCTCACCCGCGACTGAACCGCGCGGTGCATGCGCGGGGCATGCACCGCGTGTTCGCGACCTATTCGCCGCTCACTGTCGAAGGCGCCGACATGTGTGCCGATGCCACCGGCGGCAGCACCTGCGATTCGGGAATCTCGGTCGGGTGGATGCCGTTGTTGGCGCGCACCGCCTCGGCCTGAACCTGCGCACGATCGGCGCCGCCCATCAACGGAGCCACCTGCGACTCGGCGATCTCGGTCGCATGAACGCCCGTGTTGGCACGCACCGCATCCGCGGCCACTGCGTCGCGCGATTGGGTCGAGTGCGAGATCTGCGGATAGTCGGGGTCGGCGCGCCCGCCCGCATGCGCGAACGAAGCCAGCACCAGTGCCGGCACGGCCGCGATGCACAAGGTAGCGATACGAACTTTCATGAAAGTCTCCATGAGTGATGACGCTTTCACTCTAGGACGCTGCACTTACCGGCCTGTGAGAACTCGCTTAGCAGCGTGTGAGAAGGCCACCTGCGACATGCGCGGAATCGCAGCGGGACCGACTCGCAACCGTAGAACACCCGACCTGCCGAGGACGATGGCCTGCGCGCAAGCGAGCCCGTGATTCAAGCCCTATATTCGGCCGTTCCGCATCCGCAAACAGTTGCCCTGCAGTGAAGTCCGCCAAAGCCCTACCCCCTTCGATCAGGCACGCCCAACCCGATGACGCCAAAGCCATCGAGGCGCTGTACCGCGAACTGGTTGACGACCCGCTGGTGCGCGTGCTGCCGGCACGCCTCGCGGAGGTGGCCGACGATCCGCGAAGCGCCTTGCTCGTTCTGGAAAGCAACGGTGTCGTATGCGCGAGTGCCCTGCTGAATTTTTGTACCGACGTGATGTTCGGCTCTCAACCCTTTGCCGTGGTCGAGAACATCGTCGTCGACTCGCGGTGTCGCGGCCAGGGATTGGGCACGGCGCTCGTGCAATGGATCGAAGAGGACTGCAAAGACCGGGGCTGTTCCAAGATCATGCTTCTCAGTGCCGTCGAACGCAGCAACGCGCATCGCTTCTTTGCGCACTGCGGCTTTTCAGACTCGAAGAAGAAAGGCTTCATCAAGTACAGGCGCGACTTTCGATGAGCACTTTCACCTCAAGCCCCACCACCCGATGAACTCCATCATTCCCGCCGAATCGCGCCTGCAACTCGTCGCCGACAGCGACAGCGAAGTCGAGACCTACTGGTTCCAGTCGAATGGTTTCGTTCGTGCGATCACCGGTGTCAGCGACGGCCCCGTGTGCGCGCCGCTCTTTCGCTACCGGTTTCTTTCCGAAGACAGCATCGAGCTGATCGGCCACGACGGCGTTGCCGGCACGTGGACCGGCATGCGCATCGAAGGCGATCTGCTGCGTGCCGAGCGCGCGGGCAAGCCCGTGGCCTTTCGCATCCAAGCCTGATCCGGATCGCCCACGAAAAAACGGGCCCGAAGGCCCGTTTGTTCTTTGTGCAGCCGACCCGTCGCGTCGGCTTGCGGACTTGGCTTACAGGCCAGCCTGGCGCGTGAACGACACGCTGGGCTTCTTGTAGGCAGCCGGCACTTCGTCGCGGTAGAACGCGCGGCGATCGAGGCTGGCGAGCGGGTCGTGGGCCTTGGCAACGGCTTCAGCCTGAACAACAGCGCGGTCGGCCGTCGAGGTGAAGGGTTGTGCGCCAGCGGTGGAGCCGTCACCGTAGACGTTGCCAGCGTGTGCGGCGACAACGGCTTGCGATGCGACATCGGCACGCGAGATCGTGGAGTTCACGGTGTGCACGCCGTCATAGGTTTCTGCATGTGCTCCGGCAGCAGCCAGGAGCGAGAGAGCAGCAGCAGCGAGGATCTTCGAGGCATTCATTTCAATCTCCTTCAGGGGTTGGTTGGTGAGATGAAGTGTGAGCCTGAAGCGCATCAAAAAACGCTTGCGAAATGAACCACGGCGTTCACAGGATTGAAACAATGCGGCCCTTGAAAAGCTGCGGGTCAATAGGGGTTGCCCGAATTTTCTCCTATGAAGCAGGTGGGGTTTACCAGCCTCCATCAAAGAGGCGCCGCAACAAATACAAACACCTCCAACAACAATGAAACAACATGCGCGACAGCCCCTGAAGCGCGCACATCATTCGCCAGAAGGTGCTGCTGCCTCCCGGTTCCACCATCCACCGCCCAGCGCCTGGAACAGCGCGGCGGTATCTCCCAGCCGCGTGGCTTGCGCCTGTGCCAGCGCCAGCATGGCCTGGTGATGCGCCTGCTCCGCCGTGAGCAGCGCAAGGCGGTCCACGTAGCCACGACCCAGTTGCCGGCGGATCAGTTCCATCGACGTCTTCGTCGTGCGCTCCAGCTCGACGGTCGCCTGCAATGCCCTGGCATCCGCATGGATCGCCTGCAAGCTGTCCGCCACGTTCTGAAAGGCGGTGATGACCGTCGCGCGGTACTGCGCGTCGGCCTGGCGCAGTTCTTCCTCGGCCGCGCGCTGGCGATGCCGCAGCACGCCGCCATCGAACAACGGCTGCGTGATGTTGCCGGCCAGGCTGAAGAAGCGGCCTGAGTCCAGGAACATCTGGCCGAAGCGGCTGGCGGCGCCGCCCCATGTCGCGTCGATGGAAAACTGCGGCAGCCGGTTCGCGATGGCCACGCCGACCTGCGCACTCGCCGCCTGCAACTGCGCCTCTGCAGCGCGAACGTCGGGGCGTTGTGCCACAAGCTGCGAAGGCAGGCTCAACGGCAATTCGCGCGGCAGCGTCAACGACGCAAGGTCGAAGGACTCGGGCAACTCCACGTCCTGCACACCACCCGTGAGCGCGCGAAGCAGGTTGCGGGTCTGCTCGAACTGCTTTTCGAGCGGCGGCAGCAACTGGTTGGCCTGTGCAAGCGCGTTCTCCTGCACGGCAAGGTCCAGCCGCGAGGCGTACCCGGCCTTGAGTTGCCGCTGCAGCAGCGCGACCGATTGGGTGTTGACCTCGATGATCTCGCGCGTCGTTGCGATCTGCTGGCGCAGCGAGGCTTCCTGTATCGCCGCGGCCACCACGTTGACCGCCAGCGTGAGGTACGTCGCCTCCAGCTGCAGCTGCTGGTAGCTGGCCTGCGCCTGCAGCGCCTCGACCTGGCGCCGGTTGCCGCCGAACACGTCGGGCGTGTAGCCCACGGTCAATTGCGCCGTGTGAAAGTTGTAGATCACCGGTGCATTGAAGGGCGCGGTGCCGCCGTCCTTGGCGGGCGTGTTCGCGGTGGTGCTGATCACCGTTCCGTTGCCCTGCACACCCGGCGAGTTGCCACCGAGATTGCCCGCGATCTTCGTGCGTGCCGGTGAATAGCTGGCCTGCACCGACGGAAAGAAAAAGCCTCGCTGCGCCCGCACGTTCTCTTGCGCGACGCGCAGCGCCGCCTGCGCGGACTCGATCGTTGGGTTGGCCGCAAAGGCCTTGCGCACCACCGCATCGAGCGGCTTCGATCCGAACAGCGTCCACCAGTCGGCCTGGATGTCGCGCGTGGCATCGAAGCGCTGCGCCTCGCCCGCGGGCACAGGCGCCGAAGCCGTCGCCTCGGGCAGCGGCTTCGGCGAGAAACCATTCGACGCCGCCAGCGTCGGGCGCACATAGTCCGGGCCCACGGCGCAGCCGGCAATCAGCATCGCGCTCGCCAGCGCCACGGTGTGCAGGAGGCCCGGCCTCGTCGATCGGTTCATCGGAAGTGTTTGCATGGATGAGGTTGCTCCGCGTGCCATCGCATCAATGACCGGCAACGGGTTCGTGCGAAGGACCAGCCGGGGCGTTCTTCTTGTTTCGCGCCGCCTCTTCTTCTTCCGCTTCGTCGTAGAAATTGCCGAACATGCCGATGGCCAGCGGCAGCACCAGCAGCGTGAACAGCGTGCCGCTCACGATGCCGCCGACGATCACGCAGGCAAAGGGCCGTTGCGTTTCGCTGCCGATGCCGTGCGACAGCGCCGCCGGCAACAGGCCCAGCCCGGCCATCAGCGCGGTCATGAGAATCGGGCGCAGCCGCACGGCCGCGCCTTCCACGATGGCGCGCGCCACGGCCGAGCCATCGCGCACCCGCTGCGTCACCTCCTCGACCAGGATCACGCCGTTCTGCACCGAGATGCCCGCCACCGCGATGAAGCCCACCGCCGCCGACACCGACAGGTGCAGGTCGGCCAGCGCCAGCGCGGCCAGCCCGCCCACCAGGGTGAACGGAATCATGCCCAACACCAGCCCCGCGAGCCGCACCGAGCGGAAGGCCCAGAACAGCAGCGAGAAGATCAGCAACGCCGTCAGCGGCACGATCACCATCAGCCGCTTGGCCGCGCGCTGCGAGTTCTCGAACTGGCCGCCCCAGGTGAGTTCGTAGCCGGGCGGCAGCTTGACCTGATCGGCCACCGTGCGCTGCGCTTCCTCGACGAAGCTGCCCTGGTCGCGGCCCAGCAGGTTGACCTTGACGATCACCATTCGCGAACCCGACTCGCGGAAGATGCGCGACGCCCCCTGCCGCACCTCGACCGACGCCACGTCGCCCAGCGCGATCGTGCCCGGCCCGTTGCCGCTTTGCGTGCCCGGCACCGCCAGTTGCAGGCCCGCGATGGCATCGACGCTGTTGCGGTTCTTCTCGCCCACGCGCACCACCACGTCGAAGCGCTTGTCGGCGTCGTAGTAGCCGGTCACCGAGGTGCCCGACATGGCCTGGTTCACCAGCGTGTTGACGTCGTTGATCGCCAGGCCATAGCGCGCCAGCCGCGCCCGGTCGGGCGTGATGACGACCTCGGTCTGGCCGCCAATGCGCGTCGCATCGACGTCGGTCGCACCGCGGATGCCCTTGATGACCGACGCCACTTCAGCGCCCTTGTCGTCGAGGATGTCCAGGTTGTTGCCGATGATCTTGGCGACGATCTCGCCGCGAAAACCCGACAGCGCCTCTTCCACGTTGTCCTGGATCACCTGCGAGAAGTTGGCGCTGATGCCCGGGATCGCATCGAGCTTGTTCGACATGTGGGCCACCAGCGCTTCCTTGGAGCTGAAGCGCCACTCGCTGCGCGGCTTGAGATCGACCAATATCTCCAGGTTGTTCGGCCCCTTCGGATCGGATCCGTCATCGGGCCGGCCGACCTGCGCGATCACGCGCGCCACCTCGGGATAGCCCAGCAGCTTGGCGCGCACCACGTGCTCCACTTCTTTCGTGGTCTCCAGCGCGGCCGAGGTCGGCAGCGTGATGGTCAGCCAGATGTTGCCCTCATCGAGCTTGGGCAGGAACTCGCTGCCCAGCCGGGGCGCCAGCAGCAGTGCCAGCACCACCGGCACCGCCGACAGCATCAGCGTGATGCGGCCGCGCCGCATGGTGAACATCACCAGACGGCGGTAGCGCATCTGCAGCCAGTCGAGCCACGGCTTGTGCTTCTCGGCCAGCGTGCGGCGCTGCAAGGCGTAAGACAGCAGCGTCGGCAGCAGCGTGAAGGTCAGCAGCACGGCGCCCAGCAACGCAAAGCTCAGCGTGAGCGCCACGGGCGTGAAGATCTTTCCTTCGACCCGCTGGAACGTGAAGATCGGCACGAAGGCCAGGATGATGATGGCCTTGGAAAACAGCACCGGATGCGCCAGGTCCGACAAGGTGCGATGCAGCACGCCCATGCGCTGGTGCCGGGCCTCGGGCGATGCGATGTCGGTCGCAGCCTTGGCCGCCAGCCGCACCATCAGCGCCTCGACGATCACCACCGCGCTGTCGATGATGATGCCGAAGTCCACCGCGCCCAGCGAGATCAGGTTGGCCGACACGCCGCGCGCATTCATGAGGATGAACGCGAACAGCAGCGCCAGCGGAATCACGGTGGCCACGATCAGCGCCGCCCGCCAGCTCGACAGGAAGACGATCAGCACCGCCATCACCAGCAGCGCGCCGACCACCAGGTTCTCGGCCACGGTCGACACCGTGTGCCTGACCAGCTCGGTGCGGTCGTACACCGGCACGATCCGCACGCCCGTGGGCAGCTTGGCCTGCAGCTGCGCCACGCGCTCCTTGAGTTCGGCGTTGATCTTGGCGGGGTTGCCGCCCTTGGTCATCGAGACGATGCCCTCGACCACGCTGTCGCGCGCATCGACCGCCACGATGCCGAAGCGCGGCCGCTCGCCCGCGCGCACCTCCGCCACGTCGGCCACGGTGATGGCCCGCCCCTGCCGCGAGGCGATCACCACGTTGCGGATGTCGGCCAGGCTCGCGAACAGGCCGGCCGAACGCACCACCAGCGATGCATCGCCCTGCCGCATCAACCCGCCGCCGGCACTGCCATTGCCGTTGCCGATGGCCTGGTTGAGCTGGTCCAGCGTGACCTGGTACTTGCGCAGCGCGAGCGGGTCGACCTCGATCTGGTATTCGCGGATGGCACCGCCGAAGCTCACCACGTCGGCCACGCCGGGCGTCATGCGCAGGAAGGGGCGCACCGTCCAGTCTTGCAGCGTGCGCACCTGTGCGTCGGACAAACCGCCGCCCTCGATGGTGTAGCGATAGATCTCGCCCACCGCGGTGGACAGCGGCGCCAGCTGGGGCTGCACGCCGGTCGGCAGCGTCACGGTCGAGAGCTTCTCGGTGACCTGCTGGCGCGCGAAGTAGTCGTCGGTGCCGTCAGCAAAAGTGAGCGTGACGATCGACAGCCCCGTCATCGTGACGGAGCGCACGTTCGACAACCTCGGAATGCCCGACACCTCGCGCTCGATCGGCAGCGTGACGGTGCGCTCCATGTCCTCGGGTGCCTGCCCCGGCAGTTGCGAGATCACGCGCACCTGCACGTCCTGCACATCCGGGAAGGCCTCGATGGGCAGGTTCGACAACGCATAGGCGCCAAAGCCCATCAGCGCCGCGACGAGCACCAGCACGAACACCCGCTGCGTGAGCGAGAACGCGATCAGCCGGTCGATCACGACTTGTCACCCGTGCGTGCGGTGAGTTCGGCGTCCAGCAGCAGCGCGCCCTTCACGACCACCTGCTCGCTGCCTTGCAGGCCTTCGCCCACGTAGCTGGCGTCGCCGCCCTGCGTCAGCAGCGCGATCTTGCGGCGGCGGAATTCGCCGGGCGCCTCTTGCACGAAAAGGTAGGCGTACACGCCGTGGTTGACGATGGCGCTGTTGGGCACGCGCACGCCCATGCCACCGGCCTGCAGCACGCGGGCACGCACGAACATCTCGGGCAGCAGCTCCTGCAGCGGGTTTGCGAGCACCGCGCGCACGGTGGCGCGGCGCGTGTTGATGTCGACCACCTGGCCGAGCTGCACGACCTTCGCCATGAACTGCTGGTTGGGGAAGGCGTCGCTTTCCACGCTCACGTCGCTCTTGAGCTTGACGCGGCCCAGCAGCTTCTCGGGCAGGTCGATCATCAGCCACAGCCGCTTCGGGTCGGTGACCACGAAGAGCGGCGCGGCCAGGCCGGGGCTCACCTCCAGCGCGGGCGTGGCCGTGCGGTCGGTGACCACGCCATCGATCGGGCTGGTCAGCTTCACGCGCTGGCCGCTGATGGGCAGGCCGCGCGGGTTGAGGTTCTTCAGCCGCTGCTCGGCGCGCTGCGTCTCGGCGTGCGCCTGTGCCAGGTCGGACTGCATCGACTCCCATTCCTTGACCGGAATTGCATCGCCCGAGACCAGGTCTCGCGCGCGCTCGACGGCCAGGCGCTTGCGCTCCTCGTCGGCCTTCGCCTTGTTCAGGTCGGCGGCGGCGGTGCCGAAGTCGGGCGAGTCGATTTCGGCGAGCACCTGGCCCGCCTTGACCGCATCGCCCGGCGACACCTTGATGTCGACGATGCGCCCGGAGACGCCGACGCCGATGCGCGCGGTCACGTCCTCGTCATAGGTCACGCGCGCGCTCAGCACATCGCCCAACGGCACGCGCGAGGGTGGAATTTCCTGCGCGCGGATCATCGCAAGCTGCGGCGCGCCCTCGGCATAGCGCAAGGTCTCGGCCCCCAACTGGGTGGCGGGCTGCGCCGGCCGTTCGGTGCCGGCGCGCGACTCCGTTGGACTTCGGGCCCAGAGAAACCATGCGGTGCAGGAGACGACGAAAAGCCCCGACAAGGCCGGCACGGTCCATTTTTTTGTCATGCGAATTCCAGGCACCGCAACCCGACACGGCACCGTTAAACTGAAAGTAAACGCGAGCCTAGGTTTGCAAGCTTGCAAGAACCTATCAATGCCAATGGCGCCGTGCCCGAAGGCCCGCCCCCTCTTCTTCTTTCTTCCTGAACTGCCGAAGCGATGCGCCTGCTACTGGTCGAAGACGATGCCGTGATTGCGCACGAACTGGTTCTTCGCTGGGAGCGCAACGCATGGGCCGTCGATGTGGCGGGCACGCTGCAGGCGGCCGATGCCATGCTCGCGCTGCGGCCGGTCGACCTCGTGGTGCTCGACCTCGGCCTGCCCGATGGCGACGGCCTGCATTGGCTGGCCCGGCTGCGGCGCAACAACCGCTCGACGCCGGTGCTAGTGCTGACCGCGCGCGACCGCGTGGCCGACCGCGTCGAGGGCCTGCGCACCGGCGCCGACGACTACCTGGTCAAGCCCTTCGCCGTCGAGGAACTGGATGCGCGCGTCGAGGTGCTCACGCGGCGCGCCCAGCGCTCGCGCGAAGACTTCGTGCAGTACGGCCAGCTCACCTGGTACGGCAACGAAGGCCGCGTCGACATCGCCGGCCAATCGCTCGTGCTGTTCCCGCGCGAGTTCGAAGTGCTCGGCCTGCTGGTGCGCCGCGCGCCGAGGCTCGTGCCCAAGCGCGCGCTGATCGACGCACTGGCCGAGCGCAACCTGGAAGTCAGCGACAGCGCGGCCGAGGTGTACGTCTCGCGGCTGCGGCGCAAGCTGGCCGGCTCCGGTCTGGCGATCCGCACGCTGCGCGGCTTCGGCTACGTGCTGGAGGCCGAGTCGTGAGCGGCACCCGCCGCGCCTGGTGGTTGCGCCGCGACCTGCTGATCTGGCTCATGCTGCCGCTGCTGGCCGTGGTGGCGGCCACCGGCGCGGTCGGCACCTTCACCGCGCAACGCCTGACCGACAAGGCCTTCGACCGCTGGCTGCTGGACACCGCCCGCTCGGTGGCCTCGCAGGTGCGCTTCGTCGATGGCAAGGCGCGCATCGACCTGCCGGCCTCCACCGAAGCCGTGCTGGGCTACGACGAGATCGACCAGGTCTATTTCAGCGTGAGCGAGTCCGGCCAGCTGCTGGCCGGGCAGCACGGCATTCCCCACACCGGCACGCGGCTGGCCAGCTACCGCGCCGGCCAGGCCTTCGATGCCTTCTACGCGGGCCACCCCGTGCGCGTGGCGGCGGCACGGGTTCCGGGTGCGGGCGAAGACAACCACGTGCAGGTGCTGGTGGCCGAAACCACCCGCAAGCGGCAACGCGCGCAGAACGAGGTGCTGATGATGCTGGTGCCCGTGGGCGCGCTGTTGCTGGCCGCCGCCGCCGCCATCGGTTTCGCGGTGCGCCGCACGCTCAACCCGCTCGAAGCCATCGCCGCGCGCTGGAACGAGCGCTCGCACGCCTCGCTGCAGCCCATTGCCGCCGACGACATGCCACGCGAGCTGATGCCCTTCGCGACCGCGCTGAACGACCTGCTGGCGCGCATCCGGGCCATGCTGGCGCGCGAGCAGCAGTTCGCGGCCACCGTGGCGCACCAGTTGCGCACGCCGCTCGCCGGCCTGCAACTGGGCGTGACGCGCGCCGCCGAAGCGGGCGACCTCGCCGGCAGCCGGCAGGTGCTGGGCGAGCTGGGCCACACGGTGCAGCGCACTGCGCGCCTCGTTCAACAGTTGCTGGCTCTGGGCCGGCTCGACCCCGAAGTGCGCGGCAACCTGAGCTTCGTGCCCACCGACATCGTCGCGCTCGCGCATGACGTGGGCAGCACCTTTCTCGAATTCGCGGCCGCGCGCTCGGTCACGCTGGAACTCGATGCGCCGGCGCAACCGGTCGTGGTGCCGCTGCAGCCCGAGCTGTTCAGCGAAGCGCTCGGCAACCTGCTGGACAACGCCTTGCGCTACACGCCGCCGGGCGGACAGGTGCTGATCGAGTTCGATGCCGCACAACCGTCGCTGAGCGTGTCCGACAACGGGCCCGGCGTGCCCGACGACCGGCGCGAAGCCGTGTTCGAGCGCTTCGTGCGCGGCCAGCACGTGGAAGGCGAAGGCAGCGGCCTGGGGCTGGCGATCGTGCGCGACATCGCGGAGATCCACGATGCGACCGTTGTGCTGTCGCGCAGTGCCTCGGGTGGCACCTGCGTGACGATCCGCTTCCCGGACAGCAACGAACGAGCGGCAGCCCTCGGCTAGTGGCTGATCATCCACGGCCGCCGCGAAGGCGCGGACTTGGCACCGTTGGGTGCCGTCACCGTCGCCCCGCGCTTGCCCGAGCTGCAACAGCCGCACCCTGCCGGGTGCTTGAAGCGCGCGTAGTCGCGCGAGCTGCCCGGCTCGTGCCGGGCGCGCTCGTTGGTTTCGATCGCGCGGCGCGTGCCCGAGGCCATCAGCGCCAGCCGCGGCGCGGCGGACAGCACGCGCGGCGAGGCGGTGCCGCAATCGGGGCACGCGGCCGGCTCGTCGCGCTGGACCGAAGGCCGCAGCGACTCGAAGCCGCCGCATTGCCCGCAGGCGTAGTCGTAGGTCGGCATGGTCGTTGGCTCCGTTCTTTCTTCTTCAGCGCAGGTCGTGCGACAGCGGCATGTCGACGCTGCCGTCGAGCATCTTCATCGGGCCCAGCGCATTCGGGTTGATGTCGAAGTCGAAGATGCCGGTCGGCAGCCACAGCGTGGCGCAGGAGTTGGGCACATCGACCACGCCGCTGATGTGGCCCTGCACCGGCGCCGTGCCCAGGATCGAATAGGCCTGCGCGCCCGAATAGCCGAACTTCTTCAGGTACTCGATGGCGTTCAGGCAGGCCTGGCGGTAGGCCACGTTCACATCCAGGTAGTGCTGCTTGCCGCTCTCGTCGACCGAGATGCCCTCGAAGATCAGGTAGTCGTTGTATTGCGGCGTGATGGGGCTGGGCTTGAAGATCGGGTTCTTGATGCCGTACTTGGCCATGCCGCCCTTGATGAGCGTGACCTTCATGTGCACCCAGCCGGCCATTTCGATGGCGCCGCAGAAGGTGATCTCGCCGTCGCCCTGGCTGAAGTGCAGGTCGCCCACGCTGAGGCCTGCGCCATCGACGTACACGGGGAAGAAGACCTTGGAGCCGCGCGACAGGTCCTTGATGTCGCAGTTGCCGCCATGTTCGCGCGGGGGCACGGTGCGCGCGCCTTCGGCTGCAGCCTTGGCGCGGGCTTCGCCGGTCATCTTGCCCATGTGGGCGGTGCCGGCGAACGGCGGGTTGGCAAGGCCGGGCACGCGGTCGGGGTCGGTGGCAATGAGCGCCTTCTCGCGCTCGTTCCACATGTCGAGCATCGGCTTGTCGGGCAGGCAGCCGATGAGGCCGGGGTGGATGAGGCCTGCGAAGTTCACGCGCGGGATGTGGCGCGAGCTGGTGAACATGCCCTTGAAGTCCCAGATCGATTTCTGCGCTTCGGGAAAGTGATCGGTCAGAAAGCCGCCGCCGTTCTGCTTCGAGAAGAAGCCGTTGAAGCCCCAGAGGCTGTCCTGCTTGGCGCCGATGTCGAGCAGGTCGACCACCAGCAAATCGCCGGGCTCGGCGCCCTTCACGCCCACGGGGCCCGAGAGGTAGTGCACGGTGCTCAGGTCGATGTCGCGCACGTCGTCGGCGCTGTCGTTGTTCTTGATGAAGCCGCCGGTCCAGTCGAAGGTCTCGAGGATGAAGTCGTCGCCCGGGTTGACCCAGCAGGCCATCGGAATGTCCGGGTGCCAGCGGTTGTGGATGTTCTCGTTCTCGGTGGGCGACTTCGAGAGGTCAACCTTGATCAGCGTGTCCGTCATTTGCAATGGCTCCTTGGGTGGTGGTTGAACGGAAGAATCAAACGGAGAGATAGGCCTTGATGTGGTCCACATCGGTCTTGTCGCGCGCGGTCTCGTGCACGAGGCGGCCGCCTTCGATGACGAAGAGCCGGTCGGCCACGTCCATCGCGAAACTGAGCACCTGCTCGGACACGACGATGGTGATGCCGCGCAGCTTGCGGATCTCGTTGAGCGCTTTCGCGATGTCCTTGATGATCGAAGGCTGGATACCTTCGGTGGGCTCGTCGAGCAGCAGCACCTTGGGGTCGGTGACGAGTGCGCGCGCAATGGCAAGCTGTTGTTGCTGGCCGCCGGAGAGGTTGCCGCCCTTGCGGCTCTTCATGTCCCACAGCACGGGGAACAGCGCATAGATTTCTTCGGGGATGCGGCGGGTCTTCGAGTTCTCCAGGCCGGTCTGGATGTTCTCTTCGACCGTGAGCGTCGGAAAGATCATGCGGCCCTGCGGCACGTAGGCGATGCCCTTGGCCACGCGGCGGAAGCTCTCGTCGCGCGACACGTCGTTGCCCGCCACTTCGATGCGCCCGCTCTTCAGGGGCAGCACGCCCATGAGGCTCTTGAACAGCGTGGTCTTGCCCATGCCGTTGCGGCCCATGATGGCAATGGTTTCGTTGGCATGGCCCTCGAACGAGATGCCGTGCAGGGCCTCGCTCTGGCCGTAAGCGACGTGCAGGTCTTCTACTTTCAACATGATGCTGCTCATCTCTTTGGCTCCGCTTTGCGTTTGCTTCGGGTGCTGTCGTTCGGGGCGTGTGCACAGATCACCGGGTACTCCCCTCCGCGAATGTCCCCCGGGGCTGCGCCCATCCTCCTTTGTTTCGCTGCGGGGAGCACCCGGTGCTCTGCGCACCTGGACACGCTGCCGGCTTGCGGCCGATACACGACCGCACTGAACAACGATCACGCTGGCGGGGTGCCTTGCGCAGCGAAATAAAGGAGGAGGCCGAAGGCCGGGGGACATTCGCGGAGCAAGGCACCCCGTCGGCGTGGTCGCGCCCTGAACGACGGACTCCAGGCACAACGAGAGAAGTCAAAGGACAGAGCTTCATCAGTGCCCCAGATAGACATCGATGACCTTCGGGTCGGCCTGCACCTTCTCCATCGGCCCTTCGGCGAGGATCTTTCCCTGGTGCATCACGGTGACCTTGTGCGCGATCTGCTTGACGAAGGCCATGTCGTGTTCGATGACGATCACCGCACGGTTCTGGCAGATGCGCTTGAGCAGCTCGGCCGTGAGCTCGCGTTCGCGCGCGCTCATGCCCGCAATGGGTTCGTCGAGCATCAGCAGCTCGGGCTCCTGCATCAGCAGCATGCCTATCTCCAACCACTGCTTCTGGCCGTGGCTCAGCAATCCTGCCTCGGTGTCGAGCTTGTTGGCAAGGCCAATGTCTTCGGCCACGGCCTGCACCTTCGCGCGGACCTCTTCGTCGCACTTGAAAGCCAGCGCGCCGAACACCGAACGACCCTTGGGAAATGAAACCTCGAGGTTCTGAAACACCGAAAGGTTCTCGTAGATCGAGGGCGTCTGGAACTTCCGTCCTATGCCCAGCCGCACGCGCTTGTGCTCGGCCATCCTGGTGAGTTCGGTGTTCCTGAACTTGATGCTGCCGGCGCTGGCGCGCGTCTTGCCGCAGATCAGGTCGAGCAGCGTGGTCTTGCCCGCGCCGTTCGGGCCGATGATGACGCGCAGCTCGTTCTTGTCGATGTAGAGCGTGAGGTCGTCGATGGCCTTGAAGCCGTCGAAGGACACGGTGAGGTCTTCCACCGCGAGCGCGAAGTCTGTGTTGCTCATGAGGGTGCTCCGGGTTCAGGCGCGCTGGCTGCCGATACCTTCGGGCAGATGGGGTTCGGGTGACGGCGATGCAGGCACGGCTGCCGGCGGCGTTGCGGCTTGCACCGGCGGTTGCACCGAAGCCTCGCGCAGGGCCTGGCGGCGGGCCTTCCACCACGGCCGGATCTTTTCTTCCCACACGCCGGCCAGCCCCATCGGGAAGGCCATCGTCACGCCGATGAAGAGCCCCGCCATCAGGAAGAGCCACAGGTCCGGGAAGCTCTCCGAGAACAGCGTCTTGCCCGCATTCACCAGCAGCGCGCCATACACCGCGCCCACCAGGCTCATGCGGCCACCGACGGCGCAGAAGATCACCATCTCGATGGACGGCACGATGCCCACGAAGCTCGGCGACATGAAGCCGACCTGCAGCGCGAACATCGCACCGCCGATGCCCGAGAGCCCGGCCGCAAGGCAGAAGATGAAGACCTTGAAGTTCGACACGTCGTAGCCCGAGAAGCGCACGCGGTCTTCCTTGTCGCGCATGGCCAACAGCAGCGTGCCGAGCTTGCTGGTCTGGATCCAGCGGCACAGCAGGATGCTCAGCACCAGCAAGCCCACGCAGACGTAATACAGCACGTACTTGGCGCCGTCGGTGCGCGTGTCCCAGCCCAGCATGGTCTTCAGGTCGGTCATGCCGTTGACGCCTCCCGTATAGCCCTGCTGGCCGATGATGAGCACGGTGCAGATCAGCGCCACGGCCTGCGTGATGATCGCGAAGTACACGCCGCCCACGCGACGCTTGAACATCGCAAAGCTCACGAGCCAAGCCAGCGCCATCGGCGCGAGCACTACGAGCGCAAGGCTCAGCGGCAGGCTCTTGAACGGCAGCCACAGCGTGGGCAGTTCGGTGATCTGGTTCCAGTCCATGAAGTCCGGAATGCCGGGCGTGGTCTGGATCTTGGTCGACACCGGGTCGGAGGCTTCGAGCTTGAGAAACATCGCCATCGCATAACCGCCGATGCCGAAGAACACGCCCTGCCCCAGGCTCAGCACGCCGCCGTAGCCCCACACCATGACAAGGCCCACGGCCACGAAGGCATAGGTGAGGTACTTGCCCACGAGGTTCAGGCGGAAGATGTCGAGCGACAGCGGCAGCACGACCGCCAGCAGCAGCACCAGGAGCAGCAGGCTGCCGAGCTGGTAGCGCTGGATCGAGGCCTTGATGAAATTCATCGGAACGTTCTCCTGCAAGGGAATCGGGTTCATCAGCGGCGCACTTTCACGGCGAACAGGCCTTGCGGTCGCATCATCAAAATCAGCACGATGAGCGACAGCGTCAGCACCTTGGCCATCGAGCCGGTCATGAAGAACTCGGAGATCGATTGCGTCTGCGCGATGCCGAAGGCGGAGACCACCGTGCCGAACAGGCTGGCCGCGCCACCGAAGGTGACGACCAGGAAGGCGTCGACGATGTAGAGCGAGCCCGAGGTCGGACCGGTCGAGCCGATGGTGGTGAAGGCCGCGCCCGCCACGCCGGCAATGCCGCAGCCGATGGCGAAGGTCAGGCGGTCGGTTTTCTTCGTGTCGATGCCGGTGGCATTGGCCATGACGCGGTTGGCCACGGTGGCGCGCACGCGCAGGCCCCAGCGGCTCTTGTGCAATGCAATCAGCACGCCGCCCGTGACCAGCGCGGTCAGTGCCAGCACGAACAGGCCGTTGATCGGAATGTCCAGGCCCTCATGCGGCGTCCACGAACCCATGAGCCACTCGGGCAGCGTCGGGCTCACTTCCTTCGGGCCGATGAAGGTGCGAAAGATCTGCTGCAGGCCCAGGCTCACGCCCCAGGTGGCGAGCAGCGTGTCGAGCGGCCGCTTGTAGAGGTGGCGGATCAGCACCCACTCCACGATCCAGCCGACGATGAAGGCGAATACGAAGGCCAGCGCGATGGCGATCGGGAAGTAGTACGGCATGAATGCGGGTGCCATCCGCTCCGTCACTTGCGCGGCCAGGTAGATCGAATAGGCGCCGATGGTCATGAACTCGCCATGCGCCATATTGATGACGCCCATCTGCCCGAAGATGATCGCGAGCCCGAGGCCCATGAGCAGCAGCACCGCGAAGAGGCTCAGCCCCGCGAAGCCCTGCATGAGGCCGATGTTCATCATGTCCGACAGAGTCATGGCGACAGGTTCCGGTGTTGGGTATTGGATTGACTCCTTCCCCCTCTGGGGGAAGGTTGGGATGGGGGCACGGCGGCCTTCGCAAGCACAAGGCCTCATCAACGGCCGCTTGCCCCCACCCCTGCCCTCCCCCAGAGGGGGAGGGAGAAAGTCATCAGAGGCTTACTGGTAGCCCTTGGGGAATGGATCGGGTTTGATCAACTCAGCCGACTCCGCAACCACCTTGAACGTCCCATCCAGCTGCCCCTGCCCGATCCGCGCCTTGCTCCACAGATGGTGGTTCGCGTCCAGCTTCACGTACCCCTCGGGCGCCGTCTTCAGCTCGATGCCCGGCGAACTGGCCACCACCTTGTCCACGTCGAAGCTGCCGGCCTTCTCCACTGCCGCCTTCCACAGCCAGGGCCCGAGGTAGCCCGCCTGGGTCACGTCGCCGATCACCGCGTCCTTGCCGTACTTGGCCTTGAAGGCGGCCACGAACTTCTTGTTGTTCTCGTTGTCCAGCGACTGGAAGTACTTCATCGACGAATAGAAGCCCGCGAAGTTTTCGCCGCCCACGCCGGTCATTTCGTCTTCGGTCACGGCCAGGGTCAGCAGGAACTGCTTGTCGCCCGTGATGCCCGCGGCCTTGAGCTGCTTGTAGAAGGCCACGTTCGAGCCGCCCACCACGGCCGCGAAGATGCAGTCGGGCTTGGCCACCTTGATCTTGTTGATCAGCGAGTTGAAGTTGGTGTGGCCCAGCGGGTAGTACTCCTCGCCCTTGACCGAGCCCTTCTGGAAGTTCTCGATGTGCTTGCGCGCGATCTTCATCGAGGTGCGCGGCCAGATGTAGTCGGAGCCGACCAGGAAGAAGGTCTTGGCCTTCTTCTCCTTCGCGCCCCAGTCCAGGCCCCAGAGGATCTGCTGCGTGGCCTCTTGCCCGGTGTAGATCACGTTCTTGCTCTGCTCCAGGCCTTCGTAGAAGGTCGGGTAGTACAGCAAGCCGTTCTCTTTCTCGAACACCGGCAGCACGGCCTTGCGCGAGGCGCTGGTCCAGCAGCCGAACACGGCCGCGCAGTGGTCGTTGACCAGCAGCTTCTTCGACTTCTCGGCAAAAGTCGGCCAGTCGGAGGCGCCGTCCTCCTTGATGACCTTGATCTTGCGGCCGAGCACGCCGCCCATGGCGTTGATCTGGTCGATGGCGAGCTGCTCGGCCTGGATCGAGCCGGTCTCCGAAATCGCCATGGTGCCGGTGGACGAATGCAGCTGGCCCACCGTGACTTCGGTGTCGGTCACCGCGAGCTTGGTGGTGTTGACCTTGGCCGTGGGGAACTGCCCCTGGCCGAAGCTCAGGCCACTGAGGCCCAGCATGGGCAAGGCGGCGGCGCCCTGCAGCAGGCGGCGACGGCGCAATGCCAGGGCATCGAGAGAAAGATCGGAATCACGCGACATCAGGAAACTCCAGCAGGTTGAAGAAAAAAGAGAGATAGAAAAAGTGATGGGCCAGCCGCGCACCATCGAAGTGCATCAGACGGTGCCCCGAGCACCATGGCTGGTACTTTAGAAATCACTTGCCTGCCGGCGAATACGTCATTCAACGTAGCGGCGCCCCTCTGCCGAGCCCCCAGACTCGCGAGACAGACATCGGCAACAGGAGGCACAGGGAGCGCTTCTTGCTGTACCCGCCGCATGCCACCGCCGCCGCGAGAACCCGCCATGACATCCGTCTCCGGACAGAAGATCTTTCGCATCCGCCGCGACTACAACGCCTGGGTCGCGAACGAAACGCTGGAGGACTACGCGCTGCGCTACACGCCGCGCAGCTTTCGCAAGTGGTCGGCGTTCCGCGTGGCCAACACGGCCTTCGGCGCCACCTCGTTCCTGGCGCTGGAGGCCATCGGCGGGGCGATCGCGCTGAGCTACGGTTTTTCGAACGCGCTGTGGGCCATCCTGGTCGTGGGGCTCATCACCTTCCTCACGGGCCTGCCGATCTCGTACTACGCGGCGCGGCATGGCGTGGACATGGACCTTCTCACGCGCGGCGCGGGCTTCGGCTACCTGGGCTCCACGCTCACGTCGCTGATCTACGCGAGCTTCACCTTCATCTTCTTCGCGCTCGAAGCCGCCATCCTCGCGCTGGCGCTGCAGATGTACCTCGACTGGCCGCTGTGGCTGCTGTACGTGGTGTCGTCCATCGTCATCATTCCGCTGGTGGCGCGCGGCATCACGCTCATCTCGGGGCTGCAGCTGTGGACGCAGCCGATCTGGATCGTGCTGTTCATCTGCCCCTTCGCGGCCGTGCTGCTCAAAAAGCCCGAGCTGTTCGCCGACTTCACCAGCCTGCGCGGCCGCGTGTCCGACAGCAGCGGCTTCGACCCGCTCATGTTCGGCGCCGCCGCCACCGTGGCCTTCTCGCTGGTGGTGCAGATCGGCGAGCAGGTCGACTACCTGCGCTTTTTGCCCGAGAAGACCGCCGCCAACCGGCGCCGCTGGTGGACCGCCGTTCTGGTGGCCGGCCCCGGCTGGATCGTTCCGGGCATGCTGAAGATGATGGGCGGGGCCTTCCTCGCGTTCCTGGCGCTGCAGCACGAGATCCACCCCGACCACGCGATCGAGCCGACGCAGATGTACCTCACCGGCTTTGCCTACGCGCTGCACGACCCGGCCTGGGTGCTGGCCATCACCGTGCTGTTCGTGGTCGTCTCGCAGATGAAGATCAACCTGACCAATGCCTATGCGGGTTCGCTGGCGTGGTCGAACTTCTTCGCACGGCTCACGCACAGCCATCCGGGGCGCGTGGTGTGGCTGGTGTTCAACGTGGTCATCGCGGTGCTGCTGATGACGCTGGGCGTGTTCGGTGCGCTGGAGCGCGTGCTCGGCCTCTACAGCAACATCGCCATCGCCTGGGTCGGCGCGCTGGTGGCCGACCTCGTCATCAACAAGCCGCTGGGCTGGAGCCCGAAGACCATCGAGTTCAAGCGCGCGCACCTGTATGACATCAACCCGGTCGGCCTCGTCGCAATGCTGGTGGCGGCAGGGCTTGCGATGCTGGCGTACTCGGGCGTGCTTGGCCAATGGGCCAAGGCCTTCTCGCCCTTCGTCGCGCTGGCCACGGCCATGCTCGTTTCGCCGCTGCTGGCGTGGAAGACGCGCGGGCGCTACTACCTCGCACGCACAGACATCGACCGATGGGCACCCGGCCAGAGCGTGAAGTGCTCGGTGTGCGACAACAGCTTCGAGTCGGAAGACATGGCCCACTGCCCGGCCTACAGCGCACCGATCTGCTCGCTGTGCTGCACGCTCGAATCGCGCTGCCACGACCGCTGCAAGACCGACTCGCGCGCCGCCGAGCAGATGAGCGGCTGGCTGCAGGCCTTGTTGCCGCCTGCGCTGTCGGCGCGCCTGAACTTTCGCGTGGCGCATTACCTGCTGGTGGCCGCCTCGCTGATCGCGCTGCTGGCCACGGTGGTGGGCGTGGTCTATGCGCAAGAGGCTTTGCTGGGGCCCGACAACGCCGCGATGGGCACGGCCTTTTTGAAAGTGTTCGCACTGCTGTCGGTGGTGGCCGCCGTGGCCGCATGGTGGGTGGTGCTGGGCAGCGAGAGCCGGCAGATGGCGCAGGAAGAATCGAACCGGCACAACAACCTGCTCGCACTGGAGATCGAGGCCCACCGCCGCACCGACGCCGCGCTGCAAACCGCCAAGGAAGCCGCCGAGGCCGCCAACCAGGCCAAGACCCGCTACGTGGCCGGCATGACGCACGAGCTGCGCACGCCGCTCAACAGCATCCTGGGCTATTCGCAGATCCTGCTCAAGGGCGATGCGATAACGCCGCCGCGTGAGGCGGTGCAAACCATCCACCGCAGCGGCGAGCACATGCTCGGGCTGATCGACGGCCTGCTCGACCTCGCACGCATCGAGGCCGGCCGCCTGCAACTGGAGCCGGCGCCGCTCGCCCTGCCCGCCTTTCTCGACCAGCTCGTGCACATGGTTCGCCCGCAGGCCGAGAACAAGGGCCTGGCTTTCGTCTTCACGCACGCGGGCCCCCTGCCACCATGGGTGCATGCCGATGCGAAATGGCTGCGGCAGATTCTCATCAACCTGCTGACGAATGCCGTGCGCTTCACCGACAGCGGCACCGTCACGCTGCATGTGGATGCGCGGCGCGAGGTGCTGCGCTTCGACGTGGTCGACACCGGCATCGGCGTGGCGCCGCAAGACCACCAGCGCATCTTCCTGCCCTTCGAGCGCGGGGCCGCGGGCCGCCGGCGCGGCGAGCCGGGCACCGGGCTGGGCCTGACCATCACCGGCCTGCTCACCTCGCTGATGGGCGGCGAGCTGAAGCTGGCCCAGACTTCTTCGCAAGGCAGCACCTTCAGCGTGCGCGTGTACCTGCGCGAAGTGGCCGACCCCGGCCCGCAGGCCAGGAGCGGATCGCTCGGACAATCGGTGAGCGGCTACATCGGCGCGCGCCGCACGCTGCTGGTGGTGGACGACCAGCCGGTGCAGCGCCAGATGCTCGCCGGCATGCTCGTGCCGCTGGGCTTCGAGGTGCGCGAGGCCGCCAGCGGCACCGAGTGCCTGGACAGCCTGCGCGAAGAGCTGCCCTCGGCCATCCTGCTCGACCTGACGATGGACGACATGGACGGCTGGCAGACCGCCACCTCGGTGCGGGCCTCGGGCTTCAAAGACATCCCGATCATCATCGTCTCGGCCAACATGTTCGAGAACCAGCCCGAGCGGCTGCGCGCGGCCGGTTGCCAGGCCTTCGTCGGCAAGCCGGTGATCGAGTCGGAGCTGATCGACACGCTGGAGCGGCACCTGGGCCTCGAATGGCTTTCTTCCAACGATGCGCTGCCTTCGCAGGCCGATGAAGAAGAAGCAGCCCGGCGCCCGCCGCAGTTCGCGCTGACGGAAGACGACCGCGCCGAACTCATGCGCCTCGTGCAGATGGGCCACGTGCGCGGCCTGCACACCGCGCTCGACCGGCTGGCGGCCGCATCGCCTTCGGCCGCCGCCACCTGCACCTGGCTGCGCGGCATGGTCACGCGCTTTGAACTCGACAACCTCCGCAACGCACTGGCAGAAGATGCAGACACTCCATTCGCCTCGCCCTGAATCCGAACGCCCCGTGGTGCTGGTGGTCGACGACGCCCCCAGCAGCCTGGGCATGCTGTGCGACACGCTGGAGGCCAGCGGCTACACCGTGCTGGTGGCCGCCGACGGCGAGGCCGCGCTGCAGCGGCTCGAACTGGTGGTGCCCGACGCGATATTGCTCGACGGCCTGATGCCCGGCCTTTCGGGCTTCGAGACCTGCCGGCGCATCAAGGCCAACCCGGCGCTGGCGCACATCCCGGTGCTGTTCATGACCGGTCTTTCGGAAACCGCGCACGTGGTCGAAGGCTTCGAGTGCGGCGGCGTCGACTACGTGGTGAAACCTATCCGCGCGCAGGAAGTGCTGGTGCGGCTGCACACGCATGCGCGCAACGCCCGCATCACGCGCATGGCACGCGATGCGGTCGATGTGGCGGGCATGGGCGTGGTGTTCGTCGACACGCGCGGGCGCATCGCATGGCGCTCGCCGCAGGCCGCGCTGTGGCTGCATGCGCTCGAAGACCCGGTGGCGCCGGGGCTGCTGCCGCATTCGCTCGAAGCGGCGCTGGCGCCCGGCGCGGCCATCGTCGTCAATACGGCGACCGGCATGCGGCTGTCGGTGCGCAACCTCGGCGCGGCGGCGCTCGGCGAAACGATGCTGCTGTTCGCCATTCAACGCGACGGCGCGGCGGGCGCTTCTTCGGCGCGGCTGGCCGAAGCGGCCCTCACGCCGCGCGAAACCGAAGTGCTGTCATGGCTCGCCAAAGGCAAGACCAACCGCGACATCGGTGAAATTCTGGGCACCAGCCCGCGCACGGTGAACAAGCACCTGGAGCACATCTTCGAGAAGCTGGGCGTCGAAACACGGGCGGCAGCCGCCGCGCTGGCGAGCGGGCAGCTCGCCTGAAAGATCAGGGAATCAGGGAATCACGGCGCCAAGGTTCTGGTCGGCCACGTGCCGCTGCTCAGGCGTGAGCGCTTCATAAAGCTTCGACAGCGCATCGCTCACGGCCTGCATGCGCCGGGCCCGGTCTTGCGCCTGCGCGGTGCGCTGCTGCACGAGCTGCAGCCCGGTCTGGTCGTCCGAAGGCGCCGCGCTCGCCATGCCACTGCGGCCGGCCAGCTCCCACACCGCATCCGAGAAGTGGTCCCACGGCGCCGACTGCTCGGGAGTGATCATCAGTTGCAGGCGCAGGTCGTAGAGCTTGTCGCGGATCTTGCTCGCCGCCGTGGCGGGCGTGGAAAGGCTGTCGCTGCTGCGCGGGCTCGCCGTGCTGTCGGTGCGTGCGCCACGGCGCCCGCCACCGCCGCCCATGCCGCCGAACTGCGCAAAGCTGTAGCCGCTCACGGCGATCAGGGTCGCGGCGAGCGCGAACCTGCGAAGGGTGTCTTTCATCATCCTGGCTCCTGGGTCGTCAGGCCCTCGAAGGGCCATCGTGCATTTCAGGAGCCCCGGCTGTAGCGGGCGTTGCGAGGCCGTAAACCGCAGGTAAAGCCGGCCGTCTTTACCTGCGCCCGGGGGGTGCCTTGCGGGCAGGCGTCGATTTCTGACAGCGGCGCGCTCAGACGGCGAAGAGCGAATCCAGGTCCGCGAAAGACTTCAGCTCGATGGCGTTGCCCGACGGGTCGAGGAAGAACATCGTCGCCTGCTCGCCCGGCTCGCCCTTGAAGCGGACGTAGGGTTCGATCACGAATTGCGTCTGGCGCGCGATGAGCTTGTCGGCCATGGCCTGCCACTTGTCCATCGGCAGCACGGCGCCGAAGTGGCGCACCGGCACGTCGTGGCCATCCACGGCGCTCAGTGCCTTGTGGCCGCATTCGTCGGGTGCCAGGTGGGCCACGATCTGGTGGCCGTAGAAGTTGAAGTCGACCCAGCTGGGCGCGCTGCGCCCTTCCGGGCATTCGAGCAACCCGCCGTAGAAAGCGCGGGCTTCGGCGATGTCGCGAACAGGAAAGGCCAGGTGGAACGGAATGCGTGTCTCGGGAGCGCTCATGGATGTTGCCGCGAAATGGAGTTCAGGATGGCCGGACTTTAAGCAGCGGCTCGCATAACCGAAAACGATATATTTTGCGACTGAGCCCCACCAAATTCGATGAGTCCGCCATGATCACAGAGCTTCGCACCTTCATCACCGTGTGCCGCCACGGCACCTTCGCCGCAGCAGGCGAGCGGATCGGCCTCACGCAATCGGCCGTCAGCAGCCAGATCAAGCGGCTCGAAGAATCCCTCGGGTTCGCGCTGTTCGACCGCACGGGCCGGTCGGCCACCTTGAACGCGGCGGGCCAGACCACGCTGGAGCGGGCCGAAGAAATCTGCGCCCTCTATGCCAAGCTGGGCGAGCTGCCCGAAGACGCCACGCACTCGGGGCTGCTGCGGATCGGCGCGATTGCCTCCACGCAATCGACATTGGTGGCGCGGGCACTCGAGGCATTGCGCAAGGGCTTCCCGTTGCTTCGCGTGCACGTGTCGCCCGGCGTATCGATGCGGCTGATGGACGACCTCGATGCCGGCCAGATCGACGCGGCCGTCATCATCCGCCCGCCCTTCGGCATCCTTCCGGACCTCACGTGGCAAACGCTGGTGCACGAGCCCTACGTTCTCATCGCACCGGCAGACGCCCCCGGAAAGGACTGGCGCGCGCTTCTGCAGGCGCAGCCGTTCCTGCGCTACGACCGTGCCTCGTTCGGCGGCCGCATGGTCGAAAGATTCCTCCGGCGCGAAGGGCTCGCGGTGACGGACGCCATCGAGGTGGACGAGATCCCCGCGCTCATCCACATGGCCTCCCGGGGCCTGGGCGTTGCCCTCGTGCCGCTGGTTGAAGCGCACCTACCGCTGCCGCCCGGCGTTCGCATGCTGTCGCTGGGCAAGTCCACGTTCCATCGCGAAGTCGGGCTTCTGCAGCGCAAGCCACGGGCCAGCCCGCCTGTCGTCGCGCAGTTCGCGCAGTGCCTGCGGGAGGCCGTGAAGACGGAGCGCAGAAAAAGCAGGCCCGCGCCGCCTCGGTGATAACCACTAATTTCCTGAAGGCGGATTGACAGCCCCGCCCCCTACGATGACGGTGCAGGCGGCGACCACGCTGCTGCCCCTTGCACCCTTCGCACCAGGAGACATCGTTGAAGCCCCTTCTTTCCCTGACCCGCCGCGCGGCGCTCCCGCTGTTCGCGGCCTTCGCCCTTGCCGGCTGCGGCAGCCTCGACAACGCCGGCAAGCCCGCCACCACCGGCGACATCCACGTCATGACCTCGGGCGGCTTCACCGCTGCCTACAACGACCTGCGCCCAGCGTTCGAGCGCAGCAGCGGCCGCACGGTGAAGACGGCCTACGGCGCGTCGATGGGCAACGCCGACGATTCCATTCCGAGTCGCCTGGCACGCAACGAACCGGCCGACGTGGTGATCCTTGCGCGCCCCGCGCTCGATGCGCTGGTCGCGCAAGGCAAGGTGGTGCCGGGCAGCCAGGTCGACCTGGTGCGTTCGTCCATCGGCTTCGCGGTGCGCAAGGGCGCGCCACGGCCCGACATCGGCACGGTCGATGCGCTCAAGCGCACCTTGCTTGCCGCGCCGTCCATCGCCTATTCGGCCAGCGCCAGCGGCACCTACTACGAGACCGAGCTGCTCAAGAAGCTCGGCATCGAAGACCAGGTGAAGCCCAAGAGCAAGCGCATCCTGAGCGAGCGCGTCGGCACGGTCGTGGCGCGCGGCGACGCGGCGCTGGGCCTGCAGCAGGTGAGCGAGTTGCTGCCCATCGCGGGCATCGACTACATCGGCCCGCTGCCCGACGAAGTGCAGCGCGTGACGGTGTTCTCGGCCGGCATCGCCACCGCGTCGAAGCAGCCCGAGGCCGCGCGGCAACTGATCCGCTACCTCAACTCGCCGGCTGCCGCGCCCACCATCGCCAAGACCGGGCTGGAGCCGCTGACGGCGCGTTGACGGCGCACCGGCGCGCTGACGCACAACGGTGCGGCTACAGCGTCCAGCCGTCGCGCCGGAAGAAATCGACCAGCGCGTCGCCGACCTTGTCGGGTTGGTCGTAGGCCAGCGTGTGGCCCGCGCCGGGCAGCATCTCGACCTGCACGTGCGGCGCATGGGCCAGCACACGGGCACGGGCGCGCACCGGGTCGTAGAGCGCCTCGTCTTCGCCGAGCATCAGCAGCGTGTGCTTGGGCAGCACGCGCAGGTCGGCGTCGCTCATGCGGCCTGGTGGCCTCGGGCTGCCGCGCTGGCAGCGCCAGCGCACGAGCAGGTCGTCCATGGCCCAGCCGGGCGGCTCGGGCGCCATCGGCGAAGACACGCGGGCCTGGAAACCGCGCACCAGCTTTTCGCTCGGGAACATCGCAGCCATGGCTGCGCGCGCAACGAAGGCCGGCCGCAGCGTGTCGAGGTTCGCGGGCGCCAGCAGCGCGAGCTTGGAAACGCGGCGCGAGGTCTGGCGCAGGTACGCCGCCGCGAGCCACGCGCCGAAAGACGCACCGCACAGCCCCACCTTGGGCCGGCCCAGTCCGATCAGCACGTCTTCGAGCCAGTTGCAGTACGCGTCCTCGGACACGGGCCGGCGCCCTTCGGTGCGGCCTGCGTCGCCGATGATGTCGACCGCGTAGATCTGCAGCGCACCCGACAGCCTGGCGATGTTGTGAATCCAGGTGGTGGCATTGCCGCCGCTGCCGTGCAGCAGCACCACCGGCGGCGCATAGGCGGGGCCCGAGGCCAGCACGTGCGCGCGGCCGTAGCGCGTCTCGACATAGCGGCTCTCGTACGGCACCGGCCAGCGGGCCAGCACGCGGGCGTACGAATCCAGCAGCGAGGACCGGGCCTCCGGCGAACGGAAGTGCCGGGTGAAAAGACTGGCGTCGACGGAGTTCATCGGAGTCTGCGGGCTGTTCATTGCCGACGCGGGTCCTGGGGGTGGCGATCCCAGTGGTCGGGCATGCCGTCGCCGTCGGCATCGCGGCTCGAATAGCGGTAGCCGTCGTAGCGCTCGAGGCTGTGGCGGCGCCAGCCGGTCGGGCTCATGCCGGCGGCCGCACCGGTGCCCCACCCTGCGCCGGCTCCCGCGCCCCACGCCGCGCCCGCGTCGGCCCCTGCGACGGCCCTTGCGCGGGTCCGGCCCCCCGTCGTGCCCTTCTTGTCGCGAGGGGCCTCTTGCCGCTCGGTGCGGTAGACCGGCCTGGAAGGCTGGAAGTCTTGCGGAAAGGGATCGGGCCGGTACGCGTTCGCCCCGGATGCCGCCAGGGACAGCAGGAGCATCGCGGCCGCGGTGTTGAGCTTGGAATGCATGGGCGTGGTCTTCTTCTTCGATGGACGGGATGAACGCCCTCGATGGTGATCTCCGCAAATGAAGGTCTCCTGAAAATTCGGCGCCTTGCGGGCCCGGGCGAACCCCCTTGTCTTTGGGATTCCTTCAGCTTCGGCAGTTAGATTCGCGCCCATGAAGATCCTCCTGGCCGAAGACGATTTCGACCTGGCCACCGGCATACGCGTCGCCCTGCAGACACAGGGAATGGAGGTGGTGTGGGTGCGCCGGATCGAAGAGGCGCTGCGCGTCCTCGACACGGAGGGGTGCGATCTGATCCTGCTCGACCTGGGCCTGCCCGACGGCGACGGCCTCTCGGTGCTCGAGCAATTGCGGCGCGACGGCGCGCGCCTGCCGGTGCTGATCCTGAGCGCGCGAGACGGGCTCGACGACCGGCTGAAGGGCCTGGACACCGGCGCCGACGACTACATGGTCAAGCCTTTCGTGCTGGCCGAGTTGCTGTCGCGCGTGCGTGCGCTCGCCCGCCGCAGCTACGGCGGCGACGGCGCCACCTTCGAGGTGCGCGGCCTCTGGCTGCACGAGCCGACCCAGCGGGTGCGTGTGCGCGAAATGCCCGTGTCGCTGTCGCGCAGCGAATTCAAGCTGCTGTGCCTGCTGGTCAAGCGCGCCGACCGTGTCGTTGCGCGCCGCGCGCTCGAACAGCTCGTGCTGCCCAACGGGCAGAGCCAGAACAGCAACGTGCTCGACGTGCACATCTCGAACCTGCGCCGCAAGATCGGCGAAGGCTACATCCGCACGGTGCGCGGCATCGGCTACGTGATCTACCAGACGGCCCACACGCCGCCGGAGGCCGCATGAGCACCGGCGTGGCATCGCTCGCCATGGTGTCGGGGCGGTGGCTGCGCGAAGGCTGGCGCCGCGTGCGGCGGCCCTCGCTGGTGCGTCGGCTCATGCTGGCGCAGATGGTCACGATGACGCTGCTGTGGAGCGTGGTGACCGGGCTGGTGGCCAGCTCCGCGATGAACGACGACCTGTCGTCCATCGACGCCTCGCAGCGCAGCATTCTGCTGGTCGCGCAGACCCTGGTCGACCGGCCCACCAAGCAGTACGAGAGCCTGCGCGCCATGGACCTGGCGCTGCGCGATGCCTTCGGCAACGGCAACAGCGCCACGCTGTCGCCCAGCGTCATCGTGTGGCAGAACGGCCGCCAAATCTACCGCTCCGACGGCGTGCCGTCGGACATCGCGAACACGCGGCCGGACGTCATCGAGTCGGTCGAAGCCGATGGAAAGTCATGGCGGGCGCGCACCATCGCGTCGCCTTCGGGCAAGACGAGCGTCACGCTCATCGCGCCGGGCGGCATGCAGATGTGGCTCACCTTCCAGTCGCGCGGCTACTACCTGCTGCCGCTGGTCATCAGCGTGCCCTTTCTGCTGTTCCCCGCGTGGCTGTCGATCCGGCTCGCGCTGCGGCCCTGGCGCACCGTGGCGAACGAGATCGCATCGCGCGGCCCGCACGACCTGGCACCGGTGTCGGTGAAGCCGCGGCACGACGAGCTGCTGCCGCTGGTGCACAACTTCAACGCGCTCATGGGAAGGCTGCGCGCAAGCATCGCGCGAGAGCAGAGCTTCATCGCCGATGCGGCGCACGAGTTGCGCACGCCGATTGCCGCGATGCGCGTCAACGTCGAGGCATTGCAGGCGCTGCTCACGCAATACATCCCCACCGAGCGCCAGCACGAGCTGTTCGCGCGCGTGCTCAGCAGCAACGCCCGCGCGGAGCGCCTGGTCGGCCAGTTGCTGCGACTCATGCGAAGCCACGCGAACGCCTCGGCGCCGCGGCCGCTGCGGCTGGACGACCTCGTGCAGGAACGGCTGGCCGCCCTGTCGACGCTGGCGCACGTGCGCGAGGTCGAGATCGAACTCGTGGCCGACGAGCCGGTCGAGATCGTCGGCGACCGCGACGGCCTCGTTTCGATGATCGACAACCTGATCGACAACGCGACCAAGTACAGCCCCGTGGGCTCGGTCGTGAGCGTGGGCATCCAGCGCGTGGTCGACGAAGCCGTGCTCACCGTGGCCGACCAGGGCCCCGGCATTGCGCCGGCGCTGCGCGAGCGCGTGTTCGACCGCTTCTTTCGCGACCCCAACCAGACCCAGACCGGCAGCGGCCTCGGGCTGGCCATCGTGCGCGCGGTGGTCGATGCGCACGGCGGCGCCATCGCGCTGAGCGACACGGGCACGGGCAAGGGCCTGCAGGTGACGGTGCGGATGCCGCTGGTGCTGCGGGTCTAGCACGAGAACGGGCTGAAGCGGCCGGCCCGTAAACTGGCGGCCATCGCTCCGCTTCTTCCCCCTCCTTCTCGACGAATGGACGCCATGACACAGCCCCTTCCTCCGATCACCCCCGCCCTCGTTGCCGCCTTCGCGCCCCAGGGCACGCTGCGCGCATCGATCAACCTCGGCAACCCGATCCTTGCCAACAAGGATGCGGCCACCGGCGAGCCGGTCGGCGTGTCGATCGATCTGGCGCGCGCGTTCGCGCAACTGCTCGGCGTGGGCATCGAACTCGTGGTCTTCGAGAAGGCCGCCGCCTCGGTCGATGCGGTGAAGAACGAGAAGGCCGACATCGGCTTCTTCGCCATCGATCCGGCGCGCAGCGAAGGGCTTCGCTTCACGGCCCCCTATGTGCTGATCGAAGGCAGCTACCTCGTGCCCACGGCATCGCCGCTGACCGACAACGCGCAGGTCGATGCCGAGGGCCATCGCATCTCGGTCGGCTCGGGCAGCGCCTACGACCTGTTCCTCACGCGCGAGATCCGGCACGCCGAGATCGTCCGCCTCCAGGGCGCCGGGCCGGCATTGGCCGCCGTGCGTTCGGGCGACGTCGAAGTGGCGGCCGGCATCCGCCAGCTGCTCGAAGGCGAGGCACAGCGCGCACCCGGCGTGCGCGTGCTGCCGGGCCGCTTCATGGTGATCCAGCAGGCCATGGGCACGCCGGCCAGCCGCGGTGCCGATGCGCAAGCCCTGCTCGCCGCCTTCGTCGAGCAGATGAAGGCCAGCGGCTTCGTGGCCGATGCGCTGAAGCGCCACCGCATCGAAGGCGCGATCGTCGCGCCTTCGGCCTGACGGCTGCGGCTGCGGTGGCGTGCAGGCTCAAAGCTTGTACGCCTCCACCGGCCCTTGCGAATAGAACAGGAAGTAGCCGGTCTGCGTGCTGAAGTTGTTCTTCTTCCAGCCCGCCGGCACCTTGAAGATGCCGAGCTGATCGCTCGCCACGCCGATGAAGGCGGTGTTCTCGCTGTCGGTGGTGATCTTGTTCCAGCGCTCGCGCGTCACCGGCTGCATCTGCATCTTGGCCTCGCTCCAGTCGGGCGTGCGCACCTTGTCGCGCATGACGTAGCGGTCGCCTCGCCGCTCGATCTTGACCAGTTCCTTGAGCACGCCGTCTTGCTTGACGGCATAGACGCCGACCAGCGCGTCCTCGGGCCCGCTGCTTGCGCCGCAGGCGGCCAGCAGCATCAAGGCACAGGCGCCGGCTCCCAACCATTTCAATGCTCTGTTCATGATGATCCCTTGATGTAGGGCATGCGCCGCCGGGCGCGCCCGTCATGGCCCGGCCGGCGGCGTCATGCAGTTGGTTCGAAGGCTCAGCGCTTGTCGTTGTCACGCAGCTTCAGGTTGCCCTGGAAGCGCAGCGCGTGCGGGTACTCCTCCGGCGCTCCGGCGTCCTGCGCCACCATCTTCTGCTGGCTCAGTTCCGTCTTCGCCAGGATCGGCGCCGGCAGGTTGACGATGTTCTTGATCTGGTCGTACTGCGCCTGCGTGATGCGCCCCACGCCCAGCAGGCGGAAGGCATCGCGCTCGATGTTCAGCAGCAGCGGCTTGTTGGCCCCGAAGTACTGCGCCTTGGCCAGCAGGTCGCTCCACGACTGCGCGCTGTAGTTGCTCACGTAGTAGTCCTGCCCGGTCGGCCCGGCCAGCACCGCCGTGCAGCCCGGCAGCTCCAGTTGCGTGCTGTTGGTCGACATCACGAAGGTCTTGCGCTGGTCCATCGCATCGCCGTACGCCAGCGTGACGGGGATGTTCCACGTCGAGGCCGGGTACAGGTTCTGGTTGGGGAAGGACTCCTGCGTGATGTTCACGTAGGTGCGGTCGCCGGCGCATTGCGCGTCCACCGTCAGCAGCGGAATGCCGGTCTGGCGGATGAAGCTGTCGCCGATCTCGCTCACCTTCTTGCCGCCGCTCGCCTTCTCCAGCGAAGTCCACAGGCGCGTGGGCGTGACGTTGCCGTAGGCGTAGTCCTTCAGGTAGATCTGCAGGCCCTTCTGCATCGCCTCTTCGCCGATGTAGTTCTGGATGGTCTCCAGCACATGGCTGCCCTTGTTGTAGACAAAGATCGACGGGCTGATGAAGCCGAACGAGCCTGCATCGTTCAGGTTGCGTTGCACCGGCACCGCCGTGTTCTTCAGGTCGGCCACGATCACGCTGTGCTTGTCGAGCACGTAGTCCGAGAAGCTGTAGTACTCGGGGTGGAACTTGATCGTGGTACGCCTTTCGAACCAGCGCGCGAACGATTCGTTCAGCCACACGTTGTCCCACCAGTCGAGCGTGACCAGGTCGCCGAACCACTGGTGCGCAATTTCATGCGTGACCACGGTCACCGAATACAGCGTGGGCTTGTCGCCCGGCTTGGTGAGCACCGCGTCGGCAAACTCGAAGATCGCGCCCCAGTTCTCCATGCCGCCGAAGCCGGTGTTCGGCTTGTTGTTGTAGCTGTCGTTGGCCGCGATGGTGTCGAACTTCTTGATGGGCAGCGGAATGCCCGTGTACTTGTAGTAGTAGTCCATGGCCACCTTGGTCCACTCCATCGGGAAGGTGGCCCAGGTGGAGCGGCCCGGCGGCGTGAACCAGCGCAGCGGAATGTCGGTGCCGTCCAGCGGGTTCTTGAAGGTGTCCGGCAAGATGTCGAACTTGCCGCCGCCGAAGAAGGTGAGGTACATCGGCATCGACGGTGTCTTCTCGAACGACACCTGCTGGTAGCCATCGGGCAGCTTCACCGCCGATTTCTGCGCGCCGTTCGACACGGTCTTCCAGTCGCCCGGCACCTCGGCCGAAATCTCGAAGGTGTGGCGGAAGGCCGGCTCGTCCCAGCCCGGGAACCATTGCCGCGCGTAGTTGGTTTCGCCCTGCGTCACGATGGCATCGCTGCTCACGCCCTCGGGCGTCGACAGGCCCACCTTGAAGATGCCTGTGGCGGCCGAGCAGAACGGGTTGCGCTGTACCTCGGCGGGCGGGCAGTACTCCGCATCCGAGAACTGGATCTTGCCGTCCCACTCCATGTGCAGCAGGTACTTGCCCTTGGCGATCTGGCCGTCGTTCAGGCGCAGCTGCACGAAGTCGCCCAGTGTCTGCGGCGTGGGGATCAGCGGTATCGCCACGCCGGGGTTCGACACCTTGCGCAGCGTGGTGCGTCCCTTGGCAAAGTTCAGGTTGTGCGCGGCGACCACGATCGCATCGACCGGCTTGAGCACTTCGATCTCCACGTCGCCGCGGCCCACGAAGGTCTTGAGCGCCGCATCGGGCCGGAACCACAGCTTGTAGTTGCTCGGCCAGACGGTGTCGGGCAACTCCATCGGCTTGGCCGAACGGTCGACGGCCGCCGCCGTGGCGTCGGCCGCCGCGGTGGGCACGCCGTCGTCGGGCGCGTTCTTCGCGGTATCCATGTTGTTGGCCACCGGAGTCGACGGGGCGCCTAGGCCCACGCCTGCGCCGCCGAACGAAGAGCCACTGTCTCCACCGCCGCCGCATGCCGTCAGGGCGGCAAGGGTCACTGCGGTAATGGCAAGATGATTGACGAAGGGTTGGTTGAGTTTTTTCATGATCGCCTCTGGGTAAGGACATGCACCGCCCTGCAGGCATCGGCGGGTAGCCGGTACTGCGCGGGCACGCGCGGTGAGTGATGGAATGAAGAACAACGAATCAGGCAGGCAACAGCGAGCCCTTCCGGCGAACGAAACGTTCGTCAGAACAACACGAAGACGCCACGGTTTTTCATCGGCCCGGCACGGCACGGACGTGCCACGCCAGGCCGCGCCGCAATCGATGCGGGCGGCCCCAGGATGCGAGGGGTGATGTGTTCCATTCCCGTCGATGCGCGGGGTGGATGGGATGCGGGGGTGGCCTGGAGGCTGGTGATGCGCCTTCAGCGTCCACGCACCGGCGCGATTCGCTTCTGCGAGGCAGAAAGCGTACGTGCCGTGGTGGCAATGGCAAGATTCTTCGCGGCTCTTCTCGTTGGTGTCACGCGCATTCCCCCGTCCATTAGGTGCGCTCAGTTTTATCTGAACGAATGCGACGGCTCAACGACTTGCGGAACTTTTCTTTCTCAAAATGTTCGCGCGCGATAGACCGAATGGAGTCATGGCGTGCAACGCATCTCGTGCGATACGAAGATGGTTCAGCCGCTGCAACACATGCTCACGCAGATGACAAAATTTGAGCGTGATGGCTGTGACACCGCTGCCACAGTACGAAGGTTCGTGTGGCTGCCAGAGCTACGAAAGTTGTGAACCCGAAACTGCAACCGCGCTGCGCGAACGCTCGCGAAGCCACAGCAGGAGCCCGCATCCGAACACCACCAGCTGCGTTCCGATCAACAGCGCGAAGCCCGCGAAGAAGCCCGCTGCCGATGCGGCCGGCGACACCGCCGCACCTGCCGCGCCGGTGCCATGCGACACCGCGGTGATCACGCCGCCCATCAGCGCGGGCATGAAGCCCGCCACCAGACTGCCAGCGCCATTGGTCACGCCGAAGGCACTGGCCGTGTGCTCGGGCCGCGCGCAATGCTGCACCGTGCTCGGAATCGCCGGGCTCTGCAGCCCCCAGAAGAAATTGGCGGCCACGAGGCAAGAGGCTGCCACGTAGGGGTTGTGCGCGTTGATGGCCATCAGCACCGACAGCGCCACGCCCACGCTTGCGCCCATGAAGATGAACGGCACGCGCTCGCGCCCCAGCTTGTCGATGAGCAGGCCGCCCGCGAATACCGCGAGCACGGTGGCGTATTGCGGTGCCGAGGCCAGCCAGCCCATCTCGCGCATCGAGAAGCCACGCGCCTCGCGCAGGTAGGTGGGCAGCCAGTTGCTGCTGCCCCAGAGGTACGCCAACGCCGCCGAGGTCAGCAGCGTGATGAGGAACAGGTGTCGCGTCTGCAGCGCGCCGCGCACGATGTTGCCCACGCGCGCCATCGCATCGCCGAACGACGACGGCCGCACGCCGTCGGCATGCGCGGGCGGCATGCGCACGAAGGCCAGCACCAGCGGAATGCCGAGCGCGATGTTCAGCACGCCCAGCACGTGGAACGAGCTGTCCCAAGCGAACTGCGTGAGCAGGTAGCCGACCAGCGGATAGCCGATGGCCAGGCCCAGCCCGGTGCCCATGTTGACGATGGCGTTGGGCTTGCCGTTCTCGTGGCTCTGGAAGTGCGCCTTGATGTAGGACGAGGCCAGCGAGAACAGCGGCCCTTCGGACACGCCCAGCAGGATGCGCGAGGCCAGCAGCATGCCGTAGCTGTGGAACATGGGCGAGGCCCAGGTCACCACGCCCCACAGCACCAGCCCGTAGATCAGGCTGCGCCGCACGCCGAACAGCGTCGAGCAGAACGGCGTGAGCACGAAGGCCGACACGCCATAGCCCAGCATGAAGGCCGTCGCCAGGAAGCCCTGGCTCACGCGGTCGCTGGGCGCGATGCCCACGTGGTTCAGGAACGCGGGGTCGGTGATGAGCACGGCGATGTTGATGCGGTCCACATAGGAGATCGCGACGATCACGAACAGCGTGATGACGCCGTACCAACGAAAGTTCTTGCTCTGCATGGTTCTCCTGCCGCGGGTTGGGTGATGCGCGGATGCGCCTAGAACATGTGGCGCATGCCGAACTCGGCACCGCTGGAGGCGCGGTTCGGCAGCGTGGTGGCGCCCGATAGCGCCTGCGTGGCGCCGTTCCGGTTGCTGATGCGCGCGATGGTCGCGTACAGCGCGGTGCGCTTCGAGAGGTTGTGCACGTAGCCGATGGCCAGCTTCGACGACGTGGGGTTCAACAGCGCGCCGGCCGGCTGCAGCTTGTAGCGCGCATACGAGCCCTTGATCTCGCCGGGGCCGATGGGCAGGTGGAAGCCGATGAGCGCCCCCTTGCCATCGGTCGCGCCCTTCGACTCGGTGTACAGCTCGCTCGTGAGCTTGAGGTTCATGAGCGACGGCCCGAAGGTGTAGGAGGCACCGAGGTTGGTCACGCGCAGGTCGCCGCTGGCGTAGCGGGTGCGGCCGGTGGCAATGGCCACGTTGAACCCGCCGCCCTGGTAGCCGAAGCGCAGGCCCGTGTGGTCGCCGTCGTGCCGGTTCGACACCAGCGTGCCCGGCAGCACCGAGGTGGAGTCGTTCTCGCCCATCGCGTACATGACCTGGCCGTAGAAGCCGCCCAGCTCGGCCGGCAGCAGGTAGCCCACGCTGTTCGATGCGCGCGTGCCCGTGGGGGCCACGAGGCCGCCCAGGCCCGAAAAATAGATCTGGTTGGCGCCGATGCCGCTGCCCGTGCCGAAGGGATCGAAGATCGCCGTGTTCCAGAACGCCGGCACGTAGTCGCGGCCCAGGCGGACTTCGCCGAACGGGCCGGCCAGGCTCACCGTCGAGCGGCGGTTGAAGCTGAGCGAGCCGGCGGGGCCGTTGCCGCTGGCCTGGTTGTTCGAGTTCGACGGAAAGCCGGTGCCGGTGTCGTTCTGCAGCCCCATCTCGAGCCAGAAGTTGGCCGACAGCCCGCCACCCAGGTCTTCGGTGCCGCGAAAGCCGAAGCGGCTGAACATGTTGCCGCTGTTGCTCAACTGCAGCTTGCTGCCCGAACCGGCGCCGCTGCCGCGCGTGTAGGTGACGGCCGCATCGACCACGCCGAAGAGCGTGAGGGAAGACTGGGCCAGCGCTCCGCCAGCCGTGCTGGCCGCAGCCAGCGCGATCAAGTAACTTTTCATGGATGTCTCGGTTGGCTTTTTTTTCTTGCCGTCGGGTGTGAAGGCCTCAGATGTCCAGCACCAGCCGCTCGCCCTTGCAGCGAGAGACGCAGATCATCATGGTCTTGTTCGACGCACGTTCGATCTTGGTGAGGATGCCGTCGTGGTGCTCGACTTCGCCTTCGAGAACCGCTGTTTCACAGGCGCCGCACACGCCTTCCTTGCAGCTGTGGTCGGGGTTGAGCCCCGCGTCGATCAGGCTGTCGAGAATCGACTTGCCGGCCGGTACCTCGACGCTCTTGCCGCTTTTGGCGCACTGCACGACACAGCCCTGCGTGGCGCTCGGCGCTTCGACGTGCACGGCGGCAAAGCGCTCGATGTGCGCGTTGGCATAGCCGAGCTGCTCGCAGCTTTTCTCGAAGGCATCGAGCATCGGCGTGGGGCCGCAGCAGTAGTAGTGGCTGGCCGCGCCCTTGCCGGCCAGCAGCTTCGCGAGGTCAGGCGGTGCGCCCTTCTCGTCGTCGAAGTGCCAGGTGATCTGCACCGACTTTTCAGCGGCCAGCGCTTCGATGGCATCGCAGAAGGCGGCTTCTTTGCGGGTGCGTGCGCAGTAGAGAATTTCGACCGGCTTTCCGACCGCCACGAGCCGCTGCAGCATGCACCAGATGGGCGTCACGCCGATGCCGCCAGCCACGAGCACCGAGCGGTCGGCCCCCTCTTCCAGCTTGAAGTTGTTGCGCGGCGCCGAGATCGGCAGCATCATGCCCACGCGCAACTGCTGGTGTACGTAGCGCGAGCCGCCCCGGCTCTTGCGGTCGTTGAGCACGCCGACCACGTAGCGCTGCCGGTCGCTGGCCGGATTGCACAGCGAGTAGCTGCGCACCAGCCCGTTGGGCAGGTGCAGGTCGATGTGGGAGCCGGCCTCGAAGGCCGGAAAGTCCACGGCGGGCGTGGCCGGCCGGAACTCGACGCTCACGATGCCGTCAGCCTCGTAGCGCATGGTGTGCACGAGGGCGTTGAGCGTGGGAGAAGACATGGCGATCGCTTCCCCGATCAGGCCGTGGCGGCCTCGGCCGCCTTGGACGCTTCGGCCAGCTGCGCCTGCGCCAGGTTGCGCATGTGGCGGCGCAGGCGAACGATGCCCAGGTCGTGCTGGTAGAGGTTCTCGTGCTGGTTGGCGTCGGCCTCCATCTCTTCGAGCATCACGCGGTCTTGCTCCAGCACATGCCAGTGGCGTGCCTCCAGGCGGTTCTTGTAGAGAAAGCGCCAGGTGTCGCGCTGCCAGCCCGGCTGCAGCTTGCGCACGCGCCAGAAGAAGGTGGCCGTCATGCCCTTCACGATGGGCGAGAAGGCGCCGATGATGATGAAGTTGCCGCCGGGGCCGCCCGTCTTCGGGTACGGAATTTCGAGCCGCATCCAGTGGATGCCGGTGTCGGCCCACTCGGTCCAGTCGAAGTTGACGTTGCGCTGGCCTTCCTTCTCGAACACGAAGCCGATATCGGTCGCACGGATGCCGAACTTGGCGCTGGAGTCGCCCTCGGCCATCGAATGCGACTGCTTGTGCAGGTACGTGCCGTGCATCGGGTCCATCACGTTGTCGAGCACATAGCGGTAGTCGCCCTTCCACTCGGTGTAGCAAAGGAAGCTGCTGTACTCGGCGTCGTCCGTCAGTTGCTCGGGCAGCACCAGCGGCGGCGGTGTGTCCACGGACTCCTTCGAGTTGTAGAGAAACACCGCACCCGCGCGCTCCTGCACATGAAAGTGCCGCGTGGCCTGCGAGCCTTCGAGCTTGCAACCCGGGCTGCCGGGCACGCGCGTGACGACGCCGTCATGCCGCACCTCGACGCCGTGGTACGGGCACGAGAGCCGGTCGCCCAGGATCACGCCCTGCGACAGCGGCGCGCCACGATGCGGGCAGCGGTCTTCCAGCGCATGCAGCACGCCTTCGCCGTCGCGCCACAGCGCAAGCTTGCGGCCCAGGCGGCGCAGGGAGACGGGGTTCTCCTTGATGAAGTGCGAAGGGCAGATGGGGTACCAGAGGTCTTTCAGTCCGATCTCCAGAAGGTGATCGACCGGGTCTGCGGGAACGGGTTGGATGGCGATGGTCATGATGGATTCCTCTCAGGCGGCCAGCGCGGCCATCTCCTTGCGGTACAGCGCCTCGGTCCAGGGCTGACCGCCGGGCGTGGCCAGGCCGCTGTCGTTCAGGCGTTGCACCAGGGCGGCCAGGTCGTGGATGCCATCGGCGAAGGCGCGTTCGATCACGTCGCCCAGCAGGTCTTCGTAGGTGGTCGCGGGGCGCTGGCGCGCCTGGTGCGGTTGGAGATAGCGGTCTTGTTGCATCGTGTGCCTCCGTGGGGTGAGGTGAAATGGAATCAGGCGGTGGCGGCGTTCGCCCTGGCGGGCGCGCCGAGCGGCACGGCCCAGGCGTCGTAGCCGTAGACCCAGTCGGCGTTGCCGCCTTCGCGCAGCCAGTTGTTGCCGCGCGAGCCGAGCTGCACCTGGCTCGCACGCTCGATGCGGGCCTGCTCGTAGCGCTGGAGTGCATCGGCTGCATCGACCGCATTGGCTATTGCGACACCTTCGAGATGGCGCGACAGCACGACCGCGTCTTCGATCGCCATGCCCGCGCCCTGCGCCATGAACGGCAGCATCGGGTGCGCGGCATCGCCCAGCAGCGCCATGCGGCCGACGGCCCAGGCGGGCATCGGATCGCGCTCGTACAGCGCGGTCTTGAGCACCGTGTCGCAGGCGTCGAGCAGCGCGCGTGCCTCGGGGTGGTAGGCCACGTACTGCTCGCGCAGTTCGTCGACGCTGCCCGGCGCGGTCCACGACTCGAGGTGCCAGCTGTCTTGCGGCGTGGTGGCGAAGATGAAGATGTCCTTGCCGCGATTGAGCGGGAAGGTGACGATCTGGCTCTGCGGGTTCGGGCCCCACCACTTGGTGAAGGCGCCCAGGTTGGGCACGCCGGCCACGCGCTCCGCGGGCACCACGGCGCGGTAGGCCACGATGCCGGTGAAGCGCGGGCTCTCGGCGCCGAACATCGCGGTGCGCACGCACGAGTGGATGCCGTCGGCGCCCAGCAGCACGCCGACGCGGGCGCTGGTGCCATCGGCGAACGAGAGGCTCACGCCCTTGTCGTCCGCCGCGATCTTCTCCGCGCGCTTGCCGAGCGCGACCTGCCCGGCCGGGAACATGTCGGCCAATGCAGCCAGCAGGTCGGCGCGGTGGATGGTGAGCTGCGGCGCGCCGTAGCGCTGCTCCGCCGAGTCGGCCATTTCGAGGCGCGAGGTTTCCTCGCCGGTGTCGTAGGTGCGGCTGATGCGGTGCGACGGGCGCGCCGCCGTCACGCGGGCCGCCTCGCCCACGCCGAGGCCGTCGAGCGCGCGCACGGCATTGGGCGTGAGGTTGATGTCGGCACCGACGCGGGCGAACTGCTTCGCCTGTTCGAACACGACCACGTCGTGGCCCGCGCGCCGCAACGCGATGGCTGCCACGAGGCCGCCGATGCCCGCGCCGACGATGCCGATGGTGGATTCGCTGGTCTTCATGGGTAGTCTCCTCCCTGTCGTGGTTGCCGGCGCTTACTCGGCGACGATGTTGCGGGCCTTGATGATCTTGGCCCACACGGCCGTCTCATCGTGGATGTAGGCGGTGAACTCGGCGGGCTTCATGGCCGCATCGGTCATGCCCTGCAGCTTGAGGCGTTCGCGCATGTCGGGCTGCGCGAGCATGTCGGCCGCGTCCTTCGCGAGCTGCTCGACCACGGCGGGCGGCGTGCCCTTCGGCGCCATCAGGCCGTACCACGAGGTCACGGTCACGCCCTGGATGCCCTGCTCCGCCAGCGTGGGAATGTCGGGCGCGGCGGCGCTGCGCTTGGCCTCGGTCACGCCGATGGCGACCAGCTTGCCCTGCTTGAGGAACGGCAGCGTCGCGGGCAGGTTGCTGAACATCAGCGGCACCGAGCCACCGAGCACGTCGTTCAGCGCGGGCGGCGTGCCCTTGTAGGGCACGTGCAGCATGTCGATGCCGGCCTGCTGCTTGAACAGCTCGCCCGCCAGGTGCAGGCCGCTGCCCACGCCCGGCGAGGCATACGACAGCGTGTTGGGCTTGGCCTTGGCCTTCGCCACCAGGTCCTTCGCGTTCTTGATGCCCGACGCCGGCGAGGCCACCAGCACGTTGGGTGCCTTGGCCAGCATGGTGACGGGCACGAAGTCCTTGTCCATGTTGAACGGAAAGTTCGGCATCAGCGTCGGGTTGATGGTCACGTTGCCCGCAGGAATCACCAGCAGCGTGTGGCCGTCGCCCTTGGCGCGCTTGACCTTCTCCATGCCGATGTTGCCGGCCGCGCCGACCTGGTTGTCGACCACGGCCGGCTGGCCATAGCGCCGGGCCAGGCCGTCCGACAGGATGCGCGCCAACGTGTCGACCGGCCCGCCGGGCGGGAACGGCGAAATGATGGTGAAGCGCTCGCTGGCCAGTTGCTTCTGGGCATCGCTTTGCTGCGCATGCGCGGTCGTGCCGAGCGTGAACGCCGCAAGCGCGGCAAACAGGAGAGAGAAAGAAAGACGTTGTTGCATGACGGATCGAGGGACTTATTTCTTTTCGGTAAGGAACGCGCCTTTCGGGCCTTCGGCGTTCTTCTGGCGGCGGGTGTTGCCATCGAGGCCGCCATCGACGGCCCATTCGGCGAACACCGTCGGGCCGGGTTCGAACTCGCGCGGCTGCCAGTCGGCGGTGAGCTGGTCTTCGTCGGCGTAGTACTCGATGAGGCCGCCGGCCGGGTTCTTGAAGTACCAGAAGTACGCCGACGACACCGGGTGGCGGCCCGGGCCGAGCTGCGTTTCCCAGCCGCGGCGCGAGAAGTGCAGGCCACCGCCGAAGACCTCGTGGATGTCGCGCACGGTGAAGGCCACGTGGTTCAGCCCGCGCTTGCCCGAGGGAATCTGCAGCAGGAACAGGTCGTGGTGGCCGCCCTCGGCCGCGCAGCGCATGAAGGCGCCGCGGTTCGGGTAGCTGTCGGACGCGATGAAGCCGAAGCGCTCGGCATAGAAAGCACTGGTGCTTTTCACGTCGTTGACGAAGAACACCACATGGCCGACTTCGATGGGCGTCGCGTGGTCGTAGATCGGCGCGGCCTGGTTGATGCGCGGCTTGGCGTTCCAGGTGTTCATGGCGCCGCAATCGACGTCGACGGCGTGCTTGCGGCTGACCTGCAGACGCACGGCGAGGCCGTTGGGGTCGATGCAGCCGATGCGGCGCGCGCCATCGACCGTGCTGTCGAAGAAGCCTGTGTCGTGTGCGATGGCGGCGGCGTAGCGGTCGAGGTCCGCATCGCTTTCGACGCCCCACACCACTTCGCGCAGCGTCGGGCCTTCTTCCATTGCGGGCGGCAGGCCCGGCTTGTCCAATGCTGCGACGACCACCTTGCAGCCGTTGAGGCATTCAAAGACGAGTTCGTCGGTCGCTTCCGACTTCAGCGCGAGGCCCCAGTCTTCGAAGAAGCGGCGGCAGGTGGGCAGGTCGTCTGCCCCGTAGGTGATCTGGTCGATGCCGAGAACGCTCATGGTGGTGTCCTGTTCAGTTCGCCCACGGGAGCGGTTGTTCATTCGTGCCCCAGTACATGCTCTTCTGCTCCATGTACTGGAAGATGCCCTCGCGGCCCTTCTCGCGGCCCAGGCCACTGTCGCGCCAGCCACCGAAGGGCGTGGAGACCGAGAACTGCTTGTAGGTATTGACCCAGACCGTGCCGGCCTGCACCGCGCGGCCGAGCTTCCAGGCGCGCTTGAAGTCGCGGCTCCACACGCCGGCTGCCAGCGCATACACGCTGTCGTTGGCCTGGGCGATCAGCGAGGCTTCGTCGTCGAAAGGCATCGCGACCAGCACCGGGCCGAAGATCTCTTCCTGGCTGATGCGCGCGCTGTTGTCCAGGCCTTCGATGATGGTCGGCTTGTAGAAGTAGCCACGGTCATAGCCGTCGCCGTGCGGGCGTACGCCGCCCGTGCGAATCCGGCCGCCTTCGGACACGCCGAGGTCCACGTAGCGCTCGATGCCCTCGCGGTGCTTGGCCGTGATGAGCGGGCCCATCTGCGTGCGCTCCGAAGCCGGGTCGCCCACGCGCAGTGCGTTGGCGCCTTCGGCCAGCCGCGTGAGGAACTCGTCGTAGATGCCGCGCGCCACGAACAGGCGCGAGCCCGCGATGCACGACTCGCCCGACGAACTGAAGATGCCGTAGAGCACGCCGTTCACCGCATGGTCGAGGTCGGCATCGTCCAGCACCATGGTCGGCGACTTGCCGCCCAGCTCCAGCGACACCGGCATCATCTTGTCGGCCGCGATGTGGGCGATGTGCTTGCCGGTGGTGGTGCCACCGGTGAACGACACGCGCTTGACCAGCGGGTGCTTGGTGATCGCGTCGCCGATCACCGAGCCCTTGCCCGGCAGCACGCTGACGATGCCCTTGGGCACGCCGGCCTTCTCGCAGATGCGCGCGAGTTCCAGCGCCATGAGCGGCGTCACTTCGGCGGGCTTGACGACCACCGCGTTGCCGGCCGCCAGCGCGGGTGCGAGCTTCTGCGCTTCGCTCGCAATCGGCGAGTTCCACGGTGTGATCGCGGCGACCACGCCCATGGGCTCGTGCACGCTCATCGTGACGAACGCGCCGCGCGACGGGGTGATGGTTTCTTCGAGCGTCTCCAGCGCGGCGGCGAAGAACTGGAAGGTGCCCGCAGCGCTCGCCACGAGGTTGCGCGTTTCGTTGATGGGCTTGCCGTTGTCCAGGCGCTGCTTCTGCGCGAGCGATTCGCTTTCTTCGCGGATCAGTTGCGCCACGCGGTGCAGCACGGCCGCGCGTTCGTGCGGCAGGCGCTGCGCCCAGCCGCTGGTGCGGAAGGCGTGGTCGGCGCGTGTGATGGCCTCCTCGACATCGGCAAGGCTCGCGGCCTTCAGGCGCGCGATGGGCTCGCCCGTGGCCGGGTAGAGGCTTTCATACACATCGCCGCCGCCCAGGCGCCATTCGCCGGCAATGCAGATCGGAAGAAGTTCGGAAGAAATCATGGTGGTGAAAAAAGCAGCTCAGATGACCAGGGCCGCGGCCCGGTTGCGCAGGGCACGCACCGCGCTGTAGACGGTGAGCGCAGAGGTCTTGGGGTTGGCCGCGAGCGGCTTGTTGCGCATGGTCAGCGCGAAGCTGCCGAAGGCGCCCTCGGCTTCGACCGTGTGCACGTTCTCGGCGGTGGCGGGGTCGGCGATCAGGCGCACCAGCGTCTTGTCGAGGCCGAGGCCCGCCAGCGACACGGTGGCCGCGACGTTCGCGTTCTTCGGGTACAGCAAGGCGGCTTCGCGCGCGCTGCCTTCGAAGATCACGGTTTCGTGCGCCAGCGCATCGAGGTCGCGGCCCTGCTCGGCCGGCGTGCCCTTCCAGGCCTTCGGCGGCTTGCGGCCGGTGTAGCGCACGCTGTCGAGGCCGCCGATGCGGGCGGCGGCGAGCGCATCGATGCCGCCGATGGCGCCGGGGATCAACTGCACCTGCGTGCGGCCCGCGACGGCGGCGGCTTCGAGCTTTTCGGCAAGCCCTGTGGCCGACAGCGCGCCGACCGAGGCAACCACGCAAGGCGTGCCGCGCGCGAGCGCTGGCAGCACATGCTCTTCGATGGCCGCGTGGCCGGCCGTCTCGACCACGAGGTCGATGCCGGCGACGGGCACCGCGCTCAGGACCTGCGCGCCAGGCACGGCCTGCTGTGCGGCGGCGATGCCTTCGGCGGGCACGACGATGACCGTCACCCGGAGGGCCGGATCGCCCCGGAGCAGTTCGAGCACGGCGGTGCCGATGGCGCCGCAGCCGACAAGTGCGATGCGTGTGATGGCGGTCATGGAAGAGGCCTTGCGCGCTGTCACTTGGCCGTGCCGAGCGCAGGGATCTGCGTGACCGTGTTCGTCGGCGGGCCGGCAAAGCTGGTCTTGAAGCCACCGATGGAGAGCATGTCGATCTCCAGCAGGAACGGGCCGTCGGTGGACAGTGCCTCGCCCAGCCGCGCCGGCAGGTCGGCCAGGTCTTTCACGCAAGCGTGCGGCAGCGCGATCGACTTGCACAGCAGGTCGTAGTCGGGCGTATGCAGCTCGGCGTAGCACTGGCGGCCGCCGTATTGCGCGTCCTGGATGTTCTTGATGACGCCATAGCTCTTGTCGTTCATGAGCACGATCACCATGGGCGCCTTCTCCTGCACCATGCAGGCCAGTTCGCCCAGGTTCAGGATGAAGCCGCCGTCGCCGGCCAGGCAGAAGGTCTTGCGGCCCGAGCCGGTGACTGCCGCGCCGATGGCCGCACCGATCGCCATCGGCATGCCCTGCCCGATGCCGCCGCCCGTGGCATGCACGCCGGCGCTGGGCTCGAAGATGCGCAACTCGCGGTTGCCCCAGGTGCTGTTGGAGACGGTGACGTCGCGCACCCAGTTGAAATTGCGGCCCGCTGCCGACTGGATGCGGCGCACGAGTTCGGCGTACGGGCCGAGGCCGTCGCGCAGCGTTGCCACGGCCTGGTCGTGCGCAGCGCGCAGATCGACCAGCAGTTGCGCGTCGGCGCAGTAGCCCGTTGCCTCGAGGCGATCCGCCAGGCCTTCGAGCGCGAGCGCCGAGTCGCCGCAGACGAACGCTTCGGAGGCGTAGCAGCGGCCTTCAACGGCGGCATCGGCGTCGATGCGGTACAGCGGGCGCGGCAGCTTCAGTTCGTACTTGAGCGTTTCGTTGCCGCGCAGGCGCGAGCCCACCACCAGCATCGCGTCGCAGGTCTGATAGAAGGCCTCGACCGGCTTCTGGATGTTGTAGGCGCCGAGCGAGCCGGCATCGTCTTCGGGCACGGTGCCACGGCCCTGCGTGGTGGTGACCACGCCGAAGCCGAGCTTCTGCAGGCGCTGGATCGCACTGCGGGCGTGGCGTGCACCGCCACCGATCCACAGCAGCGGGCGCTTGGCGGTCGCCAGGCGCGCGGCCAGCGCGTCGAGCGCGGCGGCCGATGGCACAGGCCGCTCGATGGGCAGCGGCGACAGGTCGGCGGGCATCGTCATGAGCGCCGACTGGATGTCGATCGGGATCTCCACGCTCACCGGACCGGTGGGCGCCGTCAGCGCAAGCTGCACCGCGCGCTTGAGCGTGCCGAGCGCCGTCTCCACGCTGCGCACGCGCAGCGCCGCCTTCGACACCGCCTTGAGCATGGTGAGCTGGTCGGGTGCCTCGTGGATGTACGACATGCCCTTGTCGAGGTACGGCGTCTCGATCTGCCCGGTGATGTGCAACAGCGGTGCGCCGGCGGTCAGCGCCTCGACCAGGCTGCCCGCGATGTTGCCCGCGGCCGGGCCTGTGCTGGTGATGCACACGCCCAGGCTGGCGGTGGAGCGCGCATAGGCGTCGGCCATGTTGCCCGCGCCCGCCTCGCCGCGCGAGGAGATGAAGCGAACCATGCCGCGCTGCGCGAAGGCATCGAGGATCGGCATGTTGTGGATCGAGATCACGCCGAACGCCGCCTTGACGCCGCACTGCTCGAGAAAGGCCGCGACGACCGCGCCGACCGTGACCGTGTTGTTGTTCGTGGGTTCATGCATGGCGCGACAGGCCTCCGGAGATATCGATGTGACTGCCCGTCGTGTAGGACGCGAGGGGCGAAGCGAGGAAAAGGATCGCGCGTGCGGCTTCGGTCGGAAGCCCCAGGCGACCCAGCGGGATGTGTTTGTTCTGCGCGAGCTGGCCGCTCCAGGCGGCCCAGTCCTGCGATTTGTCTTCGCGCGCCTCGAAGCGGCGGCGCCACTGGCCCGACTCGACCAGCCCGATCAGGATGCCATTGACGCGCACGCCCTGCGGCGCGAACTCGGTGGCCATCGAACGCACGAGGTTCAACAGGCCCGCGCGTGCGGCCGAGGTGGCGACCATGTGCGGCTCGGGCTGGCGCGCCAGCAACGAGTTGGCGCAGACGATGGCGGCATCGCCGAGCGCTGCGCGCTGCGCCGCGAGCTGCGGCAGGAAGGCGCGCGTGGGGTTGATGACGGAGAAGAACTTCAGGTTCAGCTCTTCGGTCCAGGCCGCGTCGTCGGTGTTGGCGAAGGTCGAGACGCGGCCCTGCCCTGCGTTGTTGACGAGCATCGAGGCCGGGCCGAGCGCGGCCTCGCTGGCGGCCGCGAAGGCCCTGACCGATGCGCCGTCGAGCACATCGCAAGGCTGTGCGAAGAGCTTCGCACCGGGATGCCGCGCGCTCAGGTCCGACACGGCGTCGTCCAGCCGTTCGGCATTGCGGCCGCACAGGGCGACCGAGGCGCCGCAGCCGAGCAGCAGCTCGACGGTCGCGAGGCCGATGCCCGACGAACCGCCCGTGACCACGGCCACGCGGCCGGCCAGCGCATCGGCGGCAAAGAAGGAAGAAGGTGCGTGCATCGTCATGACCTTCAGGCGCTGCGAAGCGGCACCACCTTGCTGGCGCGTGCAGGCGAATAGTTCAGCAGGCCCGAGATTTCCTCGGCCGTGCTGCGCACGCGCAGCACCATCTCGTCCATGCGGTTTTCTTCGATGTGGCCCGAGGTGATGGTTGCGCCCAGCGCCGCCACGATGTGGCCGCTGTGGTCGCGCACCGGCGCGGCGATGCTGGAGATGTTCGACTCGAAGAAGCCTTCGCCCAGCACATAGCCGCGCGAGCGGTCGGCCTGCACCATGTCGAAGAGTTCGTTCACGGTCTTGGGCGTGCTCGGCGAGAAGGTCTCGAGCTTGTCTTCGGGGTAGAGCGCGCGCAATTGCGGCAGCGTGAGGTCTTCGAGCAGCACGCGGCCCAGCACCGTGGCGTGGGCCGGCAGGCGCGTGCCCACGGTGACAGAGCTGGCGAACGGCGTGGGCGGCGCGACCTTGGCGACGTAGACGATCGAGCGGCCGTCGCGCACCACGAGGTTGCAGGGCGTGCGCAGTTCGTCGCACAGGCGGTTAAGCAGCGGCGTGCCGAGCTGCGTGAGCTCGAGCGACGCCAGGTACTCGAAGCCCAGGCGCAGCACCGCAAGGCCGAGCCGGTAGTCGCGGCCGCCTTCGGCGCGTTCCAGAAAGCCCATGTTCTCCAGCGTGGTGAGCAGGCGGAACACGGTCGAGCGCGGCAGGTCGAAGCGGCGCGCCAGCTCGGGCGCGGAGAGCGTGCGGCTTTCGCGGCTGAACTCGCACAGCACGCGCAGGCCGCGCTCGAGCGCGGGCACGTTGTAGCGGTCGGCGCCCTCTTCCATCACTTCGTTGTCGTTGGCCATGATCGTTGGTTGTTGGGGTTGGTTGTTCCGGGTACCCGGTCAGGCGGCGAGCGCTTCGCGCAGCAGCGCGGCAACGGCCTGCGGCTGTTCCACGTAGCTGGCGTGGCCCGCGCCTTCGATGGGTTCGAGCGCCACCCCGCAGCGTTGCGCGACCTGGGTGCAGGCCTCCGGCGTGGTGACGACATCGAGCGTGCCACAGGCCACGCGCACCGGCATGGCGGGCGGCAGGTCGGCCAGCAGGTCGCCGTTGCACAGCAGCTCGACGGCCTGGCGGTAGCCGCCGTCGTTCAGGCGCGCCATGTTCCAGCGCACCCATTGGCGCGCGAGTTCGCTGGCGCCATCGGCCACGAGGCGGCCCGAGCGTTTCGCGGCCATGCCGGCGATGCCCAGTTCGTCGAGCGTGGCAAGCCGCTCGGCATGCACCTTGGCGCGGGCTTCGGCGCGCGACGGGGCACCGTAGCCGGCGGCCGGGCTGATGAGCACGAGGCGGCGGATGCGCGAAGCCAAAGCCGAGCCGCCGCGCGCGGCAGCGCCGGCGGTGAGCGCGCCGAGCGAATGGCCGACGAGCACGCACGATGGCACGTCGAGCGCATCGAGCAGGGCATGCAGCCGCCCGGCGTAGTCGGCTGCAGTTGGCGTGGTGGACGCGAGCGGCGTCGATGCACCGTAGCCCGGTGCATCCCACGCGATCAGGCGGGCCTGCGGTGCAAGCAGCAACGCGACGTTGAGCCACGAGGCCGCGCCCGAGCCGATGCCGTGCAGGCACACGATCGCCGGGCCCGTGCCGCGCTCGCGCACCGACACCACGGCGCCGCCGCCGACCGGCACCGAGCGCGCCGGAAAAAGTGCGTCGAGCAGCGCCAGCTCGGAAGCGGGCAGCGCCTGTGCGTCGGTGGCCATCGCGTCGCTCATGCCGGGCTCAGCGCTTGATCTTGGCGAGCGGGTGATCGGCCGGATAGGTCGGCGTCACGGGCTTCTTGGCGCCGAGCATCACGCACATCAGCGCGTCTTCGTCGCCGATGTTGATCTCTTCGCGGTACACGCCCGGCGGCACCGAGATGAGGTCGCGGTCGGTCATGATGGTTTCGAAGCGCTCGCCGTCCTTCTCGATCACGACCTTCAGCTTGCCGCGGATCAGGAAGAACACTTCTTCCACGTCGGTGTGCAGGTGCGGCGGGCCTTCATGGCCGGCCGGGATCACCATGGTGGAGAAGGTGAAGTGCTCGGCGGGCACGGTGTTGACGTCTTTCGCCACGCCGGTGCCGCCGGTGCCCACGTAGCGCATCTGCGCGCGGCGGAACTTGGGGTCGAAGTCGGCCTGGAACTTCAGCGCGTCCCAGTCGTACTTGCGGGTTTCGTAGCGCGCGATGCGGGTGTTCATCCACTCGGCAAGGCTGCTGCCCTCGGGCTGCGCCAGCGTGGTGCCAGCCGCATCGTTGATCTTCTGCTGTTCGGACAAATCGCTCATGGGGGTCACTCCTTCGTCGGAAAAATTCGTTCAGTGCATGACAAAGCCGCCGTTGACGGCCAGCAGCTGGCCCGTCACGAAGCGTGCGAGGCCGGAAAGCAGGTACAGCGCGGCGCCGCACACGTCGGCGGCCTGCTGCTCGCGCGGAATGGCGCGGCCTTCGAGGTATTTCTGGTGGCGCGCCATCGGCACGTACTCGGTGGCCTCGACCAGCGTGAGGCCCGGTGCCACGGCGTTGACGGTGATGTGGTCGCCGCCCCATTCGCGCGCCAGCGAGCGCGTCATGGAAACGACGGCGCCCTTGCTCGACGCATAGGCCAGCAGGTTGGGCGCGCCCCAGAGCGCGGTGTCGGAAGCCAGGTTGACGACCGCGCCACGGCCGCTTGCCGCGAGTGCCGGCCGGCAGGCGCGGCCCATGAGCCAGCTGCCGCGCACGTTGACGTTCATCACGCGGTCCCACGTGTCGATGTCGAGCTGGTGCGCATCGCGGCCACCCGAGTTGGTGATGGCGGCGTTGTTGACGAGGCCGTCGAGGCCGCCGAGCAGGCGGATCGCTTCGCCGGCGCAAGCGTCGATGGACGCGGGGTCCGCCAGGTCGACGGTCAGCGCGTGCGCCTTGTGGCCGGCTTCACGCAGCGCCTTCGCCTCGGTCTCGGCCAGCTCGCCGAGGATGTCGGCCAACACCACGCTGGCGCCTGCCGCGGCGATGCACTGCGCGAACGCAAGGCCCAGGCCGCGCGCGCCACCGGTCACGAGGACGCGGCGGCCGGCCAGCAGGTTGGCGGGCAGTTCGGCCAGCAGCGACTGCAGACTCGAAGGATCGGGAATGGCTTTGAGTTCGGACATGGGTGTTCAGTCTCAGTCGGCCTGGATGCCGAGTTCCTTGATGACCTTGCCGAAGCGCGTGAAGTCGGCGGCGTTGGTCTTGCCGAGCACGTCGGCGTCGCCGCCCACGGGCGCGGTGCCGAGCACCGCCATGCGCGCGACGATCTCGGGCATCTTGAGGATTTCGTTGAAGTGGCCGTTGAGCGTCTTCACGATCTCGGGCGACAGGTGGCGCGGGCCCCAGAGGCCGTTCCAGGCCGTGACCTCGACGTCCTTGTAGCCCAGCTCGGCCAGCGTCGGCACCTTGGGCGCGAGCGGCGAACGCTCGCGCGAGGCCACGGCCAGCGGCAGCAGCTTGCCGTTGGAGAAGTAAGGCGCCACCGGGCCCAGGGTGATGAAGGTCACCGGCACATGGCCGCCCAGCACGTCGTTGACGGCGGGCGCGACGCCCTTGTACGGCACGTGCGCGAGGTTCGTGCCCGAGGCGCGGGCGAACATCTCGCCCAGGATGTGCATCGGCGAGCCGCTGCCCGGGCTGGCATACGACAGCGACTTGCCTGCGCCCTTGCCGGCGGCGACGGCGTCCTTCAGGCTGGTGAAGCCGCTGCCGGCACTCGCCACCAGGAACAGCGGCTGGCTGCCCGTCTGCACGATCGGTGTGAAGCCGTTGAGCACGTCGTAGGCCGAGGCGCCATTGGTCTTGAGCACCAGTTGCGCGATCGAGAAGGTGCTGGGCGCGAGCAGCAGCGTGTAGCCATCGGGTGCCGCCTTCGACACATAGGCGCTGCCGATGATGCCGCTGGCGCCGGGGCGGTTGTCGACCACCACGGGCTGGCCCATGCGCGTTGCCAGCTTCTCGGCGAAGAGCCGCGCCAGCGCGTCGGTGTCGCCACCGGCCGGATAGGCGACGATCAGCGTGATCGGCTTGCTCGGATAGGCGTCGGCCCAGGCGAGTCCGGTGGCGCAAGCGGCAGCCATGGAAATGGCGGCGGCGATGGCATGACGGCGGGTGTGTTTCATCGGGGTCCGTTTGGATCGGTTTTGTTTCACTAAAGAAACAACGATTTATTAATGGAACGCCACGAAGAATAACGAGGAAGACAACTTCATGACTAAGTGAAAACCCTGAGAGTTGCAACCCAACGAAAACAGGGCGCCCTTTCGGGGCGCCCTGTTCGGGATGCGCGTTGCCGCGAGGCGCGGACTCAGCCGCCGTAGCGCGCCACGGTCAGGCCTTCCATGTCGATGCCGGGGGCCTTCCCGGCGATCAGGTCGGCCATCACGCGGCCGGTGCCGACGGCCATGGTCCAGCCCAGCGTGCCGTGCCCGGTGCTCAGCATCAGGTTGGGGATGTGCGTGTTGCCGATCACCGGCGTGCCGTCGGGCGTCATGGGGCGCAGGCCGGTCCAGAAGGAGGCGTCGCGCACGTTGCCGCCCTTCGGAAAGAGATCGGTCACGACGTGTTCGAGCGTGTCGCGGCGGCCCGCATCGAGCTTCAGGTCGAAGCCCGAGAGCTGCGCGGTGCCGCCGACGCGGATGCGGTCGCCCAGGCGGGTGACGGCGACCTTGAAGGTCTCGTCCATCACGGTGGATTCGGGCGCGCCACGCGCATCGGTGATGGGCACGGTGATCGAGAAGCCCTTGACCGGATACACCGGCAGGCGAATGCCCAGCGGCCTGACCAGCGCGGGCGAATAGCTACCGAGCGCGACCACGTAGCGGTCTGCGGTGAAGTGGCCCGCGTCGGTGCGCACGGCCGTCACACCCTTGCCCGCGTCATGGTCGAGGGCCTGGATGTTCACGCCGAACCTGAACTTCACGCCGTGGGCCTCGGCCAGCCTGGCCAGGGCCTGCGTGAACTTGAAGCAGTCGCCGGTCTCGTCGCCCGGCAGGCGCAGGCCGCCGACGAACTTCTCCTTGACCATGGCGAGCGCGGGCTCGTAGGGCACGCAGCCTTCGCGGTCGAGCACCTGGTAGGGCACGCCCGAGGCCTTGAGCACTTCGACGTCTTTTGCCGTGCCGTCGAGCTGCTGCTGCGTGCGGAACAGCTGCAGCGTGCCCTGCATGCGCTCGTCGTACTGAATGCCGGTGTCGGCGCGCAGGGCCTTCAGGCAGTCGCGGCTGTATTCGGCCAACCGCACCATGCGGCCCTTGTTGATCTCGTAGCGCGCCTGCGTGCAATTGCGCAGCATCGACAGGCCCCAGCGCCACATGGCCGGATCGAGCATGGGCTTGATGACCAGCGGGCTGTGCTGCATCAGCATCCACTTGATCGCCTTGACCGGCACGCCGGGCCCGGCCCAGGGCGCCGAGTAGCCAGGCGAGACTTCGCCCGCATTGCCGAAGCTGGTTTCGAGCGCAGGCGCCGCCTGGCGCTCCAGCACCGTCACCTCGTGCCCGGCGCGCGCCAGGTAGTAAGCCACCGAGGTGCCGATGACACCGCTGCCGAGAATCAGGACCTGCATGAGAACAACCCTTTGAAAGCCGCGACGCTCCCGAGGGTACAGGGCTTGGTACAGGACGGGCGCTACAGGCCCAGCGAATCCTGCAATTGGCGTGCCGGCCACGGCTTGGGCCGTTGCGGCCACGCATCGAGCAAGGCGACCATGCGCGCGTTGCGCGGCGCGCTCAGGCCGTGCTCTTGCGCAAGCCGCACCACCTCGCCGCTGAGCGCGTCGATCTCGGTGCGGCGGCCCAGCGCCAGGTCGTCGGCCATGCTGGAGCGAGCCTTGGCGTCGATGCGCAGCATGCGCGCCGCGACGATGCGGAACAGCCAGTCGGGCAGCCGCAGCAGGCCCGACAGCCGCTGCGCCGGAACGGCCGCGACCTGCGCCGGCGCAATGCCGGCAACGTGGAGCACGCCCAGCGCCTCGTCGATGAGCGCCGCGAAGCAGCGCCGGTAGCCGCGCTGCATCAGTTCCGCACGCAGCGGCAGGCCCGAGAGCGCATTGACGGGGTTGTTGAGGTTCAGCAGCAGCTTGCCCCACTGCACGGGCAGCAGGTCGGCGTGCAGGTCGAGCGGCACGCCGGCGCGCTCGAACACCGGCAGCCAGGGACGCAGCGCCGCGTCGTCGCCGGCGGCGAGCCGGCCGGGCGTGCCGCGGTGGAAGGCGCCGTCGCCGATCTCGGCCACGTTGTACGGCACCATGCCAGGCAGCACATTGAGCGACGGGCCGGCCTGCGACGCGGCCGCGCAATTGGAAATACCGTTCTGCAGCGAGACCACCGCGGTACCGGCGGGCAGCGCAAAGGCCAGCTCGCTCGCCGCCTCGGCCGTGGCCCCGCTCTTCACGCAGAGCAGCACCAGCGCGGGCCGGGCACCCACGGGCACCTGTTCGCACAGGCGCAACGCGGAAGCCGGGAGTTTGCGGTTGCCGCCGTCGATGTCGCTGAGCGTCAGGCCGTTGCGCGCGAGCGTTTCCAGCACGCGCGGACGGCCGACGAAGGTCACGGGCACACCGGCCGCCGCGAGGCTGCCGCCGATGAAGCAACCGATGGTGCCGGCCCCCATCACAAGCACTTCACCGGGGATCGCGTCAGGCATGAAGTGGTTGCTTTGTGTGGAAGTTGACCGGCGGTGCGTCAGGCGCGTTCGGCGACCCAGGCCTGCACCGACTTCAGCGCGGCCGGAAGGCCTGCCGCATCGGTGCCGCCGGCCATGGCCATGTCGGCCTTGCCGCCGCCCTTGCCACCGACCTGCTGGGCCACGAAGTTGACCAGCTCGCCGGCCTTGACCTTGCCAGTGCTGTCGGCGGTGACGCCGGCCGCGATCTGCACCTTGTCGCCATCGGCGGCGGCCAGCACGATCACGGCGGTCTTGAGCTTGTCCTTCAGCTTGTCCATGGTGTCGCGCAGCGTCTTGGCGTCGGCGCCGTCGAGCTTGGCCGCGAGCACCTTGATGCCGTTGACGTCGATGGCCTGCGCCAGCAGTTCGTCGCCCTTGGACGATGCGAGCTTGCCCTTGAGCGCGCCCACTTCGCGCTCCAGCGCTCTCACCTGCTCCAGCACCTGCGCAAGCCGGCCCTGCAGCTCGGCGGCCGGCGACTTGAGCGTGGCGGCCACGCTGTGCACGGTCGATTCGAGGTCTTGCAGGTACGACAGCGCATTGGCGCCAGTGACCGCTTCGATGCGGCGCACGCCGGCGGCCACGCCGCCTTCGCTGACGATCTTGAACAGGCCGATGTCGCCGGTGCGGCCGACGTGCGTGCCGCCGCACAATTCGCGGCTGGTGCCGATGTCGAGCACGCGCACGGTCTCGCCGTACTTCTCGCCGAACAGCATCATGGCGCCGGTCTTCTGGGCCGATTCCATGTCCATCACGCGCGCCTGCGTGGCGACGTTGGCCAGCACTTCGGCGTTCACGCGCTTTTCGATCTCGACGATCTGCTCGTGCGTGACGGGTGCGTTGTGCGCAAAGTCGAAGCGCGTCTTGTCGGCATCGACCAGCGAGCCCTTCTGCTGCACGTGGTCGCCGAGCACTTCGCGCAGGGCCTTGTGCATCAGGTGGGTGACCGAGTGGTTGCGCATGGTGGCGGCGCGGCGCGCGGTGTCGACCGCAGCCTTGACCGCATCGCCGACCTTGAGCGTGCCTTGGGTTTGCGTGCCGTGGTGGCCGAACACGTCGGCCTTGATCTTCAGCGTGTCTTCGACGCCGAACTGAACGCCTTCGGCGATCAGCACGCCCTGGTCACCGACCTGACCGCCGCTCTCGGCATAGAACGGGGTGGTGTCGAGCACGACGATGCCGCTCTGGCCTTCTTTCAGCTCCTGCACGGCCGTGCCTTCGAGGTACAGCGCGACGACCTTCGCGTTTTCTTCGAGGTGGTCGTAGCCGGTGAAGATGTTGCCCGCGCCGGTGTATTCGACGTTGCGGTCCATCTTGAACTTGCCGCCCGCACGGCCCGCGGCCTTCTGCTTTTCCATGGCGACGTTGAAGCCGGCTTCGTCGACGCTCACGCCGCGTTCGCGGCAGACGTCGGCCGACAGGTCGAGCGGAAAGCCGTAGGTGTCGTGCAGCTTGAAGGCGACTTCGCCCGGCAGCGTCTTGGCGCCGCCGGCCAGGGCCGCGTCGAGGATTTCCATGCCGTTGGCCAGCGTCTCGAAGAAGCGTTCTTCTTCGGCCTTCAGCGTTTCGGTGATGCGCTTTTCATCGGCCACGAGCTTGGGGTACGCATCGCCCATCAGCTTGACGAGGTCGGGCACCAGCTTGTGGAAGAACGGTTTCTTCTGGCCCAGCTTGTAGCCATGGCGGATGGCACGGCGAACGATGCGGCGCTGCACGTAGCCGCGGCCTTCGTTCGACGGGATCACGCCGTCGGCCACCAGGAACGAGGTGGCGCGGATGTGGTCGGCGATCACGCGCAGCGAGTTGTTGCCCAGGTCCTTCTCGCCGGTCTCGCGGGCCGCAGCCTTGATGAGCGCATCGAAGATGTCGATCTCGTAGTTGCTGTGCACGTGCTGCAGGATGGCCGCCAGGCGCTCCAGGCCCATGCCGGTGTCGACGCAGGGTGCGGGCAGTTTCTTGACCGAGCCATCGGGCTGCATGTCGAACTGCATGAACACGTTGTTCCAGATCTCGATGTAGCGGTCGCCGTCTTCATCGGGCGAGCCGGGCGGGCCGCCGGGGATCTCGGGGCCGTGGTCGTAGAAGATTTCGGAGCACGGGCCGCACGGGCCGGTGTCGGCCATCATCCAGAAGTTGTCGGACATGTAGCGGCCGCCCTTGTTGTCGCCGATGCGCACGACGCGCTCAGGCGGCAGGCCGATCTCTTTGGTCCAGATGTCGTAGGCCTCGTCGTCCTCGATGTAGACGGTGGCCCAGAGTTTTTCGGCCGGCAGCTTGTAGACCTGGGTCAGCAGCTCGAAGGCCCAGGTGAGCGATTCGCGCTTGAAGTAATCGCCGAAGCTCCAGTTGCCCAGCATCTCGAAGAAGGTGTGGTGACGCGCGGTGTAGCCCACGTTCTCGAGGTCGTTGTGCTTGCCGCCGGCGCGCAGGCACGCCTGGACCGAGGCGGCGCGCACGTAGGGGCGCTTGTCTTCACCGAGGAACACGTCCTTGAACTGGACCATGCCCGAGTTGGTGAACATGAGGGTCGGATCGTTGCCCGGCACCAGCGAGCTGGAGGGCACCACCGTGTGGCCCTTGGAGGCGAAGAAATCGAGAAAGGTCTTGCGGATGTCCGCGACCGTGAATGTGGGCTGGCTCATCTTTGGATTCGTCTTCTGTCGAGGGCGGCCCTGCGATGGCGACCTCTCGTCGAACCCACTGCGGCGAACCGGCCTAACTGCTTGATTTGCTTGAACAAACGATTATAGGTTTGGCTATGGCGCCCGGCCCCGACAGGGGCAAACTGCATGATCCGGGCGCCGCGGCTAATATGGCGCGCTGAAGCGACTCGGTCGAACCAAAGACGGTCGGCTTCGTCCTATTCATATGTACGACATGAATCAAGGAGCCCGAATGGCACGTCAAGAGGCCGAACACTGGAAGATCGAGGATCTCGATTTCTCGCGCATCGCGCTCGACGAGGTGCGTCCGGACGAGAATCTTTTCTACCTGGTGACTTCCGCCTCGTTCATCGAAAGCGGGTCGGACCTTTACACGCACAACCTGGTGGACTTCTTCCGGGGCGACGACGAGGTCACCGACTGGCTCTCGAACTACTGGGAAGCCGAAGAACTGCAGCACGGCAAGGCATTGCGCGCCTACGTGCGTCACGTCTGGCCAGAGTTCGAATGGGACAGGGCCTACAACGGCTTTCTCGAGGAGTACGCGACCTATTGCAAGGTCGAGCTGCTGGCCCCCACCCGCGCCCTCGAGATGACCGCGCGCTGCGTGGTCGAGACCGGCACCGCCACCTACTACCGCGCCATGGCCCGCAGCACCACCGAGCCGGTGCTGCGCGACCTCGCGACCCGCATCGCGACCGACGAGGTCAACCACTACAAGCACTTCTACCGCTTCTTCCGCCGCTACCGCGAGCAGGAGCGACTCAGCCGCTTCCGCGTGTTCGGCACCATCGGCCGGCGCACGCTGGAACTCAAGAGCGAAGACGCCGACTGCGCGATCCGCCACGTGGTGAAGGCCCGCGCGCCAGCCCGTGCCGAAGACACGGCCTATGTGCAGCAGCTGAGTGCGCGCATGAACAGCACCATCCGCACCAACCTGAGCGCGGGCACGACGCTCAAGATGCTGATGCGCCCGCTGGAGCTTCCGGCGCGGGTGCAGACGGTGATCCAGTACCCGATCAAGCAGTTCATGCAGCATGTGTTTTTGCGCTGAGCGCGCCCGCCGCTTTCCAGTCCCATGGCGGGGCTTCGGGATCTTCCTTTAACGAGCAGCGCACCACGCCCGCCGAATTGAGCGCCGCTCTTTTGCATTCGGATTCGATGTTCGACCACCACGACAGTCACGAGCAGCCCTACACGGTGCACCTCGACGGCACGAGCCTCTCGCTGCGGGATCTCATGGAAGTGCGCTTCACGTTCATCAGGGTGCTGGAGCAGCGCATCGGCGGACCTGCCCAGGTGCTGAAGTGCTACCGGGCGTGGGCAAGCCAGATGGAGTCCGGCGCCCGGACCATGGCAGAGGCGCAGATCGCCAGCGCGCGCGCCTGGCAGGAAGCCTGGGAGCACGCCAGCGAAGTGACCGTGCCGCTGCTCAGCCATCCGCAGACCACGGTGTTCCGCTTCGAGCTTTGCTGACCCGCCCCCGCGGTCGGGGCAAAAAAAACCCAGCGCAAGGCTGGGTTGAACCTCTTGAGTGCTGTCACACACAGAGAACTCGCACTTCGAAGCGAGTCCACAAAATCTAGGCCCTCGGACAACATCGCCGTGTCAGACAGGACCGACACTTCCGGCGCGCGGACCCGAGAAAGCACATGCCTGCATGCATAAGAACTGCCAAATTGTTCACGTTTTTAAGAGTGTCCTACGGCAACTGTCTATTTCTGACTGACATTGGCCGAGCCGCTCGCAGCCGACCATGGCGGTGCTGTCACGCAACAGGGCCGCATAGAAGAAGAGCTCTCTGTTCGTACTTAGAGTGCCCACCAGGGCTCCTCGAACCCGCTTCGGCGGGTATTTTTTTGCCCGCAGCATTCCGCCCCTGCCTTGCCGGGACCCAGGTTCGCTTCAGCGCACCTTCAGTTCGCCTTCAGGCCGATGGCAAGCCCCGCGGATACCGTCAGGTCACGCATCCGGCAACGGTGCGAAGCCCGATTCTTCCCTGACGGAGCCCTTCTTGTTTTCACCCAGATTCCATTCCGAACAGCGCAGGCACCTGCTGCGCGCCGCAACCGCTTTTCCGGCCGGACTTCTTCTTGCGAGCTGCGGCGGCGGAGGCTCTGGCGGCGGCAGCTCCGGCCCGTTTCCACCAGCCCCGCCCACGTCCACCGGGGCCAAAGTCACCGATCGCCGCATCCGCGTGGCGCCCGACGTTTCGCTGCACGTGCGGGACTGGCAGTCGGACCGCCTTGGCGGCACCACGTTCGTGCTGCTGCCGGGCTTCGGCGCCACGGCCGCGCACTTCAACAGCCTCGCGCCGGCGCTGGCGCAACGCGGGCGCGCAATCGCCATCAGCTGCCGCGGGTTCGGCCAGTCGGACAAGCCGCTGCCCGACGCCACCCATCCCTACGACACCGACACGCTGGTCCACGACGTGCACGAGGTGCTCGAAGCGCTCGGCATCGGCCGCATCGTGCTTGCCGGCCATTCGATCGCGGGCAATCAGGTCACGCGCTTTGCCGGCCGCTATCCGGAGCGCGTGCGCGGCCTCGTCTACCTGGACACCAACTTCGACTACACCACCGCCACGCCCGATGGCAGCAAGGAAGGCGAATCCGACAACCCCGCGCTGACGGAGCCTTCGCCCACCGATGCCGACAACGCCTCGGTGGCCGCGGCCATCGCCTTCAACAAGCGCATCAACCAGAGCTGGTCGGCGCCGATGGAGGCCGACCTGCTCGACAAGCTCCAGGTGAACGCCGACGGCAGCGTCCAGAACAACACGCCCGCCGAGGTGATGGCGGCCATGTACAAGGCGGCCCGCCGGTTCTCGCCGGACTACCGCCCCCTGCGCACGCCCGCCCTGGCACTGACGACGCTGCCCGGCGACCGGCAGCACATGTTTCCATGGCTACCGGCCCGGATCGACGCCGGAACGGAAAAAGACGCAAGCGACATGCTTCAGATCTTCCAGGCCGCGCGCACGAAAGACGCCGCGCAGTTGCTCGCGGCGCTGCCGCCCGGCAGCCTGCAAAAGACTTTCCAGCCGGCCAACCACACCGATTTCTTCATTGCCCACGAAGCCGAGGTGCTGGGGCTGATCGACGCCATGGCCTGGCGGTAGGCCTGCCGGCACCCGGGGTTTGAATCCGGATGGCCGGAAGCTGCGTACGCAGTTCACAGGGAGGACATCAAGCAAACCATGAGGGGTGTCCACGAATGAGTTATGAGCACATTTGTGCGCGGTTCAACGTGCCGGCCAAGAAGGGAGCCCGGGTCCGGTTTCAGGATCACCTGGGTACCGTCACCACTGTGCGCGGGCTGATGGTCCGGGTCCGGCTCGACGGCATGAAATGGTCCCGGCCGTACTCGCCGAGCGATCTGCAATGGCTCGATGCGGAAACGGAGGGCCCTGCGGACCCCCAGCAACCGCTCCACAGCTAGCGCACCGGGTTACGGCGCGGAGGACGTCAGCCCCGGCTTGCGGCTTCCGTCCAGCGAATACAGCTGCGGCCGTTCGTCCGCAACGCTGTCCGCGGGGCCGTGTTCCGGGCCGCGCGGCTGCCGGTAGAGCTCGTTCTCCAGACGCCGCACGCGCTCGGCATACATCCGGGCCAGCGCACTGTGGTGCTCGGCCGCGGCCTGGTGCTCGATGCGCGCCATCTGTGCCTCTTCCAGCAATGCCGACGCACGCCGGAGGTACGCGGTATGGCTCGGGCGAAACAAGAAGTCGAACGTCATTTCACGCTCCTTCCCGCAACAGTGCGGTAAGGCGATGTTCCTCCCGGATAGCACGGTACGTCTGTCGGCGGGCGCCCTACCTTTTCACTGCAGGCACGGTGCTTTTTGCCTAATAACACACGGTCGTGACGCGTTTTCCCTGGTTGATGGGGACAATGCTGTGGAAAACCGTGTGCGCATTGCGCGAAAGCCTTGCCTGGCGTGGCCTGCAACGCGGTGCCTGCGAAAGAGGCAGCCGCCGGATTTTTTTCGATGCCGGCCAGATTCAGGCCCGCACAGTGGTCTTTGCGCATCACTCCGGCCGTCCGGCCACCGCTTTCGGGGCAGCTCAGGGCTGGTTGTTCCCGGGCGCCGCACCTCCAACGAGCAGCTTCTCGACCCAGCTTCGCAATGCCTCGACCTCGACCGGCTTGTGCAGCACCGGAATCGAGCGGGCCGCGGCTTCGATCAGGCGCGCCGGGTCGGTGTCGCCGCTGACCAGCAGCGCGGGAATGGTGTCGTCGTTGTATTCCTCGTGCACCCGGTCGATGGCTTCGATGCCGGTCTCGTGCTCCCGCAGGCGATAGTCGCTCACGATCAGGTTGGGCTTGCCGGGCACGTCCGCGATCAGCGCCACCAGCTCCGACACACCCGGCGCCGCGACCACGCGGTGCCCCCAGCTTTCGAACAGCAGCTGCAGCCCTTCGCGGTTCTGCGCGTCGTCGTCGACCACCAGGATCAACTGGCCCTTGGCCGGCCTGGTATCGAGCAGCGGCATCTCCCCCGCCGTCGCGCCGAGAGCCCCTGCCGCCACGGGCGCCTCCACCGCCGACGCCCGCTTCGACTCGACGCTCAACAGGAACGCCGTGCCGCGCCCCTCAGTCGAGCGCATCGCCAGCGCGTGCCCCAGCAGCGCGGCCGTCCGGCGGACGATGGCCAGGCCCAGGCCGAGCCCCTTGCTGCGGTCGCGCTCGGGGTTCTGCAGCTGGTGGAACTCCCAGAAGATGCGCTCGTGCTCGTGCGGCGGAATGCCCGGCCCCGTGTCCCAGACCTCGATGCGGACGCAGCCGCCACGCATGCGGCAACCGATCAGCACGCGCCCGCTGGGCGTGTGGGCGATCGCGTTGCTGACCAGGTTGCGCAGGATGCGCTCCAGCAGCATCGGGTCGGAGTAGACCCACGCCTTGCTGTGGCGCACCTTCAGCGCCAGCCCCTTCTGCTGGGCCTGCGGTGTGTACTCGGTGCGGATCTGGTCGAGCAGCCGGTCGAGCGGAAAGTTCTGAAGCCTCGGATGGATCACCCCCGCATCCAGCCGCGAGATGTTGAGCAAGGCATCGAACAGATGCCCCATGGCGGCGCTCGCCTTGGTGATGTTCTCGACCAGATAGCGCCCGTGCTCCGACAGCCGCTCGTTCGTGAGCAAGCCCAGGAACAGGCTCATCGCATGAACCGGCTGCCGCAGGTCGTGGCTCGCCGCCGCCAGAAAGCGCGACTTCTCGAGGTCGCTGCGCTCGGCGGCTTCCTTCTCGCGCCGTACCTGCTGCAGCAGCGCCAGGTTTTCATAGCTCAGCTGCAATGCGTTCAGGTGCGTCCGGTTCATGCGGTGGATGAAAGCGACCGTCGCGACCAGGTAGGCGACGCCGCTCGCGACCAGCGCGAGATTGACCGCCGACGGCTGGGTCGCAAGCGCGATGAACGTCGGCGCGAAGGTCGGCACCAGGAACGCATAGACCGCCGACAACACCATGTAGTTGGAATAGATGGCGCCCGTGCCCAGGCCGAACAGGACCACGATGAAGAACAGCTGGTATTCGAGCGGGACGAAGAAGGTCCAGTAGGCAAACGGCAGCCCCCACAACACGCCCGACGCGACGTTGCCGGCCACCATCTGCCGCAGCCACCGCTCGCCCGCGCCGGGGCGATGGCGCACCCGGTAGAAGTACAGCATGGCGACAAACCTGCAGGCCGCCACGAACACCGTGGCCGACAGCCAGACCGTGACCTGCGTCCTCGGGACCACGGCGAGCATCACGTAGGCCACCACGCACGCCGACACCACCGAGCCACCCAACGCGAACGGGAAGCTGCGCAGCAGCACGGAGATCTGCACCTCGAAGACGCGTTGGCTGTCGATGGTCCGGGAAAGGTTGGTCATGCGAGGTCCAGGGTTCTTGGGGGTACGGGGTGCGGTTGGGCGTCGTGTGCAGGCCAATCAGCGCGCTGCCTGCCGCATGGCTGCGAGATGTTCGGTTCGCTGAATCACACCGCAGGCAGCAAAAAGCCCGCATGAAGCGGGCTTTCGGTCACACGCCCGGACGCACGGGGCGCGGGAGGCAAATGAAGGCGTCGGGGCCCATGCCCGCTCGACGCGCCCCATCTGCTTACTGCGGCAAGAGCGACACCGTCGCGATGTACTTGTAGCGCGTATCGACAGGCTGGGCTTTCACTTCGATGGAGCCGCTCATGGAACCGGTCATCACCGTGCCGCTCACAAGCTTGTCGGTCTGCGTCGCGACGGCGAGCGACTTGGTCGTACCCGACGACGTCACGGTCCAGGTGACGGGAATGTTGGACTCCACCTGCACCACCGCGCCATCCAGCGCAACGAACTGCATCGTCTTGCCTGAACTCACGCTCGTCATGCCCCGGATGTCCTTGACTGGGGTGCCGTTCATCTTGGCCGTCAGGGTGACGTCGGCCGCGTACTCCAGCTTGTACGGAAATTCACCACCGGTGAGCTTGTACTCGGCCGCACAGGCCGGGTCCTTGCACAGCCTGAGCTGCAGCTTGCCGCTGTAGACGCCCGGCGCCATCCCCGCTTTGGGCGTCAGGTATCCGGAATAGGCGCCGTCCGGGCCCTTCGTGACCGTGAAGCCTCCCCATTGGGTGCTCAGGACCTGCTGCGAATCGACGATGACCGGATACACGGTGCCGACCGGGTCACGACTGAGCTTTGCCTTGATCAGCACCGGTGTGGGCTGTGGGTAGTTGCTGCTTGCGATGAAGAAGCCGTCCAACGAACCGTCGAACGTCACGGCAATCGCATCGTCTCCCGCTGAGGAGAGGTCCGATGGATTCGGTCCGCCCGTAGAGGTGGGAACCCCTGCGCCCGGACCGAGACCGGCGACCGGGAAACCTCCACCTCCGCCACCTCCCCCACCACCACCGCAGGCAGAAATGGACAGCACAAGACAAGCCAGGAGGGCCGACGGCCCTCCGCGATCAATCAGCATGTGAACTCCTCGATTTTCTTGTTTGAGCTTGCCGAGCAGCGCGGCAAGCCTTCCTTGGGATATGTCTCCCGGAATTAATCATCTCAGAAAATTGTGAAATCCCGGGGGCCGGCGGGCGCGCCTTGGCCTGGGTTTTCCCCGCTGCAGGCTGCAAGCCGTTGGCTCCCGGCCTTGGTCGCAATGCATGTGATGCTGGTGTCCCGTGAAGGCATCGGCCGCCGCCGGCGTGGCCTGGCGCATCGTTGATGCTGCGAGTACTTTGGGGGATCGATGCCGACCGCACTTGCGGCAGGTTCAGGTCATCGGTGGGATGCTGGAGCGGGTGAAGGGAATCGAACCCTCGTATGAAGCTTGGGAAGCTGCCGTTCTACCATTGAACTACACCCGCATTGTCCGACTCGCTGATCCCGGCGAGTCGTCGACCCAAGCGCCGGATTCTACAGAGGAAGAACGGCGCGGAATTTTCGGATCGCCAGGGCCACCCGAAGCAGCCCCCTCTGCCCTACAGCTCCTGCACCGGAATGAACGGCGCCAACAAGCGCAGCCGCCAGCGCTGCCAGGCGCTGGTTTCGGGCGGTACGTCGTACACCGTCTGCTTGCCGTCGTCGCCAAGCTCCACCCACTCGACGTTCTGCCCGTTGGCGCTCAGGCGCAGCGTGTAGGAGCTGCCGGCGTCCGCAAAGCTTTCGAGCTGCCGCGCCATTTCTTCGCTCTCGATGATCAGGCCCAGCTCGGTGTTGAGCACCGCCGAGCGCGGATCGAGGTTCATCGAGCCGAGAAAAACCTCCTTGCGGTCGAGGATCGCGTTCTTCATGTGCAGCGCGCCGGTCCGGTGGCCGAAGATGCCGAGCTTGTGGCGCTTCACGCTCAGCGAGGGGCTGATCTCGAAGATCTTCACGTCGGCCTTGAGCAGTTCCTTGATGTGGGCCCAGTAGCCCACGTAAACCCACGGCTCGTCGGTCGAGGCCAGCGAATTGGTCACCAGCTCGATGCTGATGCCGGCCTTGCGCGCGCCCACCAGGCTGTTGACCGAACCTTCGCTCGGCACGAAGTAAGGCGACACCATCTTGATGTCCTTGTCCGCCGTCCTGAGCCACTGGATGACGCCTTCGGTCACGGTGCCCTTGATCGAGTTTTCCTTCTCGTTCAGCCCTTCCGTCTTCGTCAGCGGATCGAACAGGACGCGCGCCTTGGCCCACAGCAGCGGGCTCAGTCGATGGTTGGCCAGCTCGAACGGCAGGTTGAGCATGGGCACGAGGTCGGGCGCGACCGAAGTCGGCTCGCCTTCACCGGGATGCAGCGGCCTGCCGTCGGCCGGTATCTCGCTCGCCTCGGGCGGCTTCGCGTTGGCGGTCTGCTGCTCGAAGTTGTTCTGCAGTTGCGCGCGGCTCAGCCCGGTGTGTGCGATGCGCTGCAGGGGAAACACGACCTCGCTGTTCCAGTAGTGATCGAACTCGCTGGACAGGTCGCGCACCACGGGCCCGGCCACGAAGGTGTCCATGTCGATGAAGTTGGCGCCCTGGGCGTTCATCACGTATTCGTCGGCCATGTTGCGGCCACCGGCCACGGCAGCCACGTTGTCCGCGACGAAGAGCTTGTTGTGCATGCGCCGGTTCACGCGGCGAAATTCCAGGCCCGAGCTGATGAAGCGGGTGATCTCGCTGCCGCGGCCGCCCGGGAACGGATTGAACAGGCGCACTTCCACGTTCGGATAGCTGGCAAGCCCCAGCAGCAGATCGTCTTCGCCAGCCGTGTACAAATCATCGACCAGCAGACGAACGCGAACGCCGCGCGTGGCGGCGTCCCGCAGTGCGCGCATCAAGGTTCGGCCGGTGTTGTCGCCTTGCAGCAGGTAGTACTGCACGTCGAGGCTGCGCGCTGCGAGCCGGGTGAGTTCGATGCGCGTCGCAAACGAATTGGGGCCGTAGGGCTGAAGCTGGAACCCCGAGCGGCCGTCCGTGGGCAATACCTTCTGCGTGATCGTGGCAAGGGGTGTCTGCGCATAGTCGGGAATGGCCGACGTGGGTGCACTGGGAACCTGTGGTGGCAAGCTCGAGCAGGCCGCCAGCAAGAGAGCGAAGCCCAGTGCGAGCACCGGGCGGCAGATGGGTGCGAGGAGGTTCCGAAGCATCTTTTTCATCCCTGACCTTCCGTGGATTCGGACAGCCGGATCATGAAGCAGATCGCTCCGGTTCGGGCAATGTGGCCCGTGCGTTTACCTGGCCCGCATGCCTCTTCGCATTTCGGCATCGGTTTCGCAGTGGACGGGCACCGCCCTCCTGGCCGATCTAGCCCAGTGCGTCGTTCACCTGCTCGCGGAATTCGGTCAGGCTGACGGCTGTTCCGATCTCTCGCGGCAGCGCATCGCGCACCGAGAAAACGCCGAGGATCTTCGTTCCGGCCACCAGCGGCAAATGGCGAAAACCTCGCTCGAGCATCAGCACCACGGCATCGGACACCAGCGTCTCCGGCGGCACACAGATCGGGTTGGGCGTCATGACCTCGCGCACCGCCGTGCGATCGGGATCGAGCCCCCGGGCCAGCACGCGGGTCATGAGGTCGCGCTCGGTCAGGATGCCCAGAAGCGTGTCGGGCAGTTCCATGACGAGCACGCTGCCGCAGTTGGCGCGCGTCATCACGCAGGCGGCATCGCGCACGCTGGCCTGCGGGCCCAGGCTGACCGCGTGCTTGCGCGAGATGGACTGAAAAACAGTGCGCTCGGCCATGATGCGCCCTCCGAAGGAGACGTTATGGTGCGCCTGGCCTTGGCTCAGCGCAAGGAGTTGTTGAGCCGCTCCAGTGCCTGGGCACCGGGGCAGAGCTGGTCCGGCCCCAGCGAATTGAGCGGCCGGTCGCTGGTGTTGAGCGCCGTGTGCAAATCGGTGGCCAGCGGATCGACGTAGAGCAGGCCCGTCACCACCTCGCCCATCTCGTGATGCCGCTGCATGTAGGCCATGGCGGCATAGCGGTCGCTCGGGTCGTAGTCGGGGTGCAGGCTGCGCAGGCGCAACAGCGTGCCGTCGTGCTGGCGCACGTCGACCACTTCGCCCGCGCCCATGTCGACGGTGATCTCTTCACGCCCGCTGATGAAGTCGATGCGGCTCACTGCCTCGTTGTGCTCGCGCACGTAGTCGTAGCTCTTGGTGCTGCCGGGATGGTTGTTGAAGGCGACGCAAGGGCTGATGACGTCGATGAACGCCGCGCCGCCATGGCTGATCGCCCCCTTGATCAACGGCACCAGCTGCGCCTTGTTGCCCGAGAAGCCGCGCCCCACGTAGCTGGCGCCCAGTTGCAGCGCCATGGCCACGAGGTCGACCGGGCTGTCGGTGTTGACGACGCCCTTCTTGCTCTTGGAGCCCTGGTCGGCCGTGGCCGAGAACTGGCCCTTGGTCAGGCCATAGACGCCGTTGTTTTCCACGATGTAGGCCATGCGCACGCCGCGCCGCATGGCGTGGGCGAACTGGCCCAGACCGATGGACGCCGAATCGCCGTCGCCCGACACGCCCAGGTACAGCAGATCGCGGTTGGCCAGGTTGGCGCCGGTCAGCACGCTGGGCATGCGGCCGTGCACGGTGTTGAAGCCGTGCGACGCACCCAGAAAGTAGTCCGGCGTCTTCGAGCTGCAGCCGATGCCCGAGAGCTTGGCCACGCGATGCGGCTCGATGTCCAGCTCCCAGCAGGCTTCGATGATGGCGGCGGAGATCGAATCGTGGCCGCAGCCGGCGCACAGCGTCGATATCTTTCCCTCGTAGTCGCGCCGCGTGTAGCCGACCTTGTTGGTCGCCAGCGTCGGGTGGCGCAACCGGGGCTTGGCAAGGTAGGTCATGCGGACTCCTTCGTATCGGTGGCGCGGGGTGCCTGCATCTGCCGCACGTGCGTGCTGATCGCCTCAACGATGAAGCGCGCAGTGATGGGCGTGCCGTCGAAATGCAGAACCCGGATCAATCGGGCCGGGTCGATCTCGAGTTCGTTGACCAGCAGGCTGCGCATCTGCGCATCGCGGTTCTGCTCGACCACGAACACCTGCGTGTGCTGCGCCAAAAACTCCACCACGCTCTCGGGGAAGGGAAACGCGCGCAACCGCATCGCGTCGAGATGGATGCCGCGTTCTTCCAGTGCCTCCAGCGCCTCATGCATCGACGGGCTGGTCGAGCCGAAATAGATCACGCCCAACTCGGACTTCTGCGCCGCCGGCCGGAGCACCGGCTGCGGCACGATCGTGGCCGCGGTCGCGAACTTCTTCAGCAGCCGCTCCACATTGTAGATGTAGTCCACCCCGCGCTCCGAATAACGGGCGTAGGCATCGCGTGTCGTGCCGCGGGTGAAGTAGCTGCCCTTGGTCGGGTGCGTGCCGGGCAGCGTGCGCCAGGGAATACCGTCGCCATCCACGTCCTTGTAGCGGCCAAAATCGCGGCCCGCCTCCAGCTCTTCGGCGCTCATCACCTTGCCGCGGTCGTAGGCCACGCTGTCGTCCCAGGCGAAGGGCTCGCACAGGCGCTGGTTCATGCCGATGTCCAGGTCGGTCATCAGGAACACCGGCGTCTGCAGCCGGTCGGCCAGGTCCAGCGCTGCTGCCGCGTGCGCAAAGCACTCATGCGGATCTTCGGGAAACAGCAGCACGTGCTTGGTGTCACCGTGCGATGCATAGGCGCACGACAGGATGTCGGCCTGCTGCGTGCGCGTCGGCATGCCGGTGGACGGGCCACCGCGCTGCACGTTGATGAGCGTGATGGGGATCTCGGCAAAGTAGGCCAGCCCGATGAACTCGGTCATCAGCGAAATGCCCGGCCCCGAGGTCGGCGTGAAGGCCCGGGCGCCGTTCCATCCGGCCCCCACCACCATGCCGATCGAGGCCAGTTCGTCTTCCGCCTGCACGATGGCAAAACGGTGCTGGCCGGTGGCCGGGTCGACGCGGAATTTGGTGCAGTACTTCTGGAAGGCCTCGGCCACCGAAGAAGACGGCGTGATCGGGTACCAGGCCGCAACGGTGGCACCGCCGTACACGCAACCCAGCGCCGCCGCGCTGTTGCCATCCACGAAGATGCGGTTGCCCACCCGATCGGCGCGTCGCACCCGAAGCCCCAGCGGTTCGCGCAGGTTCTCGCGTGCGAAGTCGCAGCCCAGGTGCAGCGCCTGCACGTTGGAGGCGAGCAGTTTCTCTTTGCCCTTGTACTGCTCACCGAACAGCCTCTCGACCACCTCGGGCTCGATCCCCAGCAGGATGGCCAGCGCGCCCACGTAGACGATGTTCTTGAACAGCTGACGCTGGCGCGGGTCTTGATAGACCGCGTTGCAGATCTCGGTCAGCGGCATGCCGATCACGCGGATGTCGGTGCGGAATTTCGACGGCGGCAGCGGCCGCGTGCTGTCGTAGAAGAGATAGCCGCCGGGCTCCAGTTCGGCCAGGTCGGCGTCCCAGGTCTGCGGGTTCATCGCCACCATCATGTCGGTGCCGCCGCGCCGGCCCAGGTGGCCCTGCTCGGTCACGCGCACCTCGTACCAGGTCGGCAAGCCCTGGATGTTGCTGGGGAAGATGTTGCGCGGGCTCACCGGCACGCCCATGCGCAGGATGGCCTTGGCGAACAGCTCGTTGGCCGAGGCCGAGCCCGAGCCATTGACGTTCGCGAACTTGATGACGAAGTCGTTGATCGCCTCGATCTGCGGAACGGCCCCGACGCTCGCGCCTTCGGGCGGAAGCACGGCGCTCATTGCGCGACCTCCTGCCCCGCCTGCGTCATCTTCAGCAAGAACTTCTGCATGTCCCACGCACCCGTGGGACAGCGCTCGGCGCACAGGCCGCAGTGCAGGCAGACGTCTTCGTCCTTGACCATCACGCGGCCCGTCTTGAGTCCGCCCGACACGTATAGGTCTTGCGCAAGGTTCAACGCCGGCGCCTTGAGCCTGGGCCGCAGCTCGGCCTCTTCGGCGTTGTCGACGAAGCTGATGCAGTCCATCGGGCAGATGTCCACGCAGGCATCGCATTCGATGCAGGCGGTCTCGGTAAAGACGGTCTGCACATCGCAGTTCAGGCAGCGCTCGGCCTCCTTGAATGCGGTGGCGGCGTCGAAGCCCAGCTCCACCTCGACACGGATGCTGGCCAGCGCCGTCTCGGCCTTGGCCCACGGCACCTTGTAGCGCAGGTCGTTCGATGTGTCGTTGTCGTAGCTCCACTCGTGGATGCCCATCTTCTGCGACACCAGATTGGTCATGGGCGCCGGGCGAACGTAGATCGGCTCGGCGCGCAGCAGCTTGTCGATCGACACGGCCGCCTCGTGGCCATGGGCCACGGCGGTGATGATGTTCTTGGGACCGAAGGCCGCATCGCCACCGAAGAACACGCGCGGCACCGTCGACTGGAAGGTGTCCTTGTCGAGTGTCGGCAAGCCCCACTTGTCGAAGGCGATGCCGCAGTCGCGCTCGATCCACGGGAAGGCGTTTTCCTGGCCCACCGCGACCAGCACTTCGTCGCACTCGAAGAAGGCGTCGGGCTCGCCCGTGGGCACCAGCGTGCGGTGGCCCTTGTCGTCGTATTCGGCGCGCACGACCTCGAACAGCATGCCCTTCAACTTGCCCTCTTCATGCACGAAGGCCTTGGGCACGTGGAAGTTGATGATCGGAATGCCCTCGTGCTGGGCATCTTCCTTCTCCCAGGGCGAGGCCTTCATTTCGTCGAAGCCGCTGCGCACGATCACCTTCACGTCGGTGCCGCCCAGCCGGCGGGCCGAGCGGCAGCAGTCCATCGCCGTGTTGCCGCCGCCCAGCACGATCACGCGCTTGCCGATGCTGCTGACGTGGCCGAACGAAACGGAGTTGAGCCAGTCGATGCCGATGTGGATGCTGGCCGCCGCTTCCTGGCGGCCGGGCACGTCGAGGTCGCGCCCACGCGGCGCACCGCAGCCGACGAAGATCGCGTCCCATCCATGCGCCATCAGCGCCTTCATCGAATCGATGCGCTCGCCGCCGCGGAACTCCACGCCCAGGTCCAGCACGTAGCCGGTCTCTTCATCGATCACCGACTCCGGCAGGCGAAAGCGCGGGATCTGCGTGCGGATGAAGCCGCCGGCCTTGGCTTCGCCGTCGAACACCGTCACCTCGTAGCCCAGCGGCGCAAGGTCGCGCGCGACGGTGAGCGAGGCCGGCCCCGCGCCGATGCAGGCGATGCGCTTGCCGTTCTTCGGCGCCAGCGTCGGCATGCGCGCGTGCACGTCGTCCTTCATGTCGGCGGCCACGCGCTTGAGCCGGCAGATCGCCACCGGCTCAGGGTCTTTCGCGTTGCTTTCCTCCACGCGCCCGCGCCGACAGGCCGGCTCGCAAGGCCGGTCGCAGGTGCGACCGAGGATGCCGGGGAAAACGTTGGAGGCCCAGTTGATCATGTAGGCGTCGCTGTAGCGGCGCTGCGCGATCATGCGGATGTACTCGGGGACGGGGGTGTGCGCCGGGCAGGCGTACTGGCAATCGACGACCTTGTGGAAGTAGGCCGGATTTGCAATGTTGGTTCGCTGCAATGCGTGTCTCCTGGACGACCGCCCGGGACCCCGGAGGAGCCCGACATGTGGCTTGGCGCGAGTATGCGCCGCACCAGCGATCAGCAAGCCTCGGTGAAATCCCGCAACAACGAAAGTCTTCGCCTGATGCCGATGCCCGACTGCGGGCCGGCCGGTGCACCTGTCCGAATGAAGCGCTACGGCGCCGAAGCCACCTGCGCCGGGGTGGTTGTACGTGGCTGCACGTGCATGGAGAAATCCAGGCGCCCATAATGCTTCGCGGCCACCACGCCAGAGGCCGCCTTCATCCGCAGGCCTTCGCCCTGCCACACGGGCCCCGGCCGCATTCCTTCCTGGCGTTTACGGGACGACACCATGAGCGTATTGCACATGTTTCTACCGGCATGCGAACCCGCACGCAGCGAGGTGCTGGCGCAGTTCATCAAGACACATCACGTGCCTCGCCACCTCGTCAAAGGCATCGCACGCAGGAACCGGAGCGAACCCGAACCCACCAATTCGGCCGGCGCGTTGCAAGAACAGCAACAGGCGCCCTCGCAGGCAGCACAGGTAGCCGCTGCACCGGAATAACCGACGCGCTTCGGCGCCCGGGTGCCAAGGGGCACGAAAACCGGAGCGCCTTCTTTGCACGGACGACTTCTTCGGCCAGACAGGCCGTTGGGTTGCCGCGCAACGACGCGACAGCCAGCGAGTGAGTTCCGGCACCGATTCGAGTATCGAGCTCGGTGGATTTGCTGCTCCTGGCAGCAAGGTTCGCTCCTGTTGCGCCTCGAGGTATGACGGCTGCAAGCCTTGCGGCCCGTCATCTGCTGCGCCTGCAAAAGCATTTCCGAGTGGTTCAATTCAACAGAAAGCTGTATATTTAAACAGTATTTTCAAGGAGCCACCATGCCAAAGAGAACCGTGAAGCGCCGCCTCTCGTGGCTGCCTGCATTGACCCGCCCTTTGCAGCGCTGACTGCCAGGCCCTGAAAGCGAGACCTCGATGAATCAAGCTCAACTTTTCAGCCCTCCAACGATCGAGCCGAAGCAGGCCCCGATCATTTCCTGGACAGAACCCGAAGACGACGACGTTCCCTTCCGGTTCGAAGATGACGACGACGAACCGGCGCCCGGTGTCGCCTACACCGTGCGCCTTGCCGACTGTCCGTATCCCGACGCCAATGTCGTCAAGACGGCCGTGGAGCGCTTCCGGCGCGAACTGGATCGGCAGCTGGCCGGCGATGTGCTGCAGGTCATGCGCGCCTTCCAGAACGCCAGTGAGTCGGGCGAAAGCGACCTGTCGAAAGCCGAGATCGCACAGGCCAAGCGCTGGGCCAAGGCCTACGACGCGGCGCGGACCGCGGGCTTTCGCGACCTCGGCGATGTGGACGAAGCGTATTTCGAGGTCAAGCCGGCCTAGCGCATCCGGCGCAGCTTGCATCGCCAGTTCCTCCATGCCGCGGGTGATCAAGCCCCTCGCAATGACAGCGCTTTTTTGCCGGCAATCGGCGCTGCATACTGCAAGCCATGACCACCACCCGCCCGCGCGTCTACCTCGCCGGCCCGGATGTGTTTCGACCGGATGCCGCGCAGCACATGAAGGCGCTCGCCCACGCATGCGAAGCGCTCGGCATGCGTGCGCTCATTCCTTCCGATGACGGCGCGGCCGCGGCCGGCCTCGAAGGGCCTGCGCTGGCCCGTGCGATCTACAACGTGAACATGGGGCTGCTGAGCGAGGCGCAGGGCGTCATCGCCAATCTGGTTCCGTTCCGCGGCGCCGAGCCCGACTCGGGGACGGTGTTCGAGGTCGGCGTGGCCGTCGCGCTGGGCCTGCCGGTGGTGGCCTACGGCGTCGATCAAACCAGCTACGCCGCGGGCATCCCGGCGCACCGGGACGCGGCGAAGGTACTTCGCGATGCGGCGGGAATGGCGGTCGAGGACTTCGGCCTTCCGCTGAACCTGATGCTGTCTTGCGCCGTCACCTTTGCTGGTTCTGCGGAAGAAGCGCTGCGGGCGTTGGCCGGCGTGCTGCTTGCACCTTCGGATGCCGGCTAATGCATGGCTCGTCTTTCGAGCCTTGCCGAGCTACAGCAACAGCTTGGCGATCGCGTCCGTGATGCGAAGCGATGACACTGGAGCGCCTCTTGAGTCTTCCCGACCTGATCCGTGCCTTGTTGATGCCCCCGGCCACGCCGAATGGTTTTCTCGTGCCGGGCGTGGCCCTGTATGGCGACAGCATCATGGCGAATGGCATCGCGCCGCGCCTGCAGGCTGTGGGCGTCGCGGTCAATGACCTGTCGCAGTCCGGCGACTCGGCCGCCAATGCGTGGCGCCGCTTCGCCTACGACCTTCGCACCATGCAGACCGTCGTGCTTCAGCACGGCACGAACGACCTTTCAGCGGGCCGCGATCCGTTGCCGTACCTGCGACGCATGGCAACGCGCGCGATCACCGAAGGCCGGCGCGTGGTGTTCACTGGCATCACGCACCGCGAGCTGCCCTGTGCCTACAGCTGGATCCGGGCGAACGACGACATCGGGCAACTGGCCACAGAGTTGAAGTGCACGCACGCCGGATGGAACGGTGTCGCCTACTCCTCCGACGACCTGATACACCCCGACGCGGCCATGGCCGACCGCCTCGTGGCCCGTCTCGTGGAGGCACTCTCTCAGGCATAGACGGGTCACCGACCGCGTGCTTCACAACCGGCGAAACCCCTGAGATCGGCCAACTCATCCAGGATGGGGCACTCCGGGCGCTGGTCTCCTTCACAGCAATTGGCCAGGCGCTCCAGCAGTCGCTTCATTCGCCCGAGCTCCTCGATCCGCAGAGCAAGGTCGTCTGCCCGTGCGAGCGCGACGCGCTTCACGTCGAAGCTCGCGCGATGGCCGTCTTTCCACAGGGAGAACAGCTCGACGACTTCCTGGGTTTCAAAACCCAGGTCATGCGCCCTCCGCGCGAAACGCAATGCCGATACGGCGCGCGTGTCATATCGGCGGCCGCTCGCATCGACGTACGTCATGCCGCCAAGCAACCCGAGAGACTCGCAATCGTGCAGCAGTTGCGCAGACGCTCCGGAGCGCGCAACGACTTCGGAAAGGGTCAAGCGCTGTGCGGCGGCAAGTGCAATGGGATTGTCCATGGAGATCTCCTTCCAGTTAAAGAAAGCCGAACTCTCGGCCTTCACACGATGCGAAAGTCAAGGGGCGCCGCGCGAACGCTCCCAAGCCAAACGCAGCCTTGCGACCCGGTGCTATTCTTCGCGCCGCCCTTCACTTCAGGTGTTCCAGATGCGGCTCCATCCCATGCTTGTGCTCGTGCTTCTTCTTGCAAGCGCCGCATCCGCTGCCGAAGGCCCCACCGCGACGACAACGACGCTCTACAAGTCGACGGGCCCCGACGGACGAACGATCTACAGCGACCGCCCGCAACCTCAGGCACAAATCTCGAAGACGTTGACATTCAAGAACCTGCCGGGCAGCCCCCTGTCCGTAGAGACCCTTGCGTATGTCGAACAGCTGCGCAAGTCGGCGGACGCCCGCGCATCCGCACCACCACCGCGCGACACGGTGCTTTTCTTTGCCAACTGGTGCGGTTACTGCAGGCAGGCCAAGGCTTATCTGGCAGCCCGGAACATCGGCTATCGCGGCATCGACATAGACACCGCCGAAGGCAAACTGGCCTACGCCCAACTGGGAGGCAACAACGGCGTGCCGCAGCTGTACGTGAACGGGCAAGGCGTGACCGGCTTCACCGCTGATGCCTACGACGCGTTCTTCAAATCGCGAAAGTAGTCGGGCTCTGCCCACGACGCACTTCACGCGAAGGACGCGTGCCTCTACTTGCTGCCGAGCCGATCACTTCCGATAAGCACGCGCATCGGCATATTCACCGGGAGTACCCACCCCGCCATTCACCAGCACCTTGCTGCCTGAAGACGTGCCAAGGCCGAACCCGACAACCACACGGTCATTGACACGCGCACTACCGCCGATCGCCACTGCCGAGTACCCCGCATAGGCGTGAATGTCGCGAACACTCAAAAAGCTCGAACATGGGCTTCCTTGCCGTGATGCTTGCGACGTCGAATTCGTCTCTTTCGATATGCTCGCGCGTAACTATTTGAGGAACGAGAGAATGGATCTGCAGTATCAGAAGGTTCCAGGGTGGGTGGCCGGAAAACGCCTGGCCATCACCCGCATCGTCGGCGCAGCTCTTGTCGCCTCAACAAGTTGCCTCTCATCGGCACAAGTCCCGCAGGTGATGCAAGCGGGATATGTGGCCAACACCTGCTCCCAGTTGCTGAAGGGCACGGGCAGTTCGAGCCAGCATCAGGAATGCGTCACAACCGTCTCCGCGTTCATGGCGGGTTGGCTCAAGGGAACCCGAAGAGGATTACTCTATGCAGCCGTCGAACAGCGCCCCCAACGTGACAAGCGAAGTGAACGGGAGCGGCTTGAAGCTGCGCGCGCGATGTTCCCCGACGCCACCTGCCTGCGCAAAAGGAAGTTCATGCAGATTGCACAGGGATTTGTTGACTACGTCGCAGCGAATCCATCTCGGTCGAGCGAGCACTATGACGATGTTCTCGCCGACTACTTCCTAGAGAAACTCTGCGACAACTGATGGACTACCTCGCCGAGCTTCGACGTCAAGGTTTTCATCAAGCGGATGACCGTCGTGACTCCGAAGGTCGCGTGCAGTTCGACAGCGACCTGTACTGCGGGACACCGGACGAGGTCACGGTCCAGGTGTATGCCTCCAATCAGCAAGTGCTTGAACGCGAGTTCATGCCAACGCTGGAGGCTCTGCTACCGCTGATTGACGAGATGGTCATTGGGCTGGGCGAGATCAATGCCGATCTGGCGCAGATCATCCTGTTTCGCGGGCGGCTCGGCCTCCACTTCTGGTCTCGTCGCATCAACAACGAATTCACGGCTGTCTATGCACGCAGCGGTGATCGCTGGGTCTTCCAGGGATTTGGCGAGATCTTCGTCGATGGCTAGGCAACAGATGGACACCATGAACCTGCGCGTTGGAAAGCCCGAAGACGCAATCCAGTGCCCGTAGAAACGCGGCTTGAACGCTCGCGTTTGCCAGGCCTCCCCCTAGTTTGCCGGCCGCAAAGAAAAACGGGCTAGAGCTTGTGGCCCTAACCCGTTGTTCTATCTACTGATTTTGGTCGGTGTGAAAGGATTCGAACCTTCGACCCCTTGCACCCCATGCAAGTGCGCTACCAGGCTGCGCCACACACCGAAGCTCTCGATTATAGCGGGCGAAATTCAGCGTCCGACGGTCAGGAGCTCACGAATTTCAAAGAGTTCGCGCCGAAGGTGCAGCAATTGCGACAGGTCGGCCGTACTTGGAGGCGTTTGCTCGGGGCTGTCCTGCACCGCGGCGTCGAATTCTTCCTGGCCGATCTCGATCGCTTCCATGCCTTCGAGCGGCACTTCGCCGGCCTTGCGGCGATCGCGCTCGCCCTGAACGAGCTCCTGCAGCTTGTTTCTTGCGCCGCTGATCGTGAAGCCCTGGTCGTAGAGCAGGTCGCGGATGCGGCGGATCATCAGCACCTCGTGGTGCTGGTAGTAGCGACGGTTGCCGCGCCGCTTCATCGGACGCAGTTGCGTGAACTCCTGCTCCCAGTAGCGCAGCACGTGCGGCTTGACGCCACAAAGTTCGCCGACCTCACCGATGGTGAAGTAGCGTTTGACAGGTATCGGCGGGAGCGTTTTCTCCATTGAAATCAAGACGGTGCGCGGGAAAGCTCAGAGATTACTCTACGCAGCCGCGCAGCACCAAGCACTATTCGGCGCCCAGGCTCCACTCGACTTCGGAAGAGCTTCCTTGGTCGATACTTCCGTGAATCTGTTCCTTGAGTTTCGCGCTCGCGTGGAAGGTCGCGACGCGGCGCTCACCGATCGGAATGGCTTCGCCGGTGCGCGGATTGCGGCCCGGCCGAGGCGCCTTCACGCGGATCTGGAAGTTGCCAAAGCCCGAGATCTTGACGTCGGTGCCCTCGATGAGGCTGCTGGCCACGAGCTCGAAGAAGGCCTCGACCATGTCCTTCGACTCGCGCTTGTTCAGCCCGATCTGCTCGAACAGCAGGTCCGCCAGATGCGCCTTGGTGAGCGCTGGCGTTTCGAGGGCTTCGAGCGTGAATTCGGCAGCGTTCATCTTCATCCTCTCAAGCGGCCGCCCAGCCTGGCGCCCAATTGTTCGACGATTGCACGGACAGCGGGCTCGACCTGTTCATCGGTCAAGGTCGCGCTGTCGTCCTGGAAGCTCAGGCGAACCGCCATGCTCTTCTCACCCTGTGCCAGGGCACCGGGCGCAGCCACGGCACCGTCGCGCAGCGGCTGCGGACGGTAGATGTCGAACAGCGTCGCATCGCGCAGCAGTCCTTGTGCGGCCGAGGCGGCACGGATGGTCTGCATCAGCGCATCGTGCGAAACGGATTCGGCCACGACGACCGCAATGTCGCGCTCGACCGCCTGGTGCTTGGGCACAGGCTCAGCCACGGGCACAGGGCGCGCCGTGACTGCATCGAGGTCAAGTTCGAACAACACCGGCGCATGGGTGAAGTCCCACTTCTGGCGCCAGCGCGGATGCAGTTCACCAACGAAACCGATGGCCTTGCCATCGACCAGCACGCGTGCCGAACGGCCCGGATGCAGCGCAGGATGCTCGGCCGCATCGAAGCTCGGCACCACCGGGGCGAGCAAGGCTTCCACATCGCCCTTCACGTCGTAGAAATCGACGCGCTGCGCCTTGCCATCCCAGCGCGACTCGTCGGCGTCGCCCCAGGCAAGCCCCGCCACGCGCATCGGCTGGTTGACACCGCGCACGGTGCTGTCGGTGGTCGCAACGCTGTCGTCACGCATGAACACGCGGCCGAGTTCGAACACGCGCACACGGGGTGCCTTGCGGTCGAGGTTGAACTTGAGCACCTGCAGCAGCGAGCCGAGCAGCGACGAGCGCATCACGCTCATCTGGCTGGCGATGGGGTTCAGCAGCTTGACGGGGTTCGCATTGCCGGCGAGGTCTTGCTCCCAATGCGCCTCCACGAAGCTGAAGTTGATCGTCTCCTGGTAGCCAAGCGCGGCCACACTGCGGCGCACCGCGAAGCGGCTGCGTTGCGCTTCCGGCCGCACGCGTGCCGTGATGGGCGCGAGCGGCGCAGTGGTCGGCAGGTTGTTGAAGCCGATCAGGCGCGCAACTTCTTCGATCAGGTCTTCTTCGATCAGCAGATCGAATCGGTGCGGCGGCGGCGCGACCGTCAAGGTGCCATCGCCTTCGGTGATGGCGAACCCGAGGCGATGCAGCGCGTCGGCGCATTGCGGCTGCGTCAGCGGCATGCCGATCACGCGGGCGGCCCGCGCCACGCGCAGCGTGACGGGCAGCGCTTCGGGCACACGCAGCTTCTGGTCGTCCATGGCACCGGCCTGGCCGCCGCAGATTTCGACGATCAGCTGCGTGATGCGCTCGATAATCTGCACCGTGCGGCTCGGGTCCACGCCACGCTCGTAGCGGTGACCCGCATCGGTCGAGAAATTGAAACGGCGCGAACGGCCCTGAACGGCTTCGGGCCACCAGAATGCGGCCTCGACGTAGATGTTGCGCGTGTCGTCGGACACCGAGGTCGCATCGCCACCCATGATGCCGGCGAGCGATTCGACTTCACGGTCATCGGCGATCACGCCGACCTTCTCGTCGACGGTGATCGTCGTGCCATTGAGCAACTTGAGCTGCTCGCCCGCCTTGCCCCAGCGTACCGTGAGGCCGCCATGGATCTTGTCGAGGTCGAAGATGTGGCTGGGCTGGCCGTACTCGAACATCACGTAGTTCGAGATGTCGACCAGCGGCGTCACGCTGCGCTGGCCACAGCGCGCGAGGCGCTCGACCATCCAGGCCGGCGTGGCGACCTTGGTGTTCACGCCACGCACGATGCGGCCGGAAAAGCGGCCGCAGAGTTCGGGCGCTTCGACCTTGACGGGCAGCACGTCGGCGAACGCCGCCGCAACCGGTGCGATTGCAGGCGTCTTGAGCGGCGCACCGGTAAGGGCTGCCAGTTCGCGCGCGACGCCATAGACACTAAGGCCGTGCGCCAGATTGGGCGTGAGCTTGAGCGTGAGCAGCGCATCGTCGAGCTTGAGCACGTCACGCACGTCAGCACCGATGGGCGCATCGGCGTCGAGTTCAAGCAAGCCGCCATGGTCTTCGCTCAGGTGCAGTTCGCGCGCCGAGCACAGCATGCCCTGGCTCTCGACACCGCGCAGCTTACCGAGCTTGATGAGGAAAGGTTTTCCGTCTTCACCCGGCGGCAGTTCTGCGCCGACCAGCGCGCACGGCACCTTGATGCCCACACGTGCATTGGGCGCACCGCACACGATATTGAGCAAGGCACCCTGCCCTGCATCGACCTGGCACACGCGCAGGCGATCGGCATTCGGGTGTTGAACAGCTTCCTTGATTTCACCGACCACGATGCGCGTGAAAGGCGGCGCCACCGGTCGACGCTCTTCGACTTCGAAGCCGCCCATGGTGAGCGTTTCGGCCAGTGCGGCGCTGTCGAGGGGCGGGTTGCAGAACTCGCGCAGCCAGGATTCCGGGAATTGCATCTCTTCGATCTCGATCTGTTTTTTCTGGTGTGGAAAGGCGTGTCAGTGCGTCAATGCATCACTGGAACTGCGAGAGAAAACGCAGGTCGCCGTCGAAGAAGAGGCGCAGGTCGTTCACGCCATAGCGCAGCATCGTGAGCCGATCGGGGCCCATGCCGAAGGCAAAGCCGATGTAGCGCTCGGGGTCGAGCCCCATGTTGCGCACCACGTTCGGATGCACCTGGCCCGAACCCGACACCTCGAGCCAGCGGCCGGCCAACGGGCCGCTCGCGAACTGGATGTCGATTTCGGCGCTCGGCTCGGTGAACGGAAAGAAGCTCGGGCGAAAGCGCAGCACGAGGTCGTCGCGCTCGAAGAAGGTGCGGCAGAAGTCGGTGAAGACGACCTTCAGGTCCTTGAAGCTCACGTTCTCGCCAAGCCACAGGCCTTCACACTGGTGGAACATGGGCGAGTGGGTGGCGTCGCTGTCGACGCGGTAGGTGCGGCCGGGTGCGATCACGCGGATCTCGGGCGCCTTGACGGTGCCGGTGGTGTCGGCTGCAGCAGCGGCAAACTCGGCCGCGTACTTCTTGATGTGCTGATGCGCATAGCGCACCTGCATCGGGCTGGTGTGCGGACGCAGGTTGTAGGGAATGCCGTCGTCGCCGTTCATGTCGACGTAGAAGGTGTCCTGCATCGAACGCGCAGGATGGTTCGGCGGGTTGTTGAGCGACGTGAAGCTGTGCCAGTCGCTCTCGATCTCGGGGCCATCGGCTACGTCGAAGCCCATGCTCGAGAAGATCTCCTCGATGCGTTCGAGCGTGCGGCTCACGGGGTGCAGGCCACCGGGAATGCGGCGGCGCCCGGGCAGACTCACGTCGAGCGCTTCGGCACGCAACTGCTGGGAAAGCTCTTCGTCCGCGAGTTGCTGGCGGCGCTCGGTCAGGGCGGCCTCGATGGCCTGCTTGCCCACGTTGATCGCGGCGCCGCGGGACTTCTTCTCTTCGACACTCAGCGCGGCCATGCCCTTCATCAGCTCGGTGATGCGGCCCGATTTACCAAGGAACTGTGCCTTGGCGTTCTCGAGTTCGGCGGGCGTCTTCGCTTCGGCGAAGGCAGCGCGTGCGGTGGCTACCAGGGAGTCCAACTCGTTCATAGCAACAAAAATCTTCGAGGGAAATAAAAAAGAGCTGGAGCCTTTTCAAGCGCCAGCCCTTGAGCCGTGGGCGCAGGAAGCCGCCCGAAGACGGCACTCCTGCTGTGCAGAATCAAGCAGCCAGCTTGGCCTTGACCTGCTCCACGATGCCGGCAAAAGCGGCCTTGTCGTGCACGGCGATGTCCGCCAGCATCTTGCGGTCGATCTCGATACCGGCCTTGCGGATGCCGTTGGCGAACTGGCTGTAGGTCAGGCCCAGTTCACGCGAGGCGGCGTTGATACGCGCGATCCACAGCTGACGGAACACGCGCTTCTTGGTACGGCGGTCACGGTAGGCGTATTGGCCTGCCTTCATCACCGCCTGTTTGGCGATGCGGAAGACATTGCCGCGGCGACCGCGGAAACCCTTGGCGAGTGCGAGAACTTTCTTGTGGCGGGCGCGAGCCGTTACACCACGTTTGACGCGAGGCATGTGTGTACTCCTTGTTCGTCTGAGTTAAATGCCACGGCCGGGCAGCATGGCGGCGACAGAAACCATGTTGGTTTCATGCACTGCGACTGCACCACGCAGGTGACGCTTGTTCTTGGTGGTCTTCTTCGTCAAGATGTGACGCTTGAAGGCTTGACCGCGCTTGACGGTGCCACCGGGACGAACGCGGAAACGTTTTTTCGCGCTGCTCTTGGTCTTCATTTTGGGCATGTGAATGCTCCTTTAGTTTGTGCTCGTGAGGCGCCGTGAAAACTCCACGGACTTGTTGGCCCCGAGACACTTCTTTATCCCGCCCCTGCCTGCGCTTCTTTCAAAGCACTGGCAAAGGCGAAATCTCTTCGAACCCCTGCTACTGCAACCTTCGGCTTGCGCCTCAGGCCGTTGCGGGCGACGCTGCCGGCGCAGCTTCCGCCGCCGGCTTCGGTGCACCGCCACCCGGCTTCTTGCGGCCCGGAGCGATCATCATGATCATCTGCCGGCCTTCGAGCTTCGGGAACTGCTCGACCATGATCAGGTCACCCAGTTCGTCGCGAATACGCTGCAGCAAAGCCAACCCGAGCTCCTGGTGCGTGATCTCGCGGCCGCGAAAGCGCAGCGTGATCTTGCATTTGTCGCCGTCCTCAAGAAAGCGCTTGATGTTGCGCATCTTGATGTTGTAGTCGCCATCGTCGGTACCGGGCCGGAACTTGATTTCCTTGACCTCGATGACCTTCTGCTTCGACTTCGCCTCGGCCGCCTTCTTCTGCTCGTGGTACTTGAACTTGCCGTACTCGATCAGGCGACAAACCGGTGGGTTGGCCGCCGCGACGACCTCCACCAGATCCACATCGGCCTCGCCAGCAAGGCGCAAGGCCTCAGAGAGGCTCATAACACCCATTGGCTCGTTTTCCGGGCCTACAAGGCGGACTTCCGGGGCCATGATTTCCCGGTTCAGGCGGTGTTGGCGTTCCTCGCGGTGGCGGCGGTCGCGAAATGCAGTAGCGATGGTCAGAATCCTTCAAAATTTGCTACAAAATCTGTAGCGAACGCCGGTCAGTCCTCGCGGACAAGCGGCACGATTTGGCAGGGAAACATATGAGGTGTTTCAGAGACAAATCAACGCTTGTCAGCAACATCCTGGACGAGCCGTTGCACGAACGATTCGAGGGACATTGCACCGAGGTCTTGATTGCCCCGGGCGCGCACTGCGACGGCACCTGCTTCCTTCTCTTTGTCGCCTACGACAACGATATAAGGGAGCTTTTGCAACGAATGCTTCCGTATTTTATACGTAATCTTTTCGTTGTGCAGGTCAAGCTGAACCCTAAGCCCTTGATTTAGCAGCGTTTTCGCAACTTGCGCAGCGTAATCGGCCTGTCCTTCGCTGATATTGAGCACCGCCACCTGCACCGGAGCGAGCCATGCAGGCATGGCGCCGGAGTGGTGTTCGATCAGCATGCCGATGAAGCGCTCGAGGCTGCCCACGATGGCGCGATGCAGCATGACGGGGTGCGCGCGGCCGCTCGATTCCGTCACGTACTCGCCCCCCAGGCGCTCCGCCGTGTTGAAGTCGACCTGCATCGTGCCGCACTGCCATTGGCGCCCGATGGCGTCGCGCAGCGTGTACTCGATCTTGGGGCCATAGAACGCGCCGTCGCCGGGCGAGATGATGAAATCGACGCCTGAGCGCCGCAGCGACTCCATCACGGCGTGCTCGGCCTTGTCCCACAGCTCGTCGGAGCCCACACGGTTCTCGGGCCGCGTCGCGACCTTGTAGAGGATGTCCGTGAAGCCGAAGTCGGCATAGACCTTCTGCAGCTGCGCCGTGTAGGCAATGCATTCGTCCAGGATCTGGTCTTCCGTGCAGAAGATGTGGCCGTCGTCCTGCGTGAAGCCGCGCACGCGCATGATCCCGTGCAGTGCGCCACTGGGCTCGTTGCGGTGGCACTGGCCGAACTCGCCATAGCGCAGCGGCAGGTCGCGGTAGCTGCGCAGGTCGCTCTTGAAGATCAGCACATGGCCCGGGCAGTTCATCGGCTTGAGCGCGTACTCGCGCTTCTCCGACTCCGTCGTGAACATGTTGTCGCGGTAGTTCTGCCAGTGGCCCGTCTTCTCCCACAGGCTCTTGTCGAGAATCTGCGGGCCCTTCACTTCCCAATAGCCCGTGTCGCGGTAGATGCCGCGCATGTACTGCTCGACCTGCTGCCAGATCGCCCAGCCCTTGGGATGCCAGAACACCACGCCCGGCGCCACTTCGTCGATGTGGAACAGGTCGAGTTCCTTGCCGAGCTTGCGGTGGTCGCGCTTTTCGGCCTCCTCGATGCGCTGGATGTACTGGTCGAGCTGCTTCTTGTCAGCCCAGGCCGTGCCGTAGATGCGCTGCAACTGCTCGTTCTTGGCATCGCCACGCCAGTAGGCGCCTGCCAGCTTCGTGAGCTTGAAAACCTTCAGGAAACGCGTGTTCGGCACGTGCGGGCCACGGCACATGTCGACGTATTCCTGGTGGTAGTACAGGCCCATGGCCTGCTCGTCGGGCATGTCCTCGACGAGGCGCAGCTTGTAGTCTTCGCCGCGCGACTTGAACACCTCGATCACCTCGGCGCGCGGCGTCATCTTCTTCACGACGTCGTAGTCCTGCGCGATCAGCTCGCGCATGCGCGCTTCGATCGCCGCCATGTCCTCGGGCGTGAAGGGCCGCTCGTACGCGATGTCGTAGTAGAAGCCCTCGTCGATCACCGGGCCGATCACCATCTTCGCCGTCGGATAGAGCTGCTTCACCGCGTGGCCGACCAGGTGAGCCGTCGAGTGGCGAATGATCTCCAGACCCTCGTCGTCCTTGGGCGTGATGATCTGGAGCTTCGCGTCGTGGTCGATGACGTCGCTGGCATCGACAAGCCGGCCATCGACCTTGCCGGCCACCGTCATCTTGGCGAGTCCGGGTCCGATGGACTGGGCGACCTGAGCCACTGAAACCGGGCCTGGGAACTCGCGGCGCGAGTTGTCGGGGAGCGTGATCTGAATCATGTGAAAACCTCGGAAGAGAAAAACAAAAAAGCGCGGTGATCGACCGCGCTTTGCTTGGTTTGAGAGCTGGCGAAAACCAGCGTGCGCGGGCTACCGGCCTTTTCCTTCGAAGAAGAAAAAGCCGCTGAATCCTTGCGGTGTAGTTCGCGGTGTCATAACCAAGGTGCCTTTCTCGCTCTTGTTGAGTGCAGAGGCGCAGATTCTAGCTTCTGCCTGCTCAAGCCGTCGCCGCGACGTTCTTGAGACCCAGCACCTCGATGGGCTGGATCGAGGGCGGGCTGGCGAACAGCTCGGGCGCCTTCGCCATCAGCGCCTGTGCAATCGGGCCCGCAAGGTGCGCCTGGCGCCCTGCCTCGTCTTCGAAAGCATCGAAGACGCCGAAGGTGGTCGGCGACAGGCGCAGCGCAAACCAGATCGGCGTGGTCTTCTCGTCGCGCGCCATGGCCAGGCCGGCTTCGAGGAATTGCTGGACTTCGCCTTCCTTGCCCGGCTTGGCTTCGAGGCGGGCGAACAGTGCGAACTTGATCATGAGTGGTCTCCTGGTGTGGACAACGGCGCGCGAGATTGCGCGGCGCTGGCATGAACTCTAGGCAGCCGCCTCCAACGGAGCTATTGGCATTTTTGACATCTTTGATATTGTTATTGCCATGAAACTCGACGTACTCGCACTCGATGGCGTGTTCGACACCGGCCTGTCCACGGTGCTCGACGTCTTCACCACCGCCAACGAACTCGCGGCCATGCTGCAACTCGACGTACCGCCATTCCAAGCCACGGTGGTCGGCGTTCGCAAGCGGGTGCGAACGGCGCAAGGCCTCGCCGTTCCGATTGCACGCGCAGTGGGAACCGCGCCCGCGGATTGGCTGGTCGTTCCCGCTCTGGGCTGCAAGATGCCCGAGACACTGGAACCCGCCCTCTCGCGCGCAGATGTGCGCGACGCCTGCACCGCCCTGCGGGCAAGCAGCGAAAGCGCCCGCCTGGCGGCGGCCTGCATCGGCACCTTCGTGCTCGCGGAAGCCGGCCTGCTCGATCACCACAAAGCCACCACCACCTGGTGGCTGGCCACGATGTTTCGCCAGCGCTATCCGGCAGTGCAACTCGAAGACTCCCGCATGCTGGTCAGCTCGGGCCACCGCGTGACGGCGGGCGCGGCGCTGAGCCACGTCGACATGGCGCTCTGGCTGGTGCGCCAGGTGAGCCCCGAACTGGCCACGCTGGTCGCGCGCTACCTCATCGTCGACTCGCGTCCTTCGCAGTCGGCCTACGTCATCTCCGATCACCTGTCGCATTCCGACCCGCTGGTCGAACGCTTCGAGCGCTGGGCACGCGGCCGCCTGGCCGACGGCTTTTCACTCGACGAAGCCGCGCTGGCCGCTGGAACCAGCAAGCGCACGCTGGCCCGGCGCATGCAGCAGGTGCTCGGCAAGAGCCCGCTCTCGTACGTGCAGGATCTGCGCGTCGAACGCGCCGTGCACCTGCTCAAGACCAGCGACAAGAGCCTCGAACAGATAGCGGGCATGGTGGGCTACGCCGACGGCGTCACCTTGCGCACCCTGCTGCGCCAACGCCTTGGCCGCGGCGTGCGCGAGATGCGGCTCGAGGCCTGAGAGCCCTCCGGCTCCAGCGAGCACCCATAAAAAAGCCCGGCGCATGGCCGGGCTGAAGGTGACAGCGAAATATCTGTCGACCATGCGTCCGTGAAGATCAGTGGAACTGCTCTTCTTCGGTCGAACCCGACAGCGCCTTCACGCTGGACGAGCCGCCCTGGATCACGGTCGTCACGTCGTCGAAGTAACCCGCGCCCACTTCCTGCTGGTGCGACACGAAGGTGTAGCCCTTGTCGCGTGCGGCGAACTCGGGTTCTTGAACCATGTTCACGTAGTGCTTCATGCCTTCGCCACGTGCATAGGCGTGGGCGAACTGGAAGGTGTTGAACCAGTTGACGTGGATGCCGGCCAGCGTGATGAACTGGTACTTGTAGCCCAGGGCCGACAGGTCTTCCTGGAACGAGGCGATCTGCTTGTCGTCGAGGTTCTTCTTCCAGTTGAAGGAAGGCGAGCAGTTGTACGACAGCAGCTTGCCCGGGCAGGCGGCGTGCACGGCTTGTGCGAATTCGCGGGCGAAGCCGATGTCAGGCACGCCGGTTTCGCACCACACCAGGTCGGCGTAGGGCGCGTAGGCTACGCCGCGGCTGATGGCTTGCTCCAGGCCGTTCTTGACGCGGTAGAAGCCTTCCTGCGTGCGCTCGCCGGTCAGGAACGGCTTGTCGTTGGCGTCGTGGTCGGACGTGATCAGGTTGGCCGCTTCCGCATCAGTACGGGCCAGCACGATGGTCGACACGCCCATCACGTCGGCAGCGAAACGCGCCGAGATCAGCTTCTCGCAGGCTTCCTGCGTCGGCACGAGCACCTTGCCGCCCATGTGGCCGCACTTCTTCACGGCGGCCAGCTGGTCTTCAAAGTGCACGCCGGCAGCGCCCGAAGCGATCATGTTCTTCATCAGCTCGAACGCGTTCAGCACGCCGCCGAAGCCGGCTTCCGCGTCGGCAACGATCGGCAGGAAGTAGTCGATGAACTCCTTGTCGCCCGGGTTGATGCCACGGCCCCACTGGATTTCGTCGGCACGGCGGAAGGTGTTGTTGATGCGACGGACCATCGTCGGCACCGAGTCGTAGGCGTACAGCGACTGGTCGGGGTACATGGTTTCAGACGTGTTGCCATCGGCGGCGACTTGCCAGCCCGACAGGTACACGGCTTCCAGGCCTGCCTTGGCCTGTTGCATGGCCTGGCCGGCGGAGATCGCGCCGAAGGCGTTCACGTAGCCCTTCTTGGCGCCACCGTTGATCTTGCTCCAGAGCTTCTCGGCGCCGCGCTTGGCCAGCGTGTGCTCGATGGGGAACGAACCGCGCAGGCGCACGACATCGGCTGCGCTGTAGCCGCGCTTGACGCCCTTCCAGCGCGGATCGGTCGCCCATTCCTTTTCGAGGGCGGCAATCTGTTGTTCGCGGCTCAGTTGTTCTGTGAGGGTCTGGGGCATGGTCACTCCGTGAGGTTGATTGAAGGTTGGGCGCTGCGGCCGTGGAGTTACTGTAATTCGATTGAGGACTCTTATGTCTTATAGAAGACATATTTTTCGATCAACAAAATCAACAAGTTACGCACATATTTCTCAATGCAAAATTATTTTTCTCGTATCGAGAAAAAATATTGCAGCGCAGCAGCCGTGAATTTCGCAATACGCAATCACTCTTTCGGTGATGAAAACCGGGCCCCTTCACTCAAGCCGCATGCGCGATCCAGTCGCCGGTGTCGATCACTTGGCAGCCCGCGATCCGCGCCGGATGGATCTCGTAGACAAGGCAATCGATCCACTGCGCACCAAGCGCCACACGCACATGGCGCTTGATGTATTCCCCGGAGTCGTCGTCGGCCACCTCTTCCAGCTGATCGAGCGCGGCCTCGACCTCGGGCTCGATGCGATAGATCTCGCCCTTCACCCACCCCGCCCCACCAAGCACGACGCCCGGATACGCGCCCAGGTCGTACAGCGTGCCGGCGATGCGCGCCTTGCCGACAAACACCGGCGCGGGCCGATAGCGGGCGATGTCGTTGCGCCCGTGGCGACGCAGCGTGCCGTAAACAAAAACGTGGGGCATCATCGAATGCGCTTCCTCTTTCGCAACAACAGAACTTCAGTCTATTGAACTCCGCTGCCCCCGCATCCGGTCGCCTCGTGGCCTATGGCTGCCTGGCCTTGAGCATGTCGCTCGTCGGCGGCTACGTCGCCCTCTCCAAGCCGCTGGTGGCTGCCTTTCCGGTGCTGCTGCTGGCATGGCTGCGCTTCGGCATCGCGGCGCTCGCCATGCCGCACTGGCTGAAGCCCGCGCCCGACGAGCCCCCGATGACCGGGCACACGCGCTGGCTGGTGTTCCTCGAATCCTTCCTCGGCAACTTCCTGTTTTCGATCTGCATGCTGTTCGGCGTGAGCCTCACGAGCGCGGTGTCGGCGGGTGTGATCATGGCTTCGATCCCCGCGTGCGTAGCCGTCGCAAGCTGGCTCTTCCTGCGCGAGCGCATCACCGTTCGCATCGGCATGGCCATCGCCTGCGCGGCACTGGGCATCGGATTGCTCGCGCTCTCGCCCACGCACGCATCCGCATCGCCCGGCGCAATGAAGTCGTCGATACCCTGGCTCGGCAACCTGCTGGTGTTCTGCGCGGTGCTCTGCGAGACCGCCTATGCGGTGATCGGCAAGTCGCTCACGGGGCGGCTCGGGCCCAAGCGCATCGCGTCACTCATCAACCTCTGGGGCTTCGTGCTCTCGATGCCCTTCGGCATCTGGTTCGCCTTGCAGTTCGACTTCACCGCAGTGCGCTTCGGCACGTGGGCGCTGCTCGTGGCCTACGCGCTCGCTGCAAGCATCTGGACGGTGTGGCTCTGGATGACCGGACTGCGCCATGTACCGGCTGCCCAAGCGGGTGTTTTCGCTGTGCTGCTGCCCGTGAGCGCGGCCCTTGTCGGTGTGCTTGTGCTGGGCGAAAACCTCTCTTCGCCACAGCTGCTTGCGTTCGTCATCGCACTCGTGGGCGTGGTGCTGGCGACATGGCCCGGCCGCCGAACGTGAAAAACAAGGCTTCTCCCCTCTGAAAAAACAACAGCTCCCAATGAAAAAAGCGCTTTTTCCCTTGGAAACGCGTTTTTTCTCATTTAGCATCCGCATTGCCACTGGAGACGCAAGTTTTTCATTGGTGAGTGTTCAACCAAAAAAGGAAATCAACCATGGCAACTGCAAAGAAGGCTCCGGCCAAGAAAGCTCCGGCAAAGAAGGCTGCGGCTCCCGCAAAGAAGGCAGCTCCTGCGAAGAAGGCTGCACCGGCCAAGAAGGCTGCTGCTCCTGCAAAGAAGGCTGCACCGGCGAAGAAGGCTGCTCCTGCAAAGAAGGCCGCTCCCGCAAAGAAGGCTGCTCCCGCCAAGAAGCGCACGCCCAACGCCGCGTTCATGAAGGCCCTGACCCCCAGCCCGGCACTGGCCGCTGTGGTCGGCTCGACGCCGCTGCCGCGTACCGCTGTCGTGAGCAAGCTGTGGGACTACATCAAGAAGAACAACCTGCAAGACAAGGCCAACAAGCGCAACATCAACGCCGACGCCAAGCTGAAGGAAATCTTCGGCAAGGCCCAAGTTTCGATGTTCGAACTGGCCGCGCTGATTGGCAAGCACGTCAAGTAAGCGCTCGGGAGCCTCGTGCTCCTGAATCAAAAAGCCGGCTTCATGCCGGCTTTTTTTTCGCCTGCGGCAAGGCCATTCCTTCGTCGAAGAAGCGTGCCGGCGTGCAGCCGAAGTGCTTGCGGAAGGCCTCGATGAAGGCGCTCACCGAGCTGTAGCCGACCGTCAACGCCACGGCCGTGACCGACTCCCCGAGGCTCAGCAGCTCCACCGCCTTCAGCAAGCGCGCCTGCTGGCGCCATTGCGCAAAGCTCAGGCCGGTCTCGATGGCGAAGCGGCGCGTGAGCGTCCTGCGTGCCATGCCGATGCGGTCGGCCCACTGGTCGATGGTGTCGGGCGATGCTGGGTCATTGGCCAGCGCCGAGGCCATTCCCACCAACCGCTTGTCCTGCGGCATCGGCAGGTGCAGCGACGGCCTCGCACTCGCGGCAAGCTCGTCGAGCAGCACGCCGACAAGCCGTGCGCGACGCGCCTCACAAGCCATCGACGATGCATCGAGCGAGGTCAGCCGATCGACCAGCCCCTGCATCAGCGGCGTCGTCGCAAACACATGCGGTTCGGCCGGCAAGGCCTGCGCCATGGCTGGGTCGATGTGCAGACTCCAGCCTGCTGTAGCACCAAAGCTGTGCGCCGCATGCGCGCAGCGCGGCGCGATCCAGCCGATCCAGCCCGGTGGTTGCACCCAGCGCCCCGCTGGCGTCTCGATCACCTGCAGGCCTTCGCGCAGTGCGAACAACTGGCCATCTTCGTGTGCGTGATAGCCCGTGACCCGTGGCGCCTCGTAGGCGTTGATCCAGAGCTTGACCGGCGCTTCAGCAGCCATGCGCCCTGCCCTCCGGCGGCGTGGCCCGCGCGCGGTATCGATTGGCCTCGCGCCGCAAGCCCCGGATCGCCCTGCTGCCTAGCATCGAGTCCATCTTCACAACGCCTTCAAAGGAACGCTCATGCAAGCTCAGGATGTATTGCCCGACGGGCAGGATTTCGTCGTCAGGAACGGCCTCACGCTGCGCAAGGGATCGGTGGGCGCCTTCCTCGCCAACGCACAGCTGCTGCAAGACCCGCTCGCCACGCCCGAAGCGCGGCAGGCCGCCGAACGCGACCTGATCGCGCTGCTGCCCGCCCTCGACGCGCTCGGCCTGTTCGATGTGTTCGAGCTGCGCTCGCCGGCCTTGCGCGACGAGGTGGCCCGTCATCGCGCGGCGCTCAGCCCTGCGCCTGCTGCTTCGCCGCGCGCGTGATCGACGCCAGCGTGCCGCGCGTGGTGATCACCTCGGGGTCCAGCGGAATCTCGATCAGCGTGCCGGTATCTGCGGCCAGCGCGCGCAGCAGCGCGGCCTCGAACTGCGCCGTTTCGGTCACCCGCTCGGCCGCGTAGCCATAGGCACGTGCGAGCCCGCAAAAATCGGGGTTGCGCAGCGCGGTGCCGCTGGTGCGTTCGGGGTATTCGCGTTCCTGGTGCATGCGGATGGTGCCGAACATGCCGTTGTTCAGCAGCACGATGATGCTCTTGCCACCGTGCTGCGATGCTGTCGCCAGCTCTTGCCCCGTCATCAGAAAATCGCCGTCGCCCGCGATGGTGAAGGCCACGCGCCCCGTCGCGAGGTTGGCCGCGATGCCCGCGGGCACCCCATAGCCCATCGCCCCGCTGGTCGGTGCCAGTTGCGTCTTGTGCCCCTTCGTCAGCCCGTGGTAGCGGAAGTAGCGATGCACCCAGCTCGCGAAGTTGCCGGCACCGTTGGTGATGGCCGCATCGGGCGGCAGGTGCTTCTGCAGCAACGCGACCACGGCCGCCATGTCGACCGCCCCGCGCGGCGTTTCCGCCGGCATGCCGGCAAGCGCCTGCGGCACGCAGTTGGCCTCGTAGTCCGCATGCGCCTGCTCGGTCCACTCTTCCCACGGCAACACGGGCGGCGCGCTCAACACTTCGAGGCTGCGCGCGGCGGCGCTCATGCCGGCATTGATCGCCAGGTCGGCCTGGTAGACGCGGTTCAGTTCCTCGGCGCTCGCGTGGATGTGCACCAGCGTCTGCTTCGCCTTGGGCGCTTCGAGCAGCGTGTAGCCGCCGGTCGTCATCTCGCCCAGGCGCGGCCCGATGGCAAGGATCAGGTCCGCATCCTTCACGCGCTGTGCAAGCTTCGGGTTGATCGCGATGCCGACATCGCCCGCGTACTGCGGATGGTGGTTGTCGAAAGTGTCCTGGTAGCGGAAGGCGTTGGTGACCGGCAGGCGCCAGTTCTCGGCAAAGCGCTGCAGCGCCTGCGCGGCCTGTGTCGTCCAGCCGCCACCGCCTGCAATCACCAGCGGGCGCTGCGACTTCAGCAGCAACTCGCGCAAGGTGCGCAATGCGCCGGGGTCGCTCCAGGGCTGTACCGGCTCAACGCGCGGCAACGGCCGCGCCGTGGTTTCGGTGCGCAGCATGTCTTCGGGCAGCACCAGCACCACGGGCCCCGGCCGACCGTTCATCGCCGTGGCGAAGGCACGCGCCACGTACTCCGGAATGCGGTTGGCATCGTCGATGCGCTCCACCCGCTTGGCAAAGCCCTTGGTGCTCGGGCCGAAGAAGCTGCCGTAGTCGACTTCCTGGAAGGCCTCGCGGTCGCGGAAGTCGCTGCCGACGTCACCCACGAACAGCACCATCGGCGTCGAATCCTGGAAGGCGTTGTGCACGCCGATCGATGCATTGGTCGCACCCGGCCCGCGCGTCACGAAGCACACGCCCGGCCGCCCGGTGACCTTGCCGTGCGCCTCGGCCATGAAGGCCGCGCCGCCCTCCTGCCGGTTGACGATGAAACGCGCGCGATCGCGGTACGCATGAAAGCCGTCGAGCACCGCCAGGAAGCTCTCGCCCGGCACGCCGAACGCGATCTTCATGCCCTGCGCGACGAGGCACTCGACGATCAGGTGGCCCGCGGGTTGTGATGTACTCATGTGAAGTCGAACCTCAGCTGCAAATGTCTCTGGCAATTATCCGCGTCCACCTTCCACGCCTTGCGTTAATTCCCCAATTGGTTACATTCGCGCCATGAAGGCCCCGAAGGACTCCGCCACCGAAACGCTCGAACCGCGCTCGCGCGATGCCGACCGTTCGCAGCTCGCCATCCTCGCGTCGGCGCGCGACGAGTTCTCGGCCCGCGGGCTGGCCGGCGCGCGCATGGACAGCATCGCCGAGCGCGCGGGCCTGAACAAGCGCCTCATCTACTACTACTTCGGCAGCAAGGACGACCTGTTCCTGGCGGTGCTCGAACGCACCTACGCCGACATCCGCGAAGCCGAGCAGCGGCTGCACCTCGACGAGATCGATCCGGTCGAGGCGATCCGCCAGCTGGTCTCGTTCACCTGGCACTACTACCTGGAGCACCCCGAGTTCATCACGCTGCTCAACAGCGAAAACCTGCACTGCGCCGCGCACCTCAAGCGCTCCGACCGCATCCAGGAAATGAACTCGCCGCTGGTGCAACTGCTCGACACCGTGCTGGAGCGCGGCAAGAAAGACAACCTCTTTCGCGCGGGCGTCGACCCCGTGCAGCTGTACATCTCCATCGCGTCGCTCTGCTACTTCTACCTCTCGAACAACCACACGCTCTCGGCCATCTTCGGCCGCGATCTGCGTGCGCCCAAGGCGATGGCGCAACGCCTCTCGCACATGACCGACCTGGTCCTGGGCTACGTGCTTCACTGAGCCGACAGGCTTCTTCGCCACCCTCGGGTATCCACTAGGCAGCAGCGGTTGACGCTGCAGCGCGAGCCTTTCTAAAATCTTTAATTCACTTATTGGTGAATTGATTGACCCAAGCAGGCGGCCCGACCGCGCGGAGACAACCTTGAAGCAACTTGCACGCACCACCGCTGTCAGCGCGCTTTCGGCGCTGGCCTGCCTGGCCGCCCTGCTGCCGGGCCTGGCTTTCGCGCAGAACAACGGCTACCCCAGCAAGCCGATCCGCGTGATCGTTCCGTTCGCGGCGGGCAGCACCACGGACATCATTGCCCGTGCCATCACCGACAAGATGGGCGCCAGCATGGGCCAGGCACTGGTGATCGACAACCGCGGCGGCGCCAGCGGCACCATCGGCCAGCAGGCGGTGGCCACGGCCGCGCCCGACGGCTACACGATCATGATTCACTCGTCTTCGCACACAGTGAGCCCCTCCACCTTCGCCAGGCTGCCGTTCGACACGGCGCGCGACTTCGCCGGTGTCACGCCCATCTCGTCGCTGCCCAACGCGCTGGTGATCTCGCCCTCGAAGAACATCAAGACGCTGCCGCAGTTGCTGGCCGCGGCCCGCGCCAAGCCGGGCAGCATGAACTTCGCGTCGGCCGGCCAGGGCAGCGCCACGCACCTGAACGCCGAGAAGTTCAAGATGGCCGCGAAGATCGACGCGACCAACATCCCCTTCAAGGGCTCGGGCGAGGCCGTGACCGAGGTGCTCTCGGGCCGCGTCGACTACTACTTCTCGCCCATCGCCCCGGTCATCGGTCAGATCAAGGAAGGCCAGTTGCTCGCACTGGCCGTCGGCTCGCCCCGGCGCGCCGACGCCCTGCCCGACGTGCCCACCACCACCGAGGCCGGCGTGCCCGGCTCCGAATTCAACTTCTGGATCGGAATGATGGCGCCCGCCAAGACGCCGCGCGACGTTGTCGATCGGTTGCACGCCGAGGTGACCAAGGCCCTGGCCACGCCCGAGGTGAAAGAGCGCTTTCTCAAGCTCGGCGCCGACGCCTGGACGCTCAAGCCCGCGCAGTTCGATGCCTACATCAAGGACGAGATCGCCAGCAACGCCGAACTCGTGAAGGCCGCCGGCCTTTCCGTTCAACAGTAAGTAAGTCAGCCCCAAAGAAAGTCCCGGCCACCGCCATGCTCCGCAAGCTCCTGCTCTCCCCGGCCCTGCGCCCTTTCATCCTGATCCTGTTGCTGCTGGTGCTCTGGGACCTGACGATCCGCCTCTTCAAGATTCCGGCCTACCTGATCCCAACGCCGTGGGACGTCGTGAAGCAGCTGGTGGCCGAATGGCCGCACCTGCTCGCCGAAAGCTGGAAGACCACGCTCGCCACGCTCGGCGGCTTCGGCCTGACCATCCTCATCGGCATCCCGATCGCGATGGTCATCGCCTACTCGCGCGTCGTCGAGTCGTACGTGTACCCGCTGCTGGTGTTCTCGCAGAGCATCCCGAAGGTGGCGATCGCGCCGCTGTTCGTGGTGTGGTTCGGCTTCGGCATCTTCCCGAAGGTGATCAGCGCCTTCCTGCTGGGCTTCTTCCCGGTGGTCGTGTCGACCGTGATGGGCTTCAAGTCGGTCGAGCCCGACATGCTCGACCTCTCGCGCTCGATGGGTGCGAGCCGCTTGCAGACCTTCTTCAAGATCAGCCTGCCGCAGGCGCTGCCGCAGATCTTCAGCGGCCTGAAGGTGTCGGTCACGCTCGCGGTGGTGGGCGCGGTGGTCGGTGAATTCGTCGGCTCCAACTCGGGCATCGGCTACGTGCTGCAGGTGGCCAACGGCAACTTCGACCTGCCCCTGATGTTCGCCGCGCTGGTCGTGCTGTCGAGCATCGGCGTCATTCTTTTCGTCGCGGTCGACCTGATCGAGCGCGTGATGATTCCGTGGCACGCCTCGCAGCGCCACGCGCACTGAGTTCCCTCGCAAATCCAACAAATCCTGGAGACAAGACCATGAAGAAACTGCTTCCCTCGCTGCTCGCCGCCGCGGCGCTTGCTACCTTTGCCATCGCCCCCGCGCACGCACAGGGCGACAAGCCGAAGGACAAGGTCACGCTGATGCTCAACTGGTACCTGTACAGCGAGCACGCACCCTTCTTCCTGGGCAAGGAGAAGGGCTTCTATGCCGACGAAGGCATCGATCTCGACATCCAGGAAGGCCGCGGCTCCGCCGTCACCGCGCAGGCCGTGGCGGCCAAGTCGGCCACCTTCGGCTACATCGACGTGACGACCATGATCAAGGCGGCCGCCAAAGGCGCGCCGCTGAAGTCGACCGGCGTGCTGTTCCAGGTGAGCCCGATGTCGGTCATGGGCTTCACCGAGAAGAACATCAAGACCCCGAAGGACATCATCGGCAAGACCGTGGCCGTCACGCCCGGCGATTCGATGTCGCAGATGTGGCCGCTGTTCCTCAAGGTCAACAATATCAAGCCCGACCAGGTGAAGATCGTCTCGGGCGACGGCCAGACCAAGCTCAATGCCGTGACCAACGGCCAGGCCGACCTGCTGCTGGGCTACGTGATGGACCAGGCCATCAAGCTGCAGGACGCCACCGGCAAGCCCGTGACGCCGATCCGCTTTGCCGACTCGGGCGTCAACCAGATCAGCTCCGGGATCATCACCAACAAGAACCTGCTGACCGAGAACCCCGACCTCGTGAAGCGCTTCATGCGCGCCTCGACCAAGGCCGCCGAAGCGGCCGAAAAGAGCCCCGAGGCCGCCGTCGACGCGATGCTCAAGGCCAACGCCAAGGCCGGCGTGCGCGACACGCTCATCGTCGGCATGAAGCAGAGCGTGGCGCTCTATCACACGAAGGAAACGGCCAACCAGCGCCCCTTCCGCGTGACCATGAAGAACGTCAGCGACTCGCTCGACCTGCTGGTGCAGTACGGCGGCATGGACGCATCCACGCGCGGCAAGCCCGAAGACTACGTGACGCTCGACTTCCTGCCCTGACCGCCCGCCGCTCCTGAACCCGCGCGCCTTTTGCCGTTGCAACCTCTCACGCATTCCATGTCCCAAGTCAACCTGATCGAAGCGCGCGGCGTCTCGAAGATCTACCCCAGCAAGGATGGCCCCGTCGAGTCGCTCAGGCCCCTCGACTTCGCCATCAAGGAAGGCGAGTTCGTCTCCGTCGTCGGCCCCTCGGGCTGCGGCAAGAGCACGCTGCTGAAGATGGTGGCGGGCCTGCTGCCGATCAGTGGCGGCAGCCTCACGCTGGCCGGCAAGCCGATCAAGGGGCCGCAGAAAGACGTAGGCATCGTGTTCCAGAGCGCGGTGCTGCTGCCCTGGCGCAGCGTCGAAGACAACATCCTGCTGCAGGCCGAGATGCGCCATCTGCTCATGGACGCCGCCAGGGCGCGCGCCCGCGAGTTGATGGAAATGGCCGGCCTCAAAGGCTTCGAAGGCAAGTACCCCTGGCAGCTGTCGGGCGGCATGCAGCAACGCGCATCGATCTGCCGCGCGCTGCTGCACGACCCGTCGGTGCTGCTGATGGACGAGCCCTTCGGTGCGCTCGACGCAATGACGCGCGAGAAGATGAACCTGGAGCTGCAGCGCATCTGGATGGCTTCGAAGAAGACCGTGATGCTCATCACCCACAGCATCCCCGAGGCCATCTTCCTGTCGGACCGCGTGATCGTGATGAGCGAGCGGCCCGGCTCGATCGCCGCCGTGTACGACATCGACCTGCCGCGCGCCCGCACGCTGGACATGATGGCCTCGGCCGAGTTCGGCGCGTACACGAAGCTGGTGCGCGCGCATTTCTTCTCCCAGGGCATCCTGGACCACTGAGCGGCACCGATGGACGCGATCCGCTTTCACGTCGAAGAGATCCGCTTCGCCGAACGCAACGTGGCGCTGCGGCTGCCGTTCCGCTTCGGCGCGGCCACCGTCACCGCCTGCCCGCAGGTCTATGTGAAGGCCCGCATTCGCCTGCCCGACGGCCGCACGGCCGAGGGCTGCGCCGCCGAGATGATGGTGCCCAAGTGGTTCGACAAGAACCCCGCGCTGACCAACGAACAGAATTTCGAGCAGCTGCGCTTTGCCCTGCGCGACGCGCGCGAGGCCTACACCGGCGAGGCCGATGCGCAGACGGCGTGGACGCATTTCGCCTCGAACTACGCCGCGCTGCAGGCGCGCGCCAGGGCCAAGGGCCTGCAGCCGCTGGTCGCAAGCTACGGCCCCGCGCTGATCGACCGCGCCCTGCTCGACGCGCTGTGCCTGCACAGCGGCCTGAGCTTTGCGACGGCAATGAGCCGCAACCTGAGCGGCATCGACATCGCCGGCAGCGGCCTGGCCGATGACCTCGCGGGCTTCGACATGCCCGGCTTCCTGGCGAAGCAATCGCCTCGCACGCGCATCGCGGCGCGCCACACCGTGGGCCTGGCCGATGCCATCGACGACAGCGATGCACTGCCCGACGCGCCCGCCGACGGCCTGCCCACGACGCTCGCGGCCGCCGTGCGCCGCTACGGGCTCACGCATTTCAAGCTCAAGCTGTGCGGCAACACCGCGCAAGACATCGACCGGCTCGAACGCATCGCCCGCGTGATCGATGGCCATGCGCAACTGGTCACGCTCGACGGCAACGAGCAGTACGCCGATGCCGATGCCTTTGCCGTCTTTCTCGACCGCATGCTGTCGACGCCCGTGCTGTGGAAGCTCGCGCAGAAGACGGTTTTCGTCGAGCAGCCGATCCGCCGCGATGCAGCGCTGCAACGCGACGTGTCGGCGCTGGGCAAGCGCATTCCGCTGCTGATCGACGAATCCGACGCCACGCTCGACGCCTTCGTGCAGGCCCGCGCGCTGGGCTACACCGGCGTGTCGAGCAAGAGCTGCAAGGGCTTCTACAAGTCGATCGTCAATGCGGCGCGCTGCGCGCACTGGAATGCGAATGCCGACAAGCCCCGCTACTTTCTCTCGGGCGAAGACCTGACCATGCAGGCCGGCATTGGTGTGCAGCAAGACCTGGCGCTGGTTGCGTGGCTCGGGCTCTCGCATGTGGAGCGCAACGGCCATCACTACGTCAACGGCCTTGCGGCCGTGCCCGAGGCCGAGCAGCAAGCCCTGCTGAAGCGGCACCCCGGCCTTTACGAAGCAAGCGATGGCGCCGTGCGCCTCGCCATCCGCGACGGACAGCTCGACCTGTCCTCGCTCGCCACCGCGCCCGGCTTTGCCACCGGCCAACCCGGCGCCGGCATCTCGTGGGACGCCATGCGTTCCGTCTACTGAAGCACCCCTTCTCTCTCTCAGTCTCTCTCGCATCTCAAGGAAGAAAACGATGGCCACCCAACGTCTCGGAATCATCATGCACGGCGTCACCGGCCGCATGGGCATGAACCAGCATCTGATCCGCTCCATCTGCGCCATTCGCGCACAGGGCGGCGTCACGCTGTCGAACGGCGACAAGGTCATGCCCGACCCGATCCTCATCGGCCGCAACGCCGAGAAGATGGAAGCGCTCGCCAAGGCCCACAACATCGCACGCTGGGGCACCGACCTCGACAAGGCGCTGGAGAACAAGGACGACACCATCTTCTTCGACGCCGGCACCACGCAGATGCGCCCCGCGTTGCTGGCCAAGGCCATCCGCGCCGGCAAGCATGTGTACTGCGAGAAGCCGATCGCCACCAACCTGAACGAAGCCGTCGAGATCGCACGCCTGGCCGAAGGCTCGGGCCTGAAGCACGGCGCCGTGCAAGACAAGCTCTTCCTGCCCGGCCTGCGCAAGCTCGACATGCTGCGCCGCGCCGGCTTCTTCGGCCGCATGCTCAGCGTGCGCCTGGAGTTCGGCTACTGGGTGTTCGAGGGTGACCTGCAGCCCATCCAGCGCCCGAGCTGGAACTACCGCAAGGAAGACGGCGGCGGCATGATCCTGGACATGATGTGCCACTGGCGCTACGTGCTGGACAACCTGTTCGGCGAAGTGAAGTCGGTGTCGTGCATCGGTGCCACCCACATCCCCAAGCGCTGGGACGAAGCCGGCAAGCCCTACGAAGCCACCGCCGACGACGCGGCCTACGCCACCTGCGAGCTGACCGGCCACAACGGCGAGCCGGTCATCGCGCAGATCAACATGAGCTGGGTCACGCGCGTGCGCCGCGACGACCTCGTGACCTTCCACGTCGACGGCACCGATGGCTCCGCCGTGGCGGGCCTGTCGAGCTGCCGCGCCCAGTCGCGCGTGGCCACGCCGCGCCCGGTGTGGAACCCCGACGAAAAGCAGACGATGAATTTCTTCGACCAGTGGCAAGAGATTCCGGACTCGCAGGTCTACGACAACGGCTTCAAGATCCAGTGGGAGCACTTCATTCGCCACGTGGTCGAGAACGAGCCCTACAAGTGGACGTTGCCCGAAGGCGCGAAGGGCGTGCAACTGGTCGAGGCTGCGCTCGAATCTTGGAAAGACCGCCGCTGGGTCGATGTGCCCGCGCTGAAGGTCTGAAGAAGCAGAACAAGCCATGGCTCTTTCGCTGACTCTTCCCACCGCGAGCGGATCGCTCGCGCCCTACGCCTTGCGCGGCACCGCACCGGCCAAGCCCGATGCGGGCGTGAAGTTCAACCGCATCGCATACTCGGCCGCGCACGTCGTCGCCGATCCGCTCGCAGCCATCGACCCGTGGTTGCAGTGCGCGGTCGACTGGGACACCACCATCGCCTACCGCCGCCACCTGTTCTCGCTCGGCCTGGGCGTGGCCGAGGCCATGGACACCGCGCAGCGCGGCATGGGCCTGGACTGGCCGACCTCGCTCGAACTGATCCGCCGCTCGCTCAATGCCGCGAAGGACGTGCCCGGCGCGCTGGTGGCTTCGGGCTGCGGCACCGACCACCTGAACATCGACGACGTGAAGAGCGTCGACGACGTGATTCGCGGCTACGAAGAACAGATGGCAGCCATCGAGGCGCTCGGCGGCAAGCTGATCGTGATGGCCAGCCGCGCGCTGGCCCGCGTGGCAAAAAGCCCTGCCGACTACGAGCGCGTGTACGACCGCATCCTGAGCCAGGCGAAGCAGCCGGTGGTGTTGCACTGGCTGGGCGACATGTTCGACCCGGCGCTCGCAGGCTACTGGGGCACGAAGGATGTCGATGCAGCCATGAACACCGCGCTCGGCATCATTGCGGCGCACCCCGACAAGGTCGATGGCATCAAGATCTCGCTGCTCGACAAGGACAAGGAAATCGCGATGCGCCGGCGCCTGCCGAGCGGCGTTCGCATGTACACCGGTGACGACTTCAACTACGCCGAGCTGATTGCCGGCGACGGCTTCGGCAGCGAACCGACGCACGGCAAGAGCGATGCGCTGCTGGGCATCTTCGATGCCATCGCACCGGCAGCCAGCGCCGCGTTGGGCGCACTGGCGCAGGGCAACACCGAGAAGTTCCACGCGATCCTCGGGCCCACGGTTCCACTGTCGCGCCACATCTTCGCGGCGCCCACGCGCTTCTACAAGACGGGCGTGGTGTTCATGGCCTGGCTCAACGGCCACCAGAAGCACTTCACGATGGTGGGCGGCCAGCAGAGCACGCGCTCGCTGCAGCACTTTGCCGAGCTGTTCCGGCTGGCCGATGCGGCCAACCTGCTGGAGCAGCCCGAACTGGCGGTGCAGCGCATGAAGACCTTGCTCTCGCTGCACGGCGTGGAAAGCTGATCGACCCCATGCGCGATTTCTCGCAGAACCACGACTGGCTGTCGATCAACACCGCCACGGTGCGCAAGCAACGGGGCGCCGAGGTGCCGCTGGACCGCATCATCGACCAGTGCGCCGAACGCGGCATCCGCGCGATCAGCCCCTGGCGAGATCAGGTGGCCGCCATCGGGCTCGACAAGGTAGCGAAGCAACTGAAGGCGCACGGCATGGGCCTCTCGGGCTACTGCCGCGGCGGCTTCTTCCCCGCCGCCGATGCGGCGGGCCTGAAGGCCGCGCTCAACGACAACCGCCGCGCCATCGACGAAGCCAGGACGCTCGATGCGCCCTGCCTCGTGCTGGTGGTCGGCGCCCTGCCCGGCGCGCTCGACGGCAAGGCCGCGTACAAAGACATCGGCCGTGCGCGCGGTGAAGTGCGCGACGGCATTGCCGCCTCGCTCGAATACGCCCGCCAGGTCGGCATGCCATTGGCCATCGAGCCGCTGCACCCGATGCAAGCGGCCGACCGTGCGTGCATCAACACGCTGGAACACGCGCTCGACATCTGCGACGAACTCGACGCGGGCAAGAGCGGCATGCTGGGCGTGGCGCTCGACATCTATCACGTCTGGTGGGACCCGAAGCTGCAGCAGCAGATCGCCCGCGCCGGGCGCGAACGGCTGCTGGCGTATCACGTCTGCGACTGGCTCACGCCAACGCGCGACCTGCTTTCCGATCGCGGGATGATGGGGGATGGCGTGGTCGAGCTGAAGAAGATCCGCGGCTGGGTCGAAGACGCGGGCTTCGCGGGGTTCAGCGAGGTGGAGATCTTTTCCAATCTTGATTGGTGGCAGCGGGCTGGAAGCGAAACGCTCGATATGTGTATCGAGCGTCACAAGCAGGCTGTCTAGATTCATTCGGGGCGCGTGCACAGGACACCGGGGACTCCCCTCCGCGAATGTCCCCTGGGGCTTCGCCCCTCCTCCTTTATTTCGCTGCGGGGAGCACCCGATGCCCTGCGCACAAGAAGCGTTGTCGTTGTGCTGACCGATCAGCCACCGCTCTGAACAACGCTCACGCTGGCGGGGTACCTTGCGCAGCGAAATAAAGGAGGAGGGGCGAAGCCCCGGGGGACATTCGCGGAGCAAGGTACCCCGTCGGCGTGAGCGCGCCCCGAAACACCCCGCGCCCCACACAACGCAAAAGCGAAAAACAGCCACCTGTGCTGCAATTCGCCCCATGGCTGACCCGACCCTCGACGACCTGCGCCGCTATGCGGTGGCGCGCACCCTCTTCAAGCCCACGACCCTGCCGGGTGCGATCCGGCAACTCGGCTTCGTGCAGGCCGACCCGATCCGTGCACCGGCGCGCGCGCAAGACCTGACGCTGCGCCACCGTGTGAAGGACTACCGCGCGGGCGATCTCGAAAGCCGCTACACCCGGCTTGCCATCGAGGAAGACTGCCTCGTCAACTACGGCTTTCTGCCGCGCGAGCACCTTGCGCTGATGCATCCGCGCGAAGCCAAGCGCGCATGGGACGCCGACACCCGCCGCAAGGCGGCCGAAGTGCTGGCCTATGTACAGGAACATGGCCCGGTGCATCCGCGCCAGGTCGAACAGCACTTCTCCCACGGCAGTGTGAAGAACTACTGGGGCGGTTCGAGCAACGCGACCACGCGCCTGCTCGACGGCCTGCATTACCGGGGCCTGCTGCGCGTGGTGCGGCGCGACAGCGGCACGCGCGTCTATGAAGCGGTCACGCACGTGCCCGCCGACGACAGCCCCGCCGGCCGCGCGCAACGCGCCGCCGCGTTGATCGCGCTGGTGGTGCGCAAGTACGCGCCGCTCCCGGCCGCGAGCCTGACCTACCTCGTGCGCCTGCTGGGCTACGGCGCGCCGCATCTTTCGGCGCAGACGCAGGCCGCCTTGCGCCAGGCCCGCGAAGAACTCGCCAGTTGCCGCATCGACGGCACGACCTGGTACTGGCCCGCCGATGAAAACCCGGCCTCGCGGCGGCACGCGCCCGACGACGCGGTGCGCCTGCTCGCGCCCTTCGATCCGGTGGTGTGGGACCGCCGCCGCTTCGAGCTGCTGTGGGACTGGACATACAAGTTCGAGGCCTACACGCCCGCGCCGAAACGCCAGTTCGGCTACTACGCGCTGCCGATGCTGTGGCACGACCGCGTGATCGGCTGGGCCAACGTGACGGCGCCCGAAGGCCGGCTGCAACCGGCGTTCGGCTATGCGGGCAAGAAGCCGCGCGACGCCGCGTTTCGCGCCGCGCTCGACGACGAACTGCAGCGCATGACGCAGTTTCTGGCCGGCCGCTGATGCGCCCCTGAGGCGCCCGCTTCTTCCTATAATCACGCCCCTCAGCCAGCCGCCCTGCAAGGGCCCGCCAGCCGTCTTCGAAGGAACGAAGACGACAGCCGCACAGGACCGACGCCATGCCGTCGCGACCGGTGGCTGACACCCCCGCGACGCCACAAGACCCACAACACCAGCCGCTTGCCCGCATCGGGCACGTGGCCGGCCGCGCGCGTCGCGCCCACAACTTGATTCGAGAGAAGCCATGGCACGCGCCGCATGCGTGCCGCAGCCACTCCCCTACCCATCGCAAGACACAGGAGAAGCTGCACATGACATCCAGAAACCGCCAACGATTCCGCCTCTCGCACTGCCGCCGCGCCACGCTCGCCGCCACCGCACTGGCACTGAGCGCCGCCGCGCCGGCCTATGCCGAAGACAAGGACGAAACCGGCGAGCCCCGCAGGGCGCTGCCCACCGTCACCGTGTCGGGCGACGCGGGCGAGACCGCGACCGGCCCGGTGACCGGCTTCGTCGCCAGGCGCGGCGGCAGCGCCACCAAGACCGACACGCCGCTGATCGAAACGCCGCAAGCCATCTCGGTCGTCACCCGCGATCAGATGGAGGCGCAGGGCGTGCTCACGCTGCGCGAAACCACCAACTACACGGCCGGCGTGGTGTCGAGCTACTTCGACAGCCGCGTCGATTCGTTCAAGGTGCGCGGCGGCGACGCGGTGCAGTACCTCGATGGCCTGCAACGCGGCTATGGCATCTACAACACGACGAAGGCCGAGCCCTACACGCTGGAGCGCGTCGAGCTGCTGCGCGGCCCCTCGTCAGTGCTGTACGGCCAGGGCGGGGTCGGCGGCGTGCTCAACCTTGTCTCGAAGCGGCCGCAGGCCGAGACGCAGCGCGAGGTGCAACTGCAGCTCGGCAACTACAACCGCAAGCAGATCGCGGCCGACTTCACCGGTGCGCTCGACACCGAAGGCAAGTGGCTCTATCGCCTCGTGACTGTGGGGCGCGACAGCGGCACGCAGGTCGACCATGTGGCCGACGACCGCGTGGTGGTCGCGCCTTCGCTCACCTGGCGCCCGAACGCCGACACCTCGCTCACGCTGCAGGCGCTCTACCAGAAGGACAAGAGCGGCTCGCTGATCGGCTTCTTCCCGTGGCAGGGCACGCTGCTGCCCTCGCTCTACGGGCCGATCCCGACATCGACCTTCACCGGCGAGCCGGGCTTCGACCGCTACGACTCGCGCAACAGCTCGCTCGGCTATCTGTTCAGCCACCGCCTGAACGACACCTGGACCTTCCGCCAGAACCTGCGCGCGACCGAAAGCAAGGTGATCTACAACACCTCGTACACCAGCTTCGCCGCCAACCGCCTCACGCGGCGGCCCGCGCGGCCGGTGTTCAACGCCGACCAGCGCACCATCGAGCGCGACCTGAGCAGCGACATCAACGGCGGCACGATGCTGCTGCTCGACAACCAGGCCGAAGCCCACTTCAAGACCGGCGAGGCAGAGCACACGCTGCTGGTCGGCGCCGACTTCCAGCGCAACACCACGTCCAAGTGGTCGGGACGCGGACGCGCCGGCGCGCTCGATGTCTATGCGCCGCTCTACGGCAACTACACGCCGCCGACCAGCTACACGCGCTCGCCCGACGTGGTGCAAAAGCAGGTCGGGTTGTACCTGCAGGACCAGGTCAAGTACGGCCGCTGGATCGGCCTGCTGGGCCTGCGCCACGACAAGGCCACCACCCGCACCGAAGGCCGCGCCGCCGCAACCGCCGACGACAAGGCCACCACCAAGCGCGCCGGCCTGATCTACCTGGCCGACGGCGGCTGGGCGCCCTACCTGAGCTATGCCGAATCGTTCCTGCCGCTCGGTGGCGTCGACCTGAACAACACGCCCTTCAAGCCGCAGCGCGGCAAGCAGTGGGAGGCCGGCATCAAGTGGGAGCCCGAAGGCCAGCGCACCTCGTTCATGGCCGCCGTGTACGACCTGCGCGACACCAACCGCAAGACGCCCGACCCGACGAACCCGCTCAACAGCGTGCAGCTCGGCGAGGTGCACGTGAAGGGACTGGAGCTGGAATACAAGGGCAGCATCGCGCGCGACTGGGACTGGATCGCCTCGTACGCCTACACCGACGCGCGCGTGTCGCGCAGCAATGGCTCGGACCTGGGCAAGCGCATCTCGGGCGTGCCCAAGCACACGGCGTCGGCCTGGGTCACGCGCCGCTTCTCCATCGGCGGCGTGCCCGGCTTCTCGGTGGGCGGCGGCGTGCGTTACCTGGGTGAATCGTGGGACGGCATGGACGGCGTGCGCACGCCCTCGGCCACGCTGTTCGACGCGATGCTCGCCTGGGACAACGGCCCGCTGCGCCTGTCGCTCAACATCGCCAACCTGGCCGACAAGGTGCAGCTCACGACCTGCCTGGCGCGCGGCGACTGCTTCTACGGCCAGCGCCGTACAGTGACTGCGAACGCAACGTATCGCTTCTGAAGAAAATCCCCGCGCGGGCGAAGGTCTGGCGCGCTGGCGACATCCTGCGCGCGGGGCCGCTCCTAGAATCGCGCCGTTGTCCGGTTCGCCGGACGACAAGCGTTCTCAGGGCGGGGCGAAACTCCCCACCGGCGGTCATGGCGGCGAAAGCTGCACGAGCCCGCGAGCGCCTTCGGCCTGCGCCAGCAAGCCGAAGGGTCAGCAGATTTCGGTGCGATTCCGAAGCCGACGGTCACAGTCCGGATGAAAGAGAGCGCGAAATGCGGGTCGGCCCGCGCGCTTTTTTTAAACAAGGCGTGCGAGTTGCCCTGTGGTTTCGTGCGCCCTGATTCAGGAAACCTGCTTTCAAGAGGCACACCATGAGTCAGATCAACGACCTTCCCCTCTCCGCCATTGCCGCATCGGATTCGCCGCGCGGCACGCGCATCGCATTCGTCGAGGCGCAGTGGCATTCCGACATCGTCCACCAGGCACGCGACGCCTTTCTCGAAGAGATGGCGCGGCTCGGCGTGGCGCGCGACCTCATCGACATCTTCGATGTGCCGGGCGCCTTCGAGATTCCGCTGCACGCCAAGCGGCTGGCCAACTCGGGCCGGTACGCAGCCATCATCGGCTGCGCGCTGGTGGTCGATGGCGGTATCTACCGCCACGAGTTCGTTGCGAACACCGTCGTCAGCACGCTGATGTCGCTGCAGCTCGAAACCGACGTGCCGATCTTCTCGGCCGTGCTCACGCCGCACCACTTCCACGAGCACGTGGAGCATCGCAAGTACTTCCACCGCCACTTCGCGGTGAAGGGCACCGAAGTGGCCGAGGCCTGCTTCAAGACGCTCGAAGCGCTGAACAAGATCGACGCCCTGCTGGCCGCGTGACAACGGCCCCGCGGCTGCAGTAACCTGCGCGGATGCCCTCATCCGCATCCGCCTCTGCAGACCGCTACACCCTCTACGGCGCCCCCGGCTCGGGCGCCACGCCGATCCATGCCGCGCTGACATTGATCGGCGCGCAGGTCGACACCGTCGACATCGCCACATGGGAAAGCGAGTCCGAGCGCGACCGCGTGGCGAGCATCAACCCGATGCGGCAGGTGCCTGCGCTCGTGCTGCCTTCGGGCGAAGTGATGACCGAGAGCGCGGCCATCCTGATCTGGCTCGGCGACCGCTACCCCGAGGCCGGCCTGTGCCCCGCGCCCGACCACCCCCTGCGTGCGCGCTACCTGCGCTGGATGGTCTACCTGCCGGCCGCCATCTACTCGCTGCTCTGGGTGCGCGACGACCCCGCCCGCCTCGTGCCCGACCCTTCGGCGCAAGCCGCGATGCTCGAACGCTCGGCCGAGCGCATCGCGCATTGCTGGCACCTGATGGACACGCAGATCGACGAGCCCGCGCCCTACCTGCTGGGCGAAAAGCTGAGCATGCTCGACCTGTATGTGACCGTGATGTCGCGCTGGACGCCGCAGCGCCGGCGCTTCTACCGCGTGGCCCCGCGCATGACACCGGTGGTGCGGCGCGTGGATGCCGATCCCCGGCTGGCCGACTTCTGGGCCGCGCGCTTTCCGTTCACGGCGGACCGCGGCGCCCAGCAGAACTGAACACCGCTCCTTTCATCATCGACACCATGACCGCACGCACCCCGACCACCGCCTACCCGATGACCATCTTCCACAAGCCCAACTGCAGCACCTCGCGCAACGTGCTGGGCCTGATCCGCGAAAGCGGCGTGGAACCCGAGATCGTCCTGTACCTGGAAACGCCGCCCTCGAAGAAGAAGCTGCGTGAGTTGGCCAAAGCCATGGGCCTGGGTGCGCGCGACCTGCTGCGCACGAAAGAAGCGCCCTACGAAGAACTGAGCCTGGCCGATCCGAAGTGGAGCGACGACCAGCTCTTCGACTTCATCGTCTCGCACCCGATCCTGCTGCAGCGGCCGATCGTGGTGTCGCCGCGCGGCACGCTGATGTGCCGGCCGTGGGAGCGGGTGCGCGAGATTCTGCCGGCCTGAAGAGCTGGTCGCCCCGGCTCCTGTTCGGTTTCTTTCAGTCGCCGCGCACTTCACGCGGCGCGCCGAGCACCGCACGGTGCAAGCGGTCGGGCACGTAGCGATCCGCCTGTATGTCGGGCGTCACGCCATGCGTGAACACCTCGTCGGTGATCGGCAGAAAATTCTGGTCCCACGCAGCCCATTGCCGGCGCAGCCGCTCGAAGACCTCGGGCTCGCGCGCACGCAGGTTGGCCCGCTCGCGCTGGTCGACGAGCACGTCGAACAGGAACTCGTTGTCGTTGATCTTGAGGTACTTCCAGTCGCCGTCGCGCACCGCGCGCTGCGACTGCGATTTGTAGCGCCAATAGAGCTGCCTCGGATGCACGGGCGCGCTGCCCTCCAGCACCGGCAGGATGTTCTCGCCGTCGCTGGGGTAGTCAGGATGCGCCGCCACGCCCGCGGCCGCGAGCAAGGTCGGTAGCCAGTCCATCGAGATGGTCACCTGCGGCTGAACCTGCGGGGTGAGCCGCTCGCGCCAGCGCAGCAGCGTCGGCACGCGCAGGCCGCCTTCGAGCAACTCGGTCTTCTGGCCGGTGAAGGGCCAGTTCTTGGAAAAGCGCTCGCCGCCGTTGTCGCTGGTGAAGACGACGATGGTGTTGTCGCCCAGGCCGCCCTGGTCGAGCGCCGCCAGCACCTGCCCGACGGCCGCGTCGAGCGCGCCCACGATCTTTCCGTAGGTCTCGAGGTTGCCGCCGTCGTAGTGAAAGAGGTCCTTGAGTCCGCGCGAAACGTGCTCGTCTTCCGGCCCTTCCCACGGCCAGTGCGGGGCCGTGAAATGCAGCGACAAGAAGAAGGGTTTGTCGGGTGTTTCGGCGCGCTCGCGCACATAGGCCACGGCTTCGTCGGCCAGGATCTGGGTGTAGTAGCCGGTGCGCTCGACCGGCACATCACCCTCGTAGAGATCGCGCGGCAGGTCGTCGCCGACACCCGCCTTGTGCGTGAAGTAGTCGACCGCGCCGCCGAGGTTGCCGAAGAATCGGTCGTAACCGCTGCGCTGCGGGCCGTACTCGGGCGGGCGGCCCAGGTGCCACTTGCCGATCAGCGCGGTGTCGTAGCCCGCGGCCTTGAGGAGCGAAGGCAGCGTCGGGTGTTCGGGCGGCAGGCCGAGGCCCTTGCCGTTGGTGGCGATCGGCTCCTCCAGCCCGCCTCGCAGCCGGTACTGGTAGCGCCCGGTGATCAGCGCGAAGCGGGTCGCCGAGCAAACGGCCGAGTTCGCATAGGCCTGGGTGAAGCGCACGCCCTCCGCGGCCAGGCCGTCGAGGTGCGGGGTCGCAAAGCCGGTCTGGCCGTAGACGCCGAGGTCCGCGTAGCCGAGGTCGTCCGCCAGGATGAAGATGATGTTGGGGGTCTTGCTGCTGCTCATCGCCATCGACCTCACTGCCTTGCGGCCAGGCCCGCCGCGTTGGTGGGCGCCCAGAAGTTCTCGAGCTGAAGCTCCTTGAGCGCACGCGCAAGGAAGCTCGGATCGGCCCAGGCCTTGGCATCGAAGGTCTGGCGAATGATGCCGACCTTTTTCGCGCCGTCGATCACGTCGGTGTAGTGCGAGACATAGCCATCATCCAGCAGCGGCGAGTAGCGCTCTTTCAGCGAGGCGCCTTCGAAGTCGCTGCTGAACAATGCGACGGGCTGGCCGCTGATTTCGCCGAAGCGCGCGAACAGCGCATCGCGCTTGCTGTTGTCGGACGCCGACTGCGCCTGCTTCACGATCACCTTGATCAGCCGCGTGAGCGCTTCGGGGTGCTGCTTCGCGAAGGCGTCGGTTGCGATCACGCCCGAGTTGATGCCGTAGATCGGCCCCCTGCCGCGGGTGCTGATCGGGATCTCGGCCGTGCCCGCAAGCTTGAGCAATTGCAGGTCGGAGCCGCCGAAGGTCGCGTCGATGTCCTTGCTGACCAGCGCCGCCTTCGAGGTCGGCCAGTCGAGGTTGGTGAAGCGCACGTCCTTCTCGGTCAGGCCGGCATCTTCGAGCAGGCGGTTGAAAGACAGCTGGTAGGCCGTGCCGCGCAGCACTGCCACGCGCTTGCCCTTCAGGTCCTTGAAGCTCTGGATGTTGCTGCCCAGCGCGGTCGCCAGGTAGCTGTTGCTGTTGCGTCCGCCCGAGGCGACGAGCCGCGTCTTCAGGCCGTTGGCGCGGCCGATCACGCCGGCCAGGTCGCCCAGGAACACGACGTCGAGCTGGCCTGTGGCCAGTGCCTCGTTGATGGCCGGGCCCGCGCCCTTGAAGAACTTCCATTCGATCTTGACACCGTCCTTCTCGAACTCGGCTTCCAGCGCCTTCTGGGCATAGACCAGCGACACCGGCCCGGCGCCGGCGAAAGACTTGCCCTGGCTGCCCTGTTCAGGCGCGGCCAGGCGGATCACCTTGGGCAGGTCGGCGGCCGATGCCGCGGTGGTACCGAACAGCCCGGCCAGCATGGCGAGGGCAACAAACGACCTGCGACCGGCGGAAAGAGATGAGGAAGAAGAAGTGCGCATGAAAGGCTTTCGATGGAAAAAATCAGATGGCGAACAGCACCGACTCGGCGCTGCGCGATGCGGGCACGAGTGCCGGGGCTTCGGCCGGCTGTCCCGAGAATTCGGCGAGCACGCTCTCCTTGATCTCGGCAAAGGCCTGGCTCGCCCGGTTGCGCGGATGCGCGAGCGGCACGGGAACGATGCGGCGGATGCGGCCCGGGCGAGGCTCCATCACGACCACCTTGTCGCCCAGGAACACGGCCTCTTCCACGTCGTGCGTGACCAGGATGGTCGTGATGCCTTCCGCCTGCCAGATGCGCAGCAGCTCCTGCTGCAGGTGCGCGCGCGTCATCGCGTCGAGCGCGCCGAAGGGCTCGTCGAGCAGCAGCACCTCGGGCCGGTTGACCAAGGCCCGCGCGATCGCCACGCGCTGCGACATCCCGCCCGAAAGTTGGTGCGGAAACGCCTTCTCGAAACCCTGCAGCCCGACCAGCTCGATGTGCTCGCGCACCTGCACGCGCTTCTGGGCTTCGGTCAGCGATGCGTTGAGCAGGCTCAGGGCGATGTTGTCCTCGACGTTGAGCCAGGGAAACAGCCTGTGCTCCTGGAACACGATGCCGCGCTCCAGGCTGGTGCCGACGATGCGATGGCCGTCGAGCAGCAGCTCGCCCTGGTAGTCGCCCTCCAGGCCGACCACCAGCCGCAGCAGCGTCGACTTGCCGCATCCGCTGGTGCCGACGATGCTGACGAATTCGCCCGGCGCGATGCTCAGCGAGATGTCGCTGAGCACGGGCAACGGCGTGCCCTCTACCTCGTACTGCTTGTGGAGATGCCGGATGTCCAGCGTTCCTGCGTGAGCCACGGTCGTGTTCCTTGCGTTGTCAGAATTGGGCGACCAGCCGGCCGCGCCAGGCGAGCAGCCGGGTCTCGATGCGGGTGGCGATCCAGTTGAGCGTGAAGCCGGTGAGCCCGACCACGATCACGCCGAAGAGCACGAGGTCCATCTGGAAATGCTCGCGCCCGTCGATCATGGTGTTGCCGATGCCCTTGCCCGAGACCAGCAGGTACTCGGCGCCAAGCGTTGCAAGCCAGGCATAGATCAGCGCCAGGTGGATGCCCGCGAAGATCGAGGGCGAGGCACTGGGCAACACCACGCGCGTGAGCATCTGCCAGCGGCTGAACCTGAGCACCCGCGCGACCTCGATCAGTTCGCGCGGCACGCTGCGAATGCCTTCGTGCGTGTTGAGCACCACGGGGAAGAAAGCGGCCAGCGAAAGGAACGCCACCTTGGCCGCATCGCCCAGGCCGAACCAGACCGAGATCAGCGGAATCCATGCGAACAGCGAGATCTGCTTGAGCGTGTGGAAGCTCGGCCCCAACGCGCGTTCTGCCAGCCGCGACAGGCCGAGCACGCCACCGCCCAGCAGGCCCGCTGTCACGCCGATGGCGAAGCCGGCAAGGTCGCGCCACAGGCTCGAGCCCAGCGCCACCCACAGCTCGCCGCTCGCCGTGTAGTCGACCGCGCGCTGCCACACCGCTTCGGGCGATACCAGGAAGGCCGCATTGCCCCAGCCGAAGCGCGCGGCGCTCCACCACAGCGCGACCAGCAGCAGCGGAATGACCCAGCCGCGCAGGGCCTTGGGCACGGGGTGCGCGCGGCGGGCCGCGGTTGCGGCTGCGGGGGGTGTCGGTGCATTGGCGTCACTCATGCCGTCGTCCTCAGAAGCCGGGGCGTTGCCAACGCGTGAGGCGCTTTTCGATCAGCGCGAAGACCTTGTCGAGCGCAAAGCCGACGGCACCGACCACCACCACGGCCGCCAGCACCACGTCGAGCTGGAACAACTGCCGGCCATAGACGATCAGGAAGCCGATGCCCTCGCTGGAAGCCAGCAGCTCGACCACGACCAGCGCCAGCCATGCATGCGTGAAGCCGTAGCGCACGCCGTTCCAGATCGGCGCAAAGGCCGAGGGCAGCACCACCTTGCGCAGCAACTGCCAGCGCGAGAACCGGAGCACGCGCGCCACCTCGATATAACGCGTCGGCACGCCCTGGATGCCCTTGTAGGTATTGAGCGCCACCGGCACCAGCGCGGCCTTGGCAATGAGCAGGACCTTGAGCGATTCGTCGATGCCGACCAGCAGCATCAGCAGCGGCAGCCACCCGAGCACGGGCACCTGGCTGAACGCCTTGAACAAGGGGTAGACGTAGTCCTTGAAAAGCGGCGACAGCCCCATGGCCACGCCCAGCGCGAACCCCGCGAACAGCCCGAGCGCGAAGCCGGCGAACACGCGCGTCAGGCTGATCTGCAGGTGGCCCCAAATCTCGCCGGTGCTGAACAGATCGACCAGCGTGCTCCAGACGACGGCGGGCGGCGGCAGCACCTGCGGCGCGATCCACTCGTAATGCGCACCGAGCTGCCAGAGCAGCAGCACCAGCAGTGGAAAGGGCCAGCCGACCCAGCGCGACGAAGCAAGGTAGCGCGCCGATGCGCGCAGCCGTTGCGCCAGCGAAAGGGCACGCGGTGCATTGCCTGCAGCAGCAAGCTCGATGAGAGGAAGTTCGGCGGAAGGTACAGCCATGGCGGTGCGATGGTTCCCGCGAACGGCATGCGCCTTCGCGTTGTCCATCAAGGAGAGAAAAAAGAATCGAAGACGGGCGGGCTGCGCCGCCGCATTCAAGGCGTGCTGTCGTCAGCCCAGACATCGACGCGCCGCACCCTCTGCCGATGGCAGGCGGGTAGGCAAACGCGGGTGTTGAAGTTCTTGATGCATGGCGATGAAGGCCGCATTCTGATTTGCGGGCCCCGCATCCGGAACGAATCAAATGTCAGTTGCATATAGCCGACTCAACTGATGCCGGCGCCGATGGGGCTTGGAGCGACCCGCTCGCGCATCGCACGCAGCTAGGCGACCGCGTCCTGCGCGAGCCCCCACGCGACATGCTCGCGCACGAGTTCGCTCGGATGCCCAGCGCGGGTGGCCAACGCCTCTTGCGCGCCCGCTTCGCCGGAGCGCACCGCATTGCCCAGCGCCACCGCGATGTTGCGCAGCCAGCGCTCGTGGCCGATACGCCGGATCGGGCTGCCTTCGGTGCGGCGCAGGAAGTCTTCTTCGCTCCACGCAAACAGCTCGGCCAGCGTGCGCCCCGTGAGCCCCTCGCGCGCGTCGAAGTCGGGCAGCTCGCTCTTCTTGGCGAACTTGTTCCAGGGGCAGATGAGCTGGCAGTCGTCGCAACCGTAGATGCGGTTGCCCATCAGCGGCCGCAATTCCAGCGGGATCGGGCCGCCGTGCTCGATGGTCAGGTAAGAGATGCAGCGCCGCGCGTCCAGCCGCTGCGGCGCGACGATGGCCTGCGTCGGGCACACGTCGATGCAGGCACTGCAGCTGCCGCAGTGCGCGGTGACGGGCTCGCTCGGCGGCAGTTCCATGTCGACGTAGATCTCGCCCAGGAAGAACATCGAGCCCGCGTTGCGGTCGAGCACCAGCGTGTGCTTGCCGCGCCAGCCCTGCCCGCTGCGCGAGGCCAGCTCGGCTTCGAGCACGGGAGCCGAGTCGGTGAAGGCGCGGTGGCCGAAGGGGCCGACCTCTTCGGCGATGCGCTCGGCCAGCTTCGCGAGCCGGTTGCGCAGCACCTTGTGATAGTCGCGGCCCCGCGCATAGACCGATACGATGGCCTCGCCGGGCCGCGTGAGGCGGTCGAACTCGATGGTCTGCCAGTCGGGCGTGGTGCTGCGCGGCAGGTAGTCCATGCGCGCGGTGATCACGCTCACCGTGCCCGGCACCAGCTCGGCCGGACGCGCGCGGCGGGTGCCATGCGTTGCCATGTATTGCATTTCGCCATGGAACCCATGGGCCAGCCATTGCATCAGACCGTCCTCGGCGCTCGATAAATCGACGCCCGCGATTCCGATTTGGGAGAATCCGAGTTCCCGGGCCAATGCCTGAATACGAACAACGAGTGGATGGCTGACGATCACTTGCCGATTGTAGAAACGCCCAAAGGCACCACACGCATCGTGCGCTGGTGCAGCGAAGCCGACACCGAAGCTTTCGCGCGATCGCTCGCCGCCGCGCCCGCGTTGCGCGATGCCTTCATCGCGCTGCATGGCGACCTCGGTGCCGGCAAGACCACTTTCGTACGACATCTGCTGCGCGCCCTCGGCATCGAAGGCCGCATCAAGAGCCCGACCTACGCCGTGGTCGAGCCGCACGAAGCGCCCGACGGGCTCGCGATCTTCCATTTCGACTTCTACCGTTTCGCCGATCCGCGCGAATGGGACGACGCCGGTTTCCGCGACATCTTCGCGGGCCCTGGCCTCAAGTTGGCAGAGTGGCCAGAAAACGCCGCAGGGCGCACACCACCGGCCGACCTAGCTATTAAAATCGAAGCAATGACTGACGACACACGCAGCGTGACCCTCCTCGCGAACACCCCTCGCGGCAGCGATCTGCTGGCGCGCATCGCCGCATGAAGGCGGGCGGCATCAAACGGCGCGTGCTGCTGCAGGGCGGCAGCATCGCGCTGATGCTCGGCGTGCACCAGATCGCGCGCGGCGCCACCATCCTCGCCGTGCGGGTCTGGCCCGCGGCCGACTACACCCGCGTGACCATCGAGTCCGATGCCCGCCTCAACTCGCAGCAGCTCGTGGTGGGCAGCCCGCCGCGGCTGGCCGTCGACATCGAGGGCATCGACCTGAACCCCGAGCTGCGCGAGCTGGTCGGCAAGATCAAGCCCGGCGACCCGTACATCAACGGCCTGCGTGTCGGACAGAACGCGCCGAAGGTGGTGCGCATCGTGTTCGACCTGAAGCAGGCGGTGGTGCCGCAGGTGTTCTCGCTGGCGCCCGTGGCGGCCTACAAGCACCGGCTGGTGCTCGACCTGTACCCCGAGCAGGCCATCGACCCGATGGAAGCGCTGATCGCCGAGCGGCTGCGCGATGCGCCCAAGTCCAGCGGCGGCACCAGCAGCAACGGCACGGCCGTGGCGACCGCGCCCACTGCACCCGGCGCGCCGGTGCGCCCCGCCACGCCGGCCGGCGACCCGCTGGGCGAGCTGATGGCGCAGCAGTCGATGCGCCCCGGCCCATCGGCCACGGCACCACCGGTCATCGCAGGGAACGACCGCCCGACCGCTTCACCCGTGATCGTCGCCCCGCCGCCGTCCGTGGCGGGTACGGCACCGATCAGGCCCATCCCGCCGCCGCCACCACCACCCGCACCGCCACCGGTGGCTGTCGCGCGAGGCGGCGCCACCGCCAGCCGCACCGACCGCATCATCATCGTGGCGCTCGACCCCGGCCACGGTGGCGAAGACCCCGGCGCCATCGGCCCCAACGGCACGCGTGAGAAAGACATCGTGCTGCAGGTGGCGCACCGGCTGCGCGAACGCATCAACGCGGGCAGCGTCAACGGCAGCCCGATGCGCGCCTTTCTCACGCGCGACGCCGACTTCTTCGTGCCGCTGGGCGTGCGCGTGCAGAAGGCGCGGCGCGTGCAGGCCGACCTGTTCGTGAGCATCCATGCCGACGCCTTCACCACGCCCGCCGCGCGCGGCGCCAGCGTGTTCGCGCTGAGCCAGAGCGGCGCATCGAGCAGCGCGGCGCGCTGGCTCGCCAACAAGGAGAACGACGCCGACAAGGTCGGCGGCGTCAACGTCGGCAACCACGAGGCGCAGGTGCAGCGCGCGCTGCTCGACATGAGCACCACCGCGCAGATCAACGACAGCCTGAAGCTCGGCGGCGCGATGCTGGGCGAGATCAAGGGCATCGGCGCGCGGCTGCACAAGGGCCAGGTCGAACAAGCCGGCTTTGCGGTGCTGAAGGCGCCCGACATTCCCAGCGTGCTGGTCGAAACCGCCTTCATCAGCAACCCCGAAGAAGAAGCCAACCTGCGCCGCGTGGAATACCAGGAAAGCCTGGCCGATGCGCTCATGCGCGGCATCCAGCGCTACTTCGCGCAGAACCCGCCGCTGGCGCGCAGCAGACAGCTGTAGCCGGGCCTTTGTAAAGCCGCCGCCCCCTCGTGTCCCACGTCGGGCGGCTTGCTGCACCGCACAGGCAGGCGCGGCAGGCTCCTACACCCGCGGCACCGCGCTTCTGGACATGATGGGGCATCACTCCTCGAAAGGTGGACATCATGAACACACGTCTCTGGATCGCTGCAGCCGCAGCCACTTCGGTCATGACGATTGCAGGTTGCGCCAGCGGTCCCAACCAGAACCTCGGTACTGGCGTAGGCGCGGTGGGCGGTGCACTGATCGGCAATGCGATCGGCAAGAACACCGGCGCGACGCTGGGTGGCGCGGCCATCGGCGGCATCATCGGCAACCAGGTGGGTCGTAACGCCGACGAACGCAACTATTACAACCAGCAGCGTTATCCGTCGGGCAGCGGCTACTACCCGGGCAACGGGCCGAACTACTGACCTGAGCTGAGCCGCCGTTGCGGCTCGGACCCGCCACAAGAAAAAAGCGCGCCTTCGGGCGCGCTTTTTGTTGATGGGAGTCCGATGGCGATCAGGCCTGCGGCACCTGCGCCGCGCGGGCCTTCTCGGCCTTCGAGGCGCGCCATGCGCCGTAGATCGCCAGCAGGCCCGGCACGAAGATCAGCGCCCAGATGATCTTGTCCAGGTGCTGCCGCACGAACGGCAGGTTGCCGAAGAAGTAGCCCGCCGTCGCGATGCCCAGCACCCAGATCAGCGCGCCCACCACGTTGAACATGGTGAACTTCGCGCGGCTCATTTCCGCCACGCCCGCCACGAACGGGGCAAAGGTGCGAATGAAGGGCATGAAGCGCGCCAGGATGATCGTGATGCCGCCGTAGCGCTCGTAGAAGCCGTGGGCCTGGTCGAAGGCCTTGCGGTTGAAGAAGCGCGAACTCTCCCACTGGAAGACCTTCGGCCCGAAGTAGCGGCCGATCGAATAGTTGGTCTGGTCTCCGAGGATGGCCGCCGCAATCAGGATGCCGCAGGCCAGCGGAAAGTTCATGAGCCCCGCGCCGCACAGCGCGCCGACGATGAAGAGCAGCGAATCGCCCGGCAGGAACGGCATCACCACCGCCCCCGTCTCCACGAAGACGATCAGGAAGAGCAGTGCATAGACCCAGGGGCCATAGGCGATGACGAAGGCCTCGAGGTGTTTGTCGACATGAAGAATGAAGTCGACGAGAAAGCTGATGATTTCCATGGGCGCGGATTATCCTTGCTGAACCCGAACGCACCCTGAATCACCCCATGCTGCACATACGCGCCGCGCTCGACGCGGACTGGCCGGCCATCTGGGCCGTCCTCGAACCGACCTTTCGCCGCGGAGACACCTACACCTACGCGCCCGACATCACCGAAGAACAGGCACGCCATTCATGGACCAAGGTGCCCACCGCGACCTTCGTGGCCTGCAACGACGAGGGCACGGTGCTCGGCACCTACGTCATAAAGCCCAATCAGCCGGGCCAGGGCGCGCACGTGAGCAATTGCGGCTATGTGGTGTCCGACGCCGCGCGCGGCCTGGGCGTTGCCTCGGCGCTGTGCGAACACTCGCAGCAGGAGGCCATCCGCATGGGCTTTCGCGCGATGCAGTTCAATTTCGTGGTGTCCACCAACGAAGGCGCGGTGCGGCTCTGGCGCAAGATGGGCTTCGACATCGTCGGCACCCTGCCCGGCGCCTTCAGGCATCCGCAGCACGGCTACGTGGACGCCTTCGTCATGTTCAAGCAGTTGTTGCAACCTCGATAAAACCACCCACCCGGAGAGACTCACGATGACAGGCCAATACATCCAGATGAAAGCCGCCGACGGCAGCGGCACCTTTCGCGGCTACCTCGCACTGCCCGAAGGCGGCACCGGCCCGGGCCTTGTGATCGCGCAGGAAATCTTCGGCATCAACCACACCATGCGCGAGGTCGCCGACTACTACGCCGAAGAAGGCTACGTGGCGCTGGTGCCCGACCTTTTCTGGCGCCAGGAGCCCAACGTCGAACTCGGCTACAGCGAAGCCGATTGGCAGCGCGCCTTTGCGCTCTACGGCGGCTTCGACGAAGCCAAGGGCATGCAAGACATGCAGACCGCCATCGACGCGCTGCGCGGCCGCGCCGAAGTGACCGACAAGAAGGTCGGCGTGCTCGGCTTCTGCCTGGGCGGCAAGCTGGCGTACCTCTCGGCCTGCCGCACCGACGCCGATGCGGTGGTCGGCTACTACGGCGTCGGCATCGACGCCGCGCTCGACGAAGCTGACAAGATCAAGTGCCCGCTGACGCTGCACGTCGCCGAGCTCGACAAGTTCTGCCCGCCCGAGGCACGCGACCGCATCGTGCAGACGCTCAAGGGCCGCCCCGGCGTGTCGCTGTACGTGTACCCCGGCATGGACCATGCCTTCGCGCGCGTGGGCGGCGAGCACTTCCACAAGCCGTCGGCGCTCATGGCACACGAGCGCAGCATCGCCACGCTGAAGGGTGCCATCGGCCCGCACTACGACCTCTCGGCCCTGTGGGACAAGCACTGCGAGTACGAGTTCGGCACCCGGAACGTCGACGACACCATGGCCACCATGGTGGCCGAGCCCTACGTCAACCACATCCCCACCATGACCGGCGGCGTGGGCTACAAGGCGCTGCACGCCTTCTATACGAACCACTTCGTCAACAGCAACCCGCCCGACACCGCGCTCACGTCGATCTCGCGCACCGTCGGCGCCACGCAGGTGGTCGACGAACTGCTCTTCAGCTTCACTCACACCACCGAGATCCCGTGGATGCTCCCGGGCGTCGCCCCCACCGGCAAGCGCGTCGAGGTGCCACTGCTGGCCGTCATCAAGTTCCGCGGCAACAAGCTCTACCACGAGCACATCTACTGGGACCAGGCCAGCGTGCTCGTACAGGTCGGCCTGCTCGACGCGAAGCTGCTGCCGGTGGCGGGCATCGAGACGGCGCGCAAGCTGCTGGACGAGAAGCTGCCGTCGAATACGTTGATGTCGCGCTGAAGCACGTCTTTCCCTACGGAATACCCAGTTTTCGCCCGCTTCTAGAATGCCCCGGTGAGCGCCCTTCCCACCCCCAACTCCCTCTCCGAACGCCGCCCGATCCGCGAGCTTCCCGACGAACTGATCAGCCAGATCGCCGCGGGCGAAGTGGTCGAGCGGCCTGCCTCGGTGGTGCGCGAGCTGCTGGACAACGCGCTCGACGCGGGGGCCCGGCAGATCACGGTGCGGCTGGCCTCGGGCGGTGTGCGGCTGATCTCGATCGAAGACGACGGCCTGGGCATTCCGCGCGAAGAACTCACGGTGGCGCTGCGCCGCCACGCCACCAGCAAGATCGCGAGCCTGAACGACCTCGAAACGGTCGGCACGATGGGCTTTCGCGGCGAGGCACTGGCGGCGATCAATGCGATTGCCGAGCTCAGCATTCTTTCGCGCTTTGCCGGCGCCGACAGTGCGTTCTCGCTCGACGGGCGCACCGGCGAGCTGCGTCCGGTGGCCCGCTCCACCGGCACCACGGTCGAAGTGCGCGAGCTGTTCTTCGCCACGCCCGCGCGCCGCAAGTTCCTGAAGACCGACGCCACCGAACTGGCCCATTGCATCGAGGCGGTGCGCCGCCATGCGCTGGCGCGGCCCGAGGTGGGCTTTTCGATCTGGCACGACGGCAAGCTGGTCGAGCAATGGCGCGCCGCCACCACCCGCGAGCAGCGGCTGGCCGATGCCCTGAGCGACGATTTCGTGACGCAGAGCGTGGCGGTCGAGCGCGAAGGTGGCCCGGTGCGCGTGGTCGGCCGCGCCGGCATTCCCGATGCGGCGCGCTCGCGCGGCGACCAGCAGTTCTTTTATGTCAACGGCCGTTTCGTGCGCGACAAGGTGCTGTCGCACGCCGTGCGCAGCGCCTACGAAGACGTGCTGCACGGCCATCGCCAGCCGATCTACGCGCTGTACCTTGAGATCGATCCGGCGCGGGTCGACGTGAACGTGCACCCGACCAAGATCGAAGTGCGCTTTCGCGATGGGCGCGAGGTGCACCAGGCGGTACGCCACGCCATCGAGGACGCGCTGGCCGCGCCGCGCGCCGGAGACGCCGTGGCGGCCTCCGGTACGCCGCAGCCATTCTTCAAGCCGACGCCGCTCCCCTCGAACGCCGGCTGGGCACAGCCCTCCATGAATTTCGTGGCCCAGGAGCGCGGTGCCGGCGACTTCGAAGCCATGTGGCCACGCCGCACCATGGAGCAGGCCCACGAGCCGGAGTCCGCGCCTTCGCAATGGCCGCTGACCGGCGCGGCGCCGATGACCTTCCGTGCGCCCGTGGGGCTGCCTTCGGATACGGGCGCCGAACCCGCCACGCCGCCGCTGGCCACGAACGACGAAGCCTGGCCGCTCGGCCGCGCGTTGGCGCAGTTGCAGGGGATCTACATCCTGGCCGAGAACAGCCAGGGCCTCGTGGTGGTCGACATGCACGCGGCGCACGAGCGCATCGTGTATGAGCGGCTGAAGACGCAGCTCGACGGCGCGTCCATCAGCAGCCAGCCGCTGCTGATTCCGGCCACCTTCGCGGCCACGCCGGAAGAAGTGGCGACGGCCGAGGCCTGCGCGGCGGTGCTGCCCACGCTGGGGCTGGAAATCACGCCTTTTTCGCCACGCACGCTCGCGGTGCGCGCCGTGCCCGGAACGCTGGCGGATGGCGACCCGGTGGAGCTGGCGCGCAGCGTGCTGGCCGAGTTGGGCCAGCACGACGCCAGCACCGTGGTGCAGCGCGCGCAGAACGAACTGCTCTCGACCATGGCCTGCCACGGCGCCGTGCGGGCCAACCGCAAGCTCACCATCGACGAAATGAACGCACTGTTACGTCAGATGGAAGCCACCGAGCGTTCGGACCAGTGCAACCACGGCCGGCCGACCTGGCGGCAGCTGTCGATCCGCGAGCTCGACAACCTGTTCATGCGCGGCCGATAGCCGAATCAGCCCCTTTTTGAGGGTTTTCGAGGGTTTTTGGCGGTCATCCGGGCGGCGGGCACGCACGTTGCATGGACTCGTGCAAAAAACGCCATCGAGCGTTGTTTCGGAGGGTTACCGGGGCGCAATGTCGGCGTGCCACGGTGAAAGCAAGTGAACTTTTCGGCCGACTTCGCTGTCCCTCAACCCCATGATGAAACGCTGGACCCTCCTCGCGTCAGTCTTTTCGCTTTGCGCCCTGCTGGCTGCCGGCTGCGCCACGCTTGACGAGCAGCAGCGCCAATGGATCTTCCAGCCCAGCGACCGCAGCTGGGGCAACACCGCCGCCATGAGCGAAGGCATGCAGGACGTCTGGATCGACTTCCAGTCGTCCATTACCGGCGAGCCCGCGCGCCTGCACGGCCTGTGGCTGGGCGGCGCACCCGAGACCACCGACACGCCCGTGCTGCTGTACCTGCACGGCGCGCGCTACAACGTGGCCGGCTCGGCGCCGCGCATCCAGCGCATGCACGAGCTGGGCTTCTCGGTGCTGGCCATCGACTACCGCGGCTTCGGCAAGAGCTCCAAGGGCCTGCCCTCCGAAGAATCGGCCCGCGAAGACGCCCGCGCCGCCTGGACCTGGCTGGCCGCGCGCCACCCCAGGCAGCACCGCTACATCTTCGGCCACTCGCTCGGCGGCGCCATCGGCATCGACCTGGCGGCGCACGTGAACGACGAAAGCGGCGTGATCGTCGAGAGCACCTTCACCTCCATCGCCGACGTGGTGAGCGGCTTCAAGTGGGGCTGGCTGCCCTTCGGCCCGTTCATCACGCAACGCTTCGAGGCGATCAACACGGTCAAGCAGATCGGCGCACCGCTGCTGGTGGTGCATGGCACGGCCGACAGCCTCATCAACCCTACGCTGGGCCGCAAGCTGTATGACGCGGCCACGGTGCCCAAGCTCTTCGTGCTGGTCGAAGGCGGCTCGCACCACGACACCAACTCGGTCGGCGAGGCCCAGTACCGCGCGGCGCTGGCCCAGCTGTTCCGCATGAAGCCCGAGAGCACGGTGGCCGCCAACCGGCCGCCGCCCCGCCTTGCGCCGCCGCCGAGCGCACCCGCGCCCCAGAACGTGCGCGGCGAAGCGCCGGCACCGGCGCCCGCCGCCATCTGAACCGAACCTGCCGCACGGCGGCCAGCCGGCGCCGTGCGCGGCCGCAAGACCTGCGCGCCCGCGAGGCACGCGCCATTTGCTACCCTCGGCGCACCATGTCTCCCAGCTTCGCTCCGGCCGCCGAGGCCGCTCCCCCGGCATCGCCAGGCGCCGCGCCTCCTGTTCCACTGCGCTACATCGCGCTTGCCGGCCCCACCGCCTCCGGCAAGACGGCCGCCGCCCTCGCCCTGGCGCGCACGCGGGCCGTCGAAATCGTCAGCGTCGATTCGGCCCTCGTGTACCGGGGCATGGACATCGGCACCGCCAAGCCCAGCCGCGCCGAGCAGGCGCAGGTGCCGCACCACCTGATCGACATCCTCGATCCGCGCGACAGCTACAGCGCCGCCGCCTTCGTGGCCGACGCCACGCGACTCATCGACGAGATCCGCGCGCGCGGCGCGCTGCCGCTGCTGGTCGGCGGCACGATGCTCTATTTCAAGGCCCTGTTCGACGGCATCGATGCCATGCCGGCGGCCGATGCCGCCGTGCGCGCGAGCATCGACGCGGAAGCCGCGGTCATCGGCTGGCCCGCCATGCACGCACGGCTGGCCCAGGTCGACCCGGTCACGGCCGCGCGGCTCGCGCCGCAAGACAGCCAGCGCATCCAGCGTGCGCTCGAGGTGTGGGCCAGCAGCGGCCAGCCGCTGTCGAGCTTTCATGCGAGCGACAACAAGACCGCCAAGGCGGTCGAAGGGGGCCTGCTGATTTCGCTCGAACCCACCGACCGCGCGTGGCTGCATGCGCGCATCGCCGAGCGCTTCGACGCCATGCTCGCGGCCGGATTCATCGACGAAGTGAAGGCGCTGCGCGCGCGCGGCGATCTCTCGCCCGACCTGCCCTCTATGCGCTGCGTGGGCTACCGGCAGGCCTGGGAAATGCTCGACGCCTGCGGCACCGCGGCACCCGACGCCAAGGCCCTGAATGACCTGCGCGAGCGCGGCATCGCCGCCACGCGCCAGCTCGCCAAGCGGCAGATCACCTGGCTGCGCAGCATGCCGACGCGCACCGTGATCGCCTGCGACGCGCCCGACGCGGTGCAAGCCGCCGTTCAACTCATCACATCGATCACAAGCCCCGGATGACGCTGCGCATTTCCAACCTCGGTAAGCACTACGGCAAGAACGGCGAAGTGCCCGTCTTCGAGAACGTGACGCTCGGCGTCGAGCCTGGTGAGTTCGTCGCCATCGTGGGCGAATCGGGTGTCGGCAAGTCGACGCTGCTCAACTGCATGGCCGGGCTCGACAGCTGGGACCAGGGCAGCGTGACACACGACGGCATCGACATCGGTGCGCTCGACGGCGAAGCCTGTGCGCTCTGGCGCAGGCGCCGCGTGGGCTTCGTGTTCCAGGCCTTCCACGTGCTGCCGCACCTCGACGTGGCGCAGAACGTGTCGCTGCCGCTGATGCTGCTGGGCCAGCATCGCGATGAAGACCGCGTGGCCAGGATGCTCGACGCGGTCGGCTTGCCCGGCATGGGCGCGCGGCTGCCGCAGACGCTGTCGGGCGGCCAGTTGCAGCGCGTGGCCATCGCGCGTGCGCTGGTGCACCGCCCCGCCCTGCTGCTGGCCGACGAGCCCACGGGCAATCTCGACCCGACCACCGCTGCCAAGGTGATGGAACTGCTGATCGGCCAGACCCGCGAGCACGGTGCTTCGCTGGTGCTGGTGACGCACTCCGAAAGCGCGGCCGCCCGCGCGGACCGCCTGCTGCACCTGACAGCAAACGGCATCCGCGCCTGACGATCTATTCGTTTGTTGTTTACTGCTGCGGCGCGAGGAAGCTCGCGTAGCGCGACAGGTCGACGTTGCCGCCGCTGATCACGATGCCCACGCGCTGGCCCGCGATCGCCTTGCCCGCGGCGATGGCGCCCGCAAAAGCCAGGCAGCCGGTCGGCTCGACCACCATCTTCATGCGCTCGGCGAAGAAGCGCATCGCATCGACCAGTTGCGCGTCGGTCACGGTGAAGATGTCGTTCACGTCGCGCTTGATGATGCCGAAGGTGTATTCGCCCAGGTGCTGCGTCTGCGCGCCGTCGGCAATGGTCTTGGGCGTTTCGATGTGCACAATCTTCCCTGCGCGGAACGACTGCTGGCCGTCGTTGCCCGCCTCGGGCTCCACGCCGTAGACCTTGCAATCGGGCGACAGCGCGCGCGCCGACAGCGCCGAACCCGACAGCAGCCCGCCGCCGCCCAGGCACACGAAGAGGTGGTCGAGCGGGCCGGTTTCCTCGATCAGTTCCTTCACCGCCGTGCCTTGCCCCGTCAGCACGTCCGGATGGTCGTAGGGCGGAATCATCGTCATGCCGCGCTCTTGCGCGAGCCGCTTCGTCAGGGCCTCGCGGTCTTCGGTGAAGCGGTCGTACAGCACGACTTCGGCGCCGTAGCCCTGCGTGGCGGCGACCTTGGCGGCCGGTGCGTCCTTCGGCATGACGATCACGGCCGGCATCGACAGCAGGCGCGCCGACAGCGCGACGGCCTGCGCATGGTTGCCCGAAGAAAAGGCGATCACGCCGCCCTTGCGCTGCGCGGCATCGAACTTCGACAGCGCGTTGAAGGCGCCGCGAAACTTGAACGCGCCCATGCGCTGGAAGTTCTCGCACTTGAAGAAGAACCTGGCGCCCCAGCGTTCATTGGCGGTGGTCGATTGCAGCACCGGCGTGCGGTGGGCATGGCCTTCGAGCCGCGCGGCCGCGGCGATGACGTCGTCGTAGGTAGGGAGTTGCATCACCCGAGCTTAGCGGGGCTCGCCGTTCTTTTGCACCCCCTGGTGGGTAAAAACCCGGGTGCACGTTCGCCTTGAAGTTCGTACTCTGTATACAGAGTTCAGAACCCGGAGCCCCCTCATGCCCGCCCAGCTCGTCAGCATCGAAACCGCGCCCGACCTTGTCGACCAGGTCTACCGTGCCCTTCTGGGCGCCATCTGCGGCGGCACGCTGGCGCCCGGCGAACGCCTCACGCAGGAAGACATCGCGCAGCGGCTGTCGGTGTCGCGCCAGCCGGTGCTGCAGGCGCTGCGGCTGCTGAAGAAAGACGGCTTCGTGCTCGACGCGCCCGGCCGCGGCGTGCTGGTGGCGCCGCTCGATGCCGAAGGCATGCGCCAGATCTACCAGGTGCGCGGCGCGCTCGACGTGCTGGCCGCGCGGCTCGCGGCGCAGCAGTGCTTTCGCATCGACCCGAAGCTCATCGAACGCGGCCGCCGTGCGGCGCGCGGGCGCAATGTCGAAGCCATGATCGATGCCGACGTGGCCTTTCACCAGGCCATCTACGAAGCCTCGGGCAATCCGCTGATCGGCCAGAGCGCCAACCCGCACTGGCGTCACCTGCGCCGCGCGATGGGCGCGGTGCTGCAGGCCGAGCCCCAGCGCGAATCGCTCTGGGACGAACACGAAGCCATTGCCGCGGCCATCGCCGCCGGCAACGCCGAGCGCGCGGCGCGCCTGAGCGAGCAGCACGTTGCCAAGGCCAGCGAGGCACTGGGCGAGCGGCTTGCCCGGCAGCTGCTCGCGCACGCCGCATCCACACCCGCCACGCAAGGAGACAAGGCATGAAGTTGACCCCCGAGCAACGCGCGCAGTTCGAGCGCGAGGGCTACCTGTTCTTCCCCGGCCACTTCTCGCCCGAAGAGACGAAGGTGCTGACCGATGCGGTGCCCGCGCTGTACAGCCGGCGCGAGGCCTTCAACGTGCGCGAGAAAGGCTCCGATGCCGTGCGCACGAATTTCGCCGCGCACCTCATCAGCGAGCCCTTCGCGCGGCTGGCACGGCATCCGCGCATGGTCGGCCCGGTGACCGATCTCTTCGAGGAAGAGGTCTACATGCACCAGTTCAAGATCAACGGAAAGATGGCCTTCGAGGGCGACGTGTGGCAATGGCACCAGGACTACGGCACCTGGCTCAACGACGACCTGATGCCGACCGAGCGCGCGATGAACGTGGCGATTTTTCTGGACGACGTGAACGAGCACAACGGCCCGCTGATGTTCATTCCGGGCAGCCATCGCAAGGGCGTGGTGGATGCCAAACACGACCTGACCACCACCAGCTACCCGCTCTGGACGGTGGACAACGACCTGATCGCGCAGCTCGTGGACCGCGCCGGCGGCAAGCACGGCGGCATCGTCTCGCCCAAGGGGCCGGCCGGTTCGATGATCCTGTTCCACAGCTGCCTCGTGCACGCCTCGGGCAGCAACCTCTCGCCCTTCAACCGCGTGGCCGTGTACCTGAGCCTGTGCGCCGTCAGCAACCACATCCGCCGCCACAAGCGGCCCGAGTACATAGCCCACCGGGACTTCACGCCCATCGAGATGCTGCCCGACGACTGCCTGCTGAAGCCCTACCCCGTCGATGTGCCCTGGAAGAAGGGCCTGCCCGAAAGCGCACTGATGACATCGCTCGACCTGCTCGACACCGCGGAGGCCTGACCCCATGAGCCTGCATGCCCGCCTGCAACAGCGCGCCGCCGAAGGCCGCCCCATCCGCATCGGCCTGATCGGCGCCGGCAAGTTCGGCGCGATGTACCTCGCGCAAGTGCCGCGCACACCCGGCGTTCAGCTGGTGGCGATTGCCGACCTGTCGCCCGATGCCGCCCGCGTCAACCTGGCGCGCGTGGGCTGGGAGCCAGCCCGCGCGTCGGCCGGCTCCGTGCAGGAGGCGCTGAAGCACGGCACCACCTGGATCACCGACGACTGGCAGGCGGTAACGCGCGAGCCGTCCATCGACATCGTGGTCGAGTGCACCGGCAACCCGATCGCGGCGGTCGACCATTGCCTCGATGCCTTCGCGCACGGCAAGCACGTGGTCAACGTGACGGTCGAGGCTGACGCCTTCTGCGGCCCGCTGCTCGCGCGCCGGGCGCAGCAGGCGGGCGTGATCTATTCGCTGGCCTTCGGTGACCAGCCCGCGCTGATCTGCGACCTGGTCGACTGGGCGCGCACCTGCGGCTTTCCGGTGGTGGCGGCCGGGCGTGGCCACAAGTGGCTGCCGCACTTCACCGAATCGACACCCGAGACGGTGTGGGGCAACTACGGCCTGACGCCCGAGCAGGCACAGCGCGGCGGGCTCAACCCGAAGATGTTCAACAGCTTTCTCGATGGCTCCAAGCCGTCGATCGAAAGCTCGGCGGTGGCCAACGCCACCGGCCTCACGGTGCCATCCGACGGGCTGCTCTACCCGCCCGCGAGCGTGGAAGACATTCCCTTCGTCACGCGGCCGCGCAGCGAAGGCGGCGTGCTGGAGCGCAAGGGCATGGTCGAGGTGATCTCCTCGCTCGAAGCCGATGGACGAAAGATCCCCTACGACATCCGCATGGGCGTGTGGGTCACGGTCGAGGCCGAGACCGACTACATCAAGAACTGCTTCGAGGAATACAACGCCCACACCGACCCGAGCGGGCGCTACTTCACGCTGTACAAGCGCTGGCACCTGATCGGGCTCGAAGTCGGCATGTCGGTGGCCAGCGTGGCGCTGCGCGGCGAGCCGACCGGCGTGGCCACCTGCTGGAACGCCGACGTGGTGGCCACCGCCAAGCGCGACCTCGCCGCGGGCGAGATGCTCGACGGCGAAGGCGGCTACACGGTGTGGGGCAAGCTGCTGCCGGCCGACCGCTCGCTGCGGCTGGGCGGCCTGCCGCTCGGGCTGGCGCACAACGTCAGGCTGGTGCGGCCGGTCAAGAAAGGCCAGAGCCTCTGCTGGGCCGACGTGGCGATCGACACGACGACCGCCGCCTACAGGCTGCGCGCCGACATGGAGTCGATGTTCGCGCCGTCGCTGCAGGTCAGGTTTGCCTAGTTGAGGTGTCGTCCGGGCGCGGGGCCGCGCCCGGTGAACCGGGCTGGTGGATCAGCGCATTGCGTCAAACCGCAATCGCGTAAAAAATATTCGTCTCGGCACAGGGCTTCGTGTCGAAATGACCGGCAGCGGGCCGTCATTGGGGTGAGCGATGTTGCTCAAGCCAACTTTTCCATGACGGAGAGACACCATGCAATACATGTTGATGTTCTATCAGCCCGCGTCCGAATTCGAACAACGCGACGACGCGTCCTCGCAGGCCTACCGCGCCAGCTGGATCGCTTACGCCGACGCCGTGCGGCAGGCCGGCATCTCGCTCGGCGGGCACGGCCTGTTTCCGCCCATGACCGGCACCACGCTGCGCGTGCGCGGCGACAAGCGCCAGGTGCAGGACGGCCCTTTCGCGGACACCAAGGAGCAGCTCGGCGGCTACTTCGTGGTCGACGTGCCCGACCTCGATGCCGCGCTCGAATGGGCGGCGCGCGCGCCTTGCGCCACCAGCGGCGGCGTCGAGGTTCGACCGGTCTTCGTGGCCACGGCCATGGCGGCGGCCACAGCGTGAACGACCCGGCGGCTCACCAGGCCGCCGAACGGGCGGCCCGCGCGTCGTACGGTCGACTGCTGGCCATCCTCTCGGCGCGCACGCACGACATCGCGGCGTCGGAAGACGCCCTGTCCGATGCCTTTGCGCGCGCGCTCGAGCGCTGGCCCGTGGACGGCATTCCCGACAAGCCCGACGCCTGGCTGCTGAGCGTGGCACGGCACCGCAAGCTCGATGCGTGGCGCCACACCCGCGTGCAGGACAAGGCCACGCAGACGCTGCTGCTGCTGGCCGGCGAGGCCGACATGGCCGACGCTGAAGGCGCGACCGTGCCCGACGAGCGGCTGCGCCTGCTCTTCGTGTGCGCGCACCCCGCCATCGACGCACCGGCGCGCGCGCCACTGATGCTGCAGACCGTGCTCGGCCTCGACGCCGCTCGCATGGCGGGTGCCTTTCTCACTTCGCCTTCGACGCTTGGGCAGCGGCTGGTGCGCGCCAAGGCCCGCATCCGCGCGGCCGGCATTCCCTTCGAATACCCGCAGCCGCGCGACCTGCCGCAGCGGCTGCAGGACGTGCTCGACGGCATCTACGCCGCCTACGGCACCGGCTGGGAAGACGTCGACGGCGCCGACGCGCTGCCGCGCGGCCTGACCGCCGAGGCCATCGATCTGGGCCGCATCCTCTGCCACCTGATGCCCGACGAGCCCGAGCCGCTGGGCCTGCTGGCGCTGATGCTGTTCTGCGAAAGCCGCACCGCGGCGCGGCGCAGCGAAACCGGCGCCTACGTGCCGCTCGACCAGCAGGACATCACGCGCTGGAACCACGAACTGCTCGCGCAGGCCGAGCACCACCTGCGGCAAGCCTCCGGCATGCGATCGCTCGGCACCTACCAGTTGGAAGCCGCGATCCAGTCGGCGCACTGCGAACGCCGGGCCGGGGCACCGGTGCCACCCGAAACGCTGGTGGCGCTGTACGAGGGCCTGCTGGCGCTGCGCCCGAGCATCGGGGCGCAGGTCAGCCGCGCGTGCGCGCTGGCGAATGCACGCGGGCCCGACATCGGCCTGCAGGCGCTCGACGCGATTCCCGCAGACCAGGTGACGAACTACCAGCCCTTCTGGGCTGCCCGCGCCCATCTGCTCGCCGCCGGTGGCGCGCGTGCCGCAGCCCGGCAGGCCTACGACCGCGCCATCGGGCTGAGCGCCAATGCGGCGGTGCGCAGCTATCTGGGTGCGATGGCGGCCCGGCTCTGACACGGCCGCAGGCTGCGCATCGCGCAGTGTTCACTCAGGCGGCCGATCCGTCGAAGACGCGGAACCAGCTGAGGACGGTGCCAATCAAGCTGCCCACGCTGAACGACTCCCCGGGCGCCCCGACTTCCTTGAGCACCGGAAGGCTCGCAAGGCTCTCGGTACTCACGAGATTGTTCAGGAAGAAACCTACGTCGCCGTTGAACTCGGGTGCAATCCGCCCACCGTCGTCACGCAGGTTCGATGCGCGCCAGATATCGGTGCCCGCGAACGTGAGCGCCGTCGTCACGTGACTGCCCAGGAGCACATACCGCGACCAGGGCATGTAGTAGCCATAGTTGGGCAGCGGGCCGAGTTCGGCGCGCACCAGGTTCATCTCCTTGGTGAAGAGCTTCATCTTCGCCTCGCGAAAGGCATCGCCCGTCAGGCCAACGACTTCGGCGTTCTGGCCACCCACGAAGGCGAAGCTGGAGATGACCTGGTCCTGCTGGAAGCTGCCCAGGCCGAAACGGTCTTGGGCATACCGCTTGGAGAGCACCTTGTTGAGGTTGCCGGTGTCGCCACCACGGCTCTTCAACAGCTCGACCTTCTCGCCCGTGGCCTTCTCCCAGCGCGCGACCAGCCCCTTGGCCTGCTCCGCGTATTCCGGATGGCCCGGCGTCTTCGCATCGGCAGCAGTAGGCTGCTGGAACCACCCCCAAGCATCGGTGACCTTTTGCCAGAACTTCACCGCGGGCGTCTTGTCGAGGTCGCTCGCCAGGATTTCTTCACCCTGCTTGTAGATCGGTGCCGGAAGAATGGGACCGGAGTCATCGAACATCGCAACCCGCGTCTTGTCGCCCGCCAGGGCCTCCCGGATCATCGGGTAGTTGGCCAGCGACGAGTAGCCGCCGGCGCTGGCGCCATAGACCAGCAACTGCTGGATCGACTTCCTGCTCGACAGGCTCTCTGCAAACTTGTTCTGGCGCAGGAACGCCATCGCAGCGCGCACGTTGTTCAGGCCGTTGAAGTTGGCCTTCTTGCTGTTCTGCGGATTGCTCGGATCTTCGAAGACCCTGAAGCTCGCGCCCGAGTTGACGTCACCGGTGCAGTACGGAAACACCAGCTTGGTCCATCGCTGCGTTTCCGGCTGCGACGTGAACTTCGGAAAATTCCACCAACTTCGGTTGTCCAGCGTGCCCGTGCCTCGGCCGAAGACGAAGTACGCAGCCGCATTGGTCAGGAAGGTATTGCCGTCGAGCACCGGTGACGTAAGGGCGGTGGCCGTCTTGGTCAGGATGCCGTCGCCCTGGATGTAGCCCGAGGCCAGGCCGTCGGGATTGGATGCGCCGAGCTTGGAGTCCGGCTTGCACGAATCGAAGTCCCAGCACGCGCCGCCGCCTTCGAAGTCGACCAGCACCTTGTCCCGCATGCTCGCCTCGGACGCGATCTTGTAGTACATCCGGTAGGGCGTTCCATTCATGCACGATGCGCCCGAACTGGCCGGAAAGGTGTACTCCACCCAGGTGTCCAGATCGGCGGTCCACACGGGGCCGGCCGCGGGCACGATGGTCTGCCCCGGCTTGGAGCTGGACTTCAGCCCCGCGTTGTACCTGGCCGTCGACTCGTCGATGAATGCCTGCGCATCGGCCCTGCTCTTCTGGACCTGCGGGGTCGCGGCCGGCGCAGCGCCGGCCGTGGCCATCGAAAGCATGAAAGCCAGCGCGGCCGCCAGCCTCCAGAGTGTTCTTGTTCGATGCATGGCTGTGTCTCTCCTGTGTTGTGAATGGAATGGGTCGAATCGATGGGATGGGTCAGGGTCAGTAGTGGCGCCGCCGTATCTCGAGCTCGCGCTGCGCCATCGCCGCTTGTCGCGCTTCAGGGTCCTGGATGGAGGACTGCACCTCGCTGACCATCCGGTCGCGCTCCTGTGCATAGCTCTGGAAGCGCGATTCGGTGATGGGCTCGGGGCCTACGACCTGCTTGGCATATGCCTCCAGCGAAGCCGTCAACCGCTTCGTGAGTTCGTCGCGGACGACCGGGTCCGATTCGCCGATCTGAAGCAGCGCGGTGGTGGTCGCCAGGGCCTCGCGAGGAAGAATCTCGCCGTTGGCCACGTGCTCGGGCAACTGCTGCAGGACTTCGTAGGACTCCTGCTGCCGCTCTTCGTCGCTCAGGCTGGGAAGCACTTCGGCAAGGACGTTCATGCGGTCGCGAAAGCGCGCGAGCTTGACGAGGCGATCAACCTCGTCTTCAACGCTCTTGCCGCTGGCGGCAAGGTCGCGCCTCAGTTGGTCGATGTCGAGCCCGCGCTCCAGAGGGCCGGCCGACAGGAGATAAGGCGATGCGCCCGGAGCGAACGGCTTGTAGCCAGCGGCCCGCTGCGCCAGCACGACGCCACTCTGCGTTGTTGCTTGTGTGCCTGTGGATACAGAACTTTTGTTCTGTGCCTCAGTGGTTGCCTGCGCGCTGCCCTGATCGGCAAACAGCAGCCAGAGCACCACGACAGCCACCACGACGCCAACGCCCATGATGAGCTTGCCGCCAGTCGGAAAGCGAAATTTCATGCGGATCCTCACCTGTCTCCAGTTGTTCTTGTGTGCCTCTCGGGGCACGCGTGGAGACTAGCCAGCAGGGTCCGCGCTGACTTGTACGAAGGTGCTGAATTGCAGCCCGGCCGATCACACCGAACCGCGCGGAAACGATGTCGACCCGCTAGGCCTTGCCGGCGAGCGAGCGCCAGGCATCGGGCGCATGCCCATCCGTCACGACCTTCACCTCTCGCACCACGAACGAGGGCTGCAGCCCGAATGAATCGCGGAATGTGCGGCTCATGTGTGCCGCATCCGAAAAGCCGCTGGCCAGCGCGATGTGCGTCAGCGGCTGGCCGTCGGCCAGTTGCACGCTGGAGCGCCGCAGCTTGCTCCACAGCAGGTAGCGCTTGACCGACATTCCCATCTGTTCGCGGAACAGATGGCTCAACCGACCGCGCGACAGGCACGCCATCAGCGACAGCTCTTCGCGCTGCAGCAGGCTCGGGTGCGTGCGGATCATCTGCAGCAGGCGTTCGATGCGTGGGTCCATCTGCGTCGACAGCGCGGCCGACCCCGTCACCGCATCCACCATGCGCTGGCTGAGCGACCTCACGCGCGCATCGCAGAGCACGCCATACAGCGCCGGCTCGAAGCTGTCGCGCAAGCTGCCGAACACACGCGCATCGAGCGGCATGATGCGGCGCCCGCCCATCCATGCCGACAGCATGCGGCAGGTGCTCGACGCGGGATCGAGGTTGATAGAGATCAGTCCGCCGCAATCGGCATCGAGCCGGCGCGGCACATCGGGCGCCACCACCGCTGCCGTGCAATGCGCACGCGTGCCGTCACGCGCCTCCAGCATGAACGGACGCCCGCTGATCGATGCCAGCAAGGTCAACGCAGGACGGGCGGTCAACCCCGATCGGATGGCCGGCGTGATGTAGGCGAAGCCGTCGTCCCACAGGTGCAGCAGGGACTGCGCGCTCATCGCACGAACGCCTCGCTGCGAACCCGAAGAACGGAAGACTCCTCGCGACTGCAATGCATGGGCAAGCCCGCCTTTTCTTCTGCGTGTTGCGCCTGCTGTGTGGTGCCCGCGCGGCACCTCCTCCCAAACGCCCCGCAGTGTAGGCACCGCAAGGCCAGAGGGCGTCTAGGGTTAGTCTTTAAGCAGAAAGAGTCGCGCGGTGCGTTGTTTACGCGGAGGAAATAGAGGTTTACAAACCATCGTCGCTGGATGCCCGCATCTGCGTCGTTCGGCTCCGAAACCTTCGATGGCCGCGACAGCTACCGGGCGTTGAATGTGCGAGGAAACAGCGCCGCCTGCGAGCGGTCGCGCAAGCGGTAGCTCATGGCCGGCCGGCCCAGGCTGCCGGTGACCATGCCGGCCTCTTCCATGAATTCGCCGTCGAGCATGCGCTTGCGGAAAGCGCTCTTGTCCATGTCGCGCCCCAGCACCACTTCGTAGGTGTGCTGCAGTGCCGGCAGCGTGAAGGGTTCTTCGATCAGGAAGGCCGGCAGCGAGGTGTACTCGACCTTGCTGCGAAGCCGGGCGATGGCGGCATCGAGCAGCTCGCCGTGGTCGAAGGCCAGCCGCTTGCGCGATGCGGCACCGACCTCGAACCACGCCACCTCCGCCGCGTTGGCACCGCTGCGCAACTGCATCGCCTGCGCCGGAATCAGCGCATAGAAGCAATGCGTGGCAGACCAGCCGCGCGGGTCGCGCTGCGCACCACCCCAACTGCCGAGCTGTTCGAGGTACGGCGCCTCGACGCCGGTCTTCTCGCGCAGCTTGCGCAGCGCGCAATCGAGCAGCGAAGCGTCTTCGTTGATGTTCACGAAGCCGCCCGGCAACGCCCACTTGCCCGGAAACGGCTCGGCCGTATCGGCGGGCCGTCGAACCAGCAAGACCTGCAAGGCGTCTTCGAGCACGGTGAACATCACGACGTCGACCGTGACCAAGGGACGCGGAAAGGTCAGCGGCGGAAATTTCGAGGCGGAGGTGTTCACGGGGATGGGTTGACTTCGTCTTTATTAGTTGTACTATACAACCCATCATTAGTTGTACAGAACAACTCACGAGATCAGCAAGAACAAGAACACGAGAAACACAAGATGAACAACGCTGTCACACCACTTCCCACCGAGCTGCACATCGCGCAGCGCGCACGCTGGCCGCAAAGTGGCCCGCACATCCTTGCGCACCACGATGCCGAATCGGTCATCGTCTACCAGGCCTATCGCCCCGCCATTGGCGAGTACGCGATCCGGCACGGCCGGCTCGATGGCCCGGACTTCAGCCTTTCGCGCATGAGCTGGATCAAACCGAACTTCCTCTGGATGATGTACCGCTCGGGCTGGGGCACCAAGCAAGGCCAGGAAGTGACGCTCGGGCTTCGGTTGCGCCGCGCCTTCTTCGAGCGCGTGGTGCGCGAGGCCGTGCCGTCCACTTTCCACCCGAGCTATCCGAGCCGTGAAGCTTGGCAGGCCGCCGTCGCCCGATCGGAAGTGCGCCTGCAATGGGACCCGGACCACGCGCCGAGCGGCAACAAGCTGGAGCGCCGGGCCATCCAGCTCGGGCTGCGTGGCCGCACGCTCGCGGCGTTCGCGCACGAAGAACTGCTGGAGGTCATCGACATGCGCCCCTTCGTGGACGCCCAGCGCCCACTGGCGCAAAACGACAACCCCGAACTGCAATTGCCGGTCGAGCATCCGCTGGACATCGGCCACTGACGAGAAGAAAAGAATGACGACGCACACATCGACAACGCCGACAACGCCGACAACGCCGACAACGCCGCGCAGCATCAAGGACCTGCCCGCCTACTTCGCGCAAGGGCATCGCCCCGAATACCTGCTGTTCTGGGGCCACCAGACCCCGAAGACCGGCGTGAACAAAAGCTGCTTCAGCCAGTGGTTCGAAGCCGCGTTCACCCTCGAAGGCATCAAGTACCGCACGGCGGAGCACTTCATGATGGCCGGCAAGGCGCGCCTGTTCGGCGATGCGCAGGCCTGCGAACGGATCATCGCGGCGCGCACGCCCGGCGAAGCCAAGAAGCTCGGCCGCGAGATCCGCGACTTCGACGAAGCCGCGTGGGTGCAAGCGCGCCTGGACATCGTGACGCGCGGCAACATCGCCAAGTTCTCACAGAACCCCGCGCTGGGCGCCTTCCTGCTCGGCACGGGCCACCAGGTGCTGGTGGAGGCCAGCCCGGTCGATCCGATCTGGGGCATCGGCCGTGCCGCCACCGACCCGGCCGCGCAAGATCCTCGCGAATGGCGCGGCCTCAACCTGCTGGGCTTTGCGCTGATGGCCGCACGCGACGCATTGAGGCAAGCGCAATGAACACCGACCGCTACCGGGGTTGCCTGCTCGGACTGGCTTGCGGCGACGCGGTCGGCACCACTGTCGAGTTCTCCGCGCGCGGCACCTTCGAGCCCGTCACCGACATGCGGGGCGGCGGCCCCTTCGGTCTGCTCCCCGGCGAATGGACCGACGACACCTCGATGGCCTTGTGCCTCGCGGCAAGCCTGATCCATTGCCAGGGCTTCAACGCCACCGACCAGATGAACCGCTACTGCAACTGGCGCAGCGTGGGCTACATGAGCAGCACGGGGAACTGCTTCGACATCGGCATCACGGTGTCGGGCGCCCTCACCCGCTACCTCGCATCGGGCAACCCGTTCGCGGGCGACCCCGACCCGCGCACTGCCGGCAACGGCGCATTGATGCGGCTCGCGCCCGTGGCGATGTTCTTCGCGCCGGGCATCGAAGCCACCTGGCAGCAGGCCGGCGACAGCACGCGCACCACGCATGGCGCGCTGGAAGCCATCGAATGCTCGCGGCTCTTCGCATTGCAACTGCGCGCGGCGTTGCGGGGAGAAAGCAAGGCGGCGATTCTTTCGACCGCACCACTCGAACCCTTGAGCGAGAAAGTCGCCGCACTGGCACGCGGCGACTACACCGCCAAGGCACGCGAACACATCAAGGGCTCAGGCTACTGCGTCGAGTCGCTCGAAGCAGCGCTCTGGTGCTTCGCACACACGGACTCCTTCGAACAGGCCGTGCTTGCCGCGGTCAACCTCGGCGACGACGCCGACACCACCGCCGCCATCTGCGGCCAGTTGGCAGGCGCCTTCTACGGTGCGGGCGCCATTCCGGCCGGTTGGCTTGAGCAGCTCGTGATGCGCGTCGAGATCGAGCAGATGGCAGACCAGTTGCTCGCGCTCGCCCGCTGAAGGCGGCAGCGCGCCACCCTTACTCCTGCGGCACGGCGACCGGCTCGCCAACGCGCCGAGCGTCGAGCTGGCTGCCGCCTCGCGACAGCGAGACACCCGTCACCGCATTCCCATCGCCGCGCCGAAAAACGAACTGCGCGCCGATGGACGCCACCACGAAGCGGTCGTTGCCCGTGGGCAGGAGCGCGCTGTAGCCGCGCCCCGTCTCGCGCACCAGCAGCTTGGCGCCGCGCACGGCGAAGGTCAGCGACATCGTCTTGTTGACGCGGAACTCGCCCTTGTAGTCTTCCAATCGCGCGGGATCGACCGGCACTTCGAGGGTCGACACCGGATAGCGGCTCTTGCCGATCGCCAGGAACACCGACTGCATCGGCGCGCGCGTGTTGCTGCTGAGCACGATCATGGCTTCGCCGGTGTCGGGTGCCAACAGCCAGAGCGTGCGGTAGCCCTCGGTCACGCCCGCGTGGTAGTAGGTGCGCCGCGCGCCTTCTGTGCCACGCACCATCACCGCGTAGCCGATCTCCGCGCCCTCGTAGCGCGCCAGCGGCGTGAGCATGCGCACGGCCGCCGGGCCGAGCGGGCCACTCGCGCCGGCCAGGATCGCGCGGCTGAAGGTGAGCATGTCGGCGGCGGTGGAACGCAGCGCACTGGCCGGTGCATAGGCCAGCATGTCCAGCAACTGCTGGCGCCGGTCGCCGGCGAAGGCCGGTGCCATGCGCGAAGCCTTGTCGCCGAGCGGGATCACGGTGTCGTTCATGCCCAGCGGTTCGGTGATGCGCGCGCGCACCAGTTCGCCCCACGAGGTGTTGTAGCGCTCGGCCAGCAGCTGTCCGAGCAGGGCCATGCCGAAGTTGCTGTAGTTGCCCTCGCAGGGCGCCGCGGGCGCTGTGAGCTTGATGCGCGTGAGCGCGGCCCAGAACATCGGCTTGTCGAAGGTGCGGAACTGCTCGGCCAGCGCCGGGCCACCGCCCACGCCATCGGCCATCACGGGCATGCAGCCGGTGTGCGTGACGAGCTGGCGCAGCGTCACCGCGGCCACGGGGGGCGACAGGCCCTCGACCTTGCCGGCGAGCAGCTTGCCGACGGTGTCGTCGAGCTTCAGGTCGCCGCGCTCCACCGCTTGTGCGAGCAGCAGGCCGGTGAAGACCTTGGTGACGGAGCCGATCTCGAACATCGGCTGTTCGGCGCTGTTGGGTTCGATGGGGCGCGGCGTCGAAGGCGGCTCGGGGTTGTAGGCCGCGCCGTAGGCGGCCTTGCCGTTGCGCAAGGTACCGACGACGAGCGTGCCGCGTTCGGCACCGAGCGCGGCCTTGGCCAGTGCCGCCGGGTCGCTCGCCAACGTGAGGGGCAGCAACTGCGCGGCCGCGTTGGCGGCCAGCAGCGCCAGCAGCAGACAGGCCGCGAACCAGCGGTGGTACCGGGCAGAAAACAGGGGCCGCATCGTCAGGTTCCTCAGGCGTCATCGAAGAGGCGCCATCGTGCCACGGCAGATGTAACACCACGCGCGCCGTGACAATCGGGCCATGCGCGCACTGCTCACCACCTTCTCCTGGCAAGAACTCCGCCACCACCCCTGGCGCAATGCAGCGGCCGTGCTGGCCGTGATGCTGGGCGTGGCGCTCGCGTTCTCGGTGCAGCTGATCAATGCCTCGGCGCTTGACGAGTTCGCCAGCGCGGTGCGCTCGGTCAACGGCCAGCCCGACCTCGAAGTGCGCGCCGTGCAGGGCGGCTTCGACGAAGCCGTGTTCGCCCGGCTGGCACAGCATCCGCAGGTGACGCTCGCGAGTCCGGTGCTCGAGTTCCAGGGCCTGGCACTGGCCGCCGGTGAACGCCAGGTGCCGATGCGCGTGATCGGCGTCGATGCGCTGGTGCTGCCCGCCATCGCGCCCGCGCTGATGCCGCAGCCCGCGGCCGGTGCCGACCGCTTCGCGCTGTTCGCGCCAGGCCATGTGTTCCTGAATGCCGCGGCGCGCAGCGCGCTGGGCCTGCCGGCGCAGGCCGGTGCCGGCGTCGCCGAGACGGTGCAGCTGCGCAGCGGCGACGCATGGCAGCGGCTCGGCGTGGCCGGCCACGTGGCCGCAAGCGGCGCGGCGCTCGCGGTGATGGACATTGCAGCGGCGCAGGAGCTGTTCGGCCAGATCGGACAACTCAGCCGTGTCGACCTGCGGCTGGCGCCCGGCACCGACCGCGCGGCTTTCATCGCGTCGCTGCAGCAGTCGCCGGGCTGGCCGGCGGGCGTGCAGTTCGCCGAGCCGGGCGATGCGGCCGAGCGCGTGAGCAACCTGTCACGCGCCTACCGCGTCAACCTCACGGTGCTGGCGCTGGTCGCGCTGTTCACCGGCGCCTTCCTTGTTTTCTCGGTGCTCGCGCTGAGCGTGGCCAAGCGCGCACAACAGTTCGCGCTGCTCGGCGTGCTGGGCCTGACACCGCGCGAGCGGCTGCGGCTGGTGCTGGCCGAATCGCTGGTGCTGGGCCTGATCGGCAGCGCGGCGGGCCTTGCGCTCGGCACCGCGCTCGCGGCCTTCGCGCTGCGGGTGCTCGGCGGCGACCTGGGTGGCGGCTACTTCGAAGGCGTGGCGCCCAAGCTGCACTGGAGCAGCGGCGCGGCGCTGCTGTACGGCGGCCTCGGCGTGCTGGCCGCACTGGTCGGTGGCTGGTGGCCCGCGCGCGCGGCACAGGCCTTGCCCGAAGCGCAAACGCTCAAGGGCCTGGGCGCCGCGCCCACGCAGGGCAACAGCCACTGGCTCGCGCTGGGGCTGATCGCCCTCGGCGCGGTGCTGGCGAACATTCCGGCCATCGGCGGCATTCCGGTGGCGGCCTACCTGTCGGTGGCCTGCCTGCTGGTGGGCGGCATCACCGCCCTGCCTTGGCTGATCGCGCTGCTGTACGACCGCGTGGCGCCGCTGTTCGCGCAGCGCGTGCTGCCGATGCTGGCCGTCGAGCGCGCGCGGCGCATGCGCGGCACGGCGGCCGTGGCGGTGAGCGGCGTGGTGGCGAGCCTGAGCCTTGCCGTCGCGCTCACCGTGATGGTCGCGAGCTTTCGCGACTCGGTCACGCACTGGCTCGACGTGGTGCTGCCGGCCGACCTGTACGTGCGCGCCACCTCCGGCGGCCGGGGCAGCAACACCGGCAACAGCAGCAGCACCGACACCGCGACCTTCTCGCCGGCCTTCGTGCAGGCGCTGGCGCAATTGCCCGGCGTGGGGCGCACGGGCACGCTGCGCACGCAGTCGCTGCAGCTCGACGCCTCCCGCCCGGCCGTGACGCTGATCGCGCGCAGCCTGGAAGGCAATGCATCGCAGTCGCTGCCGCTGGTAGGCGCCGCCTTGCCGGTGCCCGAGGGGCAGATCGGCATCTACGTGAGCGAGCCGATGGTCGAGCTGTACGGCGCGAAGCCGGGGACCACGTTCGCGCCGCTGTCGGACGCAGTGGCAACGGCCGTCACGTCGAAAACGCCGCCCGTCTTCTTCGTCGCGGGTGTGTGGCGCGATTACGCGCGGCAGTTCGGCGCAGTCACCGTGGACGCACGCGACTTCGAGCGCATCACCGGCGAGCGCAACGTGAGCGACGTGGCGCTGTGGCTCGCCCCCGGTGCGTCGGAAGGCGCCGTGCAGGCCGCTGTGCGCGAGCTGGCGGCACGGCAAGGCGGCGCGTCTTCCGAGTCGATCGAGATTGCGTCGGTGGGGCAGATCCGCGCGACTTCGCTGCGCATCTTCGACCGCAGCTTTGCAGTGACCTACTGGTTGCAGGCGGTGGCGATTGCCATCGGGCTCTTCGGCATCGCGGCGAGCTTCAGCGCGCAGGTGCTGGCGCGGCGCAAGGAGTTCGGGCTGCTCGCGCATCTGGGGTTCACGCGGCGGCAGGTGCTGGCGGTGGTGGCCGGCGAAGGCGCGGCTTGGACGGCCATCGGCGCCGTGGCGGGCCTGCTGCTCGGGCTGGCCGTGTCGGTGGTGCTGGTGAAGGTGGTGAACCCGCAGAGCTTCCACTGGAGCATGGACCTGCTGGTGCCCTGGACGCGGCTGCTGGTGCTTTGCGCGGCGGTGGTGGCGGCCGGCACGGTGACTGCGTGGATGGCGGGGCGGGCCGCGGCCGGCAAGGACGTGGTGCTGGCGGTCAAGGAAGACTGGTAGCGCCTGCTCCTTCCTGGGGCCGGGTTGCACCCTGCCCCAGGAAAGAAATGCTCACTTGCCCGGCGTCAGCTGAATCCGCTCCACGGTTTCCTTCTCGACCGCCGACCGGCTGTAGACCAGCGGCACGTACTTCCCCTCAAGCCACAGCGGTGCCAGGTCCCGGTAGTTCGGGCTGTCCGGATTCCCCGACTGCCCCGGCGTGTTGATGACCCGCGATGCATCCCAGTTGCCCACGTCCAGCACCATGCGAAACGATGCCCCGGCCGTCAGCTTGTAGTCGGTCGCGCGGTAGGTGGCCGCCATCGGCGTGAAGGAAGAGCCCGACATCGGCCAGTCGCCCACATCGAGCTTCTTGCGCGTGGCCGCATCGACGATGCCGCCGAGCGGATGCCGGAACTCCGCGCGGTGCAAGGTGCCCCACTTCCACGCGGCGGGGTCGGGCCCGAGCTTGGCGGAAAGCTCCTGCATCGCGGCCGGCAATGTCTTCAGGAGCAAGGCGTCGCGCTGCTCGTTGGTCACCCAGCCGAACGGGTTCTCGAGCAGCAGCACCATGCGCGTGTTGTCGCCGGGCGCGGCCAATGCGGCGGCGCTGTCGCCGGCCCCGGCCTTGAGCACGGCCGCCCGCAAGGGCTTGCTGCTCCACACCTCGTAGAGCGCGGCGGCGGCGCTGTCGCGGTCCATGGTGCCGTCCCAGCCCTGCAGCATGCGCAGGGCCGTCGCGGTCTGCGCGTCGTCGCTGCGCAGGCCGGCCAGCAGCTTCAGCACGCGCTGCGCCGGCGTCGCGACGATGTCGTTCTGCATGCGCTCCGAATCCTCGATGGTGAAGCGCGAGCCCGACGCCACCTTGGCCGCGAACAGTTCCTTGAGCCGGCGCGCGCGGGCCGCATCGCTCCACTCGTAGCCGACGCCCTTCTTCGCGGCGGGATGGTCGGGCGGAATGTTGTTCTCGTTGGCGGTCACGACGTAGCCGCGCGCCGGGTTGAACTCCGAGGGCAGCTCGTCGCCATTGCGAAAGCCCGACCACTCGTAGCGGCCGTCGCCCGGCACGGGCATGAGCCCGTCCCAGTTGGGGCGGATCGGCGTGAGCCCACCGGGAATCCAGCCGACGTTGCCGCTGGTGTCCGCATAGACCTGGTTCTCGCCGGGCGCGCCCCAGCGGTTCATGGCGGCGCGGAACTGGTCCCAGTTGCGCGCGCGCATGTAGTCCATCGAGCCGAAGTACGGCGCCATGCCGGGCTCCAGCCACGCGGCGCGCAATGCATAGGCGCGGCGCTTGCCGGGCTCGGACAGCAGCACCGGCCCATGGCGCGTGAAGGTGTTGACCACCTCGCGTGGCGTGCTCTCGCCCTTGACCGTGATGCGCTCGGTGACGCGCGTCATAGGCTCCCAACGGCCCTGGTAGCGGTACTCCTCGGGGTTGCGCGGGTTGAGCTGGTACACGTACAGGTCTTCCTGGTCCATGTAGAAGCGCGTGAGGCCGAAGGCGATGGTGCCGTTGTGCCCAATCGACAGGCCCGGCAGGAAGGGCTCGCCCGCGCCGATGGCGTCCATGCCCGGCGCGCTCAGGTGCGTCATGTAGCGCAGGCTCGGCGCGCTGTGGGCGCGGTGCGGATCGTTGGCGAGGATGGGCCGCCCCGTGGCCGTGAGCTTCGGCGCGATGACCCAGTTGTTGCTGCCGTACGCGCCGGTCGGATCGCCTTGCGCGGCTTGTTGTTGCCGCTGCTCTTCCTCCTCGATGCGCCTTGCCTCGATGGACTCGGCGCTGCCCGGCACCAGCGCCACCGCTCCGGCGAGCCGCGTGTTGGCCTTGGTGAACTGCGGCGACTCGGTCGCCCGCATGTAGGCGGCGCGCAGCTCGGCCGCCGGAATGTTGCAAGGGTCGAGCCCCGGCGGCACGCGCGGCGTGACCGGCGGATCGAGCTCGCGGCGCAGCCAGTCGGCCTTGATGCCGGGCCCGCCGGCACAGAAGGCGCGGGCGCGTTCGATCTCCGACGTGAAGTTGAGCGTGAGCCCGTGGTGCCGGATGCGGACCACGTCTTCGGGCGACCACGTCGCCGGCTGGTAGCCCAGCAGCGCGAACTCGGGCGGCAGCAGCGCGGGTTGCGCACGCACCTGCGCCACGTAGGCGTTGACACCGGCCGTGAAGGCCTCGGCCACGCGCTTGGCGTCGGAGCCGTAGGCCAGCCACTCGCGGTACATGTCGCCGCGGTAGAGCACGGCACGCGCGGCGCGGTCGCTCTCGACCCAGGCGGGGCCGAAGTCTTTCGCCATCTCGCCGAGGCCGCGCTTGCGCCACAGGTCCATCTGCCACAGCCGGTCGCGCGCGGCGATGAAGCCCTGCGCCACGAAGGCGTCGTACAACGTGCCCGCGTAAAGGTGCGGCACGCCCCAGCGGTCGACCAGCACCTCGGCCGGTTTCTCCAGCCCCGGCACCGCGAAGGATGAGGAGGGGCGCTGCGGTGTCGTCCCCTTGTCGGGAGGCCCCGATGCGCAGCCGGCGAGCGTGAGAGCCACGAGGGCCGCGAACGCAACAGCTGCGATGGAATGCCTTTGGCTTAACGCGCGCCGCGATGCGGGGCGCAGGTTTCTTCTTTTCATGTGTCTCGTCTCCTGCCTGTGATTGGCAGCGCACAGTATCCCGATTTATGCGCGCAGCGGGTTACGAGAAATGCGCTTCTCCGGCAACAGGCCGAGGCTGTGGTGATGCATGAGCAAATCACCAACGGTCGATCAACGGAACATGCGGCGCGCGGGTACTCGTCTCGAATGCGGCCCGCTTGTGGAACTGGCGCTGCTCCTCGCCAACACCTTCCCTATGCCTGCACACAGCCTGTCGACGGTGGTCGACGCGCACAAGACTCTCATGCTTGAATAGAGCGTGGCACGCGTGCGGAGGTGCTCGCGCAACAAGGTATCTGCCCTGATTTGAATGCTTCATCAGATGACCGACGCTGATGCTCGATGAGTGCCTTTTTCTTCCTGTATTTTTCCCGAACCCGCATCTCCAAGGTTTGGCAACAGCGCGCCTCAACCCCAGAAAGAAAGTCTCAATGAACCTCGCGAATCTGTTCTCTCTCAAGGGCCGCGCCGCACTCGTCACCGGTGGCTCGCGTGGTATTGGCCGGATGATCGCGCAGGCCTACCTGATCCAGGGCGCTCGGGTCTATATATCGGCGCGAGGTGCTGAGTCCTGCGATCGTGCCGCCAAAGAACTGTCGGAATTCGGCCCTTGCGTTTCGCTGCCCGCCGACGTGTCGACGATCGAAGGCGCCCAAGCACTTGCCGATGCGTACACGAAGCACGAAAACACACTCGACATCCTCGTCAATAACGCTGGAGCCGCCTGGGGCGCACCCTACGACAGTTTTCCCGAAAGCGGCTGGGACAAGGTGATGGACCTGAACGTCAAGACACCATTCTTTCTGACGCAGATCCTGACGCCCCTGCTTCGCAAGGCGACGACCGTGGGCCTTGCAAAAGTCATCAACATCGCTTCGGTGGACGGCATTTCGGTCAGTCCGAGAGAAATCTATTCGTACGCCGCCAGCAAGGCGGGGCTGATACAGCTCACCCGGCTGATGGCTCTGCGGCTCGCACCCGAGCGCATTGTCGTGAGCGCCATCGCTCCTGGAGCGTTTGCCACAGATCTGAACAAAACGGCGCGCGACCACGCAGACGAAGTCGCAGCCTACATTCCGCTTGGCCGCATCGGTGACCCGGAAGATATCGCGGGCGCAGCTGTCTATCTGGCATCGCGTGCCGGCGACTACGTCGTCGGCTCCACCCTGATCGTCGACGGCGGCGCCACGCACGCGCGCTGACCGCCCTGGCAGTCGTCGGACCTTGTCCGACAAGCGTCCCCGACGCCCCTTCGGCCCACGCTTCGGCCCCATCTTCATGGCCGAACCGATTGCGCGCGTCTAAAACATCAAAAACTAATTCAAAAGAATTGCCACACCTGAAAGTTAATTCATTTCGGTACTTTCATACCCTTTACCGCAACATTAATACAAAAACTTAAGAAATAAGTTCGCATTGTACATTGGCAAACTTCGTGTTTGAATGTTACCCAACTCAGTACACGAGCTCTTTCATGAGCGCTGCGGCCAAGTTTCTATACCGTTTGCCAGCCTGACGAAAACGAAATCTTCATGACAAATCCTTTTGAAAGCAGCGAAGCCTCCTATCACGTCTTGGTCAACGACGAAAATCAACATTCAATTTGGCCGACGTCTATTGAAATTCCCGCAGGCTGGAAAAGCACTCATGGCCCGGCAAAAAAAGCGGAGTGCCTCGAATTCATTGAGGCCAACTGGACGGATATGCGGCCTCGGAGCCTGGCCGCGGCGATGGCTGCGCCAAAATAGCAAGACACGATTGCCCCCTTCATAGTGGGAAAAGACCGCGTACAGGCGCGGCAGGTGCTTGGGAGGAAGCTCCCTCCAAGTACCAAATAACCTATCCGGCCTGCTCGTACCAAATAATCCACAGGATTCGACTACATGGTCTCGCCCCATATCGATTGGCCTTTGTCTTTCGCGCAACTTGGCATTTGGTTCGAGCGTCAGTTCTACTCCAGCGAGCCGTCCCACAATGTGGGTGAGTTCATCGAAATATCTGGCCCCGTAGATTCCGAGTTGTTCCTGAAGTGTTTGAAAATCGTTGCAAACGAGAGCGAAGCCCTGGGCTCCATTTTCTTTGAAAAAGACGCGGGGCCGCGGCAGGCCATTGAAAAACGCCCCCTCGAAGACCTTATTTATTTCGTTGACTTCAGCAGTGAAACAGACCCTCATCGCTCCATGTGCGATGCGATATCTCAAAGGATGGAGCAGCAGCGCTCGCCGACTGACTCGGGGTTGTTTTCGTTTTGCCTGATCAAGCTGGCGACCAACCGTTTCGCTTGGCATCAGCTTTATCACCATATCATCGTCGACGGTTTTGGCTATTCGCTGATCGCCCGAAGGGTGGCGGAGCTTTATACGGCAATGGCTGGTGGCCACGAAACTCCAAAGCCATGGTTCGCACCACTGAGCCAACTTCTGGACACCGAAGAGGCATATCTTTCTTCCAGTTCCTTTGAGTCAGACCGCAAGTTCTGGCAGGACTATTTGTCACGCCTTCCAGAACCAGTTCGATTTGGTGGCAGCAGCCGGGAGTTCTCCAGGTTACCGGTGCGGCGCACATGCCGCATCGAAAGTGCAACGATCACCGCACTCTCAGGAATTGCACAAGACTGTGGTACTTCGTTGACCCGTGCGTTGATCGGCGCTGTTGCAGCCTATTTGTACCGAACAACGGGGGCAGGTGAGCTCTCGATCGCGCTGCCTGTTTCGGGACGGTCCGCAGAAACGGAACTGATCCCATGCATGATGTCCAACACCTTGCCGATGCACTTGTCGATCTCTACGGATATGACAATTCGAGACATCGTGCGAATTGTGAACGAGGAAATAAAGCACATCCTCCCTCACCAAAGATACCCTGCGTCACGGCTTTATCTGGATGCGAAAAAAATCCGGGGATATGGCAGTGATTTTGGCCCGGTCATCAATGTGATGCCATTCAAGCAGGGGCTTCAATTTGCGGGATTTTCTTCAAAATCGTACAACACGTCGGCACGCTCTGCATCCGATATTTCGTTCTCATTCTTTGTAGATCAAGACAGTGGCGTTGACATCTACTGCACTGCAAATCCGAACACCTATTCCATGGGTGATTTGGAAACACATCAAAATCGATTACTTCGCTTCATCGAGGAAATTTCTGCAGACCTTTTTTTCCAAGTAGGAAAAATTGAAATTTTAAATGCGGCGGAGCGCCGCAAGATTCTTTTCAACTGGAACGGTGATCGCGCATCGGACCCGGATTTGATGCTCCCGGAGTTGTTCGAGCGTCAAGCGGCCAAGACACCATGGGCTCCGGCAATTTCATTTCAATCAGAGGCCATCAGCTACGAGCAACTGAACAATCAATCCAATCTCCTTGCACATCACCTAATTTCTCTTGGTATTGGACCGGAGAGCATTGTCGGACTGGCCCTACCCCGTTCACCGCAGCTGATAATCAGCCTATTGGCCATTTTCAAGTCGGGTGCCGCATATTTGCCGCTGGATACCGAATATCCGCAAGAGCGCCTCAAATTCATGCTGGAGGATGCCAACCCGAGGTGCATTATTTCAATTTCAACTGAAATTGGAAAATTTGGCTCCCCAAAACCACAGATATTGCTTCTTGATGACCCTGCGTTGATCGATAGGCTGTCGGCATCCAAGGCAACCAACCCCGGCAATGCGGAACGCACTCAGCCGCTTGCCCCTCTCAATATCGCCTATGTACTTTACACATCGGGTTCGACCGGAAAACCCAAAGGGGTCGCCGGAACGTCCAAAGCGCTGCTCAACAGATTGCAATGGGACGTGCATACGGCTGACAGCCAAACGGTTTACGCCCAAAGGACCACACACAATTTCATCGATTTCGTCTGGGAAGTACTGACGCCTCTTTTTGCGGGCCATCGCATCGTGGTGGTGCCACCAGCCCTGAGCAAAGATGTGAACGGGCTGATAAACCTGCTGGCCGCGGAAAAAGTCACGCGAATAGTACTTGTGCCTTCACTGCTGCAGGCCATGCTCGATGGCAACCGTGACCTCGGCCAGCGCCTCCCGGATTTGCAATATTGGTCGTGTGGCGGCGAAGCGCTGACACCGGACCTGGCCGGCCAATTCAGGAAGACCTTGCCGAATGCCTTGCTGGTCAATCTGTACGGCACCTCGGAGTTCTGGGATGCCGCGGGCTGGATCAACGCAGAAACTGGCGACAGCGCCACGTCCAGCGTCCCGATTGGCTCGCCGATTTCAGGGGTCCAGGTCTACGTTCTGGACACCATGCTCAATCCGGTTTCAGCAGGAACTGCCGGCGAACTGTATGTCGCAGGTGCGGGGCTTGCCCGCGGCTACCTGAACCGTCCCGCATTCAGCGCCGAGCGCTTCGTGGCCAACCCATTCGGTGCGCCAGGAGAGCGGATGTACCGCACTGGCGACCTTGTGCGCTGGCGCCTCGACCGCGAAGGCGTGCTCGACTACCTCGGCCGCGCGGATCATCAGGTGAAACTGCGCGGCTTCCGAATCGAACCGGGCGAGATCGAGGCTGAACTCGTCAAGCACCCCCTGGTGAACCAGGCTTCGGTGATCGCGCGCGAGGACGGCGCCGGCGGCAAACGCCTGGTCGCGTACCTCGTGGCGGACCCGGCAGCGATGCCTGCTCGATCGCGTGCCCCCGAGTTTGGTCTTTTTTATTTCGCCGATGCCAATCAGGACCCGGACGGTGAGCTCTACCGGCTGTATGTCGAAGGCGCCAAGTTCGCGGACAAGAACGGTTTTTCGGCGGTTTGGACACCGGAGCGGCACTTCACGAAAGTCGCCGCGGCATTTCCCAATCCGTCGGTGCTGAGCGCAGCGCTGGCGATGGTCACTGAACGCATTCAGCTGCGCGCGGGCAGCGTGGTGCTGCCGTTGCATCACCCTTTGCGGGTTGCCGAGGAATGGTCGGTGGTCGATCATCTGTCGCGCGGCCGGGTCGGCATCGCTTTCGCTTCGGGCTGGGTGCCGGAAGACTTTGTCTTCGCTCCTGACAACTACGCCAACCGCTACCAGGTCATGCTGGACGGCGTGCAGCAGGTGCGCGAACTCTGGCGCGGCGGCACGATGAGCGCCCGCAACGGTATCGGGCACGAGACGCAGTTGAAGCTGCAGCCCAAGCCCGTCCAACCCGAGCTACCGGTCTGGATCACCGCCACCCGCAGTCCGGCAACCTTCGAAGCTGCGGGCCGCATGGGCGCGAACGTGCTGACCGCGCTCTTGAGCCTCACGGTGCCGGAGCTCACCGAGAACATACGGATCTACCGCGAGGCGCTGCGTGCCAACGGCTTTGATCCCGACTCGCGCAAAGTGGTGCTCATGCTGCATACCTTCGTGGGCCCGGACGATGAAACGGCTCGCCAACTGGCGCACGAGCCGATGCTTCAATACTTCCGCTCGCACACGGAGCTGCGTAAGAGCGTCTCGCAAGACCTGGGAGGAGACATTGCGAACAAGGCGATCGGAGACGTCGATGCCGAGCAACTGATCGAAGCCGCAGTCCGCCGGTACTTCGGCACCTCGTCCCTGATCGGCGGCCCCGAGACCTGCCTGAACCTGGTGCGGAAGCTCGAAAAGATCGGCGTCGACGAGTTCGCATGCCTGATCGATTTCGGCGTCGCCGCGGACCAGGTGCTTGGCAACCTGCCGCATCTGGCGACGGTCATGAAGAAGTCGCGCACGGGTCCGGCGCCAGAGGCGGCGGAAATGCACGCTCATCTCGCGGCTTCGTTGCCCGAGCACATGGTGCCCTCGCACTACGTCTGGCTGGACGCGTTGCCCCTGATGCCGAACGGCAAGCTGGACCGCAAGGCCCTGCCGGCGCCTCATATCGCACCGCAGACCGGTCGCGCTCCAAGCACGCCGCAAGAAGAAACCCTGGCGCGGCTCTTCGCGGAGATTCTTGGGCTTCCACAGGTCGGCGCGGAAGAGAGCTTCTTCGACCTGGGCGGCCATTCGCTGTTGGCGACGCGGCTGATCAACCGCATCCGTACGACGATGGGTGTCGAGATCGGCATCCACACCCTGTTCGAAGCTTCGAGCGTGGCGAGGCTGGCCGGCAAATTGGCCACCGCGCCCAAGGCGCGGACGGCGTTGCGGCCAACGCGGCAAAGCAACAAGCTCCCGCAGCCTTCGGTCCGGTACGACAACAGCCTCTGACGGCTGGCCTCGGGGGTATCTCGCAGCGTTGCCTCAAGCGCCGCTTGCCAGGGCCCCGTCCATCGGCACCCTCTGCCGGCACCACTCATCATTCAGTTCGGAACCTTTCATGATTCCCCTGTCCTTTGCGCAACGACGGCTGTGGTTCCTCTACCAGATTGACGGACCCACGCCGACCTACAACGTCCCGACGGCCGTTCGTTTCGAAGGACGCATGGACGACACCGCGATGGCGGCCGCGCTGGCCGACCTGGTGGCACGCCATGAAAGCCTGCGCACCGTTTTCCTGGAAGGGGCGCAGGCGCCCGAGCAGCGCGTTCTTCCGCCCGAGGCGGCGCGCCCCGTGCTGCAAGTTGAAGATGCCTCGGAGGCCACGCTCGCCCAGCAGATCGAGCAGGCCTCGGCCTACGGTTTCAGGCTGGACGGCGAGATCCCATTTCGCGCCTGGCTGTTCCATCTGGACAACGGGCAACACGTGCTGCTGCTGCTGTGCCACCACATCGCCTGCGACGGATGGTCGTGGGCGCCGATGGCGCGCGACCTCTCCGAAGCGTATGCCGCACGCTGCGAGGGCAATGCGCCGGCCTGGAATCCCCTGCCCGTGCAGTACGCCGACTACACCTTCTGGCAGCACGACCTGCTGGGCAGCGAGACCGATCCAGACAGCCTCATTGCAAGGCAACTGGGGTACTGGCAGCAGACACTTGCCGACCTGCCCGACCAACTGGAGTTGCCCACGGACAGGCCGCGCCCATCCGTCTCTTCGCATGCAAGCGGGACTGTCGCGTTCCAGCTCGACGCCGATCTACACCGACGGCTGCTGGCACTGGCGCGCGAAGGTCAGGCCAGCCTCTTCATGGTGCTGCAGGCTGCGCTCGCGGCGCTGTTCACCCGCATGGGCGCAGGCACCGACATTCCATTGGGCAGCCCGATCGCAGGGCGCACCGACGAGGCCCTCGACAACCTCGTGGGCTTCTTCCTCAACACGCTGGTGTTGCGCACGGACACGTCCGGCAACCCGGACTTTCGCGAACTGCTGGCCCGGGTTCGAGCTGTCAACCTGGGGGCCTACGCGCACCAGGACTTGCCGTTCGAGCGGCTGGTGGAGGTGCTCAATCCCACGCGCTCGATGGCGCGTCACCCCCTTTTCCAGGTAGCGCTGGTGCTGCAGAACAATGCGCGTGCCAGCTTCACGCTTCCGGGACTCGTCACCATCGGTGCAAAGTCGATGGAATCGATCGCCGGTACGTACGATCTGTCGTTCGAGTTGCGGGAGCAGCGCGACAAGGAAAACGCGCCGAGCGGCATGGCGGGCCGCATCGGGTTCTCCACGGAGTTGTTTGACCCCGCCACGGTCGAGCAGCTCGCCGCACGGCTGCAGCGCGTGCTGCAGGCCATCGTGGCCGATCCCTCGCAGTCCATCGGCCGCATCGACATCCTGCAGCCCGAAGAGCGCACGCAAATCCTGCGCGGCTGGAACGACACCACGCGCTCCGTGCCGGAGGCTACGCTGCCCGCATTCTTCGAGCTGCAAGTCGCGCGCACGCCGGACGTGACCGCTCTCGTCTTCGAGAACATCGCGCTCAGCTATCGCGAGCTCAATGCACGCGCCAACCGGCTGGCTCATTGCCTGATCGCCCGGGGCGCGGGTCCAGGGAACTTCGTCGCCCTGGCCTTGCCTCGCTCCATCGAAATGGTGTGCGGGCTGCTGGCCATACTCAAGGCAGGTGCCGCCTACGTGCCGCTGGACGTGTCCTATCCGAAGGAGCGCCTGGCCTTCATGCTGGAAGACGCCGCAGCGCTCTACATGGTCAGCGATACGGCCACCGCCAGCGGGCTACCCGAGAGCACACCCGCGCTATGCCTGGACGCCCCCGCGTTCGCCGCCGAGCTCGCGGCGGCGCCAGACACCGATCCCACTGACCGCCATCGCACGCGCCCACTCAAGGCAACCAGCGCCGCTTACGTCGTCTACACCTCCGGCTCCACCGGCCGGCCCAAAGGCGTGACGGGCCCGCATGCCGGCGTGATCAATCGCCTGTGCTGGATGCACGAGACGCGCCCTTACGAACCGGGCAAGGCTTCCATCGCCAAGAGCTCCATCGCCTTCTTCGACGGCAGCACAGAGATGCTCGGGCCACTGCTGTTTGGCGCCCCGCTGGTCATGGCCGGCCCGCAGGCCGTCAAGACGCCAGACGACCTTGTCGACCTGATCGAGCACCACCGGATCGACCGCATCACGCTGGTTCCCAGCCTGCTGGCCCACTTGCTCGAGCACTACGATGCATCGCGGCTGGGAGGCTGCCGCCTCTGGATCGTGAGTGGCGAGGTGCTGACGAATGAGCTGGCAAGCCGTTTCGAGAAAGTCCTGCCGCAATCGCAGCTGCTGAACTTCTACGGCTTCTCGGAAGCCACTGGCGACAGCCTCTTCGCGCGCGTCGGCAAGAACGACGTGCCGATCGGACGCCCGATCTGGAACACCCAAGTGTACGTACTGGACGCGCTGCTGCAGCCCGTGCCCGTGGGTGTGGCGGGCGAACTGTACGTGGCGGGCGCAGGCCTGTCTTACGGTTACTTGCGGCGGCCGCACCTGAGTGCCGAGCGCTTCGTGGCCAACCCTTTCGGCCCGCCGGGCAGCCGCATGTACCGCCCCGGTGACCTGGCGCGCTGGCGCCCCGACGGTGTGCTCGACTTCCTCGGGCGCGCCGACCAGCAGGTCAAGATCCGGGGCTTTCGCATCGAGCCCGGCGAGGTCGAGGCGGCACTCACGCGCCTGCCCGGCGTGACCCAAGCCGCAGTCGTTGCACGAGAGGACAGACCCGGGCAGAAGCAACTTGTGGGCTATGTGGTCGCCGAGCAAACGCTGCCGCTGGATCCGCAACTCCTGCGTCGCACGCTGGCCTTGCAACTGCCCGATTACATGGTGCCTGCGGCGATCGTGGTGCTCGATCGCCTGCCGCTCAACCCCAACGGCAAGCTCGACCGCAGGGCCCTGCCCGCGCCGGACTTCACACCGCAGAGCATGCGTGCGCCGCGCACACCGCAGGAAGAGATCCTGGTGACGCTCTTCGCGGAGATCCTCGGCCTCGCACAGGTGGGCATCGACGACAACTTCTTCGACCTTGGCGGCCACTCGCTGCTGGCCACCAAGCTGGTGAGCCGCATCCGCTCGGTGCTGGGCGTCGAGCTCGCCATCCGGGCCCTCTTCGAGGTGCCGACAGTCGCACAGCTGACCCATCGGCTCCTCGGGGCACGCGCGGCCCGCGCGGTCTTGCGGCCGATGACGCGGCCCGCATCCATTCCCCTGTCCTTCGCGCAGCGGCGCCTCTGGCTCCTTCACCAGATCGATGGCCCCGCGCCCACCTACAACGTGATGCTGGCCCTGCGCCTGAAGGGCCGGATCGACGATGCGGCGCTGACGTTGGCACTGAGTGACCTGACCAACCGCCACGAGAGCCTGCGCACCGTCTTCGCGGGCACGGAAGACGCCACGCCATCGCAGCGCATTCTGGCGCCCGCTGATGCCCATCCCGTGCTGCGTGTGCAGCAGGCAACGGAAGCAGAGCTTACACAACGGCTCGCCGAAGCAACCGCTCATTGCTTCCAGCTGGACAGCGAGATTCCATTTCGCGCCTGGCTGTTCCATCTGGACGAGGAGCGGCTGGATGCACAAGCGCACGTGCTGCTGCTGATGTGCCACCACATTGCCAGCGACGGCTGGTCGCTCGCGCCGCTGGCGCGCGATCTGTCGCAGGCCTACGCCTCGCGTGTACAGGGCCAGCCACCGGCCTGGGCACCGCTGCCGGTGCAGTACGCCCACTACACGCTCTGGCAGCACGCCTTGCTGGGCAGCGAGTGCGATACCGACAGCGTCATCACCGGCCAGTTGGCCTATTGGCAGCGCGCGCTCGCCGGCCTGCCCGAGCAACTGACACTGCCCACCGACAGGCCGCGGCCCGCCGTGGCCAGCTATCGCGGCGAACGGATCGCGTTCCAGATCGACGCCGACCTGCACAAAGGTCTGCTGGCACTCGCGCGCGAAGGGCAGGCCAGCCTGTTCATGGTGCTGCAAGCGGCACTGGCGACCTTGCTCACCCGCCTGGGCGCAGGCACCGATATCCCGTTGGGCAGCCCTATCGCCGGGCGCACCGACGAAGCGTTGAACGACCTCGTGGGCTTCTTTGTCAACACGCTGGTGCTGCGCACGGACACCTCGGGCGATCCCAGCTTCCATGCGTTGCTGGCGCGTGTACGCCAGACCAACCTGGGTGCCTATGCGCACCAGGACCTGCCGTTCGAGCGTTTGGTGGAGGTGCTCAACCCATCGCGCTCGATGGCGCGGCATCCGCTGTTCCAGGTGTCACTGGTGCTGCAGAACCACACCCTCGCCAGCTTCACGCTGCCGGGGCTGGAAGCGACGGCCGAACCCATCGTGCTGAACACCGCCAAGTTCGACCTGTCGTTCGAGCTGTGGGAGCAGCGCAGCAAGGATGGCACACCGCAAGGCATCTCGGGACGGCTCGAATTCGCGACAGACCTGTTTGACCGCACGACAGTCGAGCAGTTGGTAGCGCGGCTGCAGCAGGTGCTCCATGCGATCGCAGCCGATCCCTCGCAGCCCATCGGGGGCATCCCGATCCTGCAGCCCCAGGAACGCGAGCAGATCCTGCTTGCATGGAACGACACCGCCCACCCCGTGCCCGAGGCGACCCTGCCCGCGCTCTTCGAGCAGCAGGTGGCGCGCGCGCCAGACGCCACCGCCCTGGTCTTCGAGGACACCTCGCTGACCTACGGCCAACTCAATGCCCGCGCCAACCAGTTGGCCCATCACCTGATCGCCCAGGGCGTCGGCCCCGAGAGCTTCGTGGCTCTGGCCCTGCCTCGCTCCCTGGAGCTGGTGGTCAGCCTCCTGGCCATCCTGAAGGCCGGCGCCGCCTACGTCCCCCTGGATGTGGACTATCCCAAGGACCGCCTGGCGTTCATGCTGGAGGATGCCGCGCCGGTCTGCATGATCAACAACCGCGCCACCGCAGCGATGCTGCCTCCGGGCGTGCCCACCCTGTGCCTGGACGAGCCCGCCCTCATCGCGCAGCTGGCCTCAGCGCCCCTTGCCAACCCCACCGACCGCGACCGCGTCCGGCCGCTGCGCTCCGCCAACCCCGCTTACGTCATCTACACCTCCGGCTCCACCGGAAGACCCAAGGGCGTGGTGGTCTGCGAAGCCGCCATCGTCAACCGCCTGGCGTGGATGCAGTCGGCCTACCAGTTGCGCGCGCATGACCGCGTGCTGCAGAAGACGCCCGCGGGCTTCGACGTCTCCGTGTGGGAGTTCTTCTGGCCCTTGATCGAAGGCGCCGCACTCGTCATCGCCAAGCCCAACGGGCACAAGGACCCGGCCTATCTGGCGCAACTGATCCTCGCCCGGCAGATCACGACAGCGCACTTCGTGCCCTCGATGCTGCAGGCCTTCGTCCAGGAACCTGCGGCATCGGCCTGCACATCCCTGACACGGGTCATCTGCAGCGGCGAGGCCTTGCCCAAGGAGCTGGAAGCCCAGTTCCATCGCACCCTGGCGAGCCCTTTGCACAATCTGTACGGCCCGACGGAGGCGGCCGTGGACGTCACGTTCTGGGCCTGTGACGCCAATGAGGAAGCCACCTCGGTTCCGATCGGGCGTCCGATCTGGAACACGCAGATGTATGTGCTGGACGCGGCACTGCAGCCGGTGCCCGCGGGCGTGCCCGGCGAGCTGTACATCGCGGGCACGGGCCTGGCGCGCGGCTACCTCCAGCGCCCGGGCCTGAGCGCCGAGCGCTTCGTGGCCAACCCCTTCGGCCCGCCGGGCAGCCGCATGTACCGCTCCGGCGACCTGGCGCGCTGGCGAACCGATGGCGTGCTCGACTTCCTCGGGCGCGCCGACCAGCAGGTCAAGATCCGGGGGTTCCGCATCGAGCTCGGTGAGATCGAGGCGGCCCTCTCTCGGCAGTCTGGTGTCGCTCAGGCCGCTGTCATCGCGCGCGAGGACGCACCAGGACACAGGCAACTGGTGGGCTATGTCGTGGCAGATGCCGCCATCGACACCGCAGCCCTGCGCCGCGCCCTCTCCACCGATCTGCCCGACCACATGGTCCCCGCAGCCCTCGTCGTGCTCGATGCCCTGCCCCTGACGCCCAACGGCAAGCTCGACCGCAAGGCCCTGCCCGCGCCCGACTTCACGCCACGCAGCATCCGCGCACCGCGCACTCCCCAGGAGCAGACCCTGGCCACCCTCTTCGCCGAGGTCCTGCGCCTGCCCCAGGTGGGCATCGACGACAACTTCTTCGACCTGGGCGGCGACAGCATCAGCTCCATCCTGCTGGTCAGCCGTGCACGCAAGGCCGGCCTGGTCATCACCCCGCGCAACGTCTTCCAGCACCAGAGCATCGCCGCGCTCGCCACTGTCGCGGCCGCGCCGGACACGCGCAGCGTGGACACCGATGTCGCCGTGGGCGCCGTCCCGCCGACGCCCATCGTGCATTGGCTGCGCGAGCGCGGTGGCCCCATCGATCGCTTCAACCAGTCGATGCTGCTGCAGGTGCCCGCGGACATGCAGAAGGCGCACCTGGTGAGCGCGCTGCAGGCGCTGCTGGAGCGTCACGACGCGCTGCGCATGCAGTTGAGGGTCACGCGCGCATCCGAGGCCACATCCGAAGCCGCCAACTGGCAACTGGAGATCCCGCCCGCCGCATCCGTCCATGCACAGGAATGCCTGCATCACATCGACATGATCGGCCTGCACGAGGAAGGTCGCCAGGTGCTCGTGGCGCAGGCCTCGCGCGACGCCGCGGCACGCCTG
>NZ_JBIGLT010000026.1:0-955 GCF_043658315.1 Variovorax sp. VaC1 | reverse complement strand
AAGGCCTTCATCCTGCACGCGGCATGGCTGGATCAGGCTTTCGCCCATTGTCCAAAATTCCCCACTGCTGCCTCCCGTAGGAGTCTGGGCCGTGTCTCAGTCCCAGTGTGGCTGGTCGTCCTCTCAGACCAGCTACAGATCGAAGGCTTGGTGAGCCTTTACCTCACCAACTACCTAATCTGCCATCGGCCGCTCCATTCGCGCAAGGTCTTGCGATCCCCTGCTTTCATCCGTAGATCGTATGCGGTATTAGCACAGCTTTCGCTGCGTTATCCCCCACGATTGGGCACGTTCCGATGTATTACTCACCCGTTCGCCACTCGCCACCAGGATTGCTCCCGTGCTGCCGTTCGACTTGCATGTGTAAGGCATGCCGCCAGCGTTCAATCTGAGCCAGGATCAAACTCTATAGTTCGATCTTGATTTTTTCGCTCTTTCGAGCAACTCATAAAAACGGAATTGAAGTGAACTTCACTTCTATTCTCATGAGCGTTTTTAAGTCTTGCGACTTGTTCCGAAGAACTTACGCAATTACCTTCAAACGCCCACGCTTATCGGCTGTAAATTTTTAACGATCACCGAAGCAACTTTTCGCTTACTTCGTCTTGCTTGCTGCGATCAGCGAAGCCTTGTAGTCTAACACGATTTTTTAAGTATCGTCAAACTTTTTTCGCTTTCAACATCTTCTTTTTTAGCACCCCGCAATCTTCATTGCGAGACGCTGAAGCTGTTTCAGCGTAGCCTGCTAGTCTAACACGACTTTTAAAGTCTCATCAAACTATTTTCGCTTTCTTCAACTTCTTTCAGCACCTCGCAACTTTCATCGCAAGACGCTGAAGCTGTTTCAGCGAAGCCTTCGATTATGCACTGCTTTTTCAAGCACCGTCAACTTTCGAGGACTTTTTTCTCAACCCGCATGCAGATCAATCCCTAAGGACCTCACCACCTGCACATC
>NZ_JBIGLT010000033.1:0-521 GCF_043658315.1 Variovorax sp. VaC1 | reverse complement strand
TGCGCCCAATGTGGGGCTCGAACCCACGACCCTGAGATTAAGAGTCTCATGCTCTACCGACTGAGCTAACCGGGCTCTTTTTGTTCTTTCAGAGCGGAGATTTCGAGAAAGAAGGCTGTTGTTTTGGGGTACATTATGCTTGCGCTAATTTCATGCATCTAATTTCACAAATTTCTCAATTGAAGAACAACTAAATGAGTTGGACAACATCTTTAAATGAAATTGTGTACTATAGGCAGAACAGGTCAATGGAATGTAGAACCTTTGTGTTTGACATCTCATGGCGTACCTGAGAATGTCTTGTAGGAAGTATGACCACATACAAATGCACCGTCATGATCCCGCTGCCTTGTTTGACAAATTCATACGAATTGTATTTTAAACTAGGCATACAATACCATTGAATTGGAACCACTGCCAAAGACAGCTCTAAAACTTAAGCTCTGCGCCCAATGTGGGGCTCGAACCCACGACCCTGAGATTAAGAGTCTCATGCTCTACCGACTGAGCTAACCGGGCTC